>NZ_CP114289.2:3216891-3860269 GCF_027111315.2 Flavobacterium limnophilum | reverse complement strand
GATAGTTTCCCTACGGTTACTTCGCCGTGAATGATGGCTTTGTGTTTCACGTTCAGTATTTCGGCAACCTGAATCTTGCCATTGAACTTTCCTTCGATGTCGGCATTTTTGCAAATAATATCGCCCGTAACACTTCCTGCGGGACCAATGACTATTTTTCCCTTGGATTGAAAATTGCCTATTAATTCACCATCGAGCCTGAAATCGGCTTGGGAAATAATATCTCCTTTTATCGTTGTACCTTCAACAATTCGGTTAGTTTTTCCAAGGAGTTCGGTATATGATTTTGTCTTTTTGTCAAACATGATTTACGGCTTTGGGGGTGATTGAGGTTTTCCAGTTGGAGGCGTCATTCCCGGTGGCAACATTTGTTGGGTAGCTCCGGGCGGCGTTGGTTGTTTCACTTCTGGTGATTGGGGAACTACAGCCGGTTGAACAGGAGCGGGAACAACTTTTGGCGGTGTCAAATATTCGTCCAGATTTTTCTTGATTTGAACCACTTTGTAATTGTCGTTCGAAATCACGACAGCCGGCTCCGTCACTTTATACATTTTATTGTCTTTCATTATCACGACAATATCTTTGGCGTAGGCCTCCGATTTTATGCCGCTAATGGTCAGAAAGTTTTCTTTTTCGGTATAAATATCATACGTGTAAGTCAATTTCTGGACGTTTTCGCTGCCCATGAATTTCTTGATTTTATCTTCCAGGGCTTTGGTGTTCTTGTCTTCCAATTTACCCACTTTATATAGGACTTTCCAGTTTTTGGTATCGACAGTACTGAAATTCATTTTTTCCAATGACGGAATTTGAGTCGTCAAAATTTCACGGGCATTCTTGCCTTCTTCAGTCGTTGGATAATTGTCTGCCACGTATTGCAAGGCGTTTTTGTAGGCTTCCAATCCCTGCAGTTTTCCTAGAATATTTGCTTTAAGCAATTCGAATTTTGGAACAATTTCATCACCCGAATATTGAAGAATCAAGTCGTCCATTTTTGCCAATACTTCAGCAAAATACTCTTCTTGGTATAATTTATACCATTTATCATATACGTCTTCCGGACTGTCCTTTGAGGAAACCAAATCAGGATTTGTATTGTTGATAATTTGTGCATAACGAGAATTTGGATATTGGCTCGAAATACGGGCTTTCATTTCTTCAGCCTTGGCGTTGTCCGTGATTTGATATATTTTGTACAAATTATACATCGTCGGAAGCACCAGTTTTTCTTCGGGATTATTCAGTAATAATTGCTCGAGTTTTTTGCTGGCCAATTCATGTTCCTTGAATTTTTCTTTGTAGATAACCCCCAGTTGGTAATAGGCAAAATTGCGTTTCTTGGCGATTTCGTCAATCTCCGCTTGTGTTTTTGGAAGTTGGTCCAAATAAAAAGTGGTCGTGTATTGTTCCACTTCTTTGGCTGTTTCAATTTTTTCCGTGGCGGTTGTGTCGCTAACGGCACCGTCAACTACCGCCGTTTTAGTGGTTGACAATCTCCAATTGCCGCCCAATGACCTTTCACCAAACTTTTTCTTGAACTCAATTTTTCCAAAAGCCACGGTCGAAGGATTGTAAAAATAGAACGTGTTGGCCACATTATTTCCAGAAGCACTTGGCATTGAAGGAGGCGCAAGCGATGATTTTTTTACTGGTGTACCCGAGGCAGAAACAGGATCATCGGCACTGTTGATGTTGCTTTTGTCTATGTTGGCAAGGGTTTCTTTCTGTTTTTCTTCCAATATTTTTTTGGCTTCATCCGACTTTTTTAGTTTGTCGATATGTTTTTCAAAATACAAAATCCTGTCCGTATCCGATAGCGCAACAATGTTTAAAATACTGTCATTTTCTTTGGCAACAAATTCATATTCAATCACTTCATCCAAGTCTTTTCGAACTTTTTTGATGTGAATGTATTCCCTGGTTTTTACATCCAATTTGACCAAAGTACTGTCATAATACTTTGCTGCGGTGGAATATTCCGTGTTTTTAAAATGCATGTTTCCTAAATTTCTGTAATTCGACGCCACTAAATAAGCGTCGGGAGAATTTCTTTTTAAAGAAGCATTGTAAAATTCTTTGGCCAATTCCTGATCGTTTTGTTTGTCGTAAAAAACGCCCATTTCATGATAAATGACATCCAGAAAAGGCCTGTTTTCACGATCATCGACCAACTTGTTGTAGGTTTTCACGAAAGCATCTTTGTCCCCGTTTTGATAATCAAACAATTGCGCTTTTTTGGCATAAGACTGAATAACCATTTCCCTTTCGGCTTTACGGTTCATGTCTATCACGGATTGATAACTGTAAATGGCGCTGTCCCTTACTCCTTTTTCTTGGTACAATTGGCCAAGAATAAAACGGTATCGCGCTCGTTCTGAATTGATTTTGGTGAAATTTTCGGCTATTTTTAGTTTGGCAATGGCACTGTCTTTTTCTTCCAAGTTCAAAAAAGATTGTGATAAAAGCGCATTGGCATCGGCAATAACTTGTTTTTTCAGCTTTAATTCCTTTGACCGTTTGCTTTCGTAATTTATAAATTTTCCATCAGTTCCTATCGCTACATTTGGGGTTTCTTTGGCAGTCTTGGCTTTTTTAATGGCTTTTTCGTCCAGAAGCTTGCTGATGTTTTTGATGACCTGTGCGTCATTTCCCAACCGCATGTTGGTTTTTTCGCGCCAAATTTTGGCTTGGTCGATATTGCTGCTGGTGGGATATTTGTACAAAATATAATTGAAGGCATCCAAGGCGGGGATAAATCGTTGGTCGTAATACCTTGATTTTCCCAACAGTAAATAGGCTTCGTCTATTTGATAATTTTTTTCTTGACCGCCAATGTTCATCGAATGTTTCTGGATGGCTTTGGTGGCTTTGGCTTCGGCTAGTTCAAAATTGGCGTTTTTGGGTTTTTCCGCAGCGCCATTGTCCTCGATAATCTGCATTCTTTCGATGGGCAACCGCTTCCAGAAATTGTCTTTAGTACCCGTTTTGATGTCTTTGATTCCCTTGTCCAGCCCAATTTGCCCATTGTAAAGAATATTGTCTCTTGTACTTAATGCATGGGAATTTCTGGCCAAAAAAGTATCTTTCTTGGTAGAACATGCTACCAAAAACAGTATGAATGCTATAAAAAAAGAGTGTTTAAATATCTTGGTTTTCAATGGGAAACAGTTTATCATTTAACTTTCAAAAGTACATTTTAGTATAATGACTGGTAAAAATACGTTTCTTTTTGAAATATCGAAATTTAAACGGCAAAAAACGTTTCCAATTCCCGCAAGGTTTCATGTGATGTCTGGATGTCTTTCACGACTTCGCCTTTGTTTAGGGCAACAATCCTGTCGCAAACCTCGACCGTGTGAAGCAAATCGTGGCTTGAAACCAATACGGTTACATCGGGATTTTCGGCCAATTCCTTGATGATTTTTTTCAATCGGTTTACGGTTGTTGGATCCAAATTGGCAAACGGTTCATCGAGAATCACGACTTCGGGATTGCCGATTAGCGTGGCGATGATCCCAACCTTCTTTTGGTTCCCTTTGGATAAATCGCGGAGGTATTTTTTGTTTTTCAGGATTTCGCCATTAAAAAATTCTTCGTGTTTGGCCAATAAAGCATCAATGTCGGCTTTGTTTTGACCGCGCAAATCGCCAATGAAATAGAAATATTCCTCGGGCGTGAGATAGCCAATCAAGAAACTTTCGTCCAGAAAAGAAGCCGTAAAAGGTTTCCAGTTTTCGCTGGTATTCACCTGGACATCGTTGTTGATGATATGTCCTGTTGTGGGTTGGATCAAATCCAATATCAAGCTGAAGAAAGTCGTTTTTCCAGCCCCATTATTGCCCACCAATCCAAAACTTTGTCCCTTTGGAATTTCTAGAGTGTCTATTTTTAATACGGTAGTTCCGTTGTATGATTTTGAAAGGTTTTGTACGTTTATCATTTTTTGATTTTTTTGGTAGAGACGTTGCATTGCAACGTCTCTACGAATTACGATTTTTGTTTGTATGCCGCTATGGTTGCGTATTTTTCGGTTTTGTATATTTTTTCAATCAAGGAAAAAGCCTTGTTTTTAAAGGCAAATCCCATTATTCCCAACAAAGCCACTAATGCCAGTCCAACATTGGCATTGGCCAAAGTAGAACCTGCCCAATAAAGTAAAACAGGCAAGGCCAATTGCGGAATCGATACCAACATCGTTTTTATGTTGAACGCTTTTTTATCGCCAAAAGCACCTTTCCCGGAACTCAAATCTATGGGTGTTTTTGTGTATGCACCGCCCAATAAAACCAAATGGGAATTGACTCCAATGTTATAAATCGCTCCCACAACAATGGTCATATAGATTTGCCATCCAAAATAAAGATAGAACGAAGCAAGGATGGTTGTTATGATGGTCGCAATGACCATCAACCACCATTTGGAACTCAAATAGCCTTTGTAGGGAATGTTTTGCGTCATCATTAATTGGTAATAAGCACTGTCCCAACTCGGCACGAATTGCCCGAAAGTGATTAAAAATCCTCCCGACACAAAAATACCGGCAAAAATGTGCATCACGGGATTGTTGTAGGCTTCGATTCCGTTGGTAAAAAAAAGCAGTCCGTAAAAAAGAAACATCACGCTTAACCCAACAGTAGTTTTTGATCTTTTGTTTCTTTTGATCAATTTGATGTCGTTTTTCAAGAATGTCCCAATGGTGCCAAATTGGTTCAACCAAGTCAAATCCTCCGTTTTGGCAATGTCGTGTTTGCTGGAAAGTCCAGCATCAAGATACAAATCACTTTTAAAATAATTGAACGTACCATAATACAAGCCTATCAACAAAACCACAGGAACTGCAAAAGCCCAATAGGTGTTGAAAAGAACATCAAAAATTGGTCCCGTGTAATTGGTGATATCAAAAAAACCAAAGTAGTGCAAACCACCAAAAACAGCGGCGATTCCAACAAAAACTGCCAACAAATTGTCCTTGTTGCTCAACACAATATTGACAAAATTGTTGATGTAAATCAAGGAAACCATAGCCGTATGCCAAAGAATCACCGACAGCACATCGTATCCCTCATAAATCAAGACAATACTAAATGGAAGAAAGAAAAAGGCATGAACAAAATTAAAAAAGGACAAGACCGTTTTTCCCAAAGAAAAATGTACGATAATAGGTTTTTTTATAGGAAGAACCAGCAACGGACGAATATTCATCACGGGTATCTTCTGCAGTAATAATCGAATGATTAAGTCGAATAGCAAATAATAAATCATAAATTTATTGATGGTAACTATTGGGTCGAAATGCAATTTTTTGAGGATATAAAAGGCCCCAATTCCTAATACCAAAAAAACTAAAATGAAATAGGCCGCTACAAAACCCATTAGTATTTTGATGGCCAAATTGGCTCCGAAAGAGGCCGACCTAGTAAAAGCCTTCCATTCGAGATAAAGGAATTTCTGAATCATAACAATTGGATTATTTTCTATTAGTTGATAAATGTAGAAAAAAGTTACAAATTTTAAATAGAATATTCTGGATTTGTTTTTGCAAGTTCTTCGGAAACTTTTTGGGGAATGATTTTTATCGGCTGGTGCAGAAAACGGCTATTAGAAGCCTAATTATTGATGTGTCCTTGCAAGTTAAAGCTTATTATAATGCCATAAAATTCATAATGAATCTATAGTGAGTCTATACTCGCTCTATAGTCATTCTATAAAAACATATAAAATAATAGATTCATTATAGAAATACCATACAAACTTATTAGAATTAATATGAAGTAAACAGCAATACAACAGGCTTTAGAAGGTCTTTAGCGTCGGCATAATCCAGGTTTTGGGATTCGCCATTGGAATAAACAAAACAGAAAAAACACGGCTTTTAAACCCATTTTGACAAAAAACCAGACAAGGAAACCTAAAAAACCAAACTTCTAAAGTCATAAACTTCTATATTTTTTTTGGTTTACTATCTTTGCAAAAAAATATTCCAATGCCTTTATTCAAAAAACTCACCATAAAAGAAGTAAAACGCGAAACCAAAGACGCTGTTTCCATACTTTTTAATGTTCCCGAGGAATTCAAATCCCATTATACTTTCGTTGCCGGTCAATATGTCAATTTGAGATTGACGCTGGACGGCAAAGAAATTCGTCGCGCCTACTCCATTTGTTCTTCGCCAGAAAGTGGTGAATTGAGAATTGCGGTGAAAGCAGTGAAAGACGGTGCTTTCTCCCAATTTGCCAACACCAAACTAAAAGCAGGCGATATTCTTGAAGTGGGAAAACCGGAAGGAAAATTCACTTTGGAAACGGAAAGCCATAACCAAAAAAACTACGCCGCTTTTGTGGCCGGAAGCGGAATCACGCCAGCCATTTCTATCCTGAAATCAGTTTTGAAAAGCGAACCGCAAAGTTCTTTTGTTTTGGTTTACGGAAACAAATCGCCGGAAGAAACCATTTTCCACCAGGAATTACACGATTTACAACTGAAATATACCGGAAGATTATTTGTGCATTATGTCTATAGTCAAGCCAAAGCCGATGGCGCACTTTTCGGTCGCATCGATAAATCGGTCGTGAATTTTGTCTTAAACAACAAACACAAGGAATTGGAATTCGACAAGTTCTATTTGTGTGGACCGGAAGAAATGATCAATACCGTTACCAAAGTTTTGAAGGAACACAACATCAAGGATTCGGCTATAAAATTCGAATTGTTCTCCAGTTCTGCTGTCGAAAATTTGGAAGCCAGTTCCCACGAAGGGCACACCAAAATCACGATGACGGTTGACGATGACGAAACGACTTTCGAAATGTCGCAAAAACAAACCATCCTCGAAGCAGCCCTAAAACAAGGCATAGATGCTCCCTATTCTTGCCAAGGCGGAATTTGCAGCAGCTGTCTCGCCCGAGTAAAATCAGGAACGGCCGAAATGAAGAAAAACTCCATCCTGACCGACAAAGAAATCGCCGAAGGTTTGATTCTTACTTGCCAAGCCCATCCAACCTCCGCAGAAATTGTGGTTGATTTTGACGATGTTTAATCAGATGGCAGATTTTAGATTGCAGATTTCAAAAATTAAATAGTTAACGAAAACTTCTCTGAAAAGGGAAGTTTTTTTGTTTTAGGAAGTTGTAATTTTTCTTATATTAGCGGGAAATAATACAATTGCAATAGTCTCTTAGATAGATTTTAGCTTGCTTTTTTAAAAATAAAACAGATTATGATTTGAAATAAATTTTGTATTATCTTTGCATAGATTAATTTAATCAAAAAAATATAAAAATGGGAACTGACGAATAAATAACTCTACAAAAATGTCTGTAATTAAGGATGCTTATACTGCTGTTGTTAATATTTTTTCTAAACAATTTTACTTCTTCGCATCTTTAGCATCAGTCATTGGTTTAGTCTTAGTATTTACAAACGATAAACATTCTGTTGTAATTGCATTAGCTTTTTTTTGTTTAATGCTCTTGATTTTTACGCTATCTTTACTTTATACGCTATTTAAAATCACAGGTTTAAATAACAATGATTTTGAAAGTAAATCCACATTTGTAAAGTATGAAACCTCAGACTGTAAAAACATTACCTTTGAAATTTACAAATTAATACAATCCAAAAAACCAATTTTATCAGATTATTCATTTAACTTCAAATGGTCAGGCTCGGTAATTCCAACAATAACTTCAGATTTACAAGAGGTTATAAATGTTATGGATTTACAAGACCCAACGCAATACGATAAAGCTATCTTGAAATTTAAAAAACCTGTCTATTATAATGATAATCAGGTCATACATTTTAAGGCTTTATTGAATGATGTAGATAGAAAATCAGAAACCTTCGTTTCAAATAGAATTACCCAAGAAGTCGATATAATACATTACAGAATCATATTGAAATATAAAGCTGAAAATTACGACACTAATGCTATTTTAGAAAAAAGAAAGATTGACTCGATAAATACTAATTTTGAAAAAGTTACAGAAATAGGTTTTGATAGCGTAACCAAAAGCTACGAATACCATTTATTAAAACCTGATTTAAACTTTATTTACCGCATAATCTGGGAAAGATAAGCACCTTAATAACAACGTCCTACTAACCCTCGTTTTAAAATATGCCGGATTTTGTCTAGATGGAAAGTTGTTTTGTATTTGAAAAATCTGTGATAATCCGAAAGATAAAATAGAATTTAGTCCCAAATCTTGGGCAACACTTAGTTATAATGATTTTAATCCGAATGTAGATTTTAGATTGCAGATTTCAAAAATTAAATAGTTAACGAAAACTTCTCTGAAAAGGGAAGTTTTTTTGTTTTAGGAAGTTTGGTTTTAATATAAAAGTCCGTTTGATAATTTGTAAGAAAAAATTAATATATTTGATTAATAATAAAGTCTGATTGCCGTCAGACCTATATACTAGTTAGCTAAAATTAAAACTATGAAATTAAAATGTTTAATTATTGCATCGACTATTTGTTTAATTACAAGTTGTTCTTCAACCAAAAAAATTACTTCTAAATACGAAACAATGAATCTTTCGGAATTGGAAAACAAAAAAATTACTTCTAAATACGAAACAATGAATCTTTCGGAATTGGAAAATAAGAAAGATAGTATTGATAAACAATTAAGTTATTTAAAGTTAGAGTTTTATCTTCAAAACATAAAAAAAGGAAAAAGTAGATATTCTTTGGCTACACAAGAAGATAAAAATCTTTTATGGGTTATGCATCAATCTCCTAACTATGAAAACCTAAAAAAAATATGGCAGGAAGCTGTTGATGAATATATTGCCTTTGAAGACAAATATTCTCCCGAAATAAAGAAACATCGAAGTTTAAATTATAAAAACAGTGAGAAATCTTTAAGCAACAGAAATGAATATTATAAAATATATTTACCCCTAAAAGAAGAGTTAATGCATAGAGAATATGAAAAATACATATATTATGAAAAAAACTTCTCTGACAAACTTGGAGACATGTGGTATGATGGAGGATCATACTTATTAAACTTTCACAAATCTAAAAACTTGGCAGTTCCGACAGACTGGTTAAACGATAAAGATTTATTTGGAATTGAAAATTTCTCCAACTACAATGAATTGATGAAGCATTTAAAATATATTAATAAAGCAATCTCAACAAAATAACCCCCACACAACAGCCTCATCGCTCCCTCAGCACAAAAATAAATCATCCATTAAACAAAACCAGACTACCTACCGTCCAGCCCTGTCAGGGTTCAAAACCCTGACAGGGCTTCAGAAAACAGGGCTTAATTTTGTCCCAAACCCGCTGTAGTAAAAGAATGTTACCCGTAATTATTTTGGCACCCGTACAGAATAGAACTTTTTTTACCTAAATTTGCTTAATGGGAATAGTTGACCGAAATATTGAAGATTTAAAAAGGCTTTGTACAATGTACAATGTCGAAAAGATGTATCTATTTGGTTCGGCACTGAATTCTAACTTCAATAAAGAAAGTGATATTGATCTTCTCGTAAAATTTAAATCCATTGAGTTATCGAAGTATTTTGATAACTATATGGATTTCAAAGAAGATTTAGAAAAACTTTTTGGGCGTGAAATTGACTTAGTTGAAGAACAAACTCTTAGAAATCCAATTTTAATAAACTCCATAAACAAATCTAAAGAGCTTATTTATGGATGAAAGAATTCTTAAATGGCTTTACGATATTAAAATGTGCATTGAAGAAATCGACAGCTTTTTCATAGAAGAAGAAAAAGATTTTTTCAAGTACAAAAATAACTTAATGCTTAAAAGAGCGGTCGAAAGAAATCTTGAAATTATTGGTGAAGCAGTAAACAGAATAATAACTCGAGACAATTCATTTACTATAAAAATTAGTAATGCCAAAGCAATTATTGGGCTGCGAAATCAAGTTATTCATGCCTATGACAATATTTCTGACGAGAATATTTGGTCAATACTAACCAATCATCTTCCAAAATTAAAACTCGAAGTTGATGCGTTAATTATGGAGAACGAAAATTAGGATGTTTTTATATTCTTCCATCATAAAACTATATTGGAGCATCCAAAAGTTGTATTCTTGCCTTTGTAAATCATATTAGAGCCTTTGTAAACTATATTAGAGCCTTTGCAAATTATATTCTTCCACCTGAAAGTTATATTAGAGCCTTTGTAAATCATATTCTTCCATCCGAAAGTTATATTCTCGCATCAGCATTTAAAAAGAAAACTCAAAAAACCACCACAAAGAAAAAAACACATTCACACACACCATAGAGTTGTTCTAAAGTTTGGAGAGAGAATAACAATAGGATTTAGTCTTCACATCTACTACAACAGATTTGGCCAATAGGCTAATGGAAAAATGGTTTTGTATCTGGGAACATATTTGGCAAATCCGAAAATAGGGCTTAATTTAGTTCCCAAACCCGCTCTAGCACCAGAATGTTGAAAATTAAAAAAAGTGCTTTATGCTATTCGCCATTACTAGTTTAATAAATGTCCACATCAGCTGATATGAAATCCACCCGAGAAATATTCAAAACCAATCCTTCCCTTCTGGACGAACCTGAAGTAGCACAACTTTTGGAGTATTGCGAGCAATTGCAGGATGAAATCGTGGAGTTCAAATTCCAGAAAACCAACAACAAAGAATTAGCGATGCTCGATATGCTCAAAGAAGTCATCAAGGGCTGCAACGCCATCGAAAAAGAACAAATGGAACACGAGCGTTTTGGCTTCGAAGCACCCGCTTACCAAGAAACTATTTCGAACTTAAAAAGTTATATTTTGAAACGTTGCCAGGACGAGAAGATTTGGCTATAAGTTAGTTTCAGTTTATTGAGACTGAACACTGAACACTACTTTCTCCACACCAATAGTCCTCATTGCATCTTCATAGCCTTCGACAATTTTATTCCCATAAACCGAAGTAGGCAATTTTGGAAACAAATTTCTATCTGCGGTCAAAGCATTTCCTAAAGGTTGATTGAAAGGCGAAAAACCGGAAAAAGGATGTGTCGCTCCCCAAATCGTGATGACTTTTACGCCCAACATTGCCGCAATATGCGCATTCCCGGAATCCATGGAGAGCATCACGTCGAGATTGCTGATGAGTTGCAATTCTTGATGAAACTTGATTTTCCCGGCAACGACAACCACGTTTTCTTTGTCTTTTGAAAGCGAATCCAGTAGTTCGATTTCCTTTTTTCCACCGCCAAAAAGCAGGATTTTATGGGTTTTAGTCGAAGCTAATCTATTGATAACTTCTTGCATCAAATCCAGGGGATAGACCTTGGAATCGTATTGTGCAAAAGGCGCAATCCCGATTAGTTTTTGGTTGTTATCTCCAATTAATTGAATTAATTCCTTACCCAAAACTGTTTTTTTCGGAAATATAGGATTCGATAAATCTACCCTAAAACCAAGTTGTTGAAACACTTTGACATGTCTTTCGAACATTGTGGTCAAGGGTTTGAAAATCTTGTTTTCGGCACGCGTTAAAGCTGCTTTTTTTTCCCTTCCTTTATCGACTGAAGCTGTTTTTTTTCCGCTCCAGGCAAAAAGCGTTCGAACCACTTTGGAGCGCAAAACGTTGTGTAAATCGGCAAAAGCGTCGATGTGTAAGGCTTTCAAATCTTGGAACAATCGCAACAATCCCAGAAATCCTTTATGGCGTTGTTTTTCGTCGAAAGCAAAGAAAGAAAGATTGGGAATTCCCTCAAAAAAGGGTTTGAAAAACGGTCGGGAAACCACCGTGATTTTCACTTCGGGATTTTGCTGGACAAAAGCCCTTAAAACAGGAACCGTCATGGCGACATCTCCCATTGCGGAAAGTCTCATGACGGCTATATGTTGGATTTTTTTGGACAATGAATTAATGTTTAAAAACCATTAAGAGATTAAGGCTCATCAAGTTTTACTTAATTTTCTTAATCCCTTAATGGTTCAAAATATAGTTTCTTATTTCTTGTTTTGGTACAAAACAGGATTCAAATCATCGTCGTTGTACATTTTCATTTGTTTGTACACTTTCATGAACTTGTCGCCGTTTTCGATGTCGGTCAACAAATCTTCGATTGCGGTGGACAAATCGGTTCTTTGTTCCAACAACACGTTCAATTTGGCTTGACATTTGTCTCTGTGGTCTTGCGAGGCTTCGGCACGAGTGGCTTCTTCCTGCATGTGATAAATTTTCAAGGCCAAAATAGACAATCTGTCGAATGCCCAAGCAGGACTTTCAGAATTGATTTTGGCATCGTCTTTTACCTTGACGTGGCTGTATTTTTGAAGAAAATAGCCGTCAATATATTCCACCATGTCGGTACGTTCTTGATTCGAAGCATCAATTCTTCTTTTCAAGGTCAATGCCGCAACCGGGTCAATATTGGGATCGCGAATGATATCCTCGAAATGCCATTGCACGGTGTCAATCCAGTTTTTCAGGTATAATAAATGTTCGATTTTTTCCTTTGGAAAAGGATTGTTTATCGGTTGGTCCACATTATCAAATTGATGATAATCCTGGATACTTTGTTCGAAAACGGAATACGCTAATTTTGAAAACATATCTTTTATATTTTAAAAGACAAAGATACTTTTTTATACATTTATAGTTTGAAAAAACTTTCAAAGTTTAAGCATCTAAATTCTAAATCTACATCAAGCCATGCAAATTCATCATTTATCCGAAAACAACAGCGTCCTGAATCATTTTTTGGGCCAAATCAGGAACGTGAATGTCCACAACGACAGTATGCGTTTTCGAAGAAATATTGAACGTATTGGCGAAGTAATGGCTTATGAATTAAGTAAAAATTTACATTACAAAAACGTCGAAATCCAAACGCCGCTTGGCATCAAGAAAACCACCGAAATTGCGGATCAATTGGTGTTGTGCTCGATTTTGAGAGCCGGTTTAACTTTACATCAAGGTTTTCTGAATTATTTTGACAGCGCCGAAAACGGATTTATTTCGGCTTATAGACATCATCCGAACAACGATGATTATTTCGATATTTTGGTGGAATACCAGGCGGTCGCCGACATCGAAAACAAAAACTTGTTGTTGCTTGACCCAATGCTGGCCACGGGACAATCCATTGTTGCCGTCTTCAACAAATTGATGGAAAAAGGAACTCCTAAAGAAATTCACGTTGCCGTAATCATTGCCGCGCCGGAAGGCATTGCCTATCTTGAGGAACATTTGCCGGATTCCTGCCATCTTTGGATTGCCGCTTTGGACGAAAAATTGAACGAGAAAAAATATATCGTTCCGGGATTGGGTGATGCCGGCGATTTGGCTTATGGAAATAAATTATAATTGCCTCTAAGTCTCTAAGTCACAAAGAAAAATCAAATCCAAAAGACTCTAGCTAATTCATTCGATGCTAAAGTATCGAAAACAGCAGTTTTAACTAAACTTTGAGTCTTTGCGGCTTTGTGGCAGAAACTATAATTGGGAGAAAAACGCAAACAAACTGCAAAGAATCAATACGCCCAAAACCATTTCCTGCTTCAATTGTACTTGCTTAATTTCGATGTGGCTTGTGGCCATCATTGCCAATGGTGCAAAGGTAAACAGCAACAAATCATTGCTTTTGTTTGCTGAAACAGCGAAAATCACGATTCCAATAAAGAAGGAACTTATGATTTTTTTATAAGACGAATGCAACAACAATGGTCTGTTAGAAAGTGATCCTAACATAGAAATTACAAAAAATAAAGCTATCGTTATGTAAATGGAAAAAGCTCCATTTTGATAATTATTGGTAAAATAATCCAATTTGAAATTAATCGTTGCGTGCGTTTTTACAAATTCAATGATACTTGTATCGAAAATTACGGAAAAAAGCGAGGCGATAATTGCCACCGAAAAAAGGGCTATAAAAGGCAAAACCCAGTTTCTGTAATCTCTGGAAACATGGAAAATTATGGAAATAAATACCAAAATAATATACAAAATACTCCAAAAGTGAAATAACGAAGCCACAAAAATCCATAACGAGGCATCAAATATTTTCTCTTTCGAAGCTTTCAAGGATTGCAACGAAATTAATCTGCGAAGTGCCAAAAGAATAAAAAAATTGGATGCAACCAGATTCACATTATTCAGTACCGAAGGGAAAAATAAGAGAAACAAAAAATAGAAAAAAATTGTGTAGCTACTGTCTTTGCTCAATCCGTTTCTCTTGGCAACGAAATTTGTAATAAAAACAGAACTCAACAAAAGGATGAATAATCCTGATTTTTGAAAAATGCCAACAACAGAATCGGTCCAAGATAAATCTTGAATTTGGTACAATAAAAAGAAAACCAGCATTAAAAACACAACCAAAATTAAATTTAATGGTGTAGATTTTTTAAAAACACTTGTAATCATAAGGATATTTTATACTTTTGCGATTGTAAATATAATACTTGTACAAAGATGAGAGCATTTTTTGAAGGAATTCAATGGTTATTTGAAAACATTTTTTTCGCACTACACAATTTTCTAAGAGAATTAGAGCTTACTCACTGGTTTGCCGCTAATCTTCTTAACTGGATTTTTATGGCCATTTGTGCAGTTGCCATCGTATATTGGTGTAAACAATTAAAAATGTACGACGAAAAAGGAGAGGAAAACCAAGATACTACCGCCCACTCTTTCTTGAAATAAAGCCCCTAACCCCTAAAGGGGAATAAGAGGTCTTTAAATTATTTAAGGTCGTTTCCAATATCTTTTCTAAAATACATCTTATCAAAATGCAGCTTGTCTATATTTTGGTAAGATTTTTTTATGGCCTCTTCGAAGTTGTCTCCAAACGAAGTCACCGTTAAAACTCTTCCTCCATTAGAAACTACATTTCCGTTATCCAGTTTTGTTCCGGCGTGAAAAACAATCGAATCTTCAATGGTTTCCAAGCCCGAAATTACTTTTCCTTTCTCGAAATCTTCTGGATAACCGCCAGAAACCACCACAATTGTCGTGGCGCTTCTTTCGTCAATTTCCAGTTCGAATTCGTCCAGTTTTTCATTGGCCACAGCCAAAAACAATTCCACCAAATCCGATTTCATTCTTGGGACCACCACTTCGGTTTCTGGATCGCCCATTCTCACGTTATATTCAATTACGATGGGTTCGTTTTTCACGTTGATTAATCCAATAAACACAAATCCTTTGTATTCGATTCCATCTTTTTGGAAACCTTCAATTGTTGGTTTAACGATACGTGTTTCAATTTTTTCCATCAACACCGCGTCAACATAAGGAACCGGGGAAACCGCTCCCATTCCACCCGTGTTCAAACCCGTGTCGCCTTCGCCAATGCGTTTGTAATCTTTGGCAGTTGGCAATATTTTATAGCTTTTTCCGTCGGTCAATACGAAACAGCTCAATTCAATTCCGTCCAAAAATTCTTCGATCACCACTTTGGAACTGGCTTCACCAAATTTTTGACCCACCAACATATTTCTCAATTCTTCCTTGGCTTCCGCCAAATCGTGAATGATTAAAACTCCTTTTCCTGCTGCCAATCCATCGGCTTTCAAAACATAAGGCGGTTGCAAAGTTTCTAGGAAATCACATCCTTTTTCTACCGTTTCAGCCGTGAAACTATCGTAAGCTGCCGTTGGAATGTTGTGTTTCATCAAAAATTCTTTGGCAAATTCTTTACTTCCTTCAAGAGTTGCTCCTAATTTTGATGGTCCAATAACTGGAATATCTTTTAAATCGATGTCGTTTTTGAAAAAGTCGAAAATCCCTTTTACCAATGGATCTTCTGGTCCAACAACCACCATTTCCACTTTTTCCTGAAGAACCAATGCTTTTACGGCATCAAAATCAGTCGGGCTGATGTCAACATTGTTGGCTATCGAAGCCGTTCCTGCATTTCCCGGTGCCACAAAAAGTTTGTCGCAAAGCGGACTTTGAATCATTTTCCAAGCAAAAGCGTGTTCTCTTCCTCCAGAACCTAAAAGTAAAATTGTCATCGTGTAGTTATTAAGTTTGGCAAAAATAATTGCTTTTAGACTTAAAAAATAATTAATTTTCAAAAAGTTGTTGGTTGTTGGTCATTAGTTGTTGGTAAATATTATTTTTGGTAAAATATATTCGTGATTAATCTTTCCTCTCTTTGATTTTTGACTAAAAATAAATTGTTGATTATCATTAAAACCAAAAATTATGGAAAAGCTTAAAAACATACATCCGGGCGAAATTTTGCTGGAGGAATTTCTCATTCCTTTGGAAATAACCTCATACCGTTTGTGCAAAGATTTGAAAATTCCGCAAACCAGAATTTCTGAAATCATCAAAGGAAACCGAAGAATAACAGCCGATACCGCTTTGCGATTAAGCCACTATTTTGGAAATTCTGCCAAATTTTGGTTAGGTCTCCAAGATGATTTTGACATAGAAGAAGAAACAGAAAATAAAAAACAAGAACTGGAATCCATCAAAAGATTTAATGTTCAAAAAGTAGCCTAAATGTTTCCACTTTTCGATTTTTCGCTCCAAATAAATGGTTTCCCGATGAAGGAAGCCAAAGCTGAATTGCGAAAAATCCAGTCTATTCCAGAACAAGAATTCGAAGCTTTTATTGAAAATAAAAAACAAGAAATTGTTGAGTATCATTTAAAAAATAATTCCTCTTATCAAAAACTCGTTCGCAAAACCACTTTCAATAATTGGAACGATTTGCCGGTAATGACCAAAAAAGACTTTCAGAAACCTTTGATTGAAAGGCTTTCAACTGGGTTTTACATTAAAAATGTTTACGTCAACAAAACTTCCGGTTCCAGTGGTGATCCCTTTATTTTTGCCAAAGACAAATTTTCGCACGCCTTGACTTGGGCGAATATCATCAATCGTTTTGGCTGGCACGGAATTGATTTTAATTCGTCTTACCAAGCTCGTTTTTATGGAATTCCGTTGGATTTTATTGGTAATAGAAAAGAACGTTTTAAGGATTTTTTAACCAATAGATTTCGATTCTCCATTTTCGATTTGTCGGATAAAGTTTTGGAAGGTTTTTTAACAAAATTTAAAACCAAAAAATTCGATTATATCAATGGCTATACGAGTTCTATTGTTTTGTTTGCCAAATTTCTACAGCAGAAAAACATTGTTTTAAAAGATATTTGCCCCACTTTAAAAGTCTGCGTTGTGACTTCTGAAATGCTTTTTGATGAAGATAAAATCCTTTTAGAAAAACAATTTGGAGTTCCTGTTGTCAATGAATACGGAGCTTCGGAACTGGATTTGATTGCTTTTCAAAATCCTGACGGCGAATGGCAAGTGAATTCGGAAACACTTTTTGTAGAAATTTTAGATGATGAAAATAATGTTTTACCGTATGGTGCAGCAGGTCGAATAGTAATCACTTCTTTGTTCAACAAAGCGCATCCGTTTATTCGATACGATATTGGTGATATTGGAATTTTGGATGAAAAAAGCACACCAAAAAAACCTATTCTTCAACAATTAATTGGTCGAACCAATGATATTGCTATTTTGCCAAGTGGCAAAAAATCACCTGGATTGACTTTTTATTACGTAACCAAAAGCATCATCGAAGACGATGGCAACGTAAAAGAATTTGTCATCAAACAAACTAAAATCGATACTTTTGAAATTGAATACGTAAGTAAAACCGAATTGAATTGGGAACAAATCCAAAAAATTGAAGCAGCAATTGCCTTATATTTGGAAAAAGGATTGGTTTTTACATTCACCAGAAAAGAAAAACTGGAACGAAGCAAAAGCGGAAAATTAAAACAATTTGTTTCGAACCTCACCCCAACCCTCTCCAAAGGAGAGGGAGTTGTAAGTAAATAATTGGAGGTCACAAATTGCAACCTCCAAATTGAATCTTGATATCGCAAAATGCGGCATCAAGACGTTTAAGGTCACAAATTGTGACCTTAAAAGAAACTTAAATAATACTTTATGGAAAACGAAATACTACTTTCTGAAGAATTAATTTCTAATAAAATTTACTTTATTAGAAACCAAAAAGTGATGATTGATGTTGACTTATCTGAACTTTATAACATTGAAACTAAAAGATTAAATGAACAGGTAAAAAGGAACTTGTCTCGATTTCCTGATGATTTTATGTTTCAATTAACCGAAAATGAATTTCAAAACTTGAAGTCGCAATTTGCGACTTCAAGTTGGGGAGGAACTCGTAAATTACCATCTGTTTTTACTGAACACGGCGTTCTTATGTTGTCGAGTGTTTTGAAAAGTGACAAAGCCATTCAGACCAATATACAAATTATGAGAATATTTTCGAAAGTGAGACAAATGCTTTTGGATACCACCGATTTAAAAATAGATATTCTTCAAATTCAAAAAAAATTGGAAAATCACGACAAAAATATCGAATTGGTTTTCTCTTATTTAGATGAATTGTCAGAGAAAAAAGAAAATGAAACTCCAAGGACAAAAATTGGTTACAAAAAGTAAACTAACAAAAGGAAGAAGATTGCTTCGTTCCTCGCAATGACAAACAAATGAAAATAACCATAGTCGCAGGCGCAAGACCAAATTTCATCAAAATCGCACCCATCATCAAAGCGATTGAAAAAAAGCAAGACGAAGGAGCCAATGTTTCCTATCGTTTGGTGCATACGGGTCAGCATTATGACAAAAACTTGAGCGATACTTTTTTCGAAGAATTGAATATTCCCAAACCCAACAGCAATCTGGAAGTGAAAAGCGGTTCGCAAGCGGAACAAACTGGAGCGATTATGGTCGCTTTTGAAAAAGAATTACAGCAAAATCCCTGCGATTTGGTTTTGGTGGTTGGCGATGTCAATTCGACGATGGCTTGTGCGATTGTAGCCAAAAAACAAAACATAAAAGTCGCCCACGTCGAAGCCGGAATTCGCTCCGGCGACATGACAATGCCCGAAGAAATCAACCGAATCGTTACGGATAGTATTACCGATTATTTCTTTACCACCTCAACTTCGGCTTCCGAAAACCTGTTGAAATATGGAGTGGAAAAATCCAATATTCATTTTGTGGGCAACGTGATGATTGATACTTTATACCAAAATTTGGACAGAATTTTGGAACCTGTTTTTTGGAAGGAATATCAATTAGAAACAGGAAATTATATCATCTTAACTCTGCATCGCCCGTCAAATGTGGATGAAGAACAATCTTTAATTCAATTGTTAAAAGGAATTGATAAACTAGCTGGCGACAAAAAAGTGATTTTCCCGATTCATCCCAGAACGAAAGCGATTCTTGGTGAAACGAATTTAGACTTGAAAAACATACTTTTTGTAGAGCCACAAGGCTATTTGAATTTTATGTACCTCATCAAAAATAGTTTTGCCGTAATTACGGATTCTGGTGGAATTTCGGAAGAAACTACCGTGATGGGAATTCCGTGTTTTACGATGCGAAACAACACCGAAAGACCCGAAACGCAAAGCATTGGCACCAATACTTTGGTAGGGACATCGGTAGAAAATCTACAAAAATTATTTGGTGAATTTCTTCAAAATGGAAAACGAAAAGCCAGAATTCCAGAACTTTGGGACGGAAAAGCTTCGGAGCGAATTATTGAGATACTACTAACAAAAAATTAACCTCAATTTTAGATTCCTACGGAATGACAAAAAGAGTGAAAAATAATGGAAGAAATCCTCATCATATCGAATTATTATCCACCTGAAAAAGGTGCTGCCGCCAATAGAATTGAGCAATTGGCGCTGAAATTACATCAAAATAAATACAAAGTTACGGTACTTTGTCCGCTTGGGAATTACCCAAAAGGGGAATTGTTTCCGGAATACAAAGGCAAATTTTCAGTGACGGAAAAACTTGAAAATATTACCGTAAAACGGCTTTGGATTTATCCGAGCGTGAGCAAAAACATCTTCAAAAGAACGCTCTCGGTTTTGTCGTTTGCGTCTGTGTTATTCTTTTATTTATTGACCAAAAAAACACCCCATAAAGTGGTTGTTCAATCGCCACCGTTGTTGTTGTCTTTTGTGTCGGTTTTGGTGCTTTCGCTAATGCGAAAAAAGATAATACTGAATGTTTCTGATTTGTGGCCATTGGCTGCCATTGAACTGAAAGCCTTGAAAAAAGACAGTTTTTCGCATCAAGTTTCCTTGTTTTTTGAACGGTTTATCTATTCGAAAGCTACTTTAATCTTTGGTCAATCCAACGAAATCATTACTCATATTCATTCGGTTTTTCCTGAAAAAGAATGCCATCTGTACCGTAATTTCCCAGACCATCAAGTAGAAAAAATGGATTTAATAAGTAGTGTAAACGAACCTATCAAAGTGTTTTACGCAGGATTGTTGGGCGTTGCTCAAGGAGTTTATGAAATGTGTCAAAACATTGAATTAGAAAATTTAAACATAGAATTACACATTTTTGGAGATGGTGCCGAAAAATGGCAAATTGAAGATTTAATTAGACAAAATCCGCAGAAAAAAATCTTTTTTCACGGAATGCTAGAACGCTCTATTCTGCACGAAAAACTCAAAACTTTTGATATTGCCATTATACCATTAAAAACAAGAATTTATGGCTCTGTGCCTTCTAAAATATTTGAATATGGTGCTTTGGGGTTTCCTGTGCTTTATTTTGGTGGTGGTGAAGGCGAAACGATTGTAAAAGAAAATAATTTGGGTTGGATTGCCAAGGTCGGAAATTTCGAAAGTTTAAATACTACATTGATTGAAATCTCAAAAACAGGAAAAGAATCCATTCAAATAATGAAACAAGAAGTATTTGATAGTACCGAAAATCATTTCAATCTCGATTTTCAAATTAAAGACCTAATCAATAAAAAAGTTTTTTAAAAGGCTTTTTCGTCTCCTTTTATAACATTATAAATAGTTTTGAGAATGATTTCGATATCCAATAAAATGGACCAATTTTCCATATAGAAAATATCATATTTTACTCTATTGATGATATCATGGTCGGTTTCAACTTCTCCTCGATAACCTTTGGTTTGTGCAAGCCCCGTGATTCCGGGTTTAACAAAATGACGCACCATAAATTTATCTACTTTGGCAGCATATAAATTAGCAACACTTACCATGTGTGGTCTTGGCCCAACTACCGACATTTCTCCCCAAAAAACATTAAAAAACTGAGGCAATTCGTCAATACTGGTTTTTCGAATAAACTTGCCGACTTTAGTTATTCGAACATCGTTTTTTGATGCCAAATCCAAATCGGCTTTATCATTTAAGTTCATTGATCGGAACTTGTAACAATTGAATTCCTTATAATTCAATCCATTTCTTTTTTGAATAAAAAACACGGGGCCTTTTGAATCCATTTTTATAATTAAAGCCATAATTGGCATAAACCACGACAACAAACCCACAATTATTAAAGAGGAAAAAACAAGATCAAAAACCCGCTTTATAACTTTGTTCATGGTTTCGTCCTGCAAAATATTCCTTAAAGAAATAACGGGAATGTAATCATAATATTCATATTTTGCATTCAACGAAAGAATGTGTTTTTCATTGGGAATAAATTTCAATGTTTTCAAATTATTGTCGGCAAAATCAATGATGTCAGTAATTTGACTGTCCGACAAGTCGGCCATTGAACAATAAATTTCGTCTATTCCATAATCAAAAACAAAGGAAAGGCATTCTTCGATTCTTTCCTTTTTATGGTTTGCCTGATTAAATACTTTTATTAATTTATATCCATAATCCGGATTTTCGGTAAAGAAATGTTTTAGCGGATTGATATTTTCATCATTTCCCAACAAAACGACTTTTCTGGAATTTCCACCATACAAAACCCTGAATTTTCTCAGAAAATAATAGATGAAAAGTTTGAAAAAGAGAATCAAGATTATCGAGAAAAAAACAAATAAAACAACTCTTTTTTGGAAGTAAAAATCAGAATAAAACAGCTCCAATGCCAAACAAAACAAGGCAAATAAAATTCCCTGCTTAAGGGTACAATTCAGGATTGCAATGACCTTCGTGTAGCGATATACTTCGTAAAAACCAAGATATATGGCAATAATAAACCAAGCAGAACTTATTAAAATCGAATAAACAATTTCATTGGCATGAAAAGGGAATATATACAAAGCCAATACATTGATGATGATTACATCAATCAAGTATGAAAAAGGGCGAATATAGCCTGAATATCTTCCCGTTTTAGTCTTCACTAGCTGATGTACTTGGAAAAATCTTTGTGTTCTTCTTTCAATAATTCTTCGGTGGACAAGGATTTGAAATAGTCATAGGTAATTTTCATCCCTTCTGCCCTATTCACTTTGGCTTCCCAGCCCAGTAATGTTTTTGCCTTTGTGATATCAGGCTGACGTTGCAAAGGGTCGTTTATCGGCAGCGGATGATACACTACTTTTTGGTTGGTTCCCGTTAATTTGATTATTTCTTCGGCAAAATCCTTGATGGTAATTTCGTCTGGATTTCCAATATTTACCGGATAAACATAATCCGAATGCAATAATCTGAAAATGCCTTCCACTTGATCATCCACATAGCAAAAAGAACGTGTCTGCATTCCGTCGCCAAAAATAGTCAAGTCTTCACCACGAAGCGCTTGCCCGATAAAAGCAGGAATAACTCGACCGTCATTGAGTCGCATTCTTGGCCCATAAGTGTTGAAAATTCTAACAATTCTGGTTTCCACCCCGTGAAAAGTATGATAGGCCATCGTGATGGATTCCTGGAAACGCTTGGCTTCGTCATAAACGCCTCTTGGTCCAATGGTGTTTACGTTTCCATAATATTCTTCGGTTTGGGGATGAACCAATGGATCACCGTAAACCTCAGAAGTAGATGCTATAAGGATTCTGGCATTTTTGACTCTGGCCAATCCCAGAAGATTGTGTGTTCCCAAAGAACCCACTTTCAGGGTTTGAATTGGTATTTTCAAGTAATCAATTGGACTTGCCGGTGAAGCAAAATGAAGGATATAATCCAGTTTTCCGGGAACGTGGACAAACTTGGTTATATCGTGATGGTAAAACTCGAAATTTTCCAATTTGAACAAATGTTCTATATTTTTTAAATCTCCCGTGATGAGATTGTCCATCCCGATAACAAAATAACCTTCCTTAATAAAACGGTCACAAAGATGTGATCCCAAAAATCCTGCTGCGCCAGTAATAAGTATTCTTTTCATGTGTTGGTATTATTGTTTTTAATTGGTCACATGTAATTCGCATATTTCGATTGGTATTTACTGCCAATTTATCCATAATGCTCATTTCATATTTTGATTTGGATAAATATACCCAATTTATTTCACGTTAAAAATTTGTTCCAAAATCTTGATGGTAATCAAATAAGTGGGTTTTACACCCGTTGTTCCCAAACCACCTGAAGCCAATGTACTTCCGGTTTCCAAAGGATTGTCCGATGCATAATAAGCATATCTCACTTTCACGTCGTGGGGAATGCTTTTCCTGATTTTGGATGCCGATTGAATGGCTTTTTGATAATAGGAACCTTCCATTTCTAAACCTATCACGCCCCAAGTCGATTCGTGGAAGAACTTCAACAAATCCTTGTTCTGTAATGAGGTTCCCAACACGGTAACCATTGGTCCTTCAAAAACTGGAATTCCATCGGATGCAAACATTTCTGCGGACAATTCGTTATGGAAAAAATAATTGTCTGCCGTCCCTTCATTGATGTGTGCCGAAGGAATCATGATGTCACCTTTTCCGCCTTCGAGAATTCCCGCTTTCCCCATTATCGAAACCGATTCCACGTTAAGCAAGCTGTTGTTTTTCTTGAAAGGCTTCAATAATTCGTCGATGGTTTCGTAAGCTTGTTCGCCAAAGGCATAATCCATCACGATTATTACCGGTTTCTTGTCGCCGGTTTTTGCTGTTGGAAACGATGATTTAGCCCAATCTATTTTAGCGGTGTCAAAAATTTGCACGTCAATATTAGTTCCGGAAGCTGCGTCCGGAAGTGAAATCATTCCGTGTTGTTTTGCAAATTCCTCCACTTTGTCTCTAAGTTCATTCGCACCAGATTTGCTCAATTCTTCATAAATAAAGAAATCGGATTTGTCCTTGAACTTGGTTTTCAATACCGTCGTGGCAAAGATGGAGTTCATCACGCTGTGCATATTGGCACTGATAACGTGAATTGGTCTGTCTAAAAGTTTCTTCTCTTTTAAAACTTCCTTGATGTTTGTTGCCCAAATTTCGCCGTGAATGTGGTGTCCTAATCGTTCCCTCAAAATCGGGCTAAATGTTATGGTTCTTTTGTTGTCATCAACTATTTCTTCTATTGCCAATTTCCCCAACCAATAAATAACGTGCAAGAAACGATCTGGCGACAATTCCGATCCAAAGGCGTCATAGATGTCCAAAACTTCGATAAATGTCCTGCCCAGAATGTTGGCCGCATGGGAAACGGCTTTCTCTTTTTCGATTTGTGTCAGCTTTTTCTTTTGAGAAACCGCTATTTCCAGTTTTTGCCAATCGCGAGAAACTTCGCCGGCATCATCGAGTAAAACCCTGTTTCTAATTTTGTGGGATTCGATGAAAATAAAGGTCAAATGGGTCAAAATATCATAGATGTCCGAGCGTCCTCGCGTTATTTCGACATTCATTTGCTCTTCATCAATGCGGTAACAATTTCTTTTCCTTTTAGGAGGAACAATGGCTTGAAAATGCGATTTTGAGTAGCCTTCGTCCGATGTCAAATTGATGAATCTACATTCCTCGATTCCAACCGGAAGACGTTCGATAACGTATAAAAGCCCGTTCAATTCTACTTTTTCTTCGCCTATATTTCCGTAAATTTCTGGTCGCAAAGCCAACAAAGCTTCTCGCAACGTATCGCCCGAAATACCCATTGGTTTATAAAAACCACGGTTGAACAAATGGCGCATCGTGATATACATTTTTTCGATTGCCGCCGAGGATTCTTGTGCTCTGGATCTTGATGTGTTTTTCATTTCCTTCATAAAATTCTACTTTGTAACATTACAAATGTATGGTTTTAATAATTTAGTTAGATAAAATTAGCGTTATCAATGGCTCATTTATCATCATTTTTTCAGAATTCTGATTTGCTTGGCGGTTCCATTTTCCGCCCGAAAAAGTATATAAAAATTCCCTTTCCACATAATTGTACAAAATGAAGGGAAAATACGTTTTTTGTACTTGAGTTATATTGGTATTCAAATCGGTGATGGTTTTTTCGGTTTTGTTCTTTTCTATCATTAATTTTTCGAATCCAACAAAAAGACCGTTTTTTGGAAATTTTAAATTGAATTTCGTCAAATCAAATCGGTTGATTCTTGTTCCTTTCTTGACCGTTACGACAAAGTCTTTGTCCAGCAATTCATCGGCAGGAAAACCATTGGAATCCAGGTTGTAAAAATGAATTTTAATGATGGCGTCTTCAATCCTGCTGTCGGTATAAATGGTAACCTGCTTTAAATATTTTGTCTTTTTATAGGAAGACGAATAAGGAAAAAATTTAGTGTCGATCTTTGGACCGTTATCAAATGCTTGATACATTCCGTTTTTGGTTTTGCCAATTTCAACACTTTTGGTTCCAATGCTTTTTGAAATCACGACCTCTTCAAGTGAATAAGCCGTTGGTTTCAAATTCACTATCGAAGCTTCCGAAGCCTTGATGATTTTCTTTTCGTAGCCAAGTGTAGAAAAAATCAATTTCTTCCCTTTTGCGGTTGTATTGATGAAAAAAGTGCCATTTTCCTCTGAAGTTGATCCAATATTTTCGTTCTGAACCCAAATATTGACATAGGGAATTGGTTTTCCGGAAAGGCTGTCTTTTACAACTCCTTTTATCTGTGCCGAAAGAGAAAATGTAACCAAAACCAATGCTAAAAAAAGTCTCTTCTCCATCTTTGTTCTATTCTCTCTTTGTAGCAAACCCAAAAAAATTCCGATTAGTATCATCGACTATTTTAATCTTTTACGCTTTCAAAAAACCGTATTAAACCTGTAATTGTTTGTTTAAAACTTTCAGATTTATTTTCGCTTATGGCAATAAATGGAGCAATTTTTTTTGCTCCGCCAACTTTTTGAAATTCAGGAAGTATTTTTTTTAACTCGTCAAAAGCATTACAATTATCTGGAATTCTAAATTTTGACCGGTGTATATAATTTTGATGTTTAAAACTTGGATAGGCTTTGTTTACGGCCAAAAAATCACCAAGATACCAAGACTCAAGCTCTCTACAAATTATCCTAACTAATTTAGGACAATTCCCATTTTGGTCACAAATATTTATAAGTTTTTGTTTAAGAATTTTACAATCCGAACTGTCTTGATCTTGCATAATAACAACCCCAACTGCTTCGTGATTCCAATTACTTAAAAATTTTACTTTAGATGGTATATTTTTCTGTAAATCACTTTTACCTTCAAAACTTCTAATAAAGTAATTTTCATTCAGGTTCCATTGATTATTAAGAACATTTGGTAATAAAATGGTTAAAAATTCTTTCATTGATGGTTCTTCGACTAATATTTCTATTCTTGCCATAAACTAATTTTTAGGTCCACTCCCGATAAAATACCCTTGTTTCCATAAATACCCCAATTTATCACCATCTTTAAATAAACTGGATATTGCCTCATCATCTGAAGCTCTTTTTATACTTGTAAAACCCTTGTCTTTATTCAACCAAAAAAGTTCATCTAATTCTAAGGCATTCACAAAATCTGGTGAATGTGAAGATATAAATACTTGCCCACCTCTATTAGCATAATCTCTAAATTCTTCAGCTAATTCAATCAATAGTTCAGGATGCAAATAATTTTCAGGTTCTTCAATACATAGTAATGGGTGTGGCTTAGGATCATTGAGTAAAACCAAATAAGCAAACATTTTAATAGTGCCATCCGAAACGAATCGAGATATAAAAGGGTCTTTAAAACTGCCGTCGCTAAATTGCAAAACAATTCTACCATCAATTGTTTCTTTCGCTTCTACTTTGTCAATTCCAGGAACTCTTTCTTTCATTTTATCTAAAATCTTTTGAAAAGTGTCTGGATAATTTTCATATATATATTTGGTAACTTGAGCTAAATTATCTCCTGTAGTTGATAAATGCTCGCTCAAACCTGTATCTTCAATATTTTGAGCCGCTTGAATTTGAAAATTAGAAACATACCAGTTTTCCAATAATCTTCTAAATGAACTAATAGCATTAAATTTTTGAAATTGTCCTAGTCCTTTTATGGCTAAAATATCTGGACTATCCAAAGTTTGTTCCTCTCTTTGCTCTTTAAATTCTTGCTTAGCGGTTTCAAATTCACTTTCATTTACAATTGCATTTCCTTTTCCATAAGTGAATTCTAAAAAACGATAAGGCCTTCCTCTATTTCCTCTTCTGTAGCTTAAAACTTCTTTAGAAACTACTGGCATATTAGTTTTTCCTAAACAAACAGATAACTCGTAGGTTATCAGAGGTTGTTTTTTACCATCAACATCAGGATTTCTAAACTTTATTTCAATTTCAATATCTCCAACTCCATTTCTTGAATAAACTTCTTTATACCCACCCCTTTTATTGAGTGCTGTTTTTACATTACTTTTAAGGGCATCACTCAAAAAACCGAATACTTCAAAAAGTGTAGATTTTCCTGCTCCATTTGCTCCGAGAAAGACACACATATTTGGTAAATCTCTTATTTCGGTATCTTGGTAAACTTTGAAATTTTTTATTCTTATTTTCTCGATTTTCATTTTTGAAACTTTTTTATAAAAGTAATATTTGTTATTTACAAAGAGGAATAAATTTTCGATTTTAAATCAATGTAACCAATTCATCCACAATCTTTCTATCATTGCTCAACCTTGGAATCTTGTTTTGTCCGCCCAGTTTTCCAATGGATTTCATATAGTCCTGAAAGCCGTTTTTGGCCACTTTTGTGACAACCAATTTTCGCAATACTTTGCCCACAATCAAATCATCGTAGTAGATATTTTGTTTACGCATCGCATTGTCCAAAGCTTCTGCAAAAGCTTCTGGATATTCAGGTTCGTTTTCAAATTCGATGAACCATTCATGATATGGCAAACCTTCGTTTGGCGTAATTTGTGGCGCAACCGTAAATTCGTTGATGCGAATGTTGGTTCCAATAATGGCTTCCTGCAAAGCACTTTCTACCTCTTTTCCAATGACGTGTTCACCAAAAGCCGAGATGTAATGTTTGATTCTTCCCGAAACGATAACTCGATAGGGTTTCAAACTCGTAAACTGGACAGTGTCGCCAATGTTGTAACCCCAAAGTCCGGCATTGGTCGAAATAATCAACACATAATTCACGCCCAATTCGACTTCGCCAATGGTGTGTCTTTTGGGATTTTCGGTATAAAACTCGTCGCTTTTGATGAATTCGTAGAAAATTCCGGAGTTCAATAATAGCAACATTCCTTTTTCTTTTTGTGAGTCTTGGTAGGCAAAAAACCCTTCCGAAGCGGGGAATAATTCTATGCTGTCCACTTTTCGTCCAATCAAGTTTTCGAATTTGGCTCGATAGGGTTCATAGTTAACGCCTCCATAAATGAACAAATTGAAGTTTTTGAAGATTTCGCCCACGGGCTTTCCTCCTTTTTGATGCAATTTTTCGAAATACATTTGCACCCAAGACGGAATCCCGGAAATCACGGTCATATCTTGGTCAAAAGTTTCTTCGACAATGGCATTTACCTTGGTTTCCCAGTCCTCGATGCAATTGGTTTCCCAAGAAGGCATTCGGTTTTTTTGCAAATATTTGGGAACAAAATGTGCCACGATTCCTGACAATCTTCCCAGTTTTACGCCGTTCTTTTCTTCAAGAATGGGGCTTCCCTGCAGAAAAATCATTTTTCCATCGACAAAATCGGCGTTTCCGGTTTCGTGAATGTAATGCAGAATGGCGTTTCGTGCGGCTTCTATGTGAAAGGGCATCGATTCCTTGGTTAGCGGAATGTATTTGGCTCCCGAAGTGGTTCCTGAAGTTTTGGCAAAATAAAGCGGTTTGCCTTTCCAGAGAATGTTCTCCTCGCCTTTCACCACTTTATCGACGTATGATTTCAGACCTTCGTAATCCCGAACGGGGACGTTTCTCGAAAAGTCTTCAAACGTTTTTATTTGGTCGAAATGATGGTCAATCCCAAATTGGGTATTTCTAGCTTGACGAATTAAATCCTCGAAAACTCGCTGCTGGGTTTTCGTTGGATTGGTTGCCCAAAGCTGTGTTTTCCGATAGATTTTTTGTGCAAAAAGTTTAGCAAAAAAAGGTTTTAAAGACATTATAAGGGTTTTATTTTTTTTTCGCTTTCGATGCGTTGGATTTTGAATTTTTTTCTTCTGTGGCTACCTCTTTTCTTAATTCTAATTCTTCTTCTGAAGCAGATAGATCAACTTGGGATGGTGCTTCATCGGCTGTGGCAAGAATGGAATCTTTGTTGAATTTGGCATATTCGAGTTCGCCGGTCAATACTTTTTGGATGGATTTGATGTAGGCTTCGTTTTTCTTTAAAGCCGTGGTCAAGGAATCGGATTTCAGGGCCAATTCGGTGGCGTCTCTTTTTAATTTGGAAGAAGAATATCCTGGAATAAACTCGCGCAATGGGGTGAAAGCAATGATTACGGTGGTAAAGGAAATCAGTAAAATGGCTCCCAAGGTTGCCGCCACAAAAACATTCATTAGATTCAATTTGAAGGAAAAAATTTCTTCAAAAGTATCCTCATTCAAAATAACCAATCGGTTTTTTAAGAATAATTTATTGATGAGTTTTCTTCTTTTAAGCCTCTTTTCAGACATATTTTGCGTTTATGATACAAATATAATAATTTATATCTTTGATATTACCAGCCAATTCGGGGCATTCGCTTTTAAAAAGAAAAATAAAGTTAGCCACGAATTACACTAATTGTCACTAATTTTTATCAAAATTTAAAATTGAATTGCACGAATTTTATCTATTTTTAAGAATTTGTGCAATTAAAAACTAATTGTAATTCGTGTTATTAGTGTAATTGCTTCGCCTATTCGTCCCGACAATTATCGGGACTCGGGTCGTGGCGGAAACTTTTAAAAGCGAATGCCCTGCAGCCAATTCAACCGTTGCCATTCCTGATGATTTATTTATTTTACGAAATTTTTAACTCTTTTGATGCTAAATAATTAACTTCAAATGAATTTATGTTAGGGAATTCTATATACCTTTGCCCCCACGAATTATTACAAATTTGCTTCGGCAATAAATTATTTTAATCATGGGAAGTTTAGGTGTAACGGAAATCCTTGTTATTTTAGCAATTGTTTTATTACTTTTTGGAGGTAAAAAAATTCCAGAATTAATGAAAGGTTTGGGTAGTGGAATTAAAGAATTCAAAAATGCTGCTAAAGACGACCAACCAGCGGAAAAAAAAGAAACAAAAGAAGAAACAAAAGAATAAATTTTCTTTAAATTTCAACGGTAAAAAAATTCCAAACTTCAAGTGATTTATTTCCTTGGGGTTTGGAATTTTTGTTTTATGAAACCAACCATGGCCTTGTTTGTTATTTTGTAGTTTTTTCTTAAAAAAACATCGTTTATTAAGGAGTTTATCGTCTTTTTTTGTAATTCGTAGATTAAAATATTTTATGTACTATGGTTTTTAGTAGTTTTAACGAAATTTTTTACTAAAAACCATTACTCTATGATTGATTTAACACGTAGAAATTTCATTAAAAATGTTGGATTTGTAAGTACTGCAACCCTACTTTGCGGCTCGCTTCTTGGGCAAAACACCCTCACTAGTTTTTTGGATTCAGACAGAGAAGAAGAAAATATTTTATCGAAATTTTCTAAATCAACACATTCAGATGCTTTTCTTTTAGATCAAACTCTTTTAGATTGTTATAATAAAGCAATTGTAAGTTGGAAAGAAAACGGTTATGAATCTTCAAGTAATTTTTGTTATAATTCTCAAGACGGTCATTTGAAAATGTTTCCGATGCATCTTCATGTTGCTGGTGCAGGGAAATTAGATGCTGTTTTGTTATGTTTTGGAAAAAACTCAAATGGAGAATGGAAAACATTAAAATCATTGTCCGGATTTGATTTGGAAGCCATAAATATTGCCATGAAAGAACTACAAATCAACAACAAGAATGTGGATTTGTCCCTTTATTTATTTCCTGCCCCAATTCAAAAATTTGATCCATACGGTTTTGAAACCAATAGGGGAAGCGTTTCTCTAAAAACAATTTTATCCACAGAAAAAACCTCAACGATAATAATTGTCAAAGAAAGGAATACGATAGTTTACGAAAAAGAAATTGTTTCCCAACATACTCTATCAGTAAGTTCTATACTGGTTTAATAAAACATCTAAAAAAATAATAAACATCTAAAATAGTCTCATTATGGCAGAACCGTTTTTATCTGAAACAAGAATTATGTCTTTTAGCTTTGCTCCAAAAGGATGGGCATTGTGTAATGGACAATTATTGCCCATAAACCAAAACCAGGCTTTGTTTTCCTTATTAGGTACTACTTTTGGTGGCGATGGAAGAGTAAATTTTGCCTTGCCTGATTTAAGAGGAAGAACGCCAATTCATGTTGGAAATGGTCATACACTGGGGGAACGAGGAGGGGAACAAGCTCATACATTAACCATAGCCGAAATGCCCACGCACACACACATTCTTAAAGGAACGTCTCAAGCAGTAACAACTAACATTCCTACGAGTATGACTGCATTAGGAAATACAGCTCCTAATCAAGCATACGGAAATCCTAATAATCTAGTGGTATTAAATCCGACATCGGTTTCAAATACAGGCGGAAGTCAGGCTCATTTGAATATGCAACCTTTTTTAACCTTGAATTTTTGCATCGCTTTACAAGGAGTTTTTCCCTCCCCTAATTAATAATTCTAAAAAGTTACAACTATGGCACAACCTTACGTTGGTGAAATCAGAATGTTTGCCGGAAATTTTGCTCCTGCAGGATGGATGTTTTGTGAAGGACAGCTTCTTCCTATTTCTGAAAATGAAACATTATTTCAATTAATCGGAACTACTTATGGTGGTGATGGTCAAGAAACTTTTTCTTTACCTGATTTACGGGGTCGCATTCCAATACATCAAGGAAATGGATTTATTCTTGCCGAAACTGGTGGAGTTGAAGAAGTAACCCTAACTTCTAGTCAGATTCCTAGCCATTCTCATCCGTTATTGGCTTCTAATAATTTAGCTAACAGCGGAAACCCTGGTAATAATTTATTGAGTAGTACGGCAACCGGTAATAAAATATATGCTGCAACAAACACAAGTGTAGCGTTAGCTAATAATTCAATAACTGCGGTTGGTGGTAGTCAGCCCCATACTAATTTTCAACCTTATTTGTGTGTAGATTTTATAATTTCATTATTTGGAATATTTCCATCTCCAACGTAATATAAATCTAGCGTTCTTTAAATTTTTAAACACCAAAAAATAAAATATTATGGATCCATTTGTGGCCGAAATACGCATATTCCCATTTAACTTTGTCCCAAGAGGTTGGGCTTGGTGCGATGGTCAACTTTTACCTCTATCTCAAAACACAGCACTTTTTTCGTTATTGGGCACAACTTATGGCGGTGACGGAAAATCGAACTTTGCATTACCTAATTTGCAAGGCAGGACACCTATGCACCCTGGCCAAGGTCCAGGATTATCATTGCATGATTTGGGAGAAACTGGTGGTGTTGAAACTGTATCTTTGCTAGAGTCAGAAATACCTTCTCATAGTCACAACTTAAATGCTGCCAACTTAAATTCGCAATCTACTGTCCCATCAGCCAACAGTTTAGGCCGAGGTAATCCTGTAAAGATTTATTCTACGGGCACTCCGTCAACTGCAATGGCAGATTCTTCGCTTGCTCCTGCTGGAGGAGATCAGCCTCATAACAACATGATGCCTTATTTGACGATGTATTTTTGCATAGCCCTTCAAGGAGTTTATCCTCCAAGAACTTAATTAATTATTGCATTGGATTTAGATATAAAAAATATTAATCTTCGAGACATTCACGAAAGTGATTTATCTGTTTTGTGTAAAATATACGGCAGCACACGCACGGAAGAATTAGAAAAAGGAACCAATTGGAGCGAAGAACAAAAAAACATGTTTATTGAACAGCAGTTTTTTGCCCAGCATGAATATTATCAAAAAAATTATATCGGGGCAAAATTCTATATAATTGAGAAAGAGAATACTACAATTGGAAGACTGTACATTGATTTCTTTTTTGAAAATAAGGGTATTCGAATTATAGATATTACTCTTTTGCCAGATTGGCGAAAAAAAAATATTGGCAGTTCTATTTTGGAAGAAATAATAAAAAAGGCCGCAAAAGTGAATAGGAATGTTACTATTCATGTAGAAAGTTTTAATCCTGCCATGAATTTATACAAGAAATTGGGATTTACAAAAATTAGCGAAACAAATGGTGTCTACCATTTAATGGAGTGGCGTCCTGAATGAAACCGACAAACAAGAAAATATAACAAATGGATATAGCTTTACTTACTTTAAATGATTTTGACCCACACTTAAACAAGGTATTCACGATTCAAATTTCTGATGAAATTCAGCTTGATGCAGAGTTAATTGAAGTAACAAAGCTGAATAATTATTCTCCTTTGGAAAGGAGTCCTTTTTCCATAGTTTTCCGTACAGAACAAAAAAACGAATATTACCAACAAGGTATTTTTACCATTATCCATCCTCAAAAAGGCAATTTAGAATTGTTTCTTTCTCCGCTAGGTTTTGATAGTTTCGGGATGAGATACGAAGCCGTATTTTCTTAATTGTGCTAACTCTTTAAAGTAAAAAAAATGAAAAAAAACAAACTCTTAATTGTTACAATACTACTAGGGTTCCTTACATTCGGAATGTCATATAACACCCTTATCAAGGAAAATGTTGTTGCTCAACTTGTAAAGCAGATAGCAAAAGTCGAGAAAAAAATTGTTGGCAAGGAGACTAATAGCAAAATTGAATCATCTCCGGTCAAAAAAGAAGCAATCGCTAATTCAATTGTTGCTGCAACGGTCAGTGTTACCAATGCAGTTGCCATAAATGGCGGAGGAAATGCTCAACCTGGATCACAACTTGACTTTACCATCACTATAAATAATACTGGAACGGATGCCACTGGAGCAACTTTTCAAGACATTTTGGATGCTAATTTGACATTAGTTCCCAATTCTCTTAAAGTAACTCCAATTGCTGTAAATGACGCTTATAACTGCATCGGAAATGTTGGAATTACACTAAATGCGGCTCAGGGTGTTTTAGCCAACGATGTTAGTCCTGACGGAACGGCGATGACTGTGGCCATATTGGCAAATGGAGCTCATGGAACTGCTGCTTTATCCACAGACGGTTCCTTTACCTACTATCCAACAGCTGGTTATTCCGGTGCCGACAGTTTTACTTATACACTTACAAATGCCGGCGGAAAAACAAATACAGGAACAGTCAACATTACAATATCAACACCTATCTATTTTGTAAATAGTTCAGTGGCAACAAACGGAAATGGTACTTTATTAAGTCCTTTTAAATTAGTACAGAATGCTGTTGGCACGGGATCTAACCCCGTTTTTATTTACACAGGTACTGGAAGTAGCGGTACCACATTGACTTTGTCAACCAATCAAAAAGTGATTGGACAGGGAGCGACAGCCAGTTTAGTATCAATATTAGGTCTAACAGTTCCTTCTTACAGCAATGTATTGCCAACAACTGGTGGTACTAGCCCAACTTTTTCTGCTATAACACTTAGTTCTAATAATGACATTCAAGGAGTTATACTTTCTTCCAACATGACGGGTTCTAGCGTTGGAACTTTAAAAGTAAGAGATGTTACCATAACAGGAGGAAATACTACTGCCGTAAGCATTAATGGAGGTGGCGTTTTAGACTGTATCTTTAAAAGTATTTCTTCGAATGGAGGTGCGGGAGGAATAATTATGACCAATACAACAGGGAGTTTTCAAGTCACTGGAACTGGAACTACTGCCGGATCCGGAGGTACAATTCAAAACGTATCCGACAAAGGAGCTCATTTTAATTCATGTACAAACATTTCGCTTAAAAACATGAATTTTGTGGGTTCAATCAATGCTGCTATTTCATTGGTTGGAAGTACCGGAATTGCATTAGACAATATTTCGGTTACCGGTACAAACAATAATTTTGGCATCTCAATAAACAATGTAACTAATTTTACATTAAACAACAGTACTTTAACTGGTTGTGGAAGTAATGTGGCAAGCTCAAATGTTGGTGGTATATACGCTACAAATCTCAAAGGGACCTCTTCCATAACCAATACAAATGTTAATGATTCCTGGGGGCGTGGTTTTTATGCTTATAATGACCAGGGAACTTCAAATCTAACCATAACAGCGTGTCAATTTAAAAATTCTTTTAATAAAGCAAACGGTGGAAGTAACTTTGTTTTTGAAGGTTACGGAACTTCAAATAATACTTTAGTGTTAAAAAGCAACGATTTTTCTAATTCTAAAGAATATGGTTTAACACTAAATTTTGGTGGCACTTCAACAAACAACATACAAGTTGGAGGAAACACAATTGCTGAAGGAAACACTATAAATGCAGCAGCTTCAAGCCCGGGTAGCAATGGTTTGTCATTGCAATCAACTGGATCGGCAACAGTAAACTATAATATAATAAACAATACCATAAAATCAAGTTTCAATGGAAGCTTTACTTGTAATGTTGGAAGTCAGGATAATGCCACCATGAATGGAAGAATAAATTCTAACACAATTGATGGTAGTGGAACAGGATCTGTTTCCAATGGTATTTCAGTTGCAGCTTATGGAAATGCTAAACATATTACAGAAATATTAAATAATTCCATCACCAATGCCAGTAACTATGGTATTTTATCTGAAGCAAATGATAATAATATTTTTACCGCAAACGCCAGAATGGATGCCAGCATAAAAAACAACAACATTAGTTTAGTGGCAAATTCATACGCACATATTGGGGTAATTTCAATAGGAACTTCGACAACTTCTTTAATAAGTGCCGCAAATATTGGAAATAATACAACTAATAGCCCTGTAACTAATCTTGTTGCAACTTTCGATGTATTGGCTCAGGGCTTAGGCAATAAAGTAATTTTGCAAGGAACAACTCCTTTAGTAAATGGAACAGGTGACAGAACTACAGCACTTGCCTCTTTTTGGAATGCAAATAATAGTGCAAATCCAGGAACAGCTATAGACGAACAAGGCGGAGGAACAATCGAATCAGGAACAGTCCTTGTTCCTAGTAACGCATCAGCATCAAAAATTGCAGCACCTAAAAATGTTGAAGAACAAACAACTCCAATCGCAGAAATTCAAAATAGTACACTTGCAAAGACCAATCAATCTGCTAAAAATAGTTCAGCCAATGCAACAACAGAAACAATTTTGGTAGGGCCATTTACTTTACCTGCAGGAAAAGGAACCGTAATCACTTTTAGTGCAACAATTAATGCTGCAAATGTATTGCCGGCAACTACTTGCGCCGTAACAAACATGGCGTCTGTAAGTGGAACTAATTTTGCAACAGTAAATTCAAACATTACGACAACTTCAATAAAACCCGGAAATGCAACATTTACAAATACTACGGAAAACATTCCATGTTTGGGTAGCACTCCTGTGACACTAAATGCCACTTGTCCTCTTGGTACAACAGCTACTTGGTACACAACTTTGGCAGGAGGCACCAGTTTTGCAACGGGAACATCAGTAACCGCAACCCCTACAACAAATAATACTACTTATTGTGTGGCTTGTGAAACTGCCTATTGTGCAAGTGACAGATTATTAGTAAAAACAGTGACCGGTACTCCATCGACAACATCAGCTGCCGAAACAGTAACCGCTTGCGATACTTATACTTGGCCTGAAAACAATACTGCTTATACCACTTCTGGAGTTTATACCAATGTGGTGGGTTGTGATACCAAAACTTTGAATTTGACCATAACAAAATCATCGGCATCCAGCCAAACTGTAACCGCTTGCGATACTTATACTTGGCCTGAAAACAATACTGCTTATACCACTTCTGGAGTTTACACTAATGTGGTGGGTTGTGATACCAAAACTTTGAATTTGACCATAACCAAATCATCGGCATCCAACCAAACAGTAACCGCTTGTGATACTTATACTTGGCCTGAAAACAATACTGCTTATACCACTTCTGGAGTTTATACCAATGTGGTGGGTTGTGATACCAAAACTTTGAATTTGACCATAACCAAATCATCGGCATCCAACCAAACAGTAACCGCTTGTGATACTTATACTTGGCCTGAAAACAATACTGCTTATACCACTTCTGGAGTTTATACCAATGTGGTGGGTTGTGATACCAAAACTTTGAATTTGACCATAACAAAATCATCGGCATCCAACCAAACAGTAACCGCTTGTGATACTTATACTTGGCCTGAAAACAATACTGCTTATACCACTTCTGGAGTTTATACCAATGTGGTGGGTTGTGATACCAAAACTTTGAATTTGACCATAACCAAATCATCGGCATCCAGCCAAACAGTAACCGCTTGTGATACTTATACTTGGCCTGAAAACAATACTGCTTATACCACTTCTGGAGTTTATACCAATGTGGTGGGTTGTGATACCAAAACTTTGAATTTGACCATAACAAAATCATCGACATCCAGCCAAACAGTAACCGCTTGCGATACTTATACTTGGCCTGAAAACAATACTGCTTATACCACTTCTGGAGTTTATACCAATGTGGTGGGTTGTGATACCAAAACTTTGAATTTGACCATAACAAAATCATCGGCATCCAGCCAAACTGTAACCGCTTGCGATACTTATACTTGGCCTGAAAACAATACTGCTTATACCACTTCTGGAGTTTATACCAATGTGGTGGGTTGTGATACCAAAACTTTGAATTTGACCATAACAAAATCATCGGCATCCAACCAAACAGTAACCGCTTGTGATACTTATACTTGGCCTGAAAACAATACTGCTTATACCACTTCTGGAGTTTATTCCAATGTGGTGGGTTGTGATACCAAAACTTTGAATTTGACCATAACCAAATCATCGGCATCCAGCCAAACAGTAACCGCTTGCGATACTTATACTTGGCCTGAAAACAATACTGCTTATACCACTTCTGGAGTTTATACCAATGTGGTGGGTTGCAATACCAAAACTTTGAATTTGACAATAACCAATTCATCGGCTATTAATACCACTGTAAGCTTAAGTTCGGGCATATTGACATCTAATCAATTTGGAGCTACTTATCAATGGTATAAATGCCCGAATACTTTGCTTGCCAATGAAACAAACCAATCTTACACTCCTTCAACCGTTGGAGATTATAAAGTTGAAATTAAAGAAGGCGCATGTACTGTTACATCAAATTGTATCACTATAAATAGTCTTACCGTTGGTGAATTCAAACAAAATGAATTTAAAATTTATCCAAATCCTAGTAAAGGAATAATAAAAATTATAACCGCTTATGGAGGAAATTATCTTGTAATAGACCAATCAGGGAAAACTATAAAATCAATCAATCTGGAAGAAAATGTAGTCAATACTTTGAACCTAGAGAACTTACCCGAAGGAATTTATTTTATCATATGCACTAGCGATAATACAATTAAAGCCCAGAAATTTTTAATTAAAAAATAATTAGTCAACCCTTAAACAAGATATAAAAAACTGATTGTTAATGACTCACATTTAAAAAGAAACCACGCTTTAGGATTAATTTTCCTCAAAAGCGTGGTGGATATATTCATAATGCACTTTTGGCAGGTATTGGCTACAATCTAAAAATGAGACTTACCCAAATCAAAGAGCAAATTGTTCCTTGGCTCTAATTTTTTATTCTGATTTTTAAGTAATGACTAATTAAACTAAGTTTCAAAAAAAGCCTACTTTTATGCCCCAAATCATTATAAATGAAAAAAATAATCTTCTTTGCCACATTGTTAGTTTGTGGCACTTTTGTGCATTCGCAAACCCAGTCTTTTCCAGCCAATAAAATCTATGCGAATGGTTTAATGGCTACTACAAAAAATAGTCAAGATGTCGTCGACAGCTATGCTATCTGGAAAAATAATTTTGTAGAAAACTGTAATAATGGACGTTCCAGAGTAAAATTTGACACCTCATCCCAAACCGTTTCAGAAGGAATTGGTTACGGAATGTTATTGTCTGTGTACATGACCGACAAAACGCTGTTTGATGCCCTTTGGCTCTATTACAAAGACAATGTAAACAGCAATGGCGTGATGAATTGGAAAATCAATGGCTGTTCAGGAACCATAGGTCAAAACGGAGCCACCGATGCCGAATTAGACGCTGCCTTTGCTCTTATTGTCGCCGACTATCAATGGGGAAGTACTGGCACTATAAATTATAAAAACGATGCCAAAACCTTAATTTCTTCCATTAAAACTTATGAAGTAGAAGCCAATACTTTTGTGCTGAAACCAGGAGATGCTTTTGGCGGAACTGCAATTACCAATCCTTCTTATTTTGCGCCAGCTTATTACAGAGCATTCGGAGTTTTTACTAATGATACTGCTTTTTGGAATTCAGTTGCCTCAAAATCTTATACTGTTATCAATAATAATCTGACTCAAAACAATGCTGCTGGCGGATTAGTATCAGACTGGTGTGATGCTTCAGGAAATTATTCTTCACAAGCCGGCGGATATGCCAATCAGGGAAAAAACTATACCTATGATGCCGCAAGAACGCCTTGGAGAATTGCAGTTGATTATTTATGGTATGGCTCTGCAGAGGCCAAAACCTATTCTAAAAAATCATCTGATTTTGTTCGGTTAACTTTAGGTGGAACTTCCAACATAAAAGATGGTTACCAGCAAAATGGCACGTTAAGCGGACAATGGCATAATGCTACTTTTGTTGGGGCATTTGCCTGTGCTGCAATGAGTGGCGAAAACCAAACCCATTTGGATGCCTCTTATACTGATTTAAAAAACTTAAATGAGCCCAATAGCTATTTTAATCACACCTTAAAAACGCTATATTTATTGGCCTTGACTGGTAATTTTTATTTACCTCCAACAGCAGTTTTAAAAACTGCTGATTTTACTGCTTCCGATGATGTTATTTCGGTATATCCAAATCCAAGCAAAGGAATTTTTACAGTTACAGCTCCAAAAGAATTCGAAATTATAGTGATTTCTCCCCAAGGAACTATTGTTTCCAAACAAAAAACAACTGCTGAAAAAAGTGAAATAAATTTAGCAGGAAAAGCTGCTGGCGTCTATTTAGTAAAAGTTATAAACAACCAAAAAAGCATTACTAAAAAAGTGATTTTAGAATAGATTGCCCTAAACTAATAAAATCCCAAATTACAATATAATTTGGGATTTTTGCTTTTACAAAACCATCGTCAACTGAATTCTCTTCCTGTCCTCATCCACCTCGGTTACTTTTACCTCAACGTGCTGGTGCAGTTTGACCACCTCATTCACATCGCTCACAAAACCGGCTTTGAGTTGGGAAATGTGAACCAAGCCGCTTTCTTTCAAACCAATATCGACAAAGCAACCAAAATTGGTAATGTTATTCACAATTCCAGGTAAAATCATTCCGGTTTTCAAGTCTTTGATTGTTTTTACATTCGGGTCAAATTCGAAAACTTTAGCTGATTTTCTGGGATCTAATCCTGGTTTTTCGAGTTCTTTGATAATGTCTTTAAGTGTTAATAAACCTATTTCGGGCGTGATGTAATTTTCGGCTTTAATCAAAGCTGTTTTTTCTTTATTGGCAATCAAATCATTTACCGAAAGTTTTAAATCTTTCGCCATTTTCTCGACTATGCCATAAGCTTCGGGATGCACGGCAGAATTATCCAACGGGTTTTTGGCATTCGAAATTCGGATGAAAGCGACACCTTGTTGATAGGCTTTTTCTCCTAATCGAGGCACTTTTTTCAATTGTTTTCGGTCTTCAAAAGGTCCGTTTTCCGAACGGTATTGCACGATGTTTTCGGCCAGCTTCTCTCCTATTCCACTCACGTAACCCAACAAATGCTTGCTCGCCGTATTGATGTTTATCCCAACGGAATTCACGCAACGAATCACGGTATTGTCCAATTCTTCCTTGAGTTTGGTTTGATCCACATCGTGTTGGTATTGCCCCACTCCTATTGCTTTCGGGTCAATTTTTACCAATTCAGCCAAAGGATCCGACAATCGTCTTCCGATAGAAACCGAACCACGAACCGTAACATCATAATTTGGAAACTCTTCTCTCGCAATTTTCGAAGCGGAATATACCGATGCACCCGCTTCTGAAACGATGAAAACCTGCACAGGCTTGTCAAATGCAATTTTCTTGATAAAAAATTCAGTTTCGCGTGAAGCCGTTCCGTTTCCAATTGAAATCGCATCAATGCTATAGGCATTGACCATCGATTTTATCTTTTTCATCGCCATTGCCGTTTCGTTTTGTGGCGCATGCGGATAAATGGTTTCGTTGTACAACAAATCGCCTTTCTCGTCTAGACAAACTATTTTACAGCCCGAACGAAATCCCGGATCGATTGCCAAAATTCGTTTTTCGCCCAAAGGTGGCGCCAACAGTAATTGACCCAAATTATTGGCAAAAACCTGAATCGAATTGGCATCAGCCTTGGCTTTTGCTTCTTGCAAAGCTTCGTTTGAAATGGCAGGGTTCAGCAATCTTTTATAACTGTCTTCAATCGCTAATTGTACGTGTGGCGTGGCTGGACTTTGCCCTTTCAAAACCAATTCGTCAATAATATCATAGGCTTCGTCAATATCTACTTCTACTTTAAACTTGATGAAACCTTCATTTTCGGCACGCAACATCGCCAATAATCTATGCGAAGGTGCTTTTGTCAAAGGTTCTGACCAATCGAAATATTGATTGAATTTTTGGGCGTCTTGTTCCTCTTTTTTGGTTTTTACGACCTTGGTTGTGATGGTTGCTTTTCGCTGAAAAAGTCTTCGCAACTGTTTACGGACATAAATATTTTCGTTAATCCATTCGGCGATAATGTCGCGTGCGCCTTGCAAAGCGGCATCTTCATTAATCACGTTATCGTTCAAATATTTGGTCGCGATAAAATCGACATCGTCGTTGTTTTGCGCCATCATAATTTTGGCCAAGGGTTCCAATCCTTTTTCACGGGCGACATCGGCCTTGGTTTTTTTCTTCTTTTTGAACGGCAAATAAAAATCCTCCAATTCCTGTAAATCGAAGCTCTGCTGGATTTTTTTATCCAATTCGGGTGTTAATGCGTTTTGCTCTTCAATCGATTTTAAAATGGCTTCTTTTCGCTTTACGATGACTTCGTAATCCTTTTGGAGTTTGGCGATTTGTTCGATTTGAACCTCATCTAGATTCCCGGTTTTGTCTTTTCGATAACGGGAAATAAAAGGAATCGTGCAGTCTTCTTCCAATAATTGAACCGTGTTTTGAATGTTTATGGCTGCTGTGTTAACGAATTTGGCTATGAATTGTATGTTGGTCATTTTTTTGATTTTTTAGTAAATAATGCGAGAATATTGCAAAATCTCGCATTATTTACAACTTATATGATTTTATTATTTTGTTGAAGTTTTTGGACCTAATAAAATTATGTTTGATTTTATTAACTTGAATCTTTTCTAAAAATCCTAAACTTTCAAGATTATTTAAATCCATTCTTGCAGTAAAATTTGAGACACTAAATCTATTTTCAATTTCTTTACTACTAAAAACTCTATCTGGGTCTTCATTTAAAATTTTTAATATTTGGGCTTGTCTATCGTTTACGTTTGGAATTTTAATAAATTTTGCAGCTTGAACTACCTCTTTTTGTTTTCTACCAATGTATTCTTTCAAACTAATGAAAGCTTTTTCCATAGTTTTTAAATGATAGGTAATAAAATAGGTTACATCATTTTGATCTATTTCGGTGTATAAAAATGCTTTCTCATATTGATTTTTTGTGTCTTTAATAATCGTTGAAATGGTAAGATATTCTGTTAACCAATAGCCTTTTTTTAGCATATACCAATAAAAAAGAACTCTAGCTGTTCGACCATTTCCATCACTAAATGGATGAATCCACCCAATCATAAAATGGATTATAATTCCTTTTATGATTGGATGTATGAATACTTTTTGTTCATTATTAAAAAAATCACATAATTCATTAATCAAACCTTCTATTTCTTGATGATTTGGTGGAGTATGAACTACTTCACTATTAGAATAATTTACAACATAAACATCGTCATTTTCTCTAAAAACCCCTTCTTCTTGTTTGTTTTCTAACGTGTTATATGAAATCAAATTATGAATATATAGTAGCTTTTCTGGAGTTAAATCATCTGATTTATGTTGCACAATATGTTTCATTGTAACAAAATTATTCATAATCATTTGTTCAGACTTACTTTTAGGCTTCAACTCTTTCTGAATCATTTCTTTTGCTTTTTTTCGAGTTGTGTTGGCGCCTTCCATCTGACTACTCGAAATCGCTTCTTCCATAATAGAGCTTATCATAAACTTTGTTTTATCAGTCTCGGCAATTCCTACATTACTTCCTAGATTACCTCCAATATTCAAATCACAATAATGCAGTAACTGTTGGATATAATCGGTTGTAACAAACTGAAATTCTGTGTTTCCAAAATTTATTGTTTGAGCATTTATGGCTCTTCCAATTTTTATGGCGTTCCAATATTCTTGAGGACTAGCAATCTTGGCTCTATATTTTATTTTATCCCAATATAAATACGCATCATTTATTTCCTTCAACTCTCCATTATCACGTAATTTAGTAAACAAAGCATAAACTTGTTCATCATATTTAAATGCTGGTGGCGACTCCATCATAAAAGTTTTTTTGGCTAATTTAGTAAATAATGCGAGATTATCTCAAAATCTCGCATTATTTACTAAATTATTTTCTTTGAACTAAAATAATATCTTTGAAACTTAATTTGCGTGAAATGGATATTTTATTCTACTATTTTTTGATTTTAAATGGAATCGCTTTTATACTAATAGGGTATGACAAACATTTGGCAAAAACCCAGAAACAAAGAATTTCGGAGCGGATCTTGTTAACTTTTGTTCTCTTTGGAGGAACGATTGGTTCGGGATTAGGAATGCTTATTTTTAGACATAAAACAGCCAAAAAAAGCTATCTTTTAAAATTTTGGCTGATTGTAATTGTGCAAATTTTGATAGGCTGGTTTTATTTATACAAGTAAAAATGACGAGATTCTGGTAAAATCCCGCCATTTTTGTTAATGTGCCATAAAATATCTAGTGACTTATTTCTTCGGTCTCAACACCACCGATGCTTTGGTAAAATCCGAAGAAGCGTTGATTACGTTTCTATATTCCTGATAGGTTTCTTTTGGGTAATTTATGGATTTATAAATCTCGAAAACCTCTACAATCAATTGATTCCCTTCGACTTTTGCGGTGGATTTGAAAGAACAATTTTTGCTTTCGTCTCCGCCCATTTTCTTGTCAATTACCAAATCTTTGAAACTTTCGACCTCGTACCCTTTTGGAATGTCAAAAATTATTTTGTGTTTGAATGTTTTGGCATAATTTAAATCCACATCCCATTTTCTTTCTGTTTCTTGGTATAAATTGGCTTGTTTCCCAATCATTTTTCCGAGGTTTACCAGCACCAGATTTCCGGCATTTTCGGTTAAGGATTCTTTGGCTTCAGCCTTTACTTTTATGGTATATGGCGTGTTGGTATAATTGTATTTGAACTCTTGGTTTTCGATTTCATAGTTGCTTATTTTTACATCAAAATCATCTCCAAACATCCTTTTCTGGATGTATTCCGCGAGTTTTTTCTCGTCTTCGTTTTCTTTGATGTATTTCACCCAATTCCTGTACAACTGACCGTCATATCCTGTATGTGAATACGTTTTATCGATGGTTGCCGTGGCCAAATCTTCTGAAAGCGAAACGGTGCTTTGCGATTCGTTTACTGTAAATTCAGCCGGAGCAATTGGAAATGTTATTTCATAATTCTCTTTAATGGCAGGGTAATATGTTCTGCCTTTTGAACCTTGCACTTCATACATTGGATAACCATAACACAAATATTTCTCATAAGGGGAAAAGAATTTTTCAGTTTCAATAATGTAATACATAAATTCGTGAGAAAGCGGTACAACAAATTTTTCTGTATCAACCTCTCCATTGAAACGCGACATTCCAACTACCACTTTATAAGGAATTTTTAATTCTTTGAGTGTAAATCCATACAAGTCGAAAACATCACCACCAGTTAATTTTTGTTTTCCGCTGTTTAAATTAGTGACTTTTTGGGCGGTTTCTCCTTTGCCAATAAAATCGAAATTAGTTTTTATGTATTCATCGATTTTGATTAATTTTTCCTCTGTTGATTCGGTTCCAATATTTAAATTTTGGATAAATTCTCTCGCTTGGTTTTTCTTAAAATATTGAAAAGACGGCTTAGAAAGATATTTTGGTAAAAAAGTACTCCAATTATAAATATCCATTCCTGAAGTCGAGACCATATAAATTAACTTGACTAAATTCTTTATGTTTCGAGCATTCTGTTCTTCTTTATAAGGCGGAATATTGCTTGCAGTTAATATGGTTTTACTGTTGGAACCACTTTTTTGAAACTCCGACGAGGCAAAAGTTTCAAATTTTACTCCTTCTTGAGTGTGCGTAAATTCGGCAAATAATACTGGAATTTCTTTCTGGAAAACTTCAACGCCATAGGACATTGGGTTTTCTTTTATGATAAAATAATACTCCAAAATATCTCCTGCTTCTACTCCTTCAAAAACAATCGATTTTACTTTATCCTCCGTTGTTTCGATAATTTTTTCTTGCGGCAATATTTTTATTTCGCCATTAGGTTTTATAACTCTAGCGTGAAAATCACGAACGTCTCTAATATATCCGTTGTCTTGGGCTTTGATTTTGTTGTATTTATTGATTTCTTCGGCTTTGTTGATTTTTATGGCAAAGTGGTTCATTCCAAAAGTTGCGAAGGCATAACCTCCTACTCGTGTGTGAATCCAACGTTTGTCTAACAAAACCACTGCGGGTTGGTTTTTGTATTCTTCAGGAATCTCTTTGAAGGTTGGTTTTTCGTCCCAGGTATAACTTTTTATTTCTTGGGAATAACTTTGAAACGACAATAAAATGACGAGAATCAGGGCGATTTTTTTCATTATTTGGACAGAATTATGGATTGGTTGTATTGTTTGGTCAAGGTTTTTATGAATGAATTCCAAAGGGTAAAATCTTTGGTTTCCAACAGTAATTTTTTCGATTCTATTTTTTGGGTTACTATAATCGTTTTGTCCAGAACTTTGTATTGAATGTCGAAACTTCCCAGTTCGTTTTCCATTTTGGCATTTTCGGGCAAAAATTCCACTTTATAATCTATGGGCAATTGATATTCGTATTTAATTTCGTAAAAATGGGCAAAGTCATTTTCGATAGCATATTTCCTCTTTTCTGTGTCAATCAAGCTTTCTTTTAAAGGGAAAAGCAACAGTGGTTTCAACAACAATTTGCCATTGACATCTTTGACGCCATTTTCCAATTTCAATTTGAAATTTGCCTTTGAAGGCAGTTCTTGATAGTCGTTTTTTTGCAATTCTTGAATCTCCAACTGGATTTTTTGGTTGTTTTCCGTAAGGATGTTTTTCCAAATTTCATTCCCTTTTTGGTTGTAGGCGGAAAGAGTATTTAACAAATAACTTTTCGGCAATCCGGAAACCGTTGCCGTTGCCTCTCCCACAATTTGATTGTTTTCGAGATTCAATTTCATTACGATAGTGGTTGCATTCTTTTTGAAATCTACTTCTGGAACGACTTCAATTTTAAAATCCTTTTCGTTTTTGCCTATCAAAGCTTCTTTGCCTTGAATAAAAGCCGAAGGAAACAAAAACGGGCAAAACTTATCGGTGGCATCCAAGAAATAACTTTTACCGTCAATAACAACATTGGTAATCATGTGGTTGTCCACTTGTGGTGTTGGTACATCTTCGTAAGTATAAGGCTTGTGGCGAGTTCCAATCCAAGTGAGATGGGAGTCCAACTGGGCATATAGCAACATTTGGTTCAAAAGATTGGCCATATCCTTGCAATCTCCATATAATTTTTGAAAAATATCCGAAGCTTCCCTGGGAACAAAACCTCCCATTCCGTCTTCAAAAGCCACATAATGTACATTTTGCTGCACCCATTGGTAAATTGCCTTTGCTTTTTCAAAGTCGGTTTTTTTATCTTTTATCAACTCCAACGTTTTGTCTTTCAATGCCGTTTGATCGGTTTTGTTGATGTCTTTTACGAGCGAATAATACCATTGGTACAATTTTTCAGGCGTTCCCAACAATTCCTCTTTTTTGCCCGCTATTTCATAACTTTTGATGTAGTAAATAAGGTGTGGCATAAAATAGAGAGAGCTCGGCATATTTTCTTCTCCTTCAAATTCGGGAATGTCTTTGGCTTCCCAGGTGTAAACGTCCAGATTTCCTTCCCTAGTTTTCGTGAAAACTATTTTGTCTTGGTGATTTCCGAATAACTTGTATCCAATTTCCGTGGAGGATTGGCATCTAATTTGGAGTTTTGCAGTTTCTGTTTTTATGGGATTTTGAAACCGAAAGCTGGATAAAAAACGAGGTTCTTTGAGTTTGCTTTTATACGAGAATTCAATTGTGGAATTGTCCTCCACCTTTGGCATCACAAAGTATTTGTATTTGTTGTCGCTCTTGTAAATGTTCTCATATTCGGCATCGAACGTTCCTATGGAATAAGAACTCAAATCCACTTTTTTATCCGTTTTGGCGACATAAGTCGATCCTTTTATGTTTGAAATTTCGCTAAAACTGTCAAATGGAATTCGAATAGAATATTCCTCGGTGTTTTTGCTTTTGGAAATAGCCCTGCTTTCATTTGTAAAAGTTTCTATTTCCAAAGTTTTGCCGGAATTAATGACTACTGTTTCGTTGCTGTAAACTATTTTTGATTTTTCCTGGGAATACAATTGAAAAGAAAACAAAAACAATACAAGATATTTTTTCATTCGATATTAATTTGAGGTAAAAATAAAAATAATTCTTACTTTATTCGTTGTGTCATGAATTATTTTTTTTAGCAGGATTTCTAAAACTAGAAAACCTAAGTAATCCTACTTTAAACAGCTTTGCCAATTCAAATAAAAAAAACGTTAATCGAATGAATACAAAAAAACCCGGTTTTTCGACCGGGCTTATACCATTTTTGGTGCAAAGCACCCGATTTTTATAAAATCTAATCCTGAACAATAAAATCCTTGGAAACTTCTTCCCTATTGTATTCCGGTTGAATATTGATGTGATTGATTTGAAATTTATCGAATAAAATGTGCTCGATTTTATGCAGTATTTCGTTGAATTCAGACATTTTTATGTCTTCGGAGCAATCGAGATGCGCTTCGAGATGCAATTCTTCCTCGTTGAGATACCAAACGTGAATGTGGTGCAATTTATCCGCACCTTCTATTTTATGTACTTCGCTAATAATTTCTTTGATGTCGATATGCGTTGGCGTAAAAAGCATCAACATTTGGGTGGATTCTTTTAATAAATTAAATCCAACTATTAGCAAATAGATGGCAATAAGCAATGTCAATAAGCTGTCAACCCAAAACCATTGAAAATATTTCATCAACAATCCGCCAACCAAAACGGCTACCGAAGCCAACATATCGGTAAACAAATGCAAATAAGCCGATTTCATGTTCAAGTTTTTATCGGCATCGTTTTTTAATAACAGTACCGACAAACCATTGGCAAGAATTCCTAAAATAGAAAGCCAAATTACCAACCCAGACTTTATTTCTTGAGGATTGAAAAACCGTTCGATGGCGCCATAAACCAAAAACAAAGCCACAATGATCAAAGTCATTGCATTGACAAAAGCGGCAATAAGTTCGGCTCTTTTATAACCAAAAGTTTGATTGACAGACGCTTCTTTTTTGGCCAATTTATTAGCAACAAAACTAAAAACCAGAGAAAGAACATCGGAAAAATTGTGTAATGCATCTGATAGCAAAGCCAAACTTCCCGAAAGAATTCCGCCAATAACCTGCGCTACCGTAATAACAATATTTAAAATAATCGAAAATAGCAAGTTTTTACCTTCTACTTGATGATGGTGGTGGCCGTGATTATGGCCGTGATGGTGTTCCAAAATATATTAACAGCTAATTTTATCTACTCTAGTTTGATGTCTTCCTCCTTCGAATTCGGTGTTCAAGAAAGCATCCACCATTTCTATGACTTGAGGAATTGAAGTGTAACGAGCTGGAATACTTATAATATTGGCATTGTTGTGTTGACGCGTCAAGATGGCGATTTCTTTCATCCAACAAAGTCCTGCTCTAACTTTTGGATATTTATTTACCGTCATGGCAATTCCGTTTCCGCTTCCGCAAATCACGATTCCAAAATCAGCTTTTCCTTCAGAAACATCTGTCGCAACGGGATGACCAAAATCAGGATAATCAACAGAAGCATCTGTATCGGTTCCATAATTAGTTACTTGGTGTCCTTTTGATTCTAAATATTGAACAATGGCTTTTTTATATTCCGGTCCTGCGTGGTCGTTTCCTATGGAGATTTTCATAATAAATTGAATTTTGTTCGGCAAATTTAGGGAAAGAATTGCTTATTTTTTTAATATATTCCTTTAAATATATAACAGTCATAGTATTAATAGACTGTGTTTTAATGAAGAAGAACATTACCAGTAATTCACAAAAAAAAAAGTTTCCTGAGTAATTTAAATGTTAAATTTTTGTAATGTTAATAGTGTTTCTTAAATCGTTGATAATCAGTTAACCTTAAATTAACATTAAATGTTTATAACTTTGGATAGAAAATTAGAACTATTTCTTGTTGGTGTGAAATAAAATCGTAATCCAAAACCGAGATGGAAAAACCTAATTTAGTTTGGTCAATTTTTAGAAAAGTTATTGATAGAAAAAACGTTATTGTTAACAAAATTTTAAAAACAACTTATTTACAAATTTCATAAATATTCAATTATCAACAACTGTTGACAGCTTTTTAAAATGTCTTTAAAATGAATGATTTAGTTTGCCATAACTATGTTAATAAGTCAACATAATAACACATAACTACAAAATAAGCCTTTTAAAAATAAAGTTATTGCAACTATTAACACACTATAATAACCATTAAAAAATTAATTTAATTTCCTTTTTCTTTTTGTTATTTTAAATATATGTTGACAACTTTGAAATTTTAAACGATTTTCAAATTATTATTTAATTCATCCAAAATCCTTTGAACCTTTTCAAAATCGTTGGGATGAATTTTGAGTTTGATTCCGCCGTATGCAAAACTTGCAAAAGGATCAATTGATATGATGTATTCGTTTTCGAAAAAAAAACGTATTTCTTCCTGATCCAGAATATGTCTAAGTACCACAATTTCATGCGGAAAATTAAAAATAGCTATCGTTTGAAAACTTTCCATTATGCGTTTTTTTGTAAAGATACGAAAGATATATTTTCATAAATTAATAAGAATATTTTTTAAAAAGTTTATTAAGTATGCATTATATGTTTAAATTTGAACCCATTAATTAAAAATTAACTTATATAAATTATTAAAATGAAGAAAAATTATCTATTATTAATAGCAGTATTTTGTTTTAGTTATATTCAAGCCCAGAATATAAGTACTTTAGCCGGTTCTACTTCTGGTTTTACCGATGGAACAGGAGCTGCTGCTCAATTTTCAAATCCACTTGGTGTTTGTACCGATTCAAATGGTAATGTTTTTGTCGCAGATTCGGATAATTTTTCAATAAGAAAAATTACTCCATCTGGAGCTGTGACTACTTTTGCAGGTTCTACTTCAGGTTATGTTGATGCTACAGGAACTGCTGCTAGATTTGGTTTGGTTTATGGAATTTGTATTGATAAAAATGATAATATTTATGTGTCTGATAATACTAAAATCAGAAAAATTACCCCGGCGGGAGTAGTAACTACTTTTGTCGGTGCACATTTATCAGGTTATGTAGATGGAACTGCAACGGAAGCGCGATTTTATAACCTAGGTGGTATTTGCATTGACTCTAATAATAATATTTATGTTGCTGACAGTCAAAATCATAAAATACGATTAGTTACTTCGGCAGGAATTGTAAGTACTTTAGCAGGTTCTACAGATGGTTATGCAGATGGTACAGGCACATCAGCTAGATTTTCACAACCTGGAGCTATTTGTACAGATAGTAATGGTAATGTTTATGTTGCTGACACAGGTAATAATAAAATCAGAAAAATTACATCTGCAGGTGTTGTAACTACTTTTGCTGGTTCTTCTTTAGGTTTTGCAGATGGTACAGGAACTGCAGCAAAATTTTATGCTCCTTATGGTATTTGTATTGATGCTACTGGAAATTTTTATGTTGGAGATTATGGAAATAACAGGATTAGAAAAATTACTTCAGCAGGAGTTGTGACTACTTTTGCCGGTTCCACATCTGGTTATATTGATGGAACAGGTACTGTAGCAAAATTTAGTCGTCCTTGGGGTATTAGTATTAGTGTTGATGGTAGTATATATATAGCAGATAGCTCAAATAATAAAATTAGAAAAATTATTATTAGTAATTTGGGAGTAAACGATACTAAAAAAATTGAAAAATTTACTATTTATCCAAATCCAACTGCGAGTGTTTTAAATATTCAGTTAGATGAAATAAGTTCTGATGCACAATTAAAAATATCTGATGTTTTAGGAAAAACAATTTTATCTAAAAAAATAGAAGCTACCCTAATTACTATCAATGTAGAAAATTTTAAAAAAGGAGTTTATTTTGTAACGGTTTTTAATAAAGATAAAAAAGTAACTCAAAAAGTTATCCTAAATTAATAAATTTTGTTTTCTAACATAAAAAGGTTTGCATTTTGCAGACCTTTTTTGTTTTATTATAGTTATTAAAGGATTACTGAATACAATTTTGTAATTTTAAGCCTTTAAGAAAAGATTATATGAGTAAAAAACTGAAAAAACCAGTAAAAAAAGAGAAAGATTTCTCTGAAAATATTTTAAAAATACTAGCTCAAAATGCGAATAAAGCATTTAACTACAAGCAAATAGCCGCTATTTTAGAAAAAGATGATACCAAAAGCAGAAACGAAATCATTCGAGATTTAAAGATTCTAGCTTCCTCAAAAAAGATAATCGAAACCGAACCAGGAAAATATTTAGTCAAAGCTATTAGCCAAGATTATTACGAAGGAACAATCGATATGACGGGAAGAAAAACCGCTTATTTTGTTTGTCCTGAATTGGAAGAAGATGTCTTTATACCGACCAATAATTTAAACCGGGCTTTAGACAAAGACACTGTAAAAGTTTATGTTTACAACCGTCGAAAAGGTAGAAGACCTGAAGGTGAAGTAATTGAAGTAGTCGAAAGAGCCAAAACTGATTTTGTGGGTGTAATTGATATCCAGAAGAATTTTGCTTTTGTTTCGACTGCCAATCCCAAAATGTACACCGATATTTTTATTCCAAAAGACAAATTAGGTGATGCCGAACAAGGCGATGTCGTTTTAGTTCATATCGAAGATTGGCCCAAAAGAGCCGATAGTCCATTTGGAACCGTAATAAAAGTTTTAGGTAAACCTGGAGAACACGATACCGAAATTCACGCCATCTTGGCTGAATATGGTTTACCGGCCGAATTTCCGGTAGAAGTAGAGGTTTATGCCCAAAAAATTGACACGACGATAAATGACAGCGAAATTGCAAATCGTCGCGATATGCGCGATACATTGACGTTTACGATCGATCCAAAAGATGCCAAAGATTTTGATGATGCCCTTTCTTTCAAAAAATTGGAGAATGGAAATTACGAAATTGGAGTTCATATTGCCGACGTTTCCTACTATCTTCAAGAAGGAACCATTCTGGATGAAGAAGCATATCAACGCGCCACTTCGGTATATTTAGTGGATAGAGTAGTGCCAATGTTGCCAGAAGTTTTGTCAAATTTTGCTTGTTCGTTGAGACCAAGAGAAGAAAAATATACATTCTCGGCCATATTCGAAATCACCGAAAAATCACAAGTGGTTAATCAATGGTTTGGAAGAACGGTGATTTTTTCGGATCAACGATTTTCGTATGAAGAAACCCAACATATCATAGAAACCCAGGGCGATATCATTCCAGATGAAATATCAATCACAGGAAAATCCCACCAAGTTTCAAAAGAAATTGTTGCTGCAACTTTAAAACTAGACAAATTAGCCAAGATTTTACGTAGAAATAGAATGAATGATGGCGCTATTTCATTCGACAAAGTGGAAGTAAAATTCAATTTGGACAACGAAGGCGAACCGGAAGGCGTTTATTTCAAGATTTCAAAAGATGCCAATCATTTGATTGAAGAATTCATGCTTTTGGCCAATAGAAAAGTGGCGGAATACATTGGAAAACAAAAGAAAACCTTCATTTATCGTATTCACGACGAACCGAATGAAGACAAATTAATAGCTATGCAAACCGTGATTGCAAAATTCGGTTACAAAATAGATTTTAGGAATAAAGGTGATATTTCAAAATCATTGAATCAATTAATGGCCGATGTTAATGGAAAAAAAGAGCAGAATTTAATTGACACATTGGCTATTAGAACAATGAGCAAAGCCAAATATTCCACGGACAATATTGGACATTATGGATTGGCTTTTGATTATTACAGCCATTTTACTTCGCCAATTCGTCGTTATCCTGATGTTATGGTACATCGATTATTACAACATTATCTAGACGGAGGAAAATCTGTAGATGAAGAAAAATACGAAGCAAAATGTTTGCATTCTTCCACCATGGAAGGTTTGGCATCCAATGCCGAGCGTGATTCCATCAAATATATGCAGGTAAAATACATGCAGAATCACAACGATCAAGAATTCTTGGGCGTAATTTCTGGTGTTACCGAATGGGGAATTTTCGTTGAAATTATCGAAAATAAATGTGAAGGAATGGTTCGAATTCGTGAAATAAAAGACGATTATTACACTTTCGACGAAAAACAATATGCCTTGGTTGGTGCCACCACAAAAGCTTTGTTGCAATTAGGAGACGAGATTTACGTTAAAGTTAAAAATGCCGATTTGGTTAAAAAACAATTGGATTTTAATTTTATAAGAAGAAACGATTAAATTTTAAAAAAAATGAAAAAGATAATTTTAATGCTATTCGTGTTGGCAACACAATTAAATTTTGGTCAAACATCAATTAAATTGGCTGATTTTGACGAGTTAAAAGTGTTTGACCAATTGAATGTAACTTTAGTTCCCTCTAATGAAAATAAAATAGAGATTAACGGAACAAACCAAAGCAACGTCGAAACAGTAAATAAAAATGGCTTGTTAAAAATCAGGATTTATTTAACCAAAATATTAGAAGACAATAAAGACCTGAAAGTAACTTTATACTTCAAAAAACTAGAAAGCATAGATGCCAACGAAGGAAGCAATATATATTGCAATACTATTTTCAAACAAATTTCAATGGATTTATCTACCCAAGAAGGCGCTCACATAGAAGCCGATCTTGACGTTGAAAACGCATCAATTAAGGCTTATTCAGGCGGAATAATTAGTTTAATGGGTAAAGCGGTCACTCAAAAGGTTTCCATCCATTCAGGAGGTATTTTAAAAGCCAAAGATTTGGTAACTTCGCAAACCACAATCAATATTTCTGCGGGAGGAAATGCCGAAATAAACGCCACAACTCTTGTCGATGCCAAAGTAAATGCCGGCGGTTCCATAACCATTTACGGCAAACCAAAACAAATAAAACAACAGGCTCTTGCAGGTGGAAAAATAACTGAAAAATAACTAAATTCCCCGAAAATTTCTTTCGGGGAATTTTTTATAATTCAATAAATACATCAAATTTTTAAAGTTTTTTTTAATGTTAAATGATATTTTATCTGGAATTCCTTGGGGAATTTTTTTAAGTTTTATGATTGGCCCTGTTTTTTTTATATTATTGGAAACCAGTATTATAAAAGGATTTAGGGCTGCATTGGTATTTGATTTGGGAGTTGTTTTAGGTGATATTCTTTTTATAACCATTGCCTATTTGGGAAGTTATAGATTGATAACCAGTTTAAAAGATAACTCGGCGCTGTTTATGTTTGGCGGGATATTGATGCTGGCTTATGGCGTCATTTCGTATATAGGATTACACAAAGAAAGGAAGATTGATACCAAAAAAATTGACAACGAAATCATCAGGAAAGATTACTTGGGTCTATTTATAAAAGGTTTTTTCCTGAACATTATCAACATTGGAGTATTGGGATTTTGGTTGGCCGTAATTATTTCGGTGGGACCAAAATTAGAAATGCAAAACTCCCGAATGTTGACTTTTTTCACGACCGTAATTCTCTCTTATTTACTGGTTGATTGCATCAAAATTGTATTGGCCAAGCAGTTGAAAACAAAAATGACACCAACCAATATTCTTAAAATAAAGAAAATAATAAGTATTGTTTTGATGATTTTTGGAATCGCTTTAATTGTTCAGGGTTGGTTTCCAAACGAAAAAGAGAAGTTGAAAGATGCTTTGGAAAGGATTGATGAGTAATTGTTTAAAATAAGAAAGAATGAAATTAATTTCAATAGAAAAAACAGTAACATTTTTAGGAATATTAAATCTAATATTTTTTATGTATTTCCTTTTTTTTGGAAAACAGGGCGGTTGGTTTATAGTTGATTTTCCATATTTCTTTGGTGAATTGATTCTATTTTATAGTCCAATAATCTTTACTATTATTTCATTAGGTGTCTTTATTTTTGATTTTTATAAAAATAAACAAAAAAACTGGTATTGTTTTTTTATGTTGGCAATAGCTTATTTAGCTGTTGTAATTTTTGTTGTAGGATCTGTTCATAGACCTGCACATTAAAATTATGACATTTAGACAAATAATTAGCCACAAAAAAACCCTCAAGTTTCCTTGAAGGTTTTAGAGGCATCGTCCGGATTCGAACCGGAGTAGGAGCTTTTGCAGAGCCCAGCCTAGCCGCTCGGCCACGACGCCAATTATTTATTGGTGTGCAAATATACTAAAAAAGTTAAAAAAGGAAAGCAATAATTACAAAGATTTAAAAATTCATAATTATCTTAATTTCGATATTCCTCCATTTCTATGGTAACTGCTTCAACATCACCGCCAATAGGAGGATTTAATTTTGAAACCCCTAGTGTAATTCTCGAAATGGAAGCGACTTCGTCGAAAATTCTTTTGATAATTCGGTGGGCAACGTGTTCCAAAAGTTGTGATCTGATAGCCATTTCTTCCTCGACAATGCGGTTCAAAAGCACATAATCCACCGTATCTTCCAGATTATCGGAGAGTGCCGATTTACGTAAATCGGTTTTTACTTCCAAGTCAACCGAATAATCAGAACCAATTTTTCCTTCTTCGATTAAACAACCGTGATAAGAGTAAGTTCGGATATTCTTTAGTTTTATAATTCCCATTTTTATTTAATTTTAGCCAAAAAAGGTAATAAATAGTCGCTAATTATTGCTTCAATATAAACAATTTTATTTTCTTCATCTACTTTGAAAAATACTTTATAAGGAAATTTTTGCACAGGTATTTTTCTTATATCACCGAAATCAGTTTGATGAAAAGGATTTACTTTCAAAGATTCAATTACTTTTCTGACTTCATTATAAAATTTATCTCCTAATTCATTAGATAAATTTTTATAATAAATTCCTATTTCATTCAAATCTTGTTCAGCCCAAAAAAGTATTTCAATGACATATTTATCCATTGAAATTCCATTTTTTATCCAAATCTTTCTTTACATCTTCCCAACTTCTGTAATCCTCTGGTTTAGCGTTTTTCATACGTTCTAAAACCATTTCTTGTTGCCATAAAGGAATCTCATTCGTGTTTTTTTCTTCAACCATAACTTCTGGTTCTGGTGCTAAAAAAGACATCAATTTTTCGTAAAAATCATCTGGGATTGTAATAGTTAATCGTCTCATAACTTTCAATATTTATACAAAAATAGGAATAAATTTAATTGAAAGTCTATTATCTTCAAGCCTATTATCTGCATCTAATTTTTTACATTTGCATTTCAATTTACAAAATTATGTCAACCGAAGAAAAATCCCTTCATTTTATAGAACAAATTATAGAAGACAGCTTAGCAAGCGGTTTTCCCCAGGATAAATTACGATTCCGTTTTCCCCCAGAACCTAATGGGTATTTACACATTGGTCACGCCAAATCCATTTGTTTGAATTTTGGTTTGGGTCTAAAGTACGATGCACCAGTCAATTTACGTTTTGACGATACCAATCCAGCCAAAGAAGAGCAGGAATATGTTGATGCCATCAAGGAAGATTTGCAATGGTTGGGCTTCAATTGGGCCGAAGAACGTTACGCTTCCGATTATTTTCAGCAGTTGTACGATTGGGCAATTGTAATGATTAAGAACGGAAAAGCTTATGTTGACAGTCAATCTTCTGAAGATATGGCGGCTCAAAAAGGAACACCTACGCAACCAGGAGTTGATGGACCTTACAGAAATCGTTCGGTTGAAGAGAATTTGGCTTTGTTCGAAGGAATGAAAAATGGCGATTTTCCGGAAGGAAGTCACGTTTTGCGTGCCAAAATTGATATGGCTTCGACCAATATGCTGATGCGTGATCCTTTGATGTACAGAGTGTTGCACCGTCATCATCACAGAACCGGAAATGATTGGAAAATCTATCCAATGTATGATTATGCACACGGAGAAAGTGATTATATAGAACAAATTTCACATTCCATTTGTACTTTGGAATTTGTGATGCACAGAGAATTATACAATTGGTTTTTGGACCAAATTTATGATGATAAAAAGGTAAAACCCCACCAATATGAATTCGCTCGTTTGAACTTGAATTACACCGTAATGAGCAAGCGAAAATTATTGCAATTGGTTCAAGAAAATATAGTAAACGGTTGGGATGATCCAAGAATGCCAACGATTTCAGGATTAAGAAGAAGAGGTTACACACCAGCTTCCATTCGAAAATTCTGTGATATAATAGGTGTTGCCAAGCGTGAAAATATAATTGATGTTTCGCTTTTGGAGTTTTGTTTGCGTGAAGATTTGAACAAAACTGCTCCAAGAGTAATGGCAGTTTTAGATCCAGTAAAAGTCGTTATTACCAATTATCCTGACGGAAAAGAAGAACTTTTGGATGCCGAAAACAATCAAGAAGACGAAGCAGCAGGTTTCAGAAAAGTACCTTTTTCCAAAGAATTATACATCGAAAGAGAAGACTTTTTGGAAGTGGCTCCAGCCAAATTTTTCCGTTTGTCTTTAGGAAATGAAGTGCGTTTGAAAAATGCTTATATCATTAAAGGAGAATCTGTTGTAAAAGATACAGAAGGAAATATTACCGAAATTCACGTTACTTACGACACAGATTCTTTGAGCGGAAGTGGGAGTGAAGCTTCTAAAAGAAAAGTGGCTGGAACCTTGCATTGGGTTTCTATCAAACACGCTGTTGAAGCTGAAGTTCGTTTGTATGACCGACTTTTTATAGATGAAGCACCAGACAGTCACAAAGAAAAAGATTTCCTGGATTTTATGAATCCAAATTCTTTGCAAATCATTAAAGGATTCGTTGAACCGAGTCTTTCTACAGTGAAATCTGGAGATAAATTTCAGTTCCAACGTTTGGGTTATTTCAATGTGGATAAAGATTCAACTGATTCTAAATTAGTGTTTAACAAAACCGTTGGACTCAAAGATGCTTGGGAAGAAAAAGGAAAAAAAGAGGAAAACAGCATCAATAATGCGTTGAAAGAAATCAATAAATATTTCAAAGTTGCCACAAGAGAAGAACGAATTGTCATTAGAAAAGCAATAGGAGAGACCTTGGCCGGAATTGCCAATTATAGTTTATTACAAAATTCTTTCAAGAAGAATATCAACAACAATAAAACGTCTTTGTTGTTTGCCCAATTTATTTTGAAATATTCCAGTTTGAAATTTACTGATTTTGATAAAGAAGATTTAACCAAATTGTATTTGATGTCTTTGCGAAGTGAATCAACATTTGTTCGTTCGAGAGCACTTTTGAATTTACTCAATTTAGAATACGATTTGGATTTTGTAAATTCCTTCAAAGAAGAAATTTTGAAATTAAAATCTAATCCTCCAAAAAATAGAACCGAAAGAGAAACGGAATTTATCGAACAAATTTTAAATAAATAAAAACTATCGAAAGCGCTTTTATAAGCGCTTTTTTTTATTATTTGTTTTTATGATGGATTATTGAAATAATATCAATTTTAACAATCAAAAACGGCTCTCATAAATTGATTTTAAGGCGTTTTTTTAAGTTTTGCAAGCATTTTATCATTACCGAAAAGTTCTGAAAACAAAACGGCTTATTTTGAGTTTTAATAAGAATTGAAGCCATTTTAACGGCTTGTTAACAGTACGGTGTTAATAAATGTTGTAAATTTAGGATATTATTAATTTAACTATAGAAACGATGTCAAATAACACAAATTCAGCATTGGCACTTTTGTTGGGTGCAGCGATTGGAGCAGGAGTAGGAATTTTATTTGCTCCGGATAAAGGTTCAAAAACCAGGGAAAAAATAAAAGATGGTTTTGATGATGCCAAAGACAATTTAAAACATAAATTTGAAGAAGCATCTCATCAACTGAGAAATAAATTTTCGGGAGCAAAATATGACTTGGAAGAAACCTATGAAGATTTGGTTTCAAACATGAGCCATAAAACCGAAGACGTCATTTCTTTCTTGGAAACAAAGTTGGCCGATTTGAAAGAACAAAATGCCAAGCTTCAGAAAAAACAGATGGCTGCCCAAAAGGAAAATTCTTAAACAACTCATTTATGGCTTTCGAAGAACTAAAAGAACATACCGAAGACATTCAAAAACAAGCGAAAGACTACATTGAAAACAGCGTAGCTTATTATAAGCTATGGGGTTTCAAGGTGGCAATGAAATCAACCACGATGATGTTGAAATTTGCATTGATTGCAATGTCGTTGACGATGGTTTTATTCTTTTGTTCAGTTGCGGGAGCTTTTGCCATCGGACAAGCGTTGGATAGTTATGCGTTGGGATTTCTAATCGTTGGCGGAATTTATCTTGTCTTGACCGGGCTTTTATTTTTAATCAAGGATAAAGTTGTTGAAGGGCCAATATTGGAGAAATTTTCAGAAATCTTTTTTAACGACTAAATTATGGAACCAAAAAAATATTCGTCCTACGCAGAAATAGAGTTGGAACTGGAAATTCTGAAATTGGAAAGAGAATTAAACCTTCAGAAAATAATTTTGGATGTTGAAAAGACAAAAGAAAGCCTGTTGCCCAAGAATATAATAAAGAGTTTCTTGGGAGATTATAAATCGATTTTATCAAACTCCTCGGGAATGATACTCAACATAGCGATTCCGTTGCTGATTAATAGGTTAACAAAAAGAAAAAGAGGCGATTAAGCCTCTTTTTTATTGAAATTATACTAAAGTTAAACCCCAGTTTCAGGTTCTTCAGGAGCTTGATATTCTGAAGAATGATTTTCTGTTTTTGGTTTCGTTCTTTTGGTTTTTTTCATCATTTCTCCCACTTGGTTGGAAGCAGAAAATGAAGCCACCATATTGTTCAACATATCGCTTCCGGCTTGCGGAGAATTAGGCAACAATATCAAATTGGAATTGGTGTCTGCACCAATGGCTTGCAAAGTATCGTAATGTTGCGTCACCACAATCAAGGCTGAAGCTTCTTGCGAATTGATACCCACTTTGTTTAAAACATCCACACTTTCGACCAATCCACGAGCAATTTCGCGTCTTTGGTCAGCTATTCCTTGTCCTTGTAAACGTTTGCTTTCCGCTTCTGCTTTGGCTTTGGCCACGATTCTAATTCTTGAGGCTTCTGCTTCAAATTCAGCAACGGTTTTTTCCCTGTCGGCAGCATTGATTCTATTCATGGCATTTTTCACCTGAATATCTGGATCAATATCGGTGACCAATGTGTTGATAATTGTGTAACCATAAGTGGTCATTGCTTCGTTCAACTCTCTTTTTACGGCAATCGCAATATCGTCTTTTCTTTCGAAAACATCGTCCAATTTTAGTTTTGGAACTTCGGCACGAACTACGTCAAATACATAAGAAGTGATTTGGTCGTGTGGATATTCCAGTTTGTAGAAAGCATCATAAACGGTTTCTTTTACCACCATAAATTGGACTGATACTTTAAGTTTTACAAATACGTTATCTTTAGTCTTGGTTTCGATAATAACGTCCAATTGTTGGATTTTAAGATTGACACGACCTGCAATTCTGTCAATCAAAGGAATTTTGAGTTGTAATCCAGACTGTCTGATACTTAAAAACTTTCCAAAACGCTCAATGATGATCGCGGTTTGTTGTTTGACGGTAAAAAAAGAAGACAGAAAAATAAATAATCCAAATACAATAATAATAATTAATGTTGGGTTCATAAAAAGTATAATTTAAGTTAAAAAATCAGTGTTAAATTACAAAAAAACTTTAGGTTTGTCTTTATTTAATTTCAGTTTTATGAAAAGATTATATTTCACTGCAGTTTTTGTTTTAATTTCAATGTTTGGTTTTGCTCAATACGAATACAGGGATTCCAACAGGATAGGTATTTTTTTTGGTGTTAATCAATTTACTTTAAATACCAATAATTTCCAAACCAAACCAGGAACGGGTTGGAATGGCGGACTTTCGATGAGAGGAAATTTCTATAATGATTGGGATATGGTTTATGCAATGCAGTTCAGTGAAAACAATTTTTCAGTTGCAACAAAAAGTGGTTTTATATCGGAAGACACCAATTATAAATTATCTTCTGCCCAAATATCTTTACTATTCAGTTATAAAATTGTCGAAAATCATTTGAGTTTGGAGTTTGGTCCTTTAGTTCAAATTAATGGAAAACTGAAAGTGGATCAGGATCAAGAAAACAATATCATTTCTGGAATAACTTTGTTGGCCAAAGACATTGTGGCTATTTCACAATTTAATTTTTATCCAGTAATAGGAATTACCGCCGGTGTTCGTCACGTTCGGTTGAATGTTTCTTATCAATATGGTGTAAACAATATGCTTGGAAATTTAAACAACCAAAATTTAGGTTATAATTTTAAAGGAAATCCAGGTATATTGAATGGAAATTTGATTGTTTATTTATAAAAAAAGTCCCGATTTGATCGGGACTTTTTAGTTTTATATAGTAGTTATCGCTTTTTCAATTCTCTTAATTGTTTCTTCTTTTCCAATGAGTTCCACGATGTCAAATAAATGTGGGCCTTTCAAAGCGCCAACCAAACTCAATCGAAACGGCTGCATTACTTTTCCCATTCCAATTTCGTTTTTTGTCATCCAGTCTTTTACGATGGTTTCGATATTTACAGAAGTAAAATCGGTTATTTCTCCAAGAACTGAAATCAATTCTTGCATTAAGGCCGGCGTTTCCTCTTTCCAGTTTTTCTTTGCTTTCTCGTCATAAGATGTTGGAGGCACAAAAAAGAAATCACTCAAATCCCAAAATTCTGAAACGAAATTCGCGCGTTCTTTTATTAAAGAAACTATTTTTTCCAATACATTTTCAGAAACAGAAATACCTTTTTCAGCAATGATAGGAGCGAAGCTTTTCGCTAATTCTACATCATTCTTTTTTATCAAATATTGGTGGTTGAACCATTTGTTTTTCTCTGGGTCGAATTTAGCTCCTGCTTTATGAACTCTACTCAAATCAAATTTTTGTACCAATTCTTCCAAAGAAAATAATTCTTGTTCGGTTCCGTCATTCCATCCCAATAGAGCCAGGAAGTTGATTACTGTTTCAGGAAAAAATCCTTTCTCTCTGTAACCAGAAGAAATGCCTTCTTCCGTTTTCCATTCCAACGGAAATACAGGGAAACCTAATTTATCGCCGTCACGTTTGGATAATTTTCCGTTTCCGACAGGTTTCAAAATCAATGGTAAATGAGCAAATTCCGGTGCTTCCCAACCAAAGGCTCGATATAACAAAACGTGCAACGGCATTGATGGCAACCATTCTTCACCGCGAATTACGTGTGTAGTTTCCATTAAATGATCATCGACAATATTCGCCAAATGATAGGTTGGCATTCCATCACTTTTAAACAACACTTTATCGTCTAAAAGATTGGTTTCAAATTTTACGTCACCACGAATGATGTCTTGCAGATGCAAAGTTTCGTCAACCGGAGTTTTAAAACGGATTACATAATCTTCACCTGCAGCAATTCTTTTGGCAGTTTCTTCGGCAGAAATCACCAAAGATGTGTCTAATTTCTCGCGATTATGATGGTTGTAAATAAAAGTCTTTCCTTGCTCTTCGTGTTGTTTTCGATGGAAATCCAAAGCCTCGGCAGTGTCAAAAGCATAATATGCATTTCCGGAATTGATTAATTCATCTGCATATTGCTTGTACAAATGTTTCCTTTCAGATTGTTTGTAAGGTCCAAATTTTTCATTTTTTCCAATGGTTTCATCTGGTGCAATTCCCAACCATTCCAAGGATTCCATAATATATTCTTCGGCACCGGGTACAAAACGATTTTGATCCGTGTCTTCAATTCGAAGAAAGAAAACGCCGTTGTTTTTTTTGGCAAACAAATAATTGAATAGGGCAGTACGCACTCCGCCAATATGTAAAGGTCCCGTTGGACTTGGTGCAAAACGCACTCGAACTTGCTTTGACATTTCTGTTTTTTTTTTTGCAAAGATAATTAGAAGTTGGAAGTCAGAAGTTAGAAGTTGGAAGTTTTTGGACAATTAGTCTATATTTTACCTTTAATCAATTTTTAACATCAACAGAATTGAAAAATGGTTACTTTTAGCGGTTATAAAATCAATGAGCAAATTTTGGAACAATCAAAATTCATATATCAAAAGCTGGAACTTTTCATCAAGAAGTTTTACACCAACGAACTGATTCGGGGAATGATTTTCTTCGTCGGACTGGGATTGCTGTATTTCTTGTTCACACTTTTTGTGGAATATTTCCTTTGGCTCAAGCCAATGGGAAGAACCGTTTTGTTTTGGACTTTTATTGGTGTGGAATTTTTTCTTTTGTTCCGATTTATTTTGTTTCCCATTTTCAAATTATTCAAACTCCAAAAAGGAATTGATTACAAAGAAGCGTCAGCAATTATTGGAAATCATTTCACGGAAGTAAATGACAAATTGACGAATTTCCTTCAATTATCCAACGATCAAAACCAATCGGAATTGTTGTTGGCTTCGATAGAACAAAAGGCCAATTCTCTACAACCAATTCCTTTTGTAAATGCAGTTAATTTTAATACGAATCGAAAATATTTGCCATTGGCGATATTGCCAATTTTGTTATTTGCGTTCTTTTATGTTTCGGGAAACAGTAAAATTATTTCTCAAAGTTTGAATAGGGTAGTACATTTTCGGGAGCAGTTTTTGCCACCTGCACCATTTGAATTTGTAATGTTGAATGCTAATTTGCAAACAGAACAAAATAAAGATTTCATCATTCGTATTAAAACCGAAGGAAAAATTGTTCCTGAAAATGCGATGATTTTCATTGGAGACGAAAGTTATTTTATGGAAACAACCAAACCAGGTGAATTTCAATATCGAATAGAAAAACCTTTATCCAACGTTTTGTTCCACGTGGAGGCGAATGCAGTTTCTTCATCGGATTATGAATTGAATGTGGTGACTGTTCCGTCGATTGCTAATTTTGAAATGGTTTTGAATTTCCCTTCTTATCTAAAAAAGAAACAGGAAATTATCAAAGGAAATGGAAACACCATTCTTCCCGAAGGAACTCGTGTGACTTGGAGAATCAATACTTTGGCAACCCAAAATGTGGTGTGGAGAGATTTGACTGCTAGTTTTCCTTTTTCTAAGTCTGAAAATGATTTTACTTTATCAAAAGTTATTGCTCAAAATACAGAATATCAAATTCTCACGTCTAATGCCAAAATAAAGAACTACGAGAAGTTAAATTACCAAATTTCGGTAATCAAAGATCAGTTTCCAACCATAAACGTATGCAATGCTCCAGATAGCCTTAAAATTGACAAAAACTATGTTTTGGGGCAAATTTCGGACGATAATGGATTGCATAAACTCCAAGTGGTTTATTATCCAAAAAACAAGCTTTCTTTGGTTAAACGTGGAACAATCGCTGTGAAGTCCAATTTGTACGATCAGTTTATTTTTGCTTTCCCAAGTTCGCTTCCAGTGGAGCAGGGAGTTTCTTATGAATACTATTTTGAGGTTTTTGATAACGATGCGATTCATAATTTCAAAAGCACGAAATCATCTGTTTTCTCCAATCGTATTGCTACGGATGATGAGAAAGAAGATCAGCAATTCCAACAGCAAAATGAAAGCATTAATGGGTTGGAAAAATCATTAAAAAATCAGAACAAGCAAATTTCCGAGATAGATAAATTGCAAAAATCTGGAAAAGAAAAAGATAATCTTGAATTCAAAGACCAGCAAAAAATTAATGATTTTATTAAGCGTCAAAATCAGCAGGATAAAATGATGAAAGAATTTGCCGAGAAAATGAAAGATAATTTGGATAAAACCAAAACAGACAAAAAAGACGATTTCAAAGAAGAACTGCAAAAAAGATTAGAAAACGTCGACAAAGATTTGGAGAAAAATAAAAAATTATTGGATGAATTAAAGGAACTCAATGACAAAATTGAACAAGAAGACTTGATGGAGAAAATGGATAAGTTCAAACAAACTGCCAAAAATCAATCGAAGAGTTTGGAACAATTGGTTGAGCTGACCAAGAAATATTACGTTCAAAAAAAGGCAGAACAATTAAAAGATAAATTGGATAAGCTTTCAGATAAGCAAGATAATTTATCAAACAAAGACAAAGAAAACACTAAAGAAAACCAAGACGAAATCAACAAAGAATTTGACAAAATCCAGGAAGATTTACAAGAATTAGAAAAAGAAAATAAGGAACTGAAAAAGCCTTTGGATATTCCAAATGACAAACAAGAGCAAAAAAGCATCGATGAAGATTTGAAAAAAGCTTCAGATGAATTGCAAAATGATAAAAAATCTTCTGCCAAGCCCAAGCAAAAAAGTGCAGCCAAAAAGATGAAACAAATGTCCCAGAAAATGGAACAAAGTATGGAAGGTGGCGAAATGGAACAACTGGAAGAAGACATTGCAATGTTGCGTCAAGTTCTGGATAACCTTTTGGCTTTTTCATTTTCACAAGAAGATTTGTTGGGTAAATTCAAAGGATATAAAATAGGTTCGCCGGCGTTTAATAAAGCTTTGAAAAATCAACAAGACTTAAAATTACAGTTCAAACACATTGACGACAGCTTGTTTGCAATGTCTTTGCGTAACCCAAAAATTGGAGAAAATATAACCAAAGAAATTGGGAACGCTCATTATAATTTAGACAAATCTTTGGAGACTTTAGCAGATGCCCAAATTGCAAAAGGAGTTTCTCATCAGCAATACACGGTATCTTCTGCCAATAAATTAGCTGATTTTTTAAGTGACATTCTCAACAATATGCAAATGTCAATGTCAGGCGAAGGGCAGGGAAAACCAAAACCCGGTCAAGGAGAAGGAATGCAATTGCCAGACATTATTAAAAAGCAGGATGGTTTGGCCGACAAGATGAAAGAAGGATTGAAGAAAGAGCCAAAACCTGGAGAAGGGAAAGAGGGCGACAAGGGTAAAGAAGGAAAAAAACCCGGATCAGAAGGACAAAACGGGGAAGATGGCGAAGGCGATGCCAAGGCAATAATGGAAATTTATAAAGAGCAAAAGCAATTGCGTGAAGCTTTACAAAACGAATTGAACAAACAAGGAATTGGCGGAAGCGGACAGAATGCCTTGGAACAAATGAAACAAATTGAAAAGCAATTATTGAACAAAGGTTTTAAAAACGAAACGCTGCAAAGAATCTTGAATGTTAAGCAAGAATTGTTAAAACTAAACACGGCAATTCAGCAGCAAGGACAAGAAAACAAACGTCAAGCAGAAACTAATAAAAAGGAGTTTTCTAATCAATCTAAACCCTTGCCATCGGCTTTGTTGGATTATTTAAACAGTATAGAAATATTAAATAGACAATCCTTACCTTTGCGCTCCAATTTTAATCAAAAAGTTCAAGAATATTTCAATAAAAAATGATAGACTTTAATTACGAAACCGAATTTATTTTAGATAACGAAGAAGCAATTGCTAATTGGATTTCTAATGTAATTGTGTCGGAAAAGAAGAATGAAGGGGATATAAACTATATCTTTTGCGACGATGAGTATTTGCATCAAATAAATGTGGAGCATTTAGGCCACGACACTTTAACGGATATTATCAGTTTTGATTATACTGTGGGTAATGAAATTAGTGGCGACATCTTTGTTTCTATTGAAAGAGTAAAGGATAATGCATTTGATTTCAATGTTCCTTTCGACGAAGAATTAAGACGAGTTCTGGTTCACGGGATTTTGCATTACTGTGGATATAAAGACAAATCCGAGGTAGATGAGCTTTTGATGAGAAGTAAAGAAGATGAAAAACTGGCTATGTTTCACGTGGAACAATAGTATTCGGTTTTCAATTTTGTAGATTAATGTTTCACGTGGAACATTGCTTTATGAAGTAGAAATTATAAATTGATTGTTTCACGTGGAACAATATTAAAAATGATTTTGGGCTGTAAGTTTGAAATCAAAAATCAAAGAAAAAATGTTTCTAGAAGAATATGATGTAATTGTTGTTGGTGCAGGTCACGCTGGTTGTGAAGCTGCTGCTGCTGCCGCCAATTTGGGTTCGAAAACTTTATTGGTAACAATGAGTTTGCAAAACATTGCGCAAATGTCCTGTAATCCTGCAATGGGAGGAATCGCAAAAGGACAAATCGTTCGCGAGATTGATGCACTTGGCGGTTATTCCGGAATTGTTTCGGACAAGACTGCCATTCAATTCAAGATGTTGAACAAATCCAAAGGGCCTGCAATGTGGTCTCCAAGGGTTCAAAGTGATCGAATGCGTTTTGCAGAAGAGTGGAGAATGATGCTGGAAGGAACTCCGAATCTTGATTTTTACCAAGAAATGGTCAAAGGGTTGATTATTGATAACGGAAAAATAAATGGAATTAGAACCGCTCTTGGAGTTGAAATTAAATCCAAATCTGTGGTGCTGACAAATGGAACTTTTCTGAATGGTTTGATTCATATTGGAGAAAAACAATTTGGTGGAGGGAGAGCAGGCGAGAGTGCAGCTTATGGAATTACCGAAGATTTGGTTAATGCAGGATTTCAATCCGGAAGAATGAAAACAGGAACGCCTCCTCGTGTTGATGGGCGTTCTTTGGATTATTCTAAAATGAATGAAGAAAAAGGCGATGCCAAGCCAGATAAATTTTCGTATTCGGATATTACTACGCCTTTGATTCATCAAAGGTCTTGTCATATGACTTATACTTCTCTTGAAGTTCACAATATTTTGAGAGAAGGTTTTGATCGTTCGCCAATGTTCAATGGAAGAATCCAATCGCTAGGCCCAAGATATTGTCCATCTATCGAAGACAAGATTAATCGTTTTGCCGACAAAGAAAGACATCAATTGTTTGTGGAGCCTGAAGGATGGAATACTTGTGAGGTATATGTGAATGGATTTTCGACATCGCTTCCAGAGGATATTCAATTTAAAGCTTTGAGTTCTGTTGTTGGTTTTGAGAAAGTGAAATTTTTCCGCCCAGGGTATGCCATCGAATATGATTATTTTCCTCCAACGCAATTGAAACATACGTTGGAAACTAAATTAGTTGAAGGGTTATATTTTGCCGGACAAATAAATGGAACAACTGGATATGAAGAAGCAGCTTCCCAAGGGTTGATGGCCGGAATTAATGCGGCATTGAAAGTTCAGGAAAAAGCGCCGTTTACTTTAAAAAGAGACGAAGCTTATATTGGTGTTTTAATTGATGACTTAATTACGAAAGGAACGGAAGAACCCTATCGAATGTTTACTTCTCGTGCGGAGTTTAGAACTTTATTGCGTCAGGATAATGCCGATTTTAGATTAACGCCAATGTCTTATGAAATAGGTTTGGCTTCCGAAAAACGTTTACGCAGAATGGAGCACAAATTGAACGAATCCGAAAAGATGGTTGCCTTTTTCAAAGAGACCAGTGTTACGATGGCTGAAGCGAATCCAATTTTGGAATCCAAGGATACCGCTTTGATTACGCAAGGTGATAAAATGTTTAAAGTGTTCTCTCGTCCTCAAATCGATTTGGAAGATATCATCAAATTTGAAAAAGTGGCTGCTTATGTTGCTGAAAACAATTTGGATCAGGAAATATTAGAACAAGCCGAAATTCAAGTGAAATATTCTGGCTATATTGAAAAGGAAAGAAATAACGCCAATAAGTTGACTCGTTTAGAAGACGTGAAAATTCCTGAGAATTTCGATTACAATAAAATCAAATCGATGTCTATAGAAGCGAAGCAGAAATTAAGCAAGATTCGCCCCGTGACGATTTCACAAGCTTCTAGAATAAGCGGAGTGTCGCCAAGCGATGTTTCCGTATTGTTGATTTATATGGGCAGATAATAAGTTCGCAGTCGCAGTGTTCAGTAATCAGAAAAGAAAACTTCGACAACGTTCCACGTGAAACAAAACAAAAAATTATTATATATTAAAGAGGTTCAGCTGTAAACGCGACTGTAAACTGAAAACTTAAAAATGGACATTTCAAACAAAAAACATTTTCTTACTGTAAAAGATTATTCGGTTTCAAAAGAAACTTTCGATTTGTATTATGACGAAACTTTGGATATGCTAATTACGCATCCGCAACCGAGTTTGGATAATTTGGGCAAATATTACGAAAGTGAAGATTATATTTCCCACACAGACAACAAACGTTCTTTGTTTGAAAAATTATACCATTTCATAAAAAGCATTGCTTTAAAGAATAAATTGAATTTAATCAATTCGCTTCAACCACAAAAAGGAAGAATTTTAGATATTGGAACTGGAACTGGAGAATTTTTATCGGTGGCAAAAAATGACGGTTGGGAAACAATAGGAGTGGAGCCAAGCGACAGGGCAAAATCTATTGCAAAAAGCAAAGGAGTTTTATTTGTGGAGGAAACGAGTGAATTGGAAAATCATTCTTTTGACGTGATTTCGATGTGGCACGTTTTGGAACACGTTCCGGATTTAGACAAACAGATTAAAGAATTGAAACGATTGTTGAAACCCACAGGAACATTAATTATTGCCGTTCCTAATTTCAAATCTTTCGACGCAAAACATTACGGAAAATTTTGGGCAGCTTTTGATGTGCCGATTCATTTTTGGCATTTTTCAAAAAAGGCGATAAAATTACTTTTTGAAAAAGAAGAAATGAAATTGGAAAAAGTCTTGCCAATGAAATTTGATTCATTTTATGTGAGTTTACTTTCCGAAAAATACAAATCCGGGAAAATGAATTTTGTAAAAGCTTTTTTCACGGGATTGCAATCAAATTGGAAAGCAAAGAAGGATTTTGAGTATTCTTCACATATTTACATCCTAAAAAACAAGTAAAAATCATTTTAAGCGCTTTTAAGCGCTTTTTTTGACTCTAATGAGTAAATAGATTCGGATTTTTAATAAAATCGTTTATTCGAAAGCTATGAAATCCGTTTTTGATAGTGATTATTTATAAATTTTATGGTTCTAATAGTAAATACTTATATAATAAATGTTGTAGCATTTTTCTAACTTTAGCGCAATGCTACTTATTTTTTTATATTTTTGTTACCAATTCTTAAAAAATTAGAAAAACACCAAAATGAAAAAAATAGTAGTAATTATTGTGCTTGCAATTACAATTGTTTCTTGCAATAAACCAGCAGCAGAAGTTAAAGAAGTAAAAACCGCTTATGTCGACACTTCGGTATTGATGAAAGAATATATGGCAACAAAAGATCTTGATGCTAAATATAAAGCGAAAGGTCAAGAAAAAGGAAGACAACTTCAAGCCGAAATTGATAGATTCAAACAAGAGGCTCAAAATTTTCAAGCACAAGCACAAGCCAATGGACAAGCTTGGGCACAACAAAAAGGAGCTGAATTGCAAAGAAGAGAACAACAATTAGCTCAAGCGCAACAAGCATTAGCCCAACAATTACAACAAGAAGGCGGTATTGAGATGGACAGTTTAGTGGCTAACGTGAAAAGAACCATTAAAGCTTATGGCAAAGAAAAAGGCTATGCTTACATTTATGGAACAGGCGACTCTAATGCCAGTATTTTATATGCCGAAGATAAATTTGATATTACCAAAGAAATCATCAAATTATTGAATGACAAATACAAAGCTCCTGCTGTAAAAGAAGAAGCTAAAAAATAATTTTGCAAAAAATTGTCTATTAAATGTCACGCAATTGCGTGACATTTTTTGTTTTATCTCTTTAAAAACAATATTTTAGCTTTCAAATTATACGCCTTATGCAATCCATTTCCGAAGCCGCCATTTATACCCTGAGATTTATCAATCAAACCCATCGTTCCGTTTTCCTTACGGGAAAAGCCGGAACAGGAAAAACGACACTGTTGCGTGAAATTATTCAAACCACACACAAAAATACGGTTGTCGTTGCACCTACAGGGATTGCGGCATTAAATGCGGGAGGAGTGACGATTCACTCGATGTTTCAGTTGCCTTTCGGCGGATTTATTCCCGACAATTCGTCGCCCCATTTTTCCGAAAACACCAAGTTTGAAACCAAAGCCACTTTGCGCAGGCATTTCAAAATGAGTGGTTTAAAGAAATCGGTCATTCGAAATATGGAATTGCTCATCATTGACGAAGTGAGTATGCTTCGTGCCGATTTGTTGGACGCGATGGATTTTATGATGCAAACCGTTCGTAAAAAAAGTACACCTTTTGGAGGTGTTCAAGTTTTGTATATTGGCGATTTATTGCAATTGCCACCCGTAATTCGGGATGAAGAATGGCGCACATTGCGAACGTATTACAAAGGAAAATTCTTTTTCCATTCGCACGTAATCCAGCAAAACCCGCCTTTGTATATTGAATTAGATAAAATTTTTCGTCAAAGAGATGAGGTTTTTATTTCGATTTTGAATAATTTGAGAAACAATCAAATTTCACAAGAAGATATTCAAAATTTGAACAAATATGTGAATCCAAATTTTGATCTGAAGGCCAACAAAGGCTACATCACTTTGACAACCCACAACGCCAAAGCCGATGCGATGAATGCCCAAGCCTTGGAAGATTTGGAAGGAAAGTTGGTTGTTTACAAACCGTCGATTGTGGGCGATTTTCCAGATAAAATATATCCCGTTGATGAAGAATTAAAATTAAAAGTAGGAGCACAGGTGATGTTCGTAAAAAATGATTTGTCTTTCGACAAAAAATATTTCAACGGCAAAATGGGAATCATTAAATCACTTTCTAAGGATGAAATTTTGGTTCATTTTCCCGAAGAAAATTTAACGATTGAAGTAGAAAAATACGAATGGGAAAACATTCGTTACAAAGTCGATGAATTGACCAAGGAAATAGAAGAGGAGGTTTTAGGCACTTTTGTGCATTATCCGATAAAACTCGCTTGGGCGATTACCGTTCACAAAAGCCAAGGATTGACTTTTGACAAAGCTGCGCTCGATGTTTCGCAAGTTTTTCTTCCCGGACAAGCATATGTTGCTTTATCGCGTTTACGTTCGTTAAACGGCTTAATTTTGCTTTCTCCGTTGCGAATGAATGGGATTTCGAACGATCAGGACGTGATGGATTATTCGCTGAACAAAGCTTCGGAAGAATTGCTGAAAAACGCTTTGCATTTCGAAACCAAAAATTTCATTCATAACTATTTGACAACCAGTTTCGATTGGGCAGAATTGGCACAAGAATGGCGCAATCACAAGTTCAGTTATTCGGATAATTCGGAAAGTTCGGCCAAATCCAAACAAGCAAGTTGGGCTGTAAAACAATTGGAAGCCATAAACAGACTTTTGGATCCATCCCAAAAGTTCATCGTACAATTGAATAAAATTTTCAATGCGGAAACCGTCGATTTGAACCACGTTTCGGTGCGTTTCTTGGCGGCCTACAATTATTTCATTAAGCCGATGGACGATTTGGTTTTTGAAATTCTTTGGAAAGTTGAAGAAATCAAACGCCTCAAGAAAGCCAAAGCTTTTTATGACGAATTGATGGTTTTGGAAGAACTGCAAACCAAGGCCGTTTTGCGATTAATGAAAGCCAAATTATTGATTGAAACCGTGGTGGCGGGCGAAACGATTTCGAAGGAAAAATTGACTTCGGACACGATTAAAAAATACATCAGCCATAAAACGGAAGCCATTCAAGCGCAATTCAAGGAAGTCAATGTTACTTTGATTGAAGACGAAGTTGATGTGGAACGCTACACCAAAAAGAAAAAAGAAACGAAAGAACCCAAGAAATCCACCATTCAGGAAACTTATGAATTGTGGCTTGAAAAGAACACTATCCAAGAAATTGCCGCGATTAGAAAGTTCACTGAAGAAACCATTCTAGGGCATTTAACCAAATTGATTATTGCCAAAACGATAAGCATCAACGATGTTTTGCCCGAGGATAAAATCCAGGAACTGACCGAGGCTTTTTATGGTTATAAAGAAGAATCGATTTCACCTTTAAAAGAAAAATATGGCGATAAATTTACTTGGGAGGAACTGCGAATGTTCAAGACGAGTTTGAATTAAAGAAAAAAAATCTGGATATTTTATAATTAATTATCTATACATTTGTAAAACAAATATTACTAAGTAGTTGGGTATTAAAGCTTATACAATGAAAAAATTATTTTTATTCTTCTTCGTACTTTTTACTTCATTTTCTTTTGGACAAACCAAAAAAAAAGTAATAGTTACTTATTGTCCTGAAGTTAAAGATACTATACGCATTGTCAAAGTTAATACTGGAAATTTTAACGATGATGATCTAACAATAAACACTCTTAATTCAATTCAAGCTGTAATAAGTGAAGAAGAAAATACTATTTATAATGCTGAAGGAATAGAAGTTAAGCCAGAATTTCCTAGAGGGATTCAAAATTTTTATGCTTTTGTAGGTAAGAACTATAAAATGCCTGATGAACTAGGATTGGAGGGCAAGGTTTATGTTTCTTTTGTAGTTGAAAAAGATGGTTCATTAACAGATATTAAAGTTCTTAGAGATATTGGTTATGGAACAGGTAAGGAAGCCGTAAGAGTGCTACAGTTTTCTCCAAAATGGAATCCTGGCGAACAAAATGGAAGAAAAGTGAGATGTTCGTATAGTTTGCCGATTAGTCTTCCTCAAAAGCAATAGATTAAAGCAAAAAAAGCCATTCAAATTAAGAATGGCTTTCGTTTTTTATAGTGATTCAATTAGCACCCAAGCATCAGGATTGTCGGTTTTTATAATTTCCTGTTTGGCTTTTTCGGCTTCGGCAAAAGTGGCGTAACTTCCGTAAAGAACAGGAAATAATCCGTGTTTGTTTTGAGGAATTCTGCGTGCTTTATAGCCTTGACTGGATAATTGTTCGAATTTCTTTTGGGCATTTGCTTCATCTCTAAATGCACCCGCCATAATGTGATAGGACATTTTTTGTTCTTTCGTTTTTACGGTAAGAGTTACGGCTGGAATCGGATTTTCAATAAAGAAAGTCGCCTCTTGAATTTTGTTTTGTACTTGTTTTTGAACCGATTGTTCTACAATAACCGTTTCATTGGCAATTTGTTGTTGGTAAATTGGATAACCAATAGCTCCAGTCAAACCTAATCCAAGAACAAAAACAGCTGCATATTTTAAATAAGCACTTGTTCTTCTTCTTTCAGGAATGAATTCTATTACTTCATTTTCTTCAATATTTTCTTCGAGAGCTTCGATTTTTTGTTCGAATAGTTCTCTTTTTACAACTGGCGAAACGAAAGCACTCAAACCAAAAGAATTAGCCAAATAATTGGTTTGGTCGTAAGGCGTGAAAATCAAATTTTCGTCGGCGTTAAGCGAAAAATTCCCCACGTTTTTGATGGAAAACAATCCGTTTTCCTGCAATGCTTTTTTCCAATTGTGAACTTCGTATTGAATCGCGCTAACGGCATATTCATAAGACGTTTTTTCGGCTTGTGCGATGTGATTGGCCAACAATCCATCGTTGTTTTTTAGATGGGCATTGAAAGAAATCATTTTCTTTGGAGGAAAAAAAGAATGAGTGCTTTCAATTAATTGAGCCGACTGGATTTCGGTCAAAAAAGCTCCAAAACCTGGAACGGTTACACATTGGTAACGATACAAAAGTTGCGAGATATATAGTTCGATGTTCATACATACAAAGTTATACATTGAAAATAGTTATCAAAATTTTATTCACAATTTTTATTAACAATCCGACTAAAATTTTATACATTTCAGCCTCAAACGATTAGTATGACAGATCAAGAATTATTTCATTTATTGGCATTGCAACAAGTAGAAGGCGTGGGCGACATTATGGCCAAAAAACTAATTACGCATTGCGGAAATGCCGAAGAAGTTTTTAAAACCAAAGCTTCCAAAATCGCTTCCATTGATGGAATTGGTTCTGTTTTAATCCAAAAATTGAAAGACAAATCCGTTTTCGAAAAAGCGGAACAAGAACTTCAATTCATCAAATCAAATGAAATCAATGTGGTTTATTTTCAGGACGAGAATTATCCAGATCGATTAAAACATTGCATCGACGGACCTGTTGTATTGTTTACCTCGGGAAATATCGACTTGAAAAACAAGAAAACCATCAGTATTGTGGGAACGCGACAAATCACGTCCTACGGAATGGAATTTTGCCGAAAATTGATTGAAGATTTGGCGCCGCTTGATCCTGTAATCATAAGTGGTTTTGCTTATGGCGTCGATATTTTTGCCCATCAATTGGCGATGGAACACGACTTGCAAACGATTGGTGTCGTGGCGCACGGTTTAAACCAAATTTACCCCAAAACTCACAAGAAATATGTGGCCAAAGTAGAGCAAAACGGTGGTTTTATGACCGAATTTTGGAGTTCGTCCAATCCCGAAAAGGAGAATTTTGTTCGAAGAAACCGGATTGTGGCGGGGATTTCCGAAGCCACGATTGTCATCGAATCTGCCGATAGGGGAGGTTCCTTGATTACGGCCAATATTGCCAATGATTACAACCGTGATGTTTTTGCAGTTCCAGGAAGAACAACCGATAAATACAGTCAAGGCTGCAACAATCTGATTAAAACCCAAAAAGCAAACCTGCTTACCAGTGCCGCTGATTTGATTTATATCTTGAATTGGGATATCGAGAGCAAAGCAAAACCCGTTCAAAAACAACTCTTTGTGACTCTCGAAAACGATGAGCAAAAAGTATACGATTATCTCCTAAAAAACGGAAAGGAATTGATGGATATCATTGCTTTGCGATGTGATTTCCCCATTTATAAAATCTCGGGAATGCTCCTGAATATGGAGCTGAAGGGAGTGATTCGACCCTTGCCGGGGAAATTGTTTGAGGCTATATAAAAAATGCTATGAGTCAAGGTTTTTAGTCTCTTCGAGAGTCTTTATGATTTGATCTTTTAGCTTTGGTAAATGAATATTTATGGTGTCCCAAACGGCTTTGAAATCTACTTTGAAATATTCGTGAACTAGAAAGTTGCGCATATCTTTTGCCAATTTCCATTCAACATCTGGGTTTTTAACTTTTATTTCATCATCTAAATTGGCAATTGCTTCTCCAATAATTTCAAAATTTCTGACGATTGCATCTTGTTTTATCCAATCTTCCAAATAATCCCCATAGTCTAAATCTTTAACTATATATTGAATTTTTTCAATTGATTCCAAAATGTGCTCTAATCTGAAAATGTTTTTGTTAATTTTCATAGATTACTTTCAAATCATTAAAAATATAATCTTTCAATTTAGGATGTATTGCATTTTCTGAAACTAAGTCTACCTCTTTTTTTAAAATTTTTTGGAGTTTATCTTGAATTTCAACAAGGTTGAATAAAGTCACCGGTGAATCGAAATTGTATAAGATGTCAATATCACTAGAAGCTGTTTCCTCACTTCTTGCCACAGAGCCAAACAACCCAATTCTTTTTGGATTATAAGGTTTTAAAACCTTGATAATGGTGTTTATTTGTCTTTTGGATAACATCTTGCAAATTTATGCTTTTTTATCGTATTTAGAATGAGACTGATAACTTTTCTGTCGATTTACTCAAACCCCAATTTTTCTCTTACCCTGGCCAAAACCCCACTGGCAACAACTCCTGCTTTTTCGGCACCAATTTTCAATAAAGCATCCACTTCTTCGAGGTTGTTGATGTAGTAATTGTATTTCTCTCTTTCGGTTTTGAATTTTTCTACAATCAGTTCAAACAAGGCTTGTTTGGCGTGACCGTAACCGTAATTTCCACCCAAATAATTGACTCTCATTTGTGCCAATTGCTCTTCATTGGCTAACAAAGAATAGATCGCAAAACAATTGCAAGTATCTGTATTTTTGGGAGCTTCGAGTGGCGTGCTGTCGGTTTCGATGCTCATTATTTGTTTGCGCAAGGCTTTGTCGTTCAAGAAAATATTGATAATATTATTGGCCGATTTACTCATTTTCCCGCCATTGGTTCCGGGAATCAACATACTGTCTTCTTGAATTTTGGCTTCGGGAAGCACGAAGGTTTCCCCCATTTGATGATTGAAACGAGAAGCCACGTCGCGCGTGATTTCCAAATGTTGCAATTGGTCTTTTCCAACGGGAACAAATTGCGCATCATACAGCAAAATATCGGCAGCCATTAGCATTGGATACGAAAATAACCCTGCGTTGACGTCTTCGAGTCTATCGGCTTTGTCTTTGAACGAATGGGCCAATGTCAATCTTTGGAAAGGGAAAAAACAACTCAAATACCAAGACAATTCGGCTGTTTGTGGCACATCGGACTGGCGGTAAAAAACTACTTTGTTCACATCCAAACCACAGGCAAGCCAAGCTGCTGCTGTGCTATAGGTGTTTTCTCTTAATGTTTTTCCGTCTTTTATTTGGGTTATCGAATGCAAATCGGCAATGAAAAGAAAGGATTCGTTTGCCGGGTTATTGGATAATTCGATTGCGGGAATGATTGCGCCAAGTAAGTTTCCTAAATGTGGTGTTCCTGTGCTTTGAACGCCGGTGAGTATTTTTGCCATTATAAATTTTATTGACCGCGAAGGTTAGAAAGATTATTGTTTTAATTTCTTAAAAGTTTCCAAATTTAATGCTTTTATAAATAATAGCATAGTTTTACTTACTTTTGAAAACTATGAGAGGAATAAAAATTATTTTTTGGTGGCTTTGGCGGGTTTGGTTTTACGTTTTGATGACCATTCCAATTTTGGTTATGCTTCCCTTTTTGGTGTTGTCTATTTTGACCGAAAGCGGCTATCCTTATTTCTTTAAAATGGCGAGAATTTGGGCAAAATTCATTCTTTTCGGGATGGGATTTTACTATAAAATCGAAAAGGAACAGGAATTAGACAAAGACAAAAGCTATATGCTTATCGCCAATCACACTTCGATGATTGACATAATGTTGATGCTGGTCACGATACCCAAACCCTTTGTTTTTGTTGGTAAAAAAGAGTTGGTCAAAATTCCCTTGTTTGGATTTTTCTACAAACGCACTTGTATTTTGGTGGATAGATCCAGTTCCAGAAGTAAGCATAGTGTTTTTGAACATGCCCAAAAAAGAATCAATCAAGGGCTCAGCATTTGTATTTTTCCCGAAGGGGGCGTTCCTGATGACGAATCGATACTTTTAGATCATTTCAAGGATGGTGCCTTCCGATTGGCCATTGATCACCAATTGCCTATTGTTCCAATGACTTTTGGAGACAATAAAGAACGTTTTTCCTTTACTTTTCATAGTGGAAGTCCCGGTTTGATGAGGGTAAAAGTGCATTCTTTTATCGAAACGGAAGGAAAAGTAATGGCAGACAAAAACAGTCTTAAAGAGCAATGCTGGAAAATAATCCACCAACAATTAGTAGAGTTTCAAAAGAAAAAGTAGCTAAATAATCATTTCGATAAACGGTAAATCAGGTTTAGATCCCAATTAAAAGCCATAACTGACACCAGAATACAATCCGATAAATAGCGGTTTAAAGTCACCCGAGTTATTTGAAAAGGTGTTCAATTGGTATTTAACCATTGGCTCCACATTAATTTGGAAAGATTTTAGAATCTGGTATTTGAATCCTAAACCTACATTGGTGCTAAAATGGACTTGACTCAAGTTTTTTGCTTCGCCAAGTTCAATGTTTGATTGGGGCGATACCAATGAAATTGTGTTCTCATTCAGGAACAAAGTGCTGAATCCTCCAATTAGATTTATTCCAAATTTTTTGTCTAAAACGGCATAAGAAACTTCCATCGGCAGTTCATAATAGCCCATTTTTTGGTTTAAAGTGCCCGTATTTGTCTTTTGAATCTCTTTTTCAAATGTTGGTGATGAACTGTAATTGGCTTGATTTACAAGTTTAACCACATTGTCTGAAGGATATTGGATATTTTTCAAGTTGTTGGCCGTCAATCCTGTGGAATACAACACGTTACTGTTGTTGTAGCTTAAAACTACTTTATTGACTCCAGTTCTAATCGCTATTTTATTGCTGACGGCGTATCGTATGCCTAGACCAAAACTAACGTTGTTCTCTGATTCTTTTTCATAATCGGATAGTTGTTCATCAATAGGGGAGCCGCCTGAATTGGCATTCAGGTACACTGGGGCAACGTTGGGAGCGATTTGCCATTTGTTTTTAGAATTGGATGCCACAGCCTTTTTTTGATCTGATTTGGCTTTTAAAATCTCTTCTAGTTCGTTTGGCGATTTTGGATCAATAGATAATGACTTTTTAGAATCTTTTTCCTCTTTGAAATCCTTTTTTTCTGTGGTTTGATTTGGTGCGTTCGCTAAAGCATTTGAATTTACAACGCCGTTTTTCTCCGCATTTAATGAGTGATTTTTATTGTTTTCATTTGTTACCGATTGATTTAACGACAAATTACTTTTTGGTAGAAAAACTTCAGCATTATTAGGATTCTTTTTCTGGTAAACAAGGACTTTTGAGGAGCCATAAGGGTTAATGTTTTTTTCATCTTTTGTAATGGATTTTGAAAAACTATTATTAATTATTTCTTTTTTGTACTTGTCTTTAGAATTGCTAACAATTTGGTTTTTTTTTGAATTGTTTTTGGGATAAATAGGCTTTTTATTAGATGAATCTTTCAAAATTTTAGAGTCTAAAACAATACGGTTTTCTGTTTTTGGATAAAAAGTTTGATTGGTGTTCAAAATGAATAAACCAAGTAAAAATGCGGCAGCTATTCCCGAGTATCTTAACCATAACGGAATTACTCTGCGTTTTTTATCCTTTTTTAATTCCGCTTCGATATTGAGCCAAACTTGATTGTCTGGAGTCGCTTCAAAGTCCCTTAATTTTTCTTGAAATAATCGGTCTATATTTTTTTTCTCTTTCATTTTGCCGATTTTTTTAGATTCGTCACTGTTTTTTTTTCAATTTTTTCCTTCAAGAGTAGCCTTGCCCTGTGCAAATTCGATTTAGTGGTACCAGTAGAAATGGAGAGCATTTCGCTAATTTCTTGATGCGAATAATCATCCAAGACATACAAACTAAAAACAATTCGGTACTGATCGGGGAGTTCCTGAATAATTTGCATTAAATAGTCTAGCGATAGTTCTTCTTCATCAATTTCTATATCAACATCAGGGATATTATCGGTTAATACTTCCATAAAACGCACTCCTTTGTATTTTTGGAGTGCGTTATTGATCAGTATTCTTTTTGCCCAGCCTTCAAAAGAGCCTTTTCCGCTGTATTGATTTATTTTTCGAAATATAATCAAGAATCCTTCTTGAAAATTGTCTTGGGCATCAGCATAACTAGAGGAATATTTCAAGCACAACCCAAAAAACTTTTTTTCAAACAATCGATACAATTGTTCTTGAGCTTTGGGTTGGTTTTTTTGACATTCGCTAATTAGCTTTTCTAATACCACAGATTTTTTGTTTTACTCAACTACAGGAATCTCGACTTCTTCAAAAATATTTTCTCCTTTAGCATCTTTACCTTTGTAAAATTTAAAGATATAGGAGCCAGTATTGTTGACTATAAAGTTAAATGAAACTTCTGAGATAGGAGGAACATCTGCTGTACAAACCTGATTGTTTTGTACGGCAGTTTGAATGGCAATTGTTCTGGTGTTTAAGTCTTTGTCATAATAAATTCCTTGATAAATATGACAGGAACTAGGTTTTTGGTACTTCAATTTTATTTCATAGGTTTTTCCTAAAGTAAAACTAGCAGGCACAACATAGCTATCAACAGGAAGAACTTCATAAGTATAAGTCGGATTGTCATTATCAAGACTACAACCTAAAAAAGAGGTAATTAGAATTACAAATAATACGATTTTTTTCATTTTTTTTGATTTAAGGGTTACTAAATTTTTTACTCAACAAGAGCTTTTTTAGTATAGAGTGCGTTGTTTGAAAAAGGTTGCGTATAATAACAATTTTTTGTTTTTCATTCTAAAAAAAATGCCCAAACGAACCGTTTGGGCATTTACTATTTTCCTTAAAATATTAAGCATTATTTTCCTTGATCTTGGCCTTGATTTTTTCTTCCAATTCGTCGGCCAATTCAGGATTGTCCTTGATTAATGATTTGACAGCATCACGACCTTGTCCTAATTTTGTTTCACCATAACTGAACCAAGAACCCGCTTTTTTGATGATTTCAAATTCAACGGCCAAATCCAGAATTTCTCCTGTTTTAGAGATTCCTTCGCCGTACATTATGTCAAATTCTGCAGTTTTGAAAGGCGGGGCTACTTTGTTTTTCACCACTTTAACTTTCGTTCTGTTACCCAATACGTTTTCGCCATCCTTGATTTGTGTGGAACGACGAATGTCCAAACGAACAGATGCGTAAAATTTCAAGGCATTTCCACCCGTAGTCGTTTCTGGATTTCCGAACATTACGCCAATTTTCTCTCTCAACTGGTTGATGAAGAAAACCGTACAGTTGGTTTTGCTGATGGTTCCTGTCAATTTTCTCAAGGCTTGGGACATTAAACGAGCGTGAAGACCCATTTTGGAATCTCCCATTTCGCCTTCGATTTCACTTTTTGGAGTCAAAGCAGCAACCGAGTCAATTACGACAATGTCAATCGCGCCAGAACGAATCAAGTTTTCGGCAATTTCCAAAGCTTGTTCCCCGTTGTCCGGTTGAGATATGATCAAGTTTTCGATGTCAACACCCAATTTTTCGGCATAATTTCTGTCGAAAGCGTGTTCTGCATCTATAAAAGCAGCGATTCCTCCGGCTTTTTGGGCTTCGGCAATGGCGTGCAAAGTTAAAGTTGTTTTTCCAGATGATTCTGGACCGTATATTTCGATCACTCTTCCTCTAGGATAACCGCCAACTCCCAAGGCCAAATCAATTCCCAAAGATCCAGAAGAAATGGTTTCCACTTCCACAATGGCTTTGTCGCCCATTTTCATTACGGTGCCTTTTCCGTAGGTTTTATCCAGTTTATCAAGGGTAAGTTGTAGTGCTTTTAATTTGGCTTCTTTTTCTGAACTCATCTTTTCTTTCATCTGTTTATAATAATTGTTTTTTATCGGAGGATGGAACGCCTAAAAATATTGCCGTTTTCGATGGTAATTGCATTGGGCGTTTCATTTATTTTTGGTACTTATCTTTTTGTAAAAATACTTCTTTTTTTGGAAGTTACAACAGGAATATTTTAGCGTTTTAAAAAGGAATTGAATTTCAATACTTTCTTTCCCAGTACTAATTTCAAACACTTGAAAAGCAAATTAAGATGCTGTTTTTATTAATTCATTAAATTTTTGCATGGGTCGTTGGTTTACTTATTTGAAGTATAAAGCAAAGATTGGTTATTGGTCACTATTCTGAATTTAAATGTATTGAATTTTAATAACGACCAATTCCGCATAAAACACAGTGAAATTTTATATTAGATTTTTAGAAGATATCCTTTACATGGATTGTGAACCAGAGTATACATCCGTGATTGGAAACAAATAAAAGTGTTTGATGTAGAGGGGATTGCGATGCGCTAGGCTGTTGAATTTGTGCCAATTCACATCGAGAATTCCTAATTTAATTGAGCGAAACCATTTCAATAAACGAAGAATTTTTTTTGCAGTTCCTTTTATTTACTATTGGGTAAGCAGTATAGCAGGGTTACTATACACTTACTATATAGTTACTATAAAGTTACTATAAAGTTACTATATATATGCTTCATCCATACTCTATCCATACTCTATCCATACTCTTGACCAAGCTAAACCAACTAGGTTCATTTTTGATAAATGTATTATCAAAAACACATAAAATTAGTTGGATTCTATTTTAAATTAAACCGTGATTTAATTTGAAGGTTTTTAAACAAACAACGCATTCAATTCCATGGCATCTTCGGGTTTTATTCTCCTAACAAGTCTTCCACTTCTTTTTGCAAAACGGGCAGGTTTTTAATCACAATTCCCCAAATTACATCATCTGAAACAGAATCGTAACCGTGAATTATTCGATTTCGAACGTCAACAATTTTTCTGGAATTTGAAATTTGAATGTGGTTGTCTTCTTTAAGAATTCGGCTCATTGCTTCGCCAATAATTTCGATATTTCGTTCTATGGCTCTTTTGGTTCTTAAATCATTTTGATATACTTCAAACAATTTTAGGAGTATCAACAAAATAGCTTTCAATTTCGTTTATAGAACTCAAAATATCATAAAGCCAAGTTTTAATGGTATTATACATAAATCAATTTTTTATTTTGATTTACTGTTTTTCTAAAATAGGGGTTTTTGATGGCTTTTTCTTCCAATAAATCAACGTTTCTTTTTAGAATATTTTCGAGTGAAAATTTAAGATCATAATAATTGTCGCCATATTCCAAAACGTCTATGGGTTCAAAATCGACAATTAAATCGACATCACTTTCAGCGTTAAATTTATCCGTTAAAACAGACCCAAAAGCATACAAAGATTTGACCTTATGCGTTTTGCATAAAGTTAAGATGTCTTTATTTAGTCTTTCTATTAGGTTCATTTTAGTGAAAATGTATTATCAAAAATACATAAAATAAGTTAGATTCTATTTCAATTTAGTGACACTACACAAACAATGCCTTCAATTCCGTAGCCTCTTCAGGTTTTATTTTTCCAGCCAAGAGCGAACTCAATTGTTCTAAACTATGTTTATTTAAGAGAAAAAGTCACTTTTTTTCCAAGACCAATTTCTAAAAGTTTATACAATGTTGAAAGTTGTATATCGCTATGTCCGTTTTCAATTCTAGAGATGAAACTTTTTTTAGTTCCTGTTTTTTCAGCAAGTTGTTCTTGAGTTAAATGGGCGAGAAGCCTTTCTTCTTTAATCATTTCGCCAATTGAAAATGCTTTTGCTTTAATTTCAAATTCGGCACGTTTTATAGAGCCTACTTCTCCATAACGCTTGTCCAAATGTTCTTCGAATGTTGTGGTGTTTTTTATCTTTGTTTCCATTTTATTTTTCATTAAAATACTCGTTTTTTAATTTTTCTGCTTTGTCAATTTCAGATTTTGGTGTCTTTTGTGTTTTCTTTTGAAAACCGTTAAACAATACCACCAAGCGTCCGTCGTCAAAACAGCAAAATATTCTATAAATATTGCTGCCAAATTCTACTCTAACTTCATAAAGACCATTGGTCCCCTCTATGTGTTTCAGGAATTTTCTGGGAACTCTTTCAATTACAGTTATTAAAAAAGGACTTCATCAATTTTATCTTTCACTTTTTCGGTTTGTTTTTCAAAGAAATCCTCGAAGTGGTTCTTGTAAAAATGAATTTGTCTAATTTTTTCCATCAAGCAAAGTTAACTAATTATGGAACAATAAAGGATGTGTTTTTGTTAATTTTTCTCGAATTTTTAGAAAGTCGTAAAAATGGTTTGTTCTATACAAACAACGCCTTCAATTCCGTGGCATCGTGAGGATTCAATTTTCCAGCCAAGACCAAACTCAATTGTTTTCTTCTCAAGGCATCATCATAACGGTGTTTTTCGAGTTTGCTAACGGGAATAATATGCGGTACTTCAACGGGTTTTCCGGATTCATCTACCGCCACGAAAGTATAAATGGCTTCGTTCGATTTGGTTCTTTGGCCCGATTCACGGTCTTCGATCCAAACGTCAAGGTAGATTTCCATTGAAGTCTTGAACGCCCTGGACACTTTTGCCTCAATGATAACAACGCTTCCCAGGGGAATAGCCTTGTTGAAAGCCACGTGGTTTACCGAAACGGTCACGGCAATTTTTCGGGAATGTCTTCCTGCCGAAATGCTGGCCGCACGATCCATTCGGGCCAATAATTCGCCGCCAAAAAGATTGTTCAAGGCATTGGTTTCGCTTGGCAAAACCAAATCAGTCAATATGGTCAAGGATTCGGATGGATGTTTTGGATTCATAATATATCAGTGTAAAGGGTTTTGCCACGAAGACACAAAGTCGCAAAGTTTTTATTCTTATTTTTTGTCATTCCGCAGGAATCTCAGATAGTTGCTTGAGTTTGTTGAGATTCCTACGGAATGACAAACTAGCGACCCATAGTTTTTTTTGCCACTATTATTGAAATTGATTTTTTTAATTCAACCAATACACCGCCATCACGGCAGGAATAAAGTAAATAACGATGGTTCTGGCACCGTCATAATCTTTGACCAATCGTTGTCCGAAGAGCATCATCAGTAGCGTAATACAGGAAAAAATGGCGCCATAGAGGCCAAAAGTTCTGCCGTTATTTACTAGGAGTTCAATACTGCCCACGATGCTCAAAATTCCTGAAACCAGTTCTAAAATCACAAGATAAACCAGTGCCAAATTGACCCAATTTTTGAGTCGGGTTTTGGCAAAATGTTCCTTTAAAAAATCGACATTTTCTTGCCAATCAAAGAGTTTTTCATAAGCCGAATGTATGAAAGTAAGGGCCAAAAAAAGTAATATCAAAATGGAAGCAATGTTATTCATGCACTTATTTTTTGTGTATTAAACGGGTGAGTTTGATGGATAAATCGGTCAGGATAATTTTGGCGTTTCCGTTGCGCTCGATATGGTAAATGGCATCAGACAATTCCTGGAATATTTCGTTGATGTTGTTGCCGTTGACAAAAGGCGCAAATTTGGCTATCGTGAAATTCTCGATTGTAGGTTCGATGTAAACCAAACTTGGCGTTTCATAATTGTGCAGCAAGGCTTGGCGGAAAATATCGATGCAATATTGCAGGAATTTCTTTTGGGTTTCTCTTCCCAAAGCGGCAATTTGTTCGCTCCATTGAATCAAATCGGCGATTACGGCCGCATTTCCTTTGGCTTTGAAAGCTGCACGAACCCAAACCACGAACCATTGTTCGAACGGGAATTCGTCGTTGTCGTCTTTGAGCAAGTGCAGGGCTTTGTTGTAATTGCCTTGTGCTTGATGGGCTATTTTCGTGGCCAGTTTTGGGTCGATATTTTCGGTGGAAATCAAGGCGTCGGAAATGACTTTTTCGCTTAATCCAATGAAATGCAAGACTTGACAACGAGAACGTATAGTTTGAATAATGTCTTCCTCATTTTCGGAAATGAGGAGGAAAATGGTTTTTTCCGGTGGTTCTTCGAGTAGTTTCAATAACTTGTTGGAAGCGGCGGTATTCATTTTGTCGGCCATCCAAACAATCATGATTTTATAACCTCCTTCATAGGATTTTAACGAAAGTGATTTCAGGATTTCCTGGGCATCATCCACGCGGATTTCGCCTTGTTTGTTTTGAACTCCTAAAACGGAATACCAATCGAACAGGCCTCCGTAGGGATTTTGGGCAACAAATTGTCTCCAATCCCCAATGAAATCAATGCTTTTGGGTTTTGTTTTCACGTCTTCGGTGCTTACCGTTGGATAGACGAAATGCAAATCGGGATGCGAAATTTTTTGGAATTTAAGATTGCAACTTTCATTGGCACCCGAGTTTTCCCCGTTCTGGTTGTTGCACAAAATGTATTGGGCATAAGCTATTGCCATTGGCAAAGTGCCGCATCCTTCTGGTCCCACGAACAACTGTGCGTGGGGAATCCTTCCTAAATCGGCACTTCGTGTCAAATGATTTTTGATGTGATCCTGCCCTAAAATTTCTGAAAACTGCATAAGGCAAATATAAAAGAAAATGGACTAGTCTCGAAATTTAGATTGCAAAGTTTTAAGAAATGGAGGATTTTCAATTTTAGAAAACCACCACTTGAATAAATTCGGGTCTATCGGATTAAGGGTTCTCTTTTTTGATGTTTTTAATTTTTAGGAATTGTAAGGCATTGGAGGTAAAAAATTTTTAAATTTTGAAGTTGTTGAAACTTTTATTTTGTTGAATTTTTGTGTGAGCATGATGAAAGCTAGATATTCAAGGTCCAAACAGTTACTGTCGTTGTGTCAAATCTATTGAGCAACGATCTGAAGTTATCCCTCCACGCATTTGTTGTTTCCATTTTATATCGCACATTAGAAAGTAATAGGTTAAAATATTCCTCTCAATCGGCATTTTTTTGCAACAAAAAAGACTTTTTTCTTACAATTCAACCTAAACACTTTAGAATCGAAACCTGCATCAGCATTTAAAAAAAACATCAACGAGTATATTTGCTTGTTCTAATGTATCCGTTACTAATTTAAACTGAATCTCAATAGTATAAAGATCGTTATGGTTACCGCCACAGGGTTTGAAATTGCTAATGGAAAACTTTGTCTATCATTCAAATAAAATGTTAATTTTTTTGCGTTTCGTTCTGTCTTGACGCCTTACATCTTGGCCATCTTGATTGCTGCTGTATGGCTTGCATCAAATCGACGCTCGAAAGGTCTAATTTTGATTTATTCTTTTCTAAAATACTTACCCAACTTTTCTTCTAAATATCTGTCGTACACCATTTACGATGCTGATACCAAAAACGATTGCCAAGTCAATTGATTTTGATAAAATGAAGATTTTACGGAAAGTCGATACCCTTGAACTCCTTTTTTTTAGCTTATATAGAATTGGATTTACTATTTCTTCCAAAGGACTGTTGCTTGAAAACCTCTATTTGTCAACGGTAGATAAGGAACAATTACACTTTTAATTATTTGACTGTCCAATACTAATATTAATCCGAATTTTTGTTAGTTTTAAAAAACAAAATTGTTTTTCTCTTAAAACCAGTAATAAAATTTAGGTTCCTTAGGGTTAAAAACTTAATTTTATTATACCTTTGTCAGGTAGATTGTACTAAAAGTTGATTTTGAAATAATTATGTTTAGCAACACAAATTTCATCACCCCCTTTTTTTGTTTTTCAAATAAGTTTAAATCATTTCACTATGTTAAAATGAGAGCATCATTTTTTTAACACATTTTAATTAGGCTTATTAATCTTATTAAATCATTTTCTTTCGCCCTCAAAAGCTCGGATTAAATGCGTAAATATTCGATATTTAGTGATTTTTTATATGATTTGTAATATTTTTAACATACAAAAGTATAATATTAATTGTAAATTAAATTTTGTTTTGTAAGTTTGTTTATCCAATTAAAGCTTAACCCATGAAATCTAGAATTACCATTACCTGTATTATCCTTTTATTAGGATCCGCAGCAGCTTTTTCTCAAAGTAGAAATGCACCCCAAAGTATTATTAGCAGGACGGCAATCATAAAAAAATATTATGATAAGAAAGAATTGTCCGAACTGCCAAAAGGCATCTTGTTGGATTTGTGCGTTGAACGCGTAGGAGTTCTTGCCAAAACATTGCCATATATTGCTTTAGCCACAAAACCCGGCATTACCATGATTGATTTTGGAATTCCGTATACTTCCGATTACAGAAAAGCCTATGAATCGCAGGAAGAAAACACTAAAAATTATCTCGAAATAACGAGTGATTACCAGAAAAAGATTTTGCCTTATGCCGACAAGGACGATTTGATAAAAGCGATTCTGTTTTATGAAAACATCTTGAAATCATTGCACGAATTTGACGATATGTAATTCGTTTAAAATATCATTTTTTTAAGGTTGAAAAATTGGAGAATAAATGCTGAAAAATTATAATTTTTAAGTTATGAAAAAATCAATACTAATAGTAGCTTTATTTCTTTTGGTAGTTTGTGATATCAATGCACAACAAGAAAAAGGAATCACGGGATTCAACAGCTGGTTAAACAATTGGACTGAATTTAAGCCCAATAAAGTTGTTTATGATGAGGTAAACCAGATTTTGACTGGTAACATTATTGTAAACACCAAGTTGTATAAAAAAAATGTATATCTATTGCAAGGCAATGTTTATGTAACAAACAATGCCACTTTGACAATTGAACCCGGGACAGTGATAATGGGAGATTATGAGTCTAAAGCTTCTCTTATTATTACCAAAGGAGCTTCAATAGTTGCGGATGGCATCGAAACTGACCCGATCGTTTTTACTTCCAACAAAGCCGTTAGAAAATCGGGTGACTGGGGAGGGATAATTATTCTTGGCGAAGGGCCGACCAATAAATTTGGGAATATTTCTTCGGTAAATTTTGATACAGATGCTATTTTATCAGCTTATGGAGGGAATAATCTAGCCGGTAATTCTGGAATTTTAAGATTTGTGAGAATAGAATTTGCAGGAGCAAAAGTAAAAGGTGGCGATAATTTTAATGCCTTGTTATTGGCAGGAGTGGGCAACAAAACCATATTTGAGAATGTAATGGTGAGTCAATGTGCCGGCGATTCTTATGAAATACTGGGAGGAGATGTCAAATTGAACAAGATGATTTCTTTTAAATCAAGCAGCGACGATTTTAAATTTAATTATGGCACACAATGCTATATCGAAAATTCATTGGCCATTCGTTCTTCTTATTTGACAAACAGCGCGGGTTCTCGTTGTTTGAATGTGCTTTCCTATAATAAAAAAGAAGAAGTTGATTTTACCAAAAAGCAAACTTTTGTTACGGCAAGAAATTTAACATTGGTCAACAACAGCGAAAATGTCAAAGCCGATACAGAATCAGGCCTAATTAAAGAGGGCGTTTACATTGCCGAAAATGCTTCGATCGATTTCAAGAAAAGTGTAATCTCTGGTTTTAATCCAGCAATCTTGTTGGATAGAGCAATCTATATTAATGATGAAAATCTAAAGAAAATAAAATTGGAACATATGTATTTCAATTTATGCAAGGGAAATATTTTTGTGGCGGACAATTCTAACAACGAAGATTTAGAAAGTTGGTACGGGAATGCCGCTTTTGCCAATGTCTATTCCAAAGCCGAGAACAATGTGACTTTTATTGATTTCATGAATGAAAAAAGGCCAGATTTTAGATTACGTATAGGTGGAATACAAGTTTCAAGCGAAGATTAAATAAAAACAAAGAAAGATGAACGTTTTTGTAATAATTGAGCCGTAATTTTTATAAAAAAAATATTTATTTAAATTGCGGCTAAGTAACTATTTTAGTTGATGAAGATTTCCATTGTAAATAAATATTTTTATTGTTTTTTGTATTTGGTTTTGTCTTTAACCACAACAATTCATAGTCAAACCATCGCTCCTCAAACGTTAGTTTTCAGTAAAATTTGTGCGGGTAGTTTTAATCAATTTGATGCCACATTCAATTATGGAGGTTTTCCGGCATCCACTACTTTTGAAGTCCAGCTTTCAGATAATTTAGGAAGTTTCACCAATCCCGTTAGTACGACAACCTTGTCCGTAACCGATGTAACGACTAGCCAAAAAACGATAACATTTGCAGTGCCCACAAATTTAGTTGGATCGGAAAATTACAAGTTGAGAGTCAAAAGTTCCACGGGATTCGCAAGTGGTAATTTTTCCATAAAAGACCCCAATAACACGAGCGGCACTTTGTCCTCCTTTCCGGCATATTTCAAGCCATTTGAAGACGTTTATTATATTAACAACAGACTATCAACCGCCACTATTTGCACGGGCGGAAATGTTACTTTATCAATAGACAACCCAACGCCAAACATACAAAACTCCTCGCCGGCAAATTATCCGAACATAAAGTACAAATGGTACAATGGAACGTCTGTTATTGCCGGACAAACTGGGCCAACATTATCAGTAAACACGGCAGGCACCTATTATGTCGCCATTGATTATGCTTCTTGTACCGATTCTAATTCTCGTTCCAATATCGTAACGGTTTCTCAAGTTGCCGGAGGAACATCGGGAGCCATATCCTCCAGTTTGGGAAACCCTTTTTGTTCAGGAGGGAATCTTACAACACTTAGTTCAGCGGCCGGAAATTCGCACCAATGGTATAAAGACAACGTCAAAATAAATGGAGCAACCGGCATAACTTATATGACAAATCAACCAGGGTTATATTCCGTGGTCATTGATTTTGGAGGGTGTAACAATACCTATTCTATTGATTTGAAAGATTTTGAAATTACAAGTTCCATAAATATCTCCGAAACCAGTGTTATTATAGATGGAGAAACAAAGAACGTTGTTGTAACCACAAATGCCGTGAATCCCACTTTTGCATGGTATAAAAACGATATCCTAATTTCAGGTATCCAAGGAAATACTTATGGCGTGACCAGTGAAGGAAATTACAAAGTTGCAATTACCCAAAATTCAGGATGTGTCCTTGTGGACGAAATTCTTTTCGACGTAAACTCGGTCGTAGATTCCAATGTTGTCGACATTCCCAATTTGATTAGCCCCAATAGTGACGGAATAAACGATACTTGGGTAATCCCACAAGAGTACAGCGCTGGCAGCAACACGGAGGTAATGATAATGAGTGCCACCGGCGAGGTTGTATTTAGCTCCAACAATTATTTAAACAATTGGCCCGAAAGCCCCATTGATTTTAAAAGCGTAAACCCCGTTTACTATTACATCATAAAGACACAAGGCGGCAAAGAAAAAAAAGGATCCATAACTCTAGTGAAATAACATGAAGAAGTATTTTGTAGTTGTATTCTTTTTTTTATTTGCCAAGCAAATGCTTTATTCGCAAGAGGATGGAGTGGTTTCGTTTACACTACCCATACGAAACTCTTTAAAGTTCAATAGATACATTATCAATCCAACATTTAGTTTTGTCAGGGAACAAAATCCGTACATCAGTTTGTACAATAAAAGACAATGGACCCCATTTGAAAATGCGCCACAAACTTATTTATTCAGTTATTCAGGAAGATTTAGGGAAAATGAAGCCGTTGCTTTTGGCGTGTTTCAGCAAAATTACGGCATATTAACCACTTTTGGGGCTATAGCCAATTACGCCCACAATGTTCAACTTCAAAATGACGGCAATCTTACTTTTGGGGTTAATTTAGGATTCTACAAAAGCGGTTTCAATGAATCAAAAATAATTACAAATTACCCTGATCCGTCACTGGAAAACATACCATCAAATACTTTAATCACCGTAAATCCAGGAATAAATTACGGAACTGCTTTTCTCGATTTTGGTCTTTCGGTAAACAACTTGGTTTTATATAATCTCACTACTTCCAAAATAGTGGAAGACGATCCTGAAAAAAGCATTGAAGCCCATATTATGCATACAGGATATATTGACAGCTATGGTTTTTTCGACAGAAGTAAATTTTCAGGTTTACTCAAGACCGAGTTCAAAAAAGACAAGACCATAATTTCAGGATTGGCCATGCTCAGCATGCCTATAGGAATCTGGGCACAAGCCGGGTATAACACCCTGTATGGAATTTCCGGAGGAATAGGCATGAACGTTACACAAAACATCGCTTTTGAATATAATTATGAAACAGGAACAGGTGATTTGTCCAATTTTGGAGCTTCGCACGAAATTGGTTTAGCTTATAAATTCAAAAGCAAGAATAATTCATACGTTGACGAGGACGATGAAGGAGCTGTAATTCCTCCTGCCGATAGCAGAAGAGTAGCTTATTCACCACCTAAACTAACACCAGAAGAGAAAGCCCAAAAAGAACAACTTGCAGCCGAGGTCAAGGTGAGAAGGGCGGCTGTTGCCGAAGCCAAATTAGCGGCTGAAGCCAAAGCGAAAGCAGATGCTCTTGCAAAAGCCAAACTGGCTGCAGACGCCAAAGCGAAAGCTGATGCCCTTGCCCAAGCAAAACTGTCCGCTGACGCCAAAGCTGATGCCCTTGCAAAATCAAAATTAGCCGCAGACGCCAAAGCGAAAGCTGATGCCCTTGCCCAAGCAAAACTGTCCGCTGAAGCCAAAGCCAAAGCTGATGCCCTTGCCCAAGCAAAACTGTCCGCTGACGCCAAAGCTAAAGCTGATGCCCTTGCAAAAGCAAAATTGGCCGCAGACGCCAAAGCTAAAGCTGATGCCCTTGCCCAAGAAAAACTGGCTGCTGACGCCAAAGCTAAAGCTGATGCACTTGCAAAATCAAAATTGGCCGCTGAAGCCAAAGCCAAAGCCGACGCTCTAGCCCAAGCAAAACTGGCTGCTGACGCCAAAGCTAAAGCTGATGCCCTTGCAAAAGCAAAATTGGCCGCAGACGCCAAAGCGAAAGCTGATGCCCTTGCCCAAGCAAAACTGGCCGCAGACGCCAAAGCTAAAGCCGATGCCCTTGCCCAGGAAAAACTGGCCGCAGATGCTAAAGCCAAAGCTGATGCCCTTGCCCAAGAAAAACTTGCCGCAGACGCCAAAGCTAAAGCCGATGCCCTTGCCCAGGAAAAACTGGCCGCAGATGCCAAAGCCAAAGCTGATGCCCTTGCCCAAGAAAAACTGGCTGCAGACGCCAAAGCTAAAGCCGACGCTCTAGCCCAAGAAAAACTGGTCGCAGACGCCAAAGCTAAAGCTGACGCTCTTGCCCAAGAAAAACTGGCCGCAGATGCCAAAGCCAAAGCCGACGCTCTAGCCCAAGAAAAACTGGCTGCAGACGCCAAAGCCAAAGCCGATGCCCTTGCCCAAGCAAAACTGGCCGCAGACGCCAAAGCTAAAGCCGACGCTCTAGCCCAAGAAAAACTGGCCGCAGATGCCAAAGCCAAAGCTGATGCCCTTGCCCAAGAAAAACTGGCCGCAGACGCCAAAGCCAAAGCTGATGCCCTTGCCCAAGAAAAACTGGCTGCAGACGCCAAAGCTAAAGCCGACGCTCTAGCCCAAGAAAAACTGGCCGCAGACGCCAAAGCTAAAGCCGATGCCCTTGCCCAGGAAAAACTGGCCGCAGATGCCAAAGCCAAAGCTGATGCCCTTGCCCAAGAAAAACTGGCTGCAGACGCCAAAGCTAAAGCCGACGCTCTAGCCCAAGAAAAACTGGCCGCAGACGCCAAAGCTAAAGCCGATGCCCTTGCCCAAGCAAAACTGGCCGCAGACGCCAAAGCGAAAGCCGACGCTCTAGCCCAAGAGAAATTGGCCGCAGACGCCAAAGCTAAAGCCGATGCCCTTGCCCAAGAGAAACTGGCCGCCAAAGCTAAAGCTGATGCCCTTGCCCAAGCAAAACTGGCCGCAGACGCCAAAGCGAAAGCCGATGCCCTTGCCCAAGAGAAACTGGCTGCCGAAGCCAAAGCTAAAGCTGATGCCCTTGCCCAAGAAAAACTGGCCGCCGAAGCCAAAGCTAAAGCCGACGCTCTAGCCCAAGCAAAACTGGCCGCCGAAGCCAAAGCTAAAGCCGATGCCCTTGCCCAAGCAAAACTGGCTGCAGAAGCCAAAGCGAAAGCCGACGCTCTAGCCCAAGAGAAATTGGCCGCAGACGCCAAAGCTAAAGCCGATGCCCTTGCCCAAGAGAAACTGGCCGCCGAAGCCAAAGCTAAAGCTGATGCCCTTGCCCAAGCAAAACTGGCCGCAGACGCCAAAGCGAAAGCCGATGCCCTTGCCCAGGAAAAACTGGCCGCAGACGCCAAAGCGAAAGCCGATGCCCTTGCCCAGGAAAAACTGGCCGCAGAAGCCAAAGCGAAAGCAGACGCTCTAGCCCAAGCAAAACTGGCTGCAGAAGCCAAAGCGAAAGCCGATGCCCTTGCCCAGGAAAAACTGGCCGCAGAAGCCAAAGCGAAAGCCGATGCCCTTGCCCAGGAAAAACTGGCCGCAGAAGCCAAAGCCAAAGCAGACGCTCTAGCCCAGGAAAAACTGGCTGCAGACGCCAAAGCCAAAGCTGATGCCCTTGCCCAAGAAAAACTGGCTGCAGAAGCCAAAGCCAAAGCTGCTGCATCGCAGAAAGACGAGATTGCAAAATCGATGGATAATATAGCCGTGTCATTAGAAAATGCCAAAAAGACGCAACAACAATTATTGACAAATTTGAATGCTACCGTATCTGCCAAGCAGAAAGATCTTCAGGACATGAAGGAGGAAAATGATTTAAGTGAACAAGGCATATTCAAGGAGCCGAAAGCATTCAAGAGCACTGCGGGAGAAAGCACTGCATTGGAAGCCTTGAATCTTCAGATAGCAGAGGTAAACAAAGTTCAAAATGACAAGATCAAAGAATTGGAAGGTTTATACAATCAAAGAATCAAGAAAGTATCAGACAAAAACGAGACCTTGAACCAATACTATTTGAAAACAATTGAAACACTGAAAACCGAGCAATCACAGGCAGTTCAGTCCAACAAGGATTTAGTTTCCTCCTTGGAAAAAATCAAGATTGCCACCGAAATAGAGAAGAAAAGAAGAATTAAAAAGGCTTCTTTTGTTAATGAAGGCGATCGATTTTCACAAGACAAAGCCACGCTTGCGCGCATAAAGGAAAGTACTCCTCGCAGCGCTGCTCCTTTAAAATCAGGAGATTTTGATTATGGTGAGGAACAGCCTAACATGCAAATTTTAAAAAGTATTAAAAATGTGGATAACGGTTTTTATTTAGTGGTGGCCGTTCATAGTGATGTTGCCAAAAGAGATGCGTTTTTGAAAAAGGCAGTAGCTGCCGGAGAGAATAGCATCAATTTCTTCTATGATGTTTCCAATAGTAAATATTATATTTATTATGACAAGTTTGAGAATATAGAAGAGGCTAAAAATGCTTTACAGTCTAAAGGAAGCACTCCTTACAACGGTAAAATGTCCATAGCCAAAATAGAGAATTAAGAAAATAAACCAGTTATAAAAAATAAAGAGTTGCGTTAGTTTATGAATCAAGGGGATGCCCTTTCCTTGATTTGTAAAGGACTTTTAAAATAAAAAAATGCCCCCGATGAAGAAAAATTACCTATTAATAATTGACTTTTTTTTAATTGTCAGCAGAATATTCTTGTCACGAGGACAGAATTACTCTGATATTTTGCTTACAAGGATGAACTTTAAGGGAAACGGGAATCGCTGGATGAAAACAGAAAAAAGGCCTTTTTTTCCTTTGCCATATAGCGCAACTGTCGTTCTATCACTTTTCTTTTTGTTGGGAAGTTTTTCTGGTTTTTCGCAACCTGTAGGAACGGATTTTTCTGCCCGACTTCCAGGAGGGAATATTAAAGTAAAAGGAGATGTAGTATTATTGGGTAATACAATTTTGACACCAAAAGGCGAGGCTTTGCCTTTTGATAAAGCGGGAAATAATAATGAGTTAGACGCCGTTTATCTTGATGTTGATAGCGATGCGTCAACAGTCAGTTCGAGTAGCGCTGATTTGGCGATTAATAATTCCTGTAAAAAAATTGTGTTTGCAGGTTTGTATTGGTCTGCCATGTATCCAAATGCTTCTAGTACAGATAAAAACTGTTTTAATTGCGGGACACCACCCCGAAACGATTGGAATGTGGTGCAATTTAAAGTGCCTGGTGCCACGACCTATACTACTGTAACAGCTAATAAATCGGATCCTAAAGAAGTCATTTTTAAAGGAGCCAACACTGATGATTTCAACAATGGTGTTTATGTTTGTTTCAAGGATGTTACCTCTTTGTTGACCCCGTTGGCAAATGCAGATGGTACTTATACTGTAGCGAATTTGAGAGCTACAACTGGATTACGACAAGGTGGAAGTGCAGGAGGATGGACTTTGGTGGTAATATATGAAAGCCCAACGGTTCCTAGTAAATTTATTTCTATTTTTGATGGTGCTCGAATGACTAATGTGGATCCGGGTGCAGATAGATTACTAACAGTCAATATTCCAGTAATTGGTTTTCAGACATTGCCAGCCCCATTTCCTGTAATTGCAAAAATTGGAGTATCTGCTTTAGATGGTGATTTTAGCAAATTAGGTGACGGATTACGTTTTCGAGAAGGTGTACCTCCACCCGCTACTCCACCCGCACCAGCTAATTCTTTTTTTACGCCTATTAGCAATGGCTTAAATCCAGGGACAGACGCTCCAGTAGTGCCTTTTAATTTTTTTAATGCGTCCATTACTAAAGATAATAATCAAGTTACCAATAGAAATCCTAAAAGCACCAATAATTTAGGTTTTGATATTGACTATATGGAAATTCCCAATGGAGCCAATTCCGTTATCCACAACGATGCGACTCAGGGAACTTTACAGCTTTTTACAGACCTTTCGGGGGGTGATGGTTACGCTGCATTTCTTGCTACATTTGCAGTTGATATTATTGAACCAACCATTTTACTTACCAAAGTAGTAAAAAATAATTCGGGGGCAAATGTAGGTAATGCGAATGTTACTTTGGGGCAACAATTGAATTATACTATTGGTTTTGAAAACCAAGGAAATGATGATGCTACCTCATTTACCATAAAAGATATTATTCCTATTAATGTTGTGTTTAATTATCCTGCTGATATTGTTTCCGTGCCAGCTGGAGTTACTCATACTTACGATCCAGCAACTCGTACAATACTGTTTACTATACCCAATAATTTGGTAAAAAAGGCAGTAGTACCCGGAGGGCCTTTTATACATTATGACATCATTTTTAAAGTTAGAGTCGTTGCTCAGTGTAACGAGTTAAGTGATGCTTGTGATAATATAATAAAAAATTCTGCTTATGCTACTTACAAAGGGACGATAAATCCAGCACAAATAACAGACGATCCTAGTTTGTCTTCCTTTACTTCTTGTAATTTGGGAACACCTCAATCCACTAATTTTTTAGTTGGTGTTGATGATTGCAAATTTACTAAAAGTGAGGTTTTGTGTGGAAGCAGTGTAGTACTAACGGCTTCTAATGGATACAATAGCTATAAATGGTCTACTGCGCCGTTTACAAATACGGGTACTACCACGGGTACTATTTTGGGTAATAGTCAAACCCTGACAGTAACCAATCCTGGTACGTATTATGTTTATAATACTGCCATTGCCCCTTGTTTGTCTATAACGGAAGAGGTAACAGTTACCCGTTTTGGAGGAGTCATAGCGAATCCAGTAATTCCATTTGCCGATCAAGTACTCACTTGTCCCAATGATGGAAAAAAATTGCCACTTCTCTTTTTGTGTGGAGCCGGCGCCTCTAAATTAATCAAGACCAATATTTCAGATGGTTCCACCATTGTATGGGAAAAACTGGACGAGGCAAGTTGTACCGCGGTAACCAATAGCAGTTGTGCCAATGAAGGCACCACTTGTACTTGGACACAAGTTGAAACAGGGCCAAATTATACCGCCAATACTTCTGGACAGTTCAGGCTTACCTTGAATTATCCTGGCGGATGTTTTAATCGTTTTTATTTCAATGTCTATCAAAACTTGTTGAATCCGACCGAAACCCATAGGGATATTGTTTGTACTAAACTCGGTAACATTACCATAGGAGGAGTAGGCTCGGGTTATGAATATAGTATCAATGGCACAAACTATCAATCGAGCAATAGTTTCACCATCAACACTGCAGGATTATACACCGCCTATATCAGACAAGTAGGAGTAACCACTAATCCGTGTGTCTTTACCATCCCAAATATTCCTATCAGACAAAGAAATTTTTCGGTTACCGCAGTGGCTACCCAGCCCTTGTGTTTTGGAGAAAAAGGATCCATAAAAGTGGCAGCCAATGATGTACTACCCCAATATAATTATTTTGTATATGATGGAGGAACTTTAGTAAATAGCGTGGGGCCAATAAATGATGCCGATTATACTTTTGAAAACCTGACACCGGGGAAAACCTACCAAGTTCAAGTTACCACGCCAGATGGTTGCGACCAGTCCCAATGGATTTATATCAATCAACCGGCCGCAGCCTTAACAGCTACGGCAGCTTTGGTAGAACCGCTAACGGCTTGCAGTGACGGAAAAATTGTTGTAACGGCTCAAGGAGGAAATTGGGCTCCCTATTATTATTTTGTAAATGGATCGACGACATTCCAGACCTCCAATGAAATTATAGTTACGGCACCGGGTAAATATGATATATTGGTGGTAGATTCTAAAAATTGCAGCACGACCACCTCCATAACAGTTGCCGATAATGCGAAACCAACTTATACCGTAAGCAATACCAACAGTAACTGTTATGATGACAATGCGCAAATCAGCGTTGATGTTACCAATGCCAATGGATACAGTCTTTCGTATAGTATCAATAACGGAGGCAGTTTTCAAACCAATCCCGTCTTTTCCAATCTCACGCCAGGGGATTACAATGTCGTGGTGCGATACGGGATAACCTACACACCTCAGTGGGGTAGTCCCACCATAAAATATTGTACCGATCCAGCCCAGATAGTCACGGTTACAGGGCCAACCTCGGCTGTTACCGCTTCGGCGGGCGTTGCTGAATTGGCGGGTTGTACTTTGCCAGATGTAGCAGGAGTAAATCAAGGAGGAAAAGTAAGGATTACCAATGCCGAAGGAGGAACTCCAGGTTATGAATATAGTTTTGACGGAGGGATTACTTGGCAAGCCTCCAATGAAAAAGACGTGTTGCCGGGAACCTATATTTTAAAAGTAAAAGATGCATTGGGTTGCGAATATGCTATTCCTTACAACATTATTCTGGATCCAATACCTGCTGAACCAACAATAAAAGTGGACGATCCTGTTTTTAATTGCAACGGAACGGCTACCAGTACGGTAACAGTAATCAATAGTGCTTCTAATTATTCCTATCAATACTTAATTGATAATACACCAAATACACCGATTACCAACAATGTTTTCACAAACGTTGCATCGGGTTCGCATACCATTAGTGTACAATACAATGTCAATACGGCAAGTACTTATAGTAACTTATTGATAGAAGATTTTGGAAGAGGTGGAGACACCAAGTCTCCAGGTATTAACTCAGCTTATTGTTGGGAAAAGCAAGATGGAAATACTGCTGCATTTATTGATTGTGTTGCAGCGGATGGCTGGAATTCTTGGCTTTTAAATGATGGTGAATACGTAGTTACCAAAGCCTTGCTTCCCGATCACGCCAATGATTTTAATTGGACTTTGCCCAAAGACCATACGTCAGTATTAAATAATACCCCTGCGATTACCGATGGAAGATTTTTAGCAGTTAATATTGGTAAAACCATTCCAGTTGGAGCCGTTTTGTACAGCAAGCCTATCAATGACGTGCTTCCCAACCAAGATATTAACGTGTCCTTGTATATGCTTAATTTGTTGAAAACAACAAATAATCTTCCTTCTCCTCAATTGACCATTCAATTAGTAAAAGGAGGAACTGTAATCGCTTCTCAAGTGATGCCAAGTATTCCAAGGGATGAACAATGGCATTCCAGTACCGATTTGGCAGGAGGTACCATTTTTAAATTAAATCCAGGGAACAATACGTCTTTAGATTTTCAAATTTTATCCAACAGTACTGTAGTTAATGGAAATGATTTAGCAGTAGATGATATTTATGTTTATCAAATACCGAAATCGTGCATTACCCAAAAAGATTTCCCTATAACTATTGCCACAGACAAAGCCTTTAGCGCCAGTATTTCAGGTTTCAAAAACGTGAATTGTTCAGGAGGTAATGATGGCGAGATCACGATATCGGCCCAAAATTTTAATCCTGCAAACGGATTTCAATATTCCATCAATGGCGGAACAAATTGGTCCACGTCAATGACATCACCTTACACGATTACGGGTTTGAGTCCAGCGAGTTATTCTGTTTTGGTGCGTTATGACCTTAATGCCACCGGAGCCTGTTCCTTGACACTTCCCCAACAAATTTCGGCACCGGCCGCCGTAACCGTGACGGCTTCGGTAACTACATTGGCGACTTGTACCACAGGAGCAAGCATTACAGCTGTTGGAGGTGGAGGCACACCGGCCTATCAATACGAATTGCGTCAAGGTGCTTCAGTAGTGACTGCTTTCGTAAATAATGGCGGAGTATTCACCAATGTTCCAACGGGAAATTATACCGTTTTTGTAAAAGATACCAATGGATGTATTAGTGCTGTAGGTGCTCCGGTAAATGTCTTGGCTGCACCCACTTTAAGCGCGGCGTTGGATGCTGCGACAGACTGGTGTTACACCACGGCAAATCCTGCCACTTTGGCGGTGAATGTTACAGGAGGAGTAGGGCCATTTACGTATGCCTTGGATGGAAATGCACCAATAGGTACCAATACTTTCACTAATGTAAGTCCGGGAATACACAATATAGTGGTTACCGACAGCAACAATTGTACAGCGCCAATATCCAATATCGATATCAAGACTCCGTTAACGATTGCCGCCACTTTGACTCAAGATTTGACTTGTTTGGTAAATGCTTCAATAACCAGTACCGTTAGTGGTGGATATGGAGCTCCTTATACTTATACAGTGACTCGTAATGGAGTAGCATTGCCTGCACCGACGTTTCCTTATACAGCAACTACAGATGGAACTTATGTGTTTACGGTTACTGATAGCAAAAGTTGTCCAGCCACCAGCAATACTATAACGGTTACTGCCAAGACTACGCCAACTTTAACTTTTAACAAAACCGATATTACTTGTAATAATGCCAATAATGGAACGATAACGGTTACGGCAAGCAATGGTTTTACCACTACTTATACGTATGCCATTAAACCAAGTTCAGCAACTACTTATTCGACCCAGGCAACCAATCAATTTACCGGTTTGGCAGCAGGAATCTATAACATCAAGGTAATTGACAGCAAAGGCTGCGAATCTTTAGTGAGCAATGTTACCATCGTGAATCCAGGTGTTGTTACCGGAACCATTAGTGCCACTGACATACAATGTAGTGCTACTGGTACAGTGCCAGCCGTGGTTACCGTAAACGGAGCAGGAGGAACTGCCCCTTATCAGTACAGTTTCAACTCTACCACTAATTTTACAACGAGCAATACGTATTCTACTTCAGCAGCAGGAATAGTAAATGCCTATATAAGAGATGCCAATGGCTGTCAAATGGGGCCGTTGCCTGTAACCATTGCGGCTTTTGACCAAATTTCATCCATCACCATTACCGATAGCGGCTATGATTGTGCCACAAGTCCACCGGGAGGACACGTAAATATTGCCGCTAGCGGAGTATCTGCCCCAATTCGTTTCCAAATTATTTCTGGGCCTCCAGGATATGACGCATCTATCAGCTCTGATGGAGAATTCAAATCCTTGGCACCGGGGAATTACGTATTTCAAGCGACAGACACCAAAACGAAATGTTCACTTACAAAACCCTATACCGTTAATGGCGCACCCGACATAGTAGCCGGAGGAAGTGTCCTTAGTCCAATCAAGTGTTTTGGAGGTACGGGTACTATTCAATTTACAGTGAATGGCGTAAAAGAAAAATACGATTATATAATTAAAAACGCCGGAGGAACCACTATCCTAAGTGGCAGTAACCTAAGTCCGACACTTAATGCAGTTACTATTATCAATGTTCCTGCTGCACAACCTGCAGGAGTTTACACGATTACCGTAACCGACAGAAAAACAAAATGTACAGACGATTACACCGTTACACTCAATCAACCAGCAGCAGCATTGGCCATTGCCACAGCAGTTGCAACGTCTGTCAATTGCAACAACGACAATTCCCAAATCACGGTAACCGCCACAGGAGGAACGCCAAATTATACCTATGCGGCATTACCCGCCGGCAGTACAGCCACGCCGGTATATTTACCCAACCCTGTTATAACCGTAGATACCAATTCGAGCACAGTATTATCTTGGGATGTTTATGTAAAAGACGCCAATGATTGTACCACAAAAACAACAACACCGGTAGTAGTTGTCAGTGATCCAACACCATCAGTAACTGCAGCAGTGAGCAACCAATGTGCAGGAACGGGCAGTAATTTTACCATTACGGCTACAGGTACGGGAGGTACGGGTGCATTAACTTATGGCATTAATGGAGTAACGGGAGCATTCCAATCCAGCCCTACTTTTACCGTGGCATCAGGCACTTACATCGTTTGGGTAAAAGATGCCAATGGATGTCCAGCTTCTGCCGCCCCAACAACGGTTTACCCCCAATTGACGGCATTGGCACAAGTTACCAAAACATTGGATTGTAATACAGCGGGACCAAATGCTACAATAACTACCACGATAACTGGAGGAAAAGCACCTTATAGTTATGTAATTACGAATAGTTTAGGCGCTTCAGTGGCTTCGGGAACAGTTGCAGGGCTAACAATTACCTATACAGGAGTTGCAGCGGAAACTTATACCGTAACCGTTACTGACGCGAACACTCCTGGTTGTACCGCAACTAGCAAAGTAACCGTAAGCCCAATCGCCGATCCTAGCGTAACGGCAACACCAACCCACGTTACTTGTCATGGCGGAAATAATGGTTCCGTGCAATTAGCCGGTTCAGGAGGTTCAGGAGGTTATACTTATAGCACCAATGCAACGACTGGATTCACGACGACTTCATTATTTACAGCATTAGCGGCATCAGCGACACCTTATACTTTTTATGTAAAAGACAGCAAAGGATGTACCGGTACCATAACTGCGACCATTACAGAGCCTAGCCTAGTGAATTTTACAGCGACACCAACTCCTTTTAGTTGTAGTCTAACAAACACCAAACAAGCAGCCACTATTACTGTAGCTGCATCTGGAGGAACAGGGACTTCTTATACCTACAGTTTCAATGACGGAGCATCATTTGGCCCAAGCAATAGTTTGACAGTAGATGACAATGGCAGCACGCAATCTTTTAAAATTATCGTAAAGGATGCCAGTGGTTGTCCATCTGCAATGCAACAAATAGATTTAGCACCATTAAACGCACCAACCATAGCCAGTATTTCACATACTGATATCTATTGTTCCCCTTTGGCCACCACAAGTACAGTGACCGTTACCAGAACACCAGGAACGGGTGTGGGAACACTTAGCTATAAAATTACGGCTCCAGCTTCGGCTGCCTCAAACATCAGTGGTGCTTCATCGGGAATATTCACCGGTTTGGCAGGCGGAATTACTTATACCTTCCAAGTCACGGATGCCAATGGTTGTTTTGTCATTGATTCACACCATGTTCCCGTAGTAACACCCATAGCGGTAACGGCCACCAAGTTGAGCGATGTATTGTGTAAAGATGGTTCAACCGGTAGTGCAAGATTTAACGTAACGGGATTCAGCGCTACAGAAAATTACACCATTGCCGTAACTTCCATTCCAGCAGGATTGCCCTTCACGCCGACTAATGTTGGGGATGTTCATACCCTTAGTGATCTTGTTGAAGGTACCTATAATTTTAGTGTCACGGATAAAACAACAGGTTGTACGGATACTAAATCGGTAACTATTACACAACCAGCGGCAGCATTGGCGATTAGCAGCGCAACGGCAACGCACGTCAATTGCAACAATGATAATTCACAAATTACAATTAGTACCAATGGTGGAGGAACGCCAAATTATACGTATGCTTTTGCAAAAAACCCATCGACAATTCCAACATCGACTTATGGAAGTGGCGCTGTTTTAACAGTGGATACGAATTCTGGTGTCGATTTAATTTGGGATGTTTATGTAAAAGACGCCAATGATTGTACTACACAAACTACCGTTACAGTTGTTAGCGATCCTATGCCATCAGTAACTGCAGCAGTGGGCAACCAATGTGCAGGAACAGGCAGTAATTTTACCATTACGGCTACACCTTCTGCTACAAGTGTAATGCCAGTAACTTATGGCATTAATGGAGTAACGGGAGCATTCCAATCCAGCCCTACTTTTACCGTGGCATCAGGCACTTACATCGTTTGGGTAAAAGATGCCAATGGATGTCCAGCTTCTGCCGCCCCAACAACGGTTTACCCGCAATTGACGGCATTGGCACAAGTTACCAAAACATTGGATTGTAATACAGCGGGACCAAATGCTACAATAACTACCACGATAACTGGAGGAAAAGCACCTTATAGTTATGTAATTACCAATAGCGGAGGTACCCAAGTGGCTACGGGAACTGGAGAAGCAGGGCCAACATTTACCTATACGGGAGTTGCTGCGGATACCTATACCGTAACCGTTACTGATGATAATGGATGTCCTGCAACAAGCATTGTAACCGTAAACCCAATCACCCCTCCTAGCGTAACGGCAACACCAACCCACGTTACTTGTCATGGCGGAAATAATGGTTCCGTGCAATTGGCAGGAGCAGGAGGTTCAGGAGGTTATACGTATAGCACCAATGCAACGACTGGATTCACGACGACTTCATTATTTACAGCATTAGCGGCATCGGTCACACCTTATACTTTTTATGTAAAAGACAGCAAAGGATGTACCGGTAGCATAACTGCGACCATTACAGAGCCTAGCCTAGTGAATTTTACAGCGACACCAACTCCTTTTAGTTGTAGTCTAACAAACACCAAACAAGCAGCCACTATTACTGTAGCTGCATTTGGAGGAACAGGGACTTCTTATACCTACAGTTTCAATGACGGAGGATCATTTGGCCCAAGCAATAGTTTGACAGTAGATGACAATGGCAGCACGCAATCTTTTAAAATTATCGTAAAAGATGCCAATGGTTGTCCATCTGCAATGCAACAAATAGATTTAGCACCATTAAATCCGCCAACCATAGCCAGTATTTCACATACTGATATCTATTGTTCCCCTTTGGCCACCACAAGTACAGTGACCGTTACCAGAACACCAGGAACGGGTGTGGGAACACTTAGCTATAAAATTACTGCTCCAGCTTCGGCTACCACAAACATCAGTGGTGCTTCATCGGGAATATTCACCAATTTGGCAGGCGGAATTACTTATACCTTCCAAGTCACGGATGCCAATGGTTGTTTTGCCATTGATTCCCATCATGTTCCCGTAGTAACCCCTATTGCGGTAACGGCCACCAAGCTTAGCGATGTATTGTGTAAAGATGGTTCAACCGGTAGTGCAAGATTTAACGTAACGGGATTCAGCGCTACAGAAAATTACACCATTTCCGTAACTTCCATGCCAGCAGGATTGCCTTTCACGCCTACTAATGTTGGGGATGTTCACACCCTTGGTGATCTTGTTGAAGGTATCTATAATTTTAGTGTCACGGATAAAACAACAGGTTGTACGGATACTAAATCGGTAACTATTAGTGAGCCAACAAATCCTTTGGATATAAGTTTGGTTTCAAATGTAAATGCCAATTGTAATGTAACCACAGCCCAAGTTACTGTTACTGCCACAGGCGGAACTGGAACTTATACTTATGCCTTTGTTGCTGCCGGGAATGCTCCTGGGGCTTATTCTGCAAGCAGCGTTGCTAATTTAAATCCAGCGACACCATCTTGGGATGTTTGGGTTAAAGACGCCAATGGTTGTGTTGATTTTGTAAATGTAGCTGTAACCACTGATCCAATGCCATCAGTAACTGCTGTTACAGTTGGAGGGCAATGTACCGCCACGGGAAGTAATTTTACCATTACGGCCACACCTTCTGTTGCAAGCTTAACGCCATTAACTTATGGCATTAATGGAGTAACGGGAGCATTCCAATCCAGCCCTACTTTTACAGTGGCATCAGGAACTTACATCGTTTGGGTAAAAGATGCCAATGGATGTCCGGCTTCTGCCGCCCCAACAACGGTTTACCCCCAATTGACGGCATTGGCACAAGTTACCAAAACATTGGATTGTAATACAGCGGGACCAAATGCTACAATAACTACCACGATAACTGGAGGAAAAGCACCTTATAGTTATGTAATCACCAATAGTTTAGGGGCTTCAGTGGCTTCGGGAACCGGAGTTGCAGGGCCAACATTCACCTATACGGGAGTTGCTGCGGATACCTATACCGTAACCGTTACTGACGCAAATACCCCTGGATGTACTGCAACAAGCATTGTAGCCGTAAGCCCAATCGCCGATCCTAGCGTAACGGCAACACCAACCCACGTTACTTGTCATGGTGGAAATAATGGTTCCGTGCAATTGGCAGGAGCAGGAGGTTCAGGAGGTTATACGTATAGTGATGACAATGTTACTTTTGTACCAACAAGTTTGTTCTCTGGATTAACGGCATCAGCGACACCTTATACTTTTTATGTAAAAGACAGCAAAGGATGTACCGGTACCATAACTGCGACTATTACAGAGCCTGATGTTTTAACAGCCACGACAGCATTAGGTACCGCCTTATCCTGTGGGACTGGAAATGCGCCACAAGCGGCAACCATAACCGTTACTGCTCCGTCTGGAGGAAATGGATCTTACGAATACAGTTATAATGGTGGGGCTTATACCGCCAATACCTCTTATACTACCAGTGCCTCAGGTCCTGTAACAATCAGCATGCGTGATGGCAACAATTGTAGTGTTGCTTTGGCAAATGTTGTCGTAAATACCCTAAACCCTCCGGTAATCACTGGGATTGGGGCATCCATCATCACTTGTAAGACAGGAGAGACAACCAGTACTGCAACAATAACCACAACTAATGGTACAGGAACACCTGTTTATACCATAGTGACTGGCCCAACCAGCAATACCTCAGGTGCCGGTAATGGTATTTTTACCGGATTGACTGCCGGTACTTATGTTTTCAAAGTCACCGATGCCAATGGCTGTAGTGATACCGAAATGCTTAACATCCCTGCAAGAGTTGACATCAATGCTACCTTGCAATCTCAAGTCAATGTGTTGTGCTTTGGCAACAATACAGGAAGTGCGAAAATAAACGTGACTAATTTCAGTACTTATACCGCTGTCTTGACTACTGGTTCGGGATCAATTGGTATTACTGGAAATACCGTGGATGTAAGCGTATTAGTAGCTGGTCCTTACGTTTTACGAATTACCGATGGCAACACCTCTTGTTTTAAAGATGTAGCCTTCACCATTACGCAAAATTCCGACTTGGTATTGGCATCTTCGACCAATATAAATGCCAACTGTATAACACCAACTGCTACAGTTACAGTAGCCGCCAATGGTGGAAAAGCACCTTATCAATATGCTTTTGTAGCAGATGGTGTATCACCAGTTGTCGGAGATTACACCGCCAGCAACATAGGCAATTTAGATCCAGCCACTGTCAATTGGGATGTATATGTACTTGATGCCAATAATTGCAGCAAACAAATATTGGATGTGGCCGTTGCGAAAGATGCTTTGCCAACCATTGCCCTGCCTGCTGCACACTGTTTTACCGGCTCTCCTTTCCCTATTACTCTAGTGGGAAGTGGTGGAATTGCTCCACTAAAGTACACCGTAAATGGCGCCAGCATTGTTGGAAATACCTATACTGTCACTGCGGCAGGCACGTATGTACTTGGTGTGATAGATGCCAATAATTGTCCTGTAACTGTGAGTTATATCGTGGACAAACCAATAAAAGCCGGAGCCGCTTTAGGAAAAGATATCACTTGTTCACTGCCGGTAGCTGCAACCATAAACGTAACCATCACTGATGGATTTGCTCCTTTTACGTATCAAATATTAGACGGAGGCATTCCGGTTGGTGCTCCAAAAACCAGTGCTACGCCAAGCTTCCAGGAAACGTTTGCAAGCGCGGGGAATTATAGTTTTGAGATTACCGACAGTAAAATATGTAGCGTCACTACCAATGTTATAGCAGTTACAGACCCCGTGCCAGTGGTTTTACAAACAGTTACACTTGATAAACCTATTTTATGTAATGGAGAATCTACTGCCGAAATAAAAGTAACTTATGATAATACACAAGGTACGGCACCTTTTGTAATCAACGTGAAACAATATTCCGATATTGCGCATTTGTCATTTGTAAAGGATTTTGGAACACAAACCTCTGGATTGCCAGCCGGTTTTTATGTAGTCACTCTTACCGATGCAAAAGGTTGTTTTAAAACAGAAGATATTACTATTGCGGAACCGACAGCAATAACTTTCACTAAATCTATTACTCCAATAACTTGTAATAGTTTAACAGGAGTGTCATTAGGATCAATAACAATAAACTCCGTATCTGGAGGAACTCCAAATTATACTTATCACGTTACGGGAGTTAATGGATTATATGACAAGAAATTCATTAACCAAACCGGAACAACTGCTGTTTTTGATGTTGTTGATTTTGGATTGTATCAAATAATCATAACGGATGCCAATGGGTGTTCCGCCTATGAGAATAATATTTCTATATTTTCGCCACCAGATGATTTAGATATTAATGTGGCTCTAGGAGCTCCAACTTGTGTTGGATTAAGTTCTGCTGAAGTTGCAATTGGAAGCTCAGGAACTGGAGGTACAATAACAGGCACTGGGCCATTTCATTTTGCGGTTTACAGTCCTGGATTAACTTACACTGGTCCAACTACCTTACCATGGTATGATGAAGATGGGCCAAATAGTAAAAAAGCCATAATTCCAAATCTAATCCCAGGAGTTACTTATACATTTATTGTTCACGATGCAGGTACTGGATGTTACTATTTTGAAACAGCTACGCAACCCGTACCAACAAATTCTAACATAACTGTTAACCCAATAACGGCTAATAATATCACTTGTAAAGGTGCTGATGATGGAAGTGTGACTTTCACCATAAATCATACTTATGGTGCTGCTACTCCAGTAACTTACCAAATTTATAATTCACAATCAGTAATTCCAGTTGGGTCAGCTGTTGCGGCAACTATTCCTGCAAGTGGTTCATTGGTAGTAAATAATTTTGGTGCATTACCATTTGGTAACTATTTTGTATTGGTAACTGAAACTGCAGGAGCAACAAATGATGGATGTAGTATTTCATCGGCACCATTCGATATTACAGAATCGGCCATTGATTTGAGCCTAACAGCCAGCAGTACTAAAAACGACAATACTTGTACTACCAATGCCGGAATCATCACTGCGGTTGCCAAAAATGGTACTGGGCCTTATGAATATGCCATTGAACCAGATGGTGCAACAGCACCAACTGTTTTTGCCGCTTCCAATACTTTTAACAAAGATGCTGGCGACTATGATGTTTATGTAAAAGATGCGTATGGTTGTATTAAAAAAGCGGATGTCACTGTTCTTTTGGACACTGCACCAACCATTGTTGCGCCTGCAGCGGTAGTTTGTTATACCGGAAGTCCAATAGCAGTAACCATCACTGGAAATACGGGTTCTATTGTAGGACCAGTAACGTATAGTGTAGATAATGGTGCGGTATTGGGTGCTTACCAAAGTTCGGCCAATTTTAGCCTGTCATCCGGCAGTTATACCTTGAACCTAAAAGACGGTAATGGCTGCGTGGCTTCAACACCTTATGAAATAAAAGACCAATTAACGATTACTCCAACCTTGACCGAAGGGTTAGATTGTATTACCGCTGGGCCAAATGCAATCGTGACCGTTACGGCAGCTGGCGGAAATACTGCGTCTTACACCTACTCAATTGCGGCAGGGACTACCAATAACGCAACAGGTGTAGCATCTGGCGTGTTTACGGACTTGGATGCCGGTAATTATACTTTCCAAGTAAGTGATGGTGTCTGTACTGCAACCAATACCATAACCATCGATGCTTTGGTACCGATCGTGCCTGCCGTTGCCCCAACGAATCCTCTTTGTGTGGGTGCTAGCGGCCAAGTAGTGGTTACGGCTACCGGAGGAACGGGTATATATCAATATAAAAAGGGTCTTGCAGGTACCTATAGTGCTATCAATGTCTTTAGCCAAACCGCTTTAGAAGGGGCTGTTACTTATTATGTAAAAGATTCCAAAAACTGTGAACAAACTATTGATGCCACGCTTACTGACCCAGCTCCAATAGTAATATCAAATATTGCTGTTGCTCCATTAACTTGCGGTGCCAGCAATAGCGCACAAGAAGCCACTATTACCGTTACAGCCTCAGGCGGAACAGGCGCACTTGAATACAGTTTTGATAACGGAGCAAATTATTCCAGTGATAATTTTTACAAGACTACTATTGCCGGTCCCTATAACATTATCGTAAGAGATGCCAATAATTGTACTTCGGTAATGCAACCCGCAACAGTAGCTCCATTAGTGCCGCCAACCATGGCACCAACCATGTCGGTTATTGATTGTGCCAATACTACTAGTACCGTAGATTTGAATATAACAGGTGGTGTAGCGCCATTCACGTATTCTGTTGAATACAATTCTAATGGAACCGCTATTGCTTCTCAAACTAATGATGATGTGTTTCTTTCTTTAGCTGCGGGCGATTATTTATTCCGCGTGACGGATGGCAATGGTTGTATCGATGAAAAATTGGTCAACGTTCTTCCAGGAATTAAGATACAACTGCAAGAAGAAGTTACTGCCAACGTGAATTGTTTTGGTGGTGCCACAGGTAGTGCAAAATTCATCGTAACCGGGTTTAGCATATCAGGAAATTATACGGTAACAGAAGCAACCACTCCACCTTTATTGCCTTATACGAAATCCGTGGTGGGAGACGTGATTACGTTAACCGGTCTTTCACAAGGAACTTATTCAGTGACAGTGAAGGACAATATTACCCAATGTGACATAACTAAATCAGTAACCATTACACAACCGCCAGCTGTATTAGACATCACGGCTTCGGCTTCGAATGTAAATTGCAACAATAGCAGCAGTGTCATTACGGTGAATCCTACGGGAGGAAAAGCCACTTATCAATATGCTTTTTTAGAAGCAGGTTCTACTGCAATACCAGTATTTAGCAACAATACCAATGTAGATACCGCAATCCTGACCAATGATGTAACCGTAGGTGTAGTAACGACTTGGGCGGTTGATGTGTATGTAAAAGACGCTAACGACTGTACTGATGTTACCACGGTGACTATAACCAAAGATGTTCCGCCAACAATCGCATTGCCAGCTCCACATTGTTTTGATGGAACGTCCTTTACGATTGATCTTGCTGCGGTGACTACAGTTCCGGTAGGCCCGGTTAAATATTACACCATAAACGGTTCCAACACAACGAATCCGATTTATGCCATTACCGCCGCGGGCACTTACCAATTGAGTGTCGTGGATGCCAATGGTTGTCCGTCCAATATGGTGGATTATATAGTTCAACCGCCATTGACTTTGCAAGCCAACATGACGCAAGACTTGACTTGTGCGCTTAATGCCAGCATAACCTTGGTACCTGGAGGAGGAACAACTTCTTACGTTGGGTATGAGGTAAATATCAATAATGCTGGTTACAATCCAATTGCTGGGTCTCCTTACACCACCAATACAGCAGGCACCTACAAATTCAGGGTAACCGATACACAAGGTTGTCAAGCCGAATCGCAAGACGTGATTGTCACTCCAAAAACAACACCAACGGCTATTCCGACATCAACAAATGTTAGTTGCATAGGGTCGCTTGATGGAACCATAACATTGACACCGTCTGGAGGAATTCTTCCTTACCAATACAGTATTGATGGGGTTAATTATCAAGATTCGAATGTGTTTAACGGTTTGGGATTTGGTTCTTACACACTATTCGTTAGAGATGCCAAAATGTGTGTTTCTGCTGCCATTCCGGTTAGCATCACTCAACCTCTAGCATTGGCAGCAACGGCCACGGTAGCTCCTTATGTTTGCAACGCCAGCAATAGTGCGCAACCCGCATTGGTAACCGTAAACGTGACTAGCGTATTGGGAGTGCCAACCGGAACGGGACCTTACAAATACAATTTTGACGGTTCGACTGCTTATTACGATGCCAATACCTTGCTTGTTGACGTTAGCACAAGTCTACAAACGATTCATTATTATGTAAAAGATGCCAATGGTTGTCTATTTGATGATACTGTAGATGTGCCAGCCTATCAAAAAATAACAGGTTTAGGTTTTACAGCTGCCGATATAACTTGTAACGATCCTAAAACAGATCTTACCGTTGCAGTAACTGGAGGTTATCCTATTGTGAAATATGAAATTGTTTCGCCAATTGCTGATGCTGTCGATAATTTAAATAATCCAACATTCTCGGCCTTGTCTCCAGGTACTTATTTGTTCAAAGTAACCGATGCCAACGGCTGTTCTTTCGAGGATTCGCACACCATTGCCCCAGTAACCAATATTACCGTTTCTGGCCAATTGATCAATGACGTGAGTTGTAATTATACTCCAGCAGTTAATAATGGAGCGGTTACGTTTACGGTAGAAAATGTAAAAGTTGCCGGAGCATTTACTTATAGTTTATTGCAAGGATCTGCAGGAACAATAGTTAAGAGTGCTAATGCGGTAACGCTTACTGATTTAGTTGCCGATACTTATGAAATTGAAGTTGTTGATGTTACAACAGGTTGTAAAGCAACAACGCTAGTGGTTGTTAATCAACCGACTGATCCATTAACTCTTACCGAAGTGGTCAGTGCCAGAGTCAATGCCAATTGTGATTCGGGTGCCAAAGTTACGGTGCTTGCCAACGGCGGAACACCCAATTACACCTACGCATTTGTGGCAGACAATGCCACACCAGCGCTTACGGATTATACCACAAGTGCCAGTGCCGTATTGCCGGTCACTCTTCCAACTCCAAACAATTATGATGTTTGGGTAAAAGACAATAACAATTGTACTTTCAAACTAGACATAAGTGTTGCCATGGATGCTTCGCCAACAATCGCATTGCCAGCTCCACATTGTTTTGATGGAACGTCCTTTACGATTGATCTTGCTGCGGTGACTACAGTTCCGGTAGGCCCGGTTAAATATTACACCATAAACGGTTCCAACACAACGAATCCGATTTATGCCATTACCGCCGCGGGCACTTACCAATTGAGTGTCGTGGATGCCAATGGTTGTCCGTCCAATGTGGTGGATTATATAGTTCAACCGCCATTGACTTTGCAAGCCAACATGACGCAAGACTTGACTTGTGCGGATGATGCCAGCATAACCTTGGTACCTGGAGGAGGAACAGGAACGTATAATGGTTTTGAAGTATCTTTTAACGGAGATCCTTTTGTTCCGGCATCAAATCCTTATACAGCTTTTGTAGATGGAAGTTATGTATTCAGGGTTACAGACAATCAAGTACCGTCTTGTCCAGCGCTTTCGACAGCTGTTGTTGTAACACCAAAAACAACTCCAACGGCTACTCCAGCCCAAACCAATGTTAGTTGTAATGGTGGAGCAGACGGAACCATCACGTTGACACCATCCGGAGGAATCCTACCGTACACTTTTACATTAACGGGAACGGGTTCAAACAATTCTGGAGATGCCACAGGTGTATATACAGGCTTAATTGCAGGAACTTATTCTGTTGTGGTAAAAGATGCCAAAGAGTGTCTGTCAGTTGCTATTCCGGTTACCATTACAGAACCTTTAGAATTGGCAGCAACGGCCACGGTAGCTCCTTATGTTTGCAACGCCAGCAATACTGCACAACCCGCATTGGTAACCGTAAACGTGACTAGCGTATTGGGAGTGCCAACTGGAACGGGACCTTACAAATACAATTTTGACGGTTCGACTACTTATTACGATGCCAATACCTTGCTTGTTGACGTTAGCACAAGTCTACAAACGATTCATTATTATGTAAAAGATGCCAATGGTTGTCTATTTGATGATACTGTAGCTGTGCCAGCCTATCAAAAAATAACAGGTTTAGGTTTTACAGCTGCCGATATAACTTGTAACGATCCTAAAACAGATCTTACCGTTGCAGTAACTGGAGGTTATCCTATTGTGAAATATGAAATTGTTTCGCCAATTGCTGATGCTGTCGATAATTTAAATAATCCAACATTCTCGGCCTTGTCTCCAGGTACTTATTTGTTCAAAGTAACCGATGCCAACGGCTGTTCTTTCGAGGATTCGCACACCATTGCCCCAGTAACCAATATTACCGTTTCTGGCCAATTGATCAATGACGTGAGTTGTAATTATACTCCAGCAGTTAATAATGGAGCGGTTACGTTTACGGTAGAAAATGTAAAAGTTGCCGGAGCATTTACTTATAGTTTATTGCAAGGATCTGCAGGAACAATAGTTAAGAGTGCTAATGCGGTAACGCTTACTGATTTAGTTGCCGATACTTATGAAATTGAAGTTGTTGATGTTACAACAGGTTGTAAAGCAACAACGCTAGTGGTTGTTAATCAACCGACTGATCCATTAACTCTTACCGAAGTGGTCAGTGCCAGAGTCAATGCCAATTGTGATTCGGGTGCCAAAGTTACGGTGCTTGCCAACGGTGGAACACCTAATTACACCTATGCTTTTGTAGCAGACACTGCCACACCATTGCTTACGGATTATAAACCAAGTGCCAGTGCCGTATTGCCTGCTCCAAACAATTATGATGTTTGGGTAAAAGACAATAACAATTGTACTTTCAAACTAGACATAAGTGTTGCCATGGATGCTTCGCCAACAATCGCATTGCCAGCTCCGCAGTGTTTTGATGGAACGTCCTTTACGATTGATCTTGCTGGGGTGACCACAGTTCCGGTAGGTCCGGTTAAATATTACACTATAAACGGTTCCAACACAACGAATCCGATTTATGCCATTACCGCCGCGGGCACTTACCAATTGAGTGTCGTGGATGCCAATGGTTGTCCGTCCAATATGGTGGATTATATAGTTCAACCGCCATTGACTTTGCAAGCCAACATGACGCAAGACTTGACTTGTGCGCTTAATGCCAGCATAACCTTGGTGCCTGGAGGAGGAACAACTTCTTACGTTGGGTATGAGGTAAATATCAATAATGCTGGTTACAATCCAATTGCTGGGTCTCCTTACACCACCAATACAGCAGGCACCTACAAATTCAGGGTAACCGATACACAAGGTTGTCAAGCCGAATCGCAAGACGTGATTGTCACTCCAAAAACAACACCAACGGCTATTCCGGCATCAACGAACGTTAGTTGCATAGGGTCGCTTGATGGAACGATAACATTGACACCGTCTGGAGGAATTCTTCCTTACCAATACAGTACAGATGGGGTTAATTATCAAGATTCGAATGTGTTTAACGGTTTAGGATTTGGTTCTTACACACTATTCGTTAGAGATGCCAAAATGTGTGTTTCTGCTGCCATTCCGGTTAGTGTTGGTCAACCTACTGCGGTTACCGCAACGCATGCGGTAACGCCATTTGGTTGTGATACTGCCAATGCGCCACAGGATGCCATCGTAACCATTACAGCCGCAGACGGAACGCCAGGATACACTTATAGTTTTGATAATGGAGCCAATTGGCAAGCTTCGGCTTCCTTCCCTGTCAACAGTGCCCAAACGATTCTTTATGTGGTTCGTGATGCCAACGGTTGTAGTGTAAGTGGTTCAGCTGATGTTCTTCCCTACACGCCACCAACTGATATGGATATTACTGCCACGCCAATTTATTGCAGTACCACACCAGCCGAGGCAACAGTTACGGTTAATAGTGTTACTGGCGGCGTTGGACCTTATGTCTTCCAGATAATTGCACCGGGGACAGCAGCAACAGCTCCAAGTGCTCCTGTCAATACTATTAGTTTCGCCAACTTGGCGCCAGATACCTATACTATCCAAGTGACGGATGCCAATGGTTGTAGTACCACAAAACCAATTGTGGTAGAAGAAGCCGACAAGATTTCGGTTACCGCCCGTTTGATAAACGATGTGTATTGCAACGGTGACAGCAGCGGTGTAATTGAATTTACCGTGGCCAATTATATTACCGCGGGTAGTTATACCTATGGTTTAGTGCCAGCACCAGTAGTTCCGCCAACCGTGAATGGTGACGTGATTCGTTACACCAATTTACCGGCGGGCACTTATACCTTCACGGTTACCGATGACGTTTCGGGATGTGTTGACGATGTAGTTGATTTTGCAGTGAGTCAACTACCTGCGATTGATTTCACGGCGACCGCCACGAACATCAATTGTTCCAACGATAATGCCACTATAACCGTTACTGCAATAGGCGGAACAGGAACTTATAAATATGCGGTGGTTTCTGCCAGTGCACTTGCACCAGCATTGACTGATTATGTATTGAGTAACCAACTTGCAGTGGATACCAATAACGGAACGGTGATGAACTGGGTGGTTTACGTAATGGACACCAATGGTTGTCCTCTCAACAAACCACAAACGATTCTTTTGGATGCCAATCCAACTATTGCTACTGCTGTAGCTACCCAATGTCCAAGTGCAACTGGCACTTATGACATTACGGTAACGGCGGCAGGATTTAGTGCTGCATTACAATACAGCGTGGATGGTAGTTTCCACAACAGCAACATCCTTACGGTTAATGCGCCAGGAAGCTATAATGTTGTGGTGAAAGACGCCAATGGCTGTCCTTCTGCGACCTATCCCGTAACTATTTTGGAGCCATTAACCTTAACAGCCTCAATTACTGCTATTCCTAATTGTAACGATGCTGATGGTGCAGTTACTTTAACGGCCACTGGCGGAACAATTCCTTCAACTTATGAATACAGTAGGGATGGATCAACTTATGGGTCAAATAATGTATTTACGGGGTTAGCTCCAAATGTGCTGCCTTATACGTTTTATGTTAGAGATTTAGGAACAGGTTGTGTTAAATCAATTGATTTTACAATCGAACGGGCCACTATTGTCACCGATTTTGCGCTTTCGAAAACGGATGTTAGTTGTAACGGAGGCAACGATGGTACCATTACGTCCACCATGGCCATACCAGTTGTAGGCGTAAATGACAATCCGGTGTATATGTACAGTTTGAACGGAGGCACACTTCAATCTTCTAATTTATTCACAGGATTAACAGCTGGAAATTATACCGTTGATGTTATTTCGGGAAGAGGCTGTCGAGCAACGGCTAACATTCGTGTAGATGAACCAGTCCTTATTGCCGTTCCTGCCCCAGTTGTAGCACCATTTGGTTGCACCTCAGGCAATGTACGAAACTTGGCAACTATTAGCGTTACTGGAGTAACGGGAGGATCTAACACTTATTTAAACTATGAGTTCATCAAAGTGGGAACGCCAAATACACGAGTACAGTTCAGTTCCAGCACTGTTTATACAGAAGCAGACCTCAGGGGTGGTTCTTATATTGTAAACGTATTTGACTCCAATGGCTGTATTGGAACGACTACTGCTCCAATTACCATTGCACCCTACATTGCTTTAGACCATGTGGATGTGGTTGTCAATCCAGCCATCACCTGCAACAATCCAGAAACTATCACGGCTACGGCTGTCGATGCTTCGGGAACTGCAATAGCCGGAATACAATATGCCTTGGTGGATGTTTCGGGAACTCTTGTATTTGCGCCAAACGCGACCGGAATTTTTACCGGATTGACCGTGGGCAATTACATAATTACCGCCAGCAATCCAGCAACAGGATGCAGCATTCAAGAGGTGCATTATGTTTCGAAACCGAATACTTTTGATCTTGTTGTTGCCAATATTGTCGATGTAACTTGTTTTGGAGGTACCAATGGTAGTGCCAATGTCACGATAGTTGACTCGTCAACGCCAAGTCGTGCGGGAGCGTTTACTTATACCTTGGTGGATTCCTTGGGCAATAGTTTGCCTGGAGGTTCATCAGCTACCGTTGCAACAACCTTGACCGGTTTAGGAGCTGGTGTTTACACCATTACTGCTACATTAACCAATACGCCTTTCTGCACGGTTGCCAAAAACTTTACCATTGCAGGGCCAACAGCGGGATTGAATGGTACAGCAACCCATACCGAAATCACTTGTGCGACAGGAAATAACGACGGTACCATTTCGGCAACTGCTTCTGGTGGATGGCCGGGTGGTTATGAGTACGAATTGGTTGGGCCGGTAAATGTGGCTTATTCTACAAATCCTGAATTCACGGGATTAATTGCAGGAAGTTATACAGTAAACGTAAGAGACAGTAAAGGATGTGTAGATTCAACACCTGTTGTTTTAAGCAATCCTGTTCCAATAGTTATTAATGCCACTGCAAATACAGCGATCTTGTCTTGTCATGGAGATACTACTGGAGTGATTACGGTAAACACTACCACAGGAGGTCAAGGTTCGAATTATTTGTACACCTTGAATACCATGTCTGCCACGCCAATAATCACTTCCGGGCCTCAAACCTCGAATGTGTTTGCAGGGTTGGCAGCAGGAACCTATTCCGTGAGCGTGACCGATGGTTGGGGATGTAGTGCGACCACTTCATCGACCATAACCATTGCCGAGCCTACCATCGTTGAAGCCAGCTTAGTTTTGACAACTTCACAAACTTGTCTGACACAATCAACCTTGACGCTTGCGGCAACAGGAGGAACAGCACCATACACTTACAGTGCAGACGGAATTACCTATAATCCTGCAACATTCAATTCATCGGTAGCGATATCAGTACCGGTTGGCACCTATCGTTATTATGTTCGTGATGCCAACGGATGTAACGGTTATGTGTCCAATGACGTCAAGATTGAACCATTGCCGACATTGACTGTTTCCTTGGATTATGTTACCACATCTGTCAATTGTACAGGGGAAACAACAGGGGTTATTGTCGCCGTGGCCAATGGAGGTTTAGGCAATTATGTTTATACCTTGCTTGATGGTGCCACAAACTTGCCTGTTGCAGGTGCGGTTCAAGCAACACCGGGCAATTTTACCCAATTGGGTGCCGGTACTTATAAAGTTGGCGTGGTTAGCGGTGATTGTAATGCAACATCGGCAACAGTGACCATAACACAACCACTATTGCCGTTAATTGCCTCCCCAATTCCTATAAATGCAACCTGTAATGGAGCCAACAACGGAACAATAATAATTACTGCTTCTGGAGGCACGGGTATCATTAAGTATGCCATATCTCCACGTTTAGACCAATTTTTCACTTCAAACGTTTTTGAAAATTTGGCGCCGGGAAGCTATGAAATCATTGCCCAAGACCAAAATGGATGTTATATACACGAAACAGGAATCGTGATTGATGAGCCAACACCTATTGTTGCATCAGTAATTGCTTCGTCAATAATGCCCGAGATGTGTTTTGGTGACAAAGACGGTGCCTTTATTGTCGACATTACCGGAGGAACACTGCCTTACAGTGTGAGTTTGGACAAGATCAACGGGCCATTTACTTCCGGTACTGCCACCCAAACCCAGTTTGATTTTACAGGCTTGGCAGGAGGAAATCATACGGTGTATATCCGCGATGCCAATTTATGTAACACCGAAATTATGGTTCCTTTGCCGGAATCGGTAAAATTGGATCCCAAAGCCATTGTTGATTATGGTTGTTTGAACAATTCGCCTAGTTTAACCGTTACGGTGACCCTAGATGCCAGCATTACAAATCCTGCCGATGTAGATTATGCATTGGACGGCGTGCCTTATGCAGCTACCAATGTGTTCCAATTGAGCAATGTATTTGAAAACGTTGCCCCGGGCATACATCAGATTACGGCACGACACAGCAACGGTTGCGAAGTCAATACACTAGATTTCGAGATTTTGCAAATCGATCCGTTAACACTAGTCTTGTCGGATGGAGGATTAAACGAAATTGTGGCCACCGTGACAGGCGGTGCCGGTGGATACCAATACACCCTAAATGGTGAGCCAATGGGTGGTCAAAGCAAATTCATCTATTACAAATCCGGTGATTATACCGTTACGGTTACCGATGCCAATGGATGCGTGGCAACCGCTACGAGATATTATGAATTCATCGACATCAAAATTCCAAATGTGTTCACGCCTAACGGTGACGGAGACAACGATGGATGGACGCCGACAAACACAATGAATTATCCAGATTTGGTTTTCCATATTTTTGACCGCTACGGACGAAAAGTAGGCACCTACAGAGAAGGACAGTTTTGGGATGGTAAATACAACGGCAAAGAATTGCCGACAGGAGATTACTGGTATGTTTTAAAACTACGAAATGAACAGGATTCCCGCGAGTTTGTTGGTCATTTCACCTTGTACAGATAATTATAAAAGCCGGAAACGACAGCGTTCCGATCATAAAAAGAATTCAAATGAAAAAAATAGCAATACTGTCTTTTTTGCTCTTGACTGTAACTTCGGGTTACGGTCAAGAGTTAAATCTACCGGTTTTCACTCAATATTTAGCCGATAATCCCTTCGTGATTTCTCCCACTTATGCCGGAATTGGCGATAATCTTAGAATCAGGGCCAACGGACTAACCCAATGGGTAGGGATAAAAGACGCACCCGACAATCAATCCCTATATGGAGATTTTAGAATTGCCGATCGTTCCGGAGTTGGGTTTTCTTTCTACAATGACAAAAATGGAAATACCAATCAAGCGGGAGCCAAATTCTCTTTTGCCCATCATTTGATATTGGATTATTATTCCAAACAATATTTGTCGTTTGGTATGTCCTACAACGTCAACACTTTTAGTATCGACATCTCCAATTTAAGCCCCACCAATCCCGATTATGCCATTACAGACGACAGAAAATTTTCAAACAATAATTTTGATGTTGGATTTCTGTATCGCAGGGGTGATTTTTATTTGAGTTTGAATGCCAACAATATTTTGAATAAAGACATCGACCAATTTTCCGGATATAAAATTGAACCCAATTTGCTCCTCAATTTTCAAACTTATACAGGTTACGTGATTAAAACTAATAATTATGCCGAGATTGAGCCTTCGGTCTATTTTCAATACTTCGCCAGTGACGGACGTTCCAGCACCGATTTGAACGCCAAGTATCGAAAATACAACAATAACAACGATTACTATTGGGTAGGGATGTCTTATCGTTTTCTGAATGACCAGGTATTAAAGCCTTTAAATTTGGGACCAATGGCGGGCTTCAAGAAATCCGTTTTCTATTTTGGCTATTCTTACCAAATGACTTTCAATGAAATGACGGCCTTTAATTCCGGCACGCACATGATTACCGTTGGATTGGACTTCCTTCAAGGGATCAGTGATTGTCCTTGTACCCAAAGTCCGATTCACGATTAAATTTTTTTGTTGCGTATAACGAATTTAAAATTTCAAAACAAAGGTTTGTCCCGGATAACTATTAGGGAGTTTAAAACGCCCTTCAGACGCTTTCAAAACCATAGATTTGCCATCAATATCCAATTGTATTTTTTTGGCTTTAGCATAATGGATATACATCGTTTTTCCCGTCAAATTTATAATGTTGGCGGTTTCTAATGTTCCATTTTTCCAAGTCATTTCGATTTGAGTTCCATTTTTTGCAATAATTCCTTTGATGGTTCCTTCTGTCCAAAGCGATGGTAAAGCAGGCAAAAGATAAATATCTGAATTATTGCTTTGCAAAAGTAGTTCTTGAATACCAGCTGCTGCGCCAAAATTTCCATCTATTTGAAAAGGTGCGTGAAAATCAAATAAATTGGAATAGGTACGTTGTGCCAGTTGATATCGCAATAATTCTAAAGCTTTGTCGCCTTGCTGCACTTGAGTCCACATCAAAAACTTATTGGCAATAGACCAACCTGTGGCGTCATCACCACGTTTTTGCAACACCATTTGCGCTCCTTTTTGAAATTCCGGAGTTTGCGGGTTGATTAAATTTCCGGGATACAATCCCACTAAATGCGAAATATGACGGTGATGCGGATCTCCCAAATCTTTTCCGTTATTGTCTTTATTATACTTTGTTTCTTGTATCCATTCTTTAATTTGACCGTCGGTTCCAAGTTCAACAGGTTTTTCGATATTGTTTCTTAATTCGTTCCAAACTTGTTGTTTTTCAACATCAATATTCAAGATTTTTGCCGCTTCCAAAGTATAATCCAAAAGTCCTGCAATCAATTGCAAATCATATTTCACGCCTGTTTGATATGGGCCGTGTTCCGGCGACCTTCCTTTTCCTGTGGTATAAAAATAGCCCTTCGGGTATTGTTTCAAATCGTCCGTTTTTACCTTATTGCTGTTGAGATAAGCGGCATAAAAATTGGCCGATTTTCTTAATATTGGATACAATTGTTCAGCCAACCATTTTTTATCCTGACTGCGCTGAAAAAGATCCCAGACATTATACATTAAAAAGGCGGTATTTCCTGGCGACTGAATATTTGTCGAACCCGTTAAATCCGTTTGTCCGTTGATGGATTGTTTGGTATGCATCACGAAAACACCATCTACCGCTTCATTTTTGGAAGGTTCAAAAACAATATTTTTTTGTTTGTCTAAATGATAAGCCGAAGAATTTATATTGTACATATTGCGAGCCGTCAACGAACCCGCAGGTATTTGCGATTCAATCCAGTTTGCCAATGCTTTTCCACTGTCAACAAGATTGGCGCCTCCAGCAAACCAATAATTCATCTCTAAATTAATGTTGATGCAATAAGTCGATCCCCAAATCTCGGCAACGGATTGATTCCATTTTCCTTGCAAAGTCGACGGTAAGGTCTTTTCACGAGAAGAAGCAATCATCAAATAGCGTGCATATTGGTAAAACAAACTTTCCAAGTTTTTATCTAAAGCATCATATTCCGCTTTTGGATAAGAAATGCTTTCGCCCGCTTTTATTCCTTTAACCACTTTGGCGTAAGCCGCAACTCGCTCATTAGTAGGAATTGCTTTTGAAGTTTCTTTTTTACCCAAATCAAAACTCACGCGATTAAATATTGGCTGATAATCGGCGATGTGTTCTTTTTTTAATATTTCATAGGTCTTTCCATCGGTATTCGAAAGTCGGTTTTCCGCCTTTTGAATTGCAAATTGTAAGCCGTCTTTGTGCTTGAATTGAGATATTTCTAAATTTACTTTTCCATCAGCATTGATGCTAAAAGCATTCGGGTCATAGTCGGTTGCAGATGTAATAATTATGGTTACTCCCGTTGCATTTTTAACTTCAACATTGCCATAATGGTCTAAAGTTTCTCCATCATCGGCAATCACTTTTATTTTGGTACAATATTCTAAATCAGACGTTTGATTATAAGTCGCTTTTCCGCCACCGGTATATGGCTCGGAGTCTTTTAGTTTGCCAGTTATGGCAATAATTCCATTATTCACTTGAATGTTTCCGGGATGCGCCGATACCGGTTTTACGCTGAAATTTAATGCTTTTGCTTCATCGGCGGTATATCGCAAAACTATGACTTGGGCAGGATAACTAGCGAAATATTCCCTTTTATAATTCATCTTTTTGTATTGATAACGAACAGATGAAACGGCGGTATTCAAATCCAAATCTCTGTAATAATTCAGAATTTCTGGATTTTGCGGTAGATTAAAATCAACAAAAATTTTCCCGCTATTCATGAAGCCGTTTATGCCTTCGCCCATTTTTCGGTTGATATAATCCGAAGCCACTTTTTCCTGCACACCTCGATAACCTGCAGCCCAAAAAGTTTCTTCGTTAAATTGGATATGATCTTTTCCGGGCATCCCAAAAAGCATTGCGCCCAAATAACCGTTGCCAATGGGCAAAGCTTGTTCTTCCCAATCTTTTCCGTCACGGTCATAAATAGTTGCATTTGGGTCATAAGCTCCGGTTTTATACCACAATACATTATCTTGTTTCCCAATTTGATACGAATCATCATAAAGATAATTTACATTAAGATTTTTGGTATTCACAACGGCAGGATCAATGCCGGCGGGAACTTTTTCCGGGTTCATAACTCCTGGGCCATTTCCATATTTTGGATGCGTAATCCAGTTGGAATAGTTTGGAATTCCTTTGTAACTTCCATTTTTGAAATCAGCCGTGAAAAGGCTTTTTCCTGATTTTGATAGAATTGTAACACGTAAAAATTCGGCTTGAGCCAAATCTATTTGTTTTTCAAAAGGAATAAATTGATAACCTTCGGGAAGTTTACTGAAATCTATATCTGTTTTGAATTGATTAATCTGTTTTCCCTTGTTGCCAAAAGCTTCAAGAATAAGTGCAGTTTCCGACCAATTGTCGGATTTTAGATTTTTAAATTGGATTCCCAGGATTCCTTTGGCTTCTTGCAAGTTGGTCAATCCGCCTTCTAAAATTACTCCAAGAACGGCACATTTGTTTTCTTTTGATGCTTGGGCGAAAGTGATGTTTGTGACAAGAAGGATAAAGGCTAAGCTTAGAAAACGATTCAAAAAGGATTTCATTTAAAGTGATTTTGATTAATTTAAAACCATTGTTATCAAGAATTATGCTACTTTTTTAATTTATTCAATAAAACTCAAAAACTCATTCCAATTTATATATCCGTTCCATTTCCAACCATTTTTCACCATTTTTGGCTCCTGGAGGCGCTTGTTGAAATTGCCACATTAATTTTTCCCATTCCTGAACTTTTGGGTTGGCGGCATCCATCATTTGTTTGCGTTCTGGTGTAAAAGTTTCATCGACTTCCATAATCATAAACAATCGGTTGGAAAGTAAATAAATTTCCATATCAATAATTCCAGAATCTTTGATGCTTTTAGTGATTTCGGGCCAAGCGTTTTCTTTAGAATGATAGCTTTTGTACTGTTCTATTAACTCTGGATTATCAACTAAATCGCAGGCATAACATAGCTTTTTGAATACCATACTTTTTTATTTTAAATAATCTCTAAAACATTAGCATAGGAAGCTTCTGGCTTTTGATTTGGAAAATACACTTCAAGACCTTGTTCAGTCTGTTTGAACTTCAGTTTCTCGCCTGTACTTACTAATCTGATTTGTTTTATTTTGTCAGTATGATGAGGAGATTCACTGCCTAAACTCTTGATAATTGCAGTACCATTTTCTGGCCAAGCCATTACAGTGGCATAAAGCGTTTTGTCTTTTTGAGCAAAACGGATGTCTTCGGCTGTATAGGGTTTTCCTTTTCCTTCGTTAAATCCTTGGGCGGTTAAAGCTCCGGCACTTCCTTGTTGTGGGCCTTCGCCAAATACTTTCCAAGGTCGGGTGCCATAAATACTTTTGCTGTTTAGTTTCATCCAAACGCCTATTTCCTTCACAATTTCGCGTTCCAATTCGTCGATGCTTCCGTCTCCTCTAACTGGAATATTGAGCATCAAATTTCCGTTTTTGCTCACCACATCAATTAAAGTATGAATCACTGTTTTGGCCGATTTGTAGCGTTTATTGTTATATACGCCACGGTCATAATGCCAATTTCCTATGCAAGTATCTGTTTGCCAAGGCAAAGGTTCAATGTTGTTGCTTTGTCCTTTTTCGATATCCCAAACGATGGCTTTGCGTTGCTGTTCATTGAGTATTTTGCCTGTAATTACTGCCTGAACGGTTTTGTTTTTTTGGAGGCTTTTATTGTACATGTGTGCCGCTATTCGCAAACCTGCATCGCTAACAGGCCATAATGGCAATGCTGTATCGTCAAAATAAATCATGTCGGGATTGTATTTATCGATCAAATCAATTGTTCTGTCATGAAATTTTTCAGAATAGGCTGAGGAAGGTATTGAAGCACCATCTGCCCAATCCCATTGACTGTGAACAGATGACTTATTTGAAGATTTCACACTTAATGGGTGATTTTGTGCGTACAAATCTTGGGGATCCATACCTTCCCACCAAGTTCCTTTTCCGTCAGTTTTAGTCCGTTTTCCATCATAAGGCACTCCCGCAAAAGCGCCGTTTTTATCAGCGCCTTGAGAAGTATCAAACCAATTCCAAGCGTGGGCAGCGTGAACACTTACCGCAAAAGGCAATCCCGCTTTACGGGCCGCTTTTTCCCATCCGGCTATAATGTCTTTTTTGGGGCCTACTTTGGTCGAATTCCAGTTAGGCTGGTATTTGCTGTCATACAAATCCAGATTATCATGATGATTGGCCATGGCCATAAAATATTTGGCACCCGAATCTTTGTATAAATTCACCAATTCTTCTGGATTCCAATTCTCGGCTTTCCAAACATTGATGACGTCTTTAAAGCCAAATTTTGAAGGATGACCGTATTTTTCTAAATGAAATTTATATTGGCGTGAATCTTCCTGATACATTCCTCTGCCATACCAATCTCCGGCTTCGGGTTCGCATTGAGGTCCCCAATGTGCCCACATTCCAAATTTGGCATCTCGAAACCAATCTGGTACTTGATATTTACTTAAAGAATCCCAAGTAGGCTCAAACGTTCCTTTGAAAGCGGGAGTTTCTAGAATACGGGACTGACCCAATAAAGGAGATAAGTAAAGTCCGGCCAGCGCTGATACGCCTAATTTTAAAGCATTTCTTCTGTTCATCTTTTCATGATTTGGAATGTAATTTATATATTTCCGACTTTGTTGGTTTATTTCCTGTTTTAATTTAATGGTAAAACAGGCTTACAAACTTTTATTATGGCACATATTTTATATATAAATTTGATTATTAATTTTTTTAATCCATTATTTTTGAATTAACAAAACAAATGTAGCCGAGATTCAGTAATTTTATTTTACACAAAAACGATTTTTTATTATTTAAAAACGATTTTCACAATTATTATGTCCAAAAGTATTTTTAAATATTCGTTCTCCTTATTGCACGTAGATTATGTGAAACTGAATCATAATTGGAATTTTAATAATGTGATCAGTCCGTATTATCGACTGTATTATATTGATGAGGGTATTGGATCTATTTCGGATAGTTCCAATAGATTAATTTTAGAACCGGGTTATTTGTATCTTATCCCTAGTTTTACGATTTGTAATTTGAATTGCGATGCTTTTTTGAGCCAGTATTTTATCCAGTTTTTTGAAGAATCTCCCGACGGAATCTCTTTGTTTACCAATAATAGGGCGGTGATGAAAATAGCGGCTACGGAAATTGACTTAATACTTGTCAAAAGATTGCTACAAGGGAATCCGGGTAGAGGAATTAATCGATCAGACAATCCGAAAGTATATGAAAAAGAATCTTATTACAAAGAATATCAGTCGCTTAATGATGAAATTAAAACACACCTCAAGTTTGAAAATCAAGGAATCCTGTTTCAGCTGATTTCGAGATTTCTGGGTTCAAATGGTTTCAAGTCAAATGATTCCCAATCGGTACCTTCGAAAATTCTTGATACGATGAGTTATGTGCAACTTCATTTGGACAAAAACCTTACCGTAGCCCAATTAGCGAAAAGAGTCAACCAGAATCAAGATTATTTTTCGAAACAATTTCTGATCCATACTGGGCAAAGACCACTGAATTATATTCACGAAAAAAAGATAGAAAGGGCACAATACCTCATTGCCACCACCGATAAAACATTCCTGGACATCACCGTAGACACGGGATTTTCCAGTTTGCCCCACTTTTCAAAAATATTCAAGCAAATTGTGAGCCTGACTCCAGGAGAATACCGCCATCAAAACAGCCATTTGAAATAAGGAATGGATACTTATGCTTTTTTATTTTTGATTCAGTTTTTGCATAATTTCAATTTCGGCGTCGATTTTAATTAAACCTCGACGGGAACGATCCAAATCCAATGTGATAAAAATCACGACACAGATAAGAAGGCAAAAACCCAAAATGAAATTCCGTTCTATTTTTTTCTCCAGTCCTGATTTGTAGCCAATATATAATGAAATGATGACCGAAAAAATCAACAACAAATAGACAATGGTTTCAGGCACCTTCGAATTAAAAACAATGTTTGACTTTGATGCGCTGTCAAACATGTCGTTCAAGGCGGGCAACATCATGTTCGATTGGATGAAATAATCTTTGTCTTTGGCAAAAAAACTGGCGCGATTCCACAACTTATCACTCATCTGGGCCGATTTTTTCAAGGAAGCATTGATTTTGGCTTCATCGTTTTCCAAAGTATAAAAGTCTCTTCTGGAATCCAGGTACGATTTAAAATCTTTTTTAAACTCCATTTTTAAACTATCGGGATAAATATCTGCCCTCAAAATGGCGGTTCCAATACAGTTGGCTTCGTCAATCAAATTGTTTTTTCGGTCATCGTAGCGAGAATTGGACATCCCGAAAGTAAAGGCCATCAACAAAGCCAATAATCCCAACAAAGGCGACAAAAGTTCGGTAGCCATTGAATTGACTTTCGTGTTTTTGCCAGCTATTTTGTAGCCAATCCAAACGGCGGCGAGCATCGAAAAAAACAAAATAATGACAATATGCAAGGCGTCTAAATCAAATAATAGAGAATGTATCATGGGTTATGGTTTTTGTTGGTTTCTTGCTGATTTGTTTTTTTGAATGAGCTCCAAAAAAAATTAGGAAAATAAAGGTACAATTTTTTAAATTAAATTTAAAAAACCGATTATTTCATTGCATTATAACGTTTTCGTTAGCGGATTGCCATGATTTTAGAACTATTCTTATTTTTAAGTTCCTGAAAAGTTCTATATTTGTTATTCTTTCAAAAAATTAAAAAAATAATACACAATGAAAACTATAAACGATTTCAATTTCAAAGACAAAAAAGCCATAATCAGAGTTGATTTTAATGTGCCTTTAGATGAAAATTTCAATGTAACGGATGCTACTCGTATCGAAGCCGCAAAACCTACGATCGACAAAATTCTTGCCGATGGCGGAAGCGTGATTTTAATGTCACATTTAGGACGACCAAAAGGAAAAGAAGAAAAATATTCATTGGGACACATTGTAAAAAAAGCTTCGGAAATTTTGGGTCAAACCGTTTATTTTGCGCCTGACTGCATCGGAAGTGAAGCCGAGAAAGCAGTAAGCAATTTGCAGCCTGGACAAATTTTGTTGTTGGAAAATCTACGTTTTTATGCTGAAGAAGAAGCAGGAGATGTTGCTTTCGCAAAAGAATTGGCTTCTCATGGCGATATTTATGTAAACGACGCTTTTGGAACAGCCCACAGAGCCCATGCTTCAACAACCATAATTGCACAATTTTTCCCAAAAGACAAATGTTTCGGATTGTTGTTGGCAAGAGAAATCGAAAGCTTGAACAAGGTTTTGAAAGATTCAGTAAAACCAGTAACGGCAGTTCTTGGAGGTTCAAAAGTATCTTCAAAAATCACGGTTATCGAAAATATTTTGGATAAAGTGGATCACATGATTATTGGTGGCGGAATGACTTTTACTTTCGTGAAAGCTTTGGGCGGAAAAGTAGGAGATTCTATTTGCGAAGACGACAAACAAGAATTGGCATTGGAAATTTTGAGATTGGCCAAAGAAAAAGGCGTTCAAATCCACATTCCAGTTGATGTTGTTGCTGCCGATGCTTTTTCGAATGATGCCAATACCAAAATTGTCGATGTTCGTGAAATTCCTGATGGATGGCAAGGTTTGGATGCAGGACCAAAATCATTGGAAAACTTCAAAAAAGTAATTCTGGAGTCAAAAACCATCCTTTGGAATGGACCATTGGGAGTTTTTGAAATGGAGAGTTTCGCTAACGGAACCATCGAATTGGGTAACTTTATTGCAGAATCAACAGTAAACGGTGCGTTTTCACTTGTTGGTGGAGGTGACTCGGTTGCGGCAGTAAAACAATTTGGTTTCGAGGACAAAGTAAGTTATGTTTCAACTGGTGGTGGAGCGATGCTTGAAATGCTTGAAGGTAGGATTTTACCCGGAATTGCAGCTATTTTGGACTAAAAATTGCATTTTTAACAATTTTTACTGAAATTTTTAGTTATAACGTATTAAGTTTGTAAATAACGATTTCTTTTTAATCGTTTGAGTATAGTACGTTGATTAAAAAAGTATGAATATAAAAAACACCTCAATATCGTTTTTTCTATTATTGTCAATGTCTTTGTTTTCGCAGAAGTATGGCGAAAACAAAGGGATTGTCAAAAAAGAAACCAATAATTTCTATTTAGATTCCATCAAAAAAACTTTCATAAAAGACGACTTGGCTTCATGTGTTGACAGTCTCTGGATGAAGGAATTGACCAATTTGGATTTATACAATGATATTTCCAATGACATCAAAAACATCAATATCAACGAAAAGGTTGATTATGAGTTGTCAACGGAATTGCTAAAATCAAGATTGGCGGAAATGGATGCCAAATCCCCATTCAACATCGAATACAATCCAGGTCTGGAAAACATCATCAAGTCATTTCTCAAGAACAGAAAAAAATCTTTTGAACGCCTAATGGCCATTTCAGAATATTATTTCCCCCTTTTCGAAGAAGCTTTGGCCAAACAAAATGTGCCGCTGGAGATAAAATATTTGGCAGTCGTGGAATCGGCCTTGAACCCAAAAGCAGTTTCCAGAATGGGCGCAACGGGACTTTGGCAGTTTATGTACCAAACCGGAAAACAATACAACCTCAAGATTGATTCTTATGTAGATGATCGTAGCGATCCACTGAAAGCCAGCGAAGCCGCAGCCCAATACATGAGCAATATGTATGCTATTTTTGGCGATTGGGACTTGGTTTTGGCCTCTTATAATTCAGGTCCGGGGAATGTTGCCAAAGCGATTCGTCGATCAGGTGGACAGCAAAACTTTTGGAACATTAAAAAACACTTGCCCCAAGAAACCCAAGGTTATGTACCAGCGTTTCTTGCCACAATGTACATCTACGAATACCACAAAGAACACGGAATAAAACCTAGCAGAGCAGCAATACCACATTTTGCAACGGATACCATATTGATTAAAAGAGAAATGTCGTTCAAACAAATTTCTGATTTATTGGACGTTCCCGTAGCACAATTACAATTATTGAATCCGTCTTACAAAATGAATGTTGTTCCGTTTTATCAAGACCAACCCCATTATTTAAGATTGCCAACAGGGAAAATCTCCATTTTTGCTTCAAACGAGGACAAAATTTATGCCTACGTAAAGCGTGAACTGGATTTTCGTGAAAGACCATTTCAGGTTACTAAAGCCATTGCAGCAACAGATACTTTGAATTCCCAACAGCGAGTAACTCTTGCCAAAACAAAATATTATACCGTAAAACGCGGTGATAATTTGGGCGAAATAGCCGATAAATATAACGTTACCGTTGCCGACATCAAAAAATGGAATAGACTGAAAAGCAGCACGGTGTCTCGCGGCAAAAGCTTGAAAATCATTACCAACGAAAGTGTGGTTCAAACAGTTAAAAAAGAACCAAAAGCAGACAATCAACAAATTGCGGCTTCAGATGCTAAAATAAACAAAGAAGACAAAGCCAAGAAAGGTATAAAATCCGACACATTATCTACAGCTGTTGCTACTTATTACGTTGTTCAAAAAGGAGATAATTTGAGCAACATCGCCAAGAAATACAACGTTTCGGTCGAAGAAATAAAAGAATGGAACAAGCTTTCCAATGCTTCAATCCAATTAGGAACTTCATTGCAGGTTGCTAAAATTGAGGAGAATGCCAAAGAAGAATTGGCCGTGGCTCCGAAGATGGAAAACGTGGAATACATTGTTAAAAAAGGAGACAATCTGGGAAGTATAGCCAAAAAATACGGTAGCTCTGTTGACGATTTGAAACAATGGAATAATTTATCCGACAACAACATAGCTTTAGGGAAAAGTTTGATTGTTGCCAAAAGTGAAATGGCTGTTGAAAGCAAAGCCGTTGCCGAATCATACAAGAAAAATTTGGCTTCGTCTTCAAAAAGCAAGAACTATGATTATTTGGTCCAAAAAGGAGATTCTTTATACAGCATTTCAAAAAAATACCCAGGAGTTACAATAGCTGATATAAAAAAATGGAACAATATCAGTGGGGAAGAGCTTAAACCTGGAATGAAATTAAAAATAAACGGATAGTTAAAGGAATTTTAGATTTCAAAATTTATATAGGTGTTTGTGTAAAAGACAGAAACATTTAGACATTAAGCGAATTAAGAAAATTAAGATTTGTAGTGTTCTTAACTTTCTTAATTCGCTTAATGGTTTAAAGTACCCCATCATTTTCGCTAGAATCTAATTGTTTAGATATAGATAGTTGTATTAATTTTTGCTGTAAATTTGCTTAAATCTTAAATCCTTCGTTTTATATAAAATGACACCAATGTTCAAAAAAATCACTGTTGCTTTTGCTTTCCTTTTCCTTTTCCTTTTAAATTCTTGTGCCGTTCAACAAAAAAGCCTGTCAATGAATGATTGGTACGCTTTTACCAAAACCAGTTCCGAAAAATTAGACCCTTCAAAAATATATGAATTCGCCGATGGAATGATTCGAATGCACGGCGAAAACATTGGTTATCTGATGACCAAAAAAAGCCATAAAAATTTCGAATTAAGTTTGGAATTTCGATGGAACATTGAAGAAAAATTCAATCGAGGCAATGGCAAGAAAAATAGCGGCGTGATGTACAACATACCGGTAGATTCGCCCGACAACATCTGGCCAAAAGGAATCCAATTTCAAATAAAAGAAAATACCACCGGCGATTTCATCTTTCTGGACAAAGTAACTGCAAAAGTGAACGGAAAATTAATTGAAGCCGGGGCAAGTGTCACTTCTCCAAAATTCAGTGCCAACGAGAACCCTTATGGCGAATGGAACACCATTGTCATCAAATCATTCAACGGGAAAATTACCCAATATTTGAACGGAAAATTGGTCAACGAATGTGTGGAAGCTTCTTCGGTCGAAGGCAAAATATCCTTAAATTATGAAGGTTCGCCAATTGATTTTAGAAACATTCAGCTGAAAAACATTTCGAAAGAGTAGAACTAATATTCTTCCAAAGGCTTTTTTCTCTTTCTTTGATAATTAATTACAGAATCAATGAACAAAAACCTTTTTTTATTACTGCCCATTTTCTCGCTTTTGTTTTTTTCTTGCAAAAAACAAGAGGAAGATATGCCAAGAAAAGCCACAGGCAAAATCAACACTATTTCGGTCATAATCGACGACCAGCTTTGGAATGGAGAGGTGGGCGACCGCATTCGAAACAAGTTTGCATCGCCCGTTATCGGACTGCCGCAAGAAGAGCCCCTTTTCACGATAAACCAATATCCAGCCAAATTAATGGAAGGATTCATGACGGACAGCAGGACGATTATCGTGGTTAAAAAAGAGAATAAAAACGAATTTGTAATAAAGAAAAATCAATATGCTTCGCCTCAAAACGTGTTTCATGTTTCGGGAAAAACAAATACCGCCATTCTGGAAATCATTGAAAAAAACGCGCCAAAAATAATTCAAATCATAAAGGAAACCGAAATTGCCGAGAACCAAAGAATCAACGCCCAGTCCTTGCTGAATCCGATAATTATCAAGAACAAATTCCAGATTTCTTTACAAGTTCCTTCCGGCTATTTGTATGCACATCAAAACAGTAAATTTCTTTGGTTGAAAAAAGAAATTACCAGCGGCAATACCAGTATTTTGATTTATCAGGTTCCAATAAGTTCCATCAAAAAAGCTCCCAACCAGATTGCAAACATCATTAAAATGCGGGATTCCATAGGCAATTTATACATTCGAGGAACAGAACTGGACACCCACATGATTACCGAAGACGGTTATGCTCCCTATCTTTTTAAAACCAAACTCAACGACAAAGAAACCTACGAAACCAGGGGAACATGGGAACTTAAAAACGATTTCATGTCCGGTCCTTTTGTCAATTACGCCATTGTGGACAAAGAGCATAATAGAATACTGGTTTTGGAAGGGTTTTGTTATTCGCCCTCAAAAGAAGAACGCGATTTGATGCACGAATTGGAATCAATCATAAAATCAATTGTTATTTTGAAATAAATGGAAATACAGTGGACAATTAAATCTTTCGAGTACCTTTCTGTTGGTGAACTTTATGATATGCTGAGGTTAAGAAGCGAGATATTCGTACTGGAACAAAATTGCGTTTATCTTGATCTTGACGGAAAAGACAAACTGGCGCTGCATCTTTTTGGCGAATTCGAAGACAAAATAGTGGCGTATTCACGTCTTTTCAAGCCAGGAATATCTTTTGAGAATGCCTCAATTGGCAGAGTGGTTGTAGATGCCAATTATCGAGACAGAAAATGGGGTCACGACTTGATGCGGGAAGCCATTGCCGGAATCAAGAATCATTTTGGCGAAAGCAAAATCACCATTGGAGCGCAATTATATTTGAAAAAGTTCTACGAAAGTCACGGATTTGTCCAAACCAGCGAAATGTATTTGGAAGACGATATTCCGCATATCGAGATGAAAAGGGAGTAATTATATTTTAGTAACCAAAAATTCCACCCTTCTGTCAAGCGCATCCCCTTTTCCCAACGGAAACTGGTTTCCATACCCTCTATAAGACATTCGATACGGACTTATCCCTTTGGATCGAAGATAGGCAAACACGTTTTTGGCTCTATTTAACGAAAGATTCCTGTCTTGGGTCTTTTCGTCAATAGCATCCGAATTTTTTCTTGAGGTGCAACATACGTGGCCTTTAATTTCAAATCGAAGCGACTTGTGCTTTTCCAATGCAACAATGGTTCTGTCCAATTCTTTTTTGGCTGCAATAGAAAGAATGCTGGAACCCATTTCAAAGGTAATCTTTTGCAAAACGATGAGGTCGCCCACTTTTGGGTTGGCAGGAATGAAAGCATAAACCGATTTTTTGAGAAAAACCAGATCAACACGCCTGTTTTTATAGCGTGTTTTTTCCAAATTTTTCACCTTGTCTTTGTCCAGATTCACTCGTCCTTTGCCTTCGAAAATAAAAATCTTGTTTTGTGAAATGCCGTTGGAAAGCAAGATTTCCTGAACGGTGGCCACTCTTTTTTTAGATAATTTATCATTATAATCCTCGCTTCCCCTGTCGTCACAATAGCCATAAATTTGAATGGCTTCAAATTGGGAAAAATTAGGAGAGTTGATTATGCTTATAATTGTATTTATTTCATTTTTGTCCAAATCGAATTTGTCAAATTCAAAATACACGGATTTAAAAGTATTTTCTTGAGCTGAAAGAAAACCAAAAGTTAAAAAAAGTGCTATTTGAAATCCTCTTTTCATCACATTTTCAAAATGCTTTTATATTCGGCAACGTTGTTCAGGACGCTCACCGCTTTCTTGATTTCGGAGTTGTTTTTGAGGTAATATTGATACAAACCTTCCTGGTATTGATAGCGTTTGATGATTTCGTCCGTGATTAAATTCTTGATTTCCTTTTGGTTTTTATCCAATAATTTTTCTTCACTTTTTTGGAGCGCAGCCAGTAATTGCTGGTATTCTGCACTAATGCTTTCGTCCACTTTTTCTTTTTTGGCCACGGCCAAAGTATTTTTCAGGGCTAGTTCCGTTTCAGTGTCAAAAGCGAATTTCTGGGTTTTCAGGAACTGTTTGAAATCTAGGAAATCGGCATCAGAAAAGTTTGGAATTTGGTTGCCTAAATTGGGGTTTTTGTAATAATAAGCCGTTGCATAATTAAAAATTCCGTCGTTTTTCACCAAGGCTTCGGTTATTGGACTCATCTTGGTTTCTTCCAGTTCGATGTCGGGCTGGATGCCGCCGCCATCATAAACCGTTCTGCCTTTGCGGGTTTTGAAGGCGTTGTAATTCTTGGCTTCGGTTTTTGTGGCGATTCCGTTTTTGTCTTTATTCGAATAATTCAAAGCTTGGATGCATCTTCCGGAAGGCGTGTAATAACGGGAAATGGTCACTTTCAACTGCGTTCCATAAGTCAAGTCCACGGGTCTTTGCACCAATCCTTTTCCAAAACTTCGGCTGCCAATAACCACGGCTCGATCCAAGTCCTGCAAAGCTCCCGAAACAATTTCCGAAGCCGAAGCACTTTTTCCGTTGACCAAAATAGCCAATGGAATCTCGGTGTCCACAGGTTCTTTGGAGGTTTTATAGGTGTTGTTGTGTTTCTCTATCTTTGATTTTGTGGTAACGATTATTTCGTTTTTCGGGACAAATAAATTACAAATATTCACGGCTTCGTTCAAAAGTCCACCGGGATTTTCTCTTAAATCAAGGATAATTCTCTCGGCACCCTCTTTTTTTAATTGTTCCAATGCTTGCTTGGTTTCGAGTGAAGCTTTTTGGTTGAAACGCGCCAAAACAATGTAGCCGGTTTTCTCGTCTATTTTTCCATAGAACGGCACCGATTTGATTTCCACTTCGTCAAGGACGATTTGGGTGGTGTTTGTCTTGCCTTGGCGAATGTATTTGACATCGATTTTGGTGTTTTTGGCACCCCTGAAAAGTTGCGAGGCATCGTCCTTGAAATCAGACAAAAGCACGTCGCCTATTTGAATCACCTCGTCACCGGCTTTCAACCCAGCCTTGTCGGCAGGAAAGTTTTTGTACGGCTCCTTGATTATTAATTTATCATTTTTTCGGGTAATCATTGCGCCAATTCCGGTGTATTCGCCCGTGTTGTTGATTTTGAATTTGACAACATCCTGCTCGTTGAAATAAACGGTGTACGGATCGAGACTGGTCAACATTCCCTTGATGGCTTTGTCTATTAAATCGCCAGGATTGGTTTCGTCCACATAATTCTTGTTCAATTCCTTGAAAAGGGTCGTGAATATTTCTACTTGCTTGGCAATTTCAAAAAAATCGTCTTTGAAACTAACGCCTACAAACAAAAATGCCGAAGCTAGAACGGGAAGAATGAATTTTTTTTTGAAAGGGGAAGTCATATTAAGATTGGCTTAGTTTTAGACCACTAAAATAAGAATTAATCGCCAATAAAAAATTTGTACGCAAAGGAAACGCAGTTATTCTTCTTTTTTCATCTGGTGGACAAACTTTTCAAACAATTGAATGGTCTTGGTGTTGATTTCTTCGTAAGTCAATCGATCCTTGGTTTGGTAAAAAAACATCATGGCATAAGGCTTGTCCAGATGATCCACCAGCAAATGTTTGTTCAATCGATAGGTTTCGCGAAGCACGCGCTTGAAATAATTGCGATCCACGGCGTGTTTGAAGTATTTCTTGGAAACCGAAACGCCCATTTTCAACTTTTGGTCTGAACCTTCGGCAATGCCGTAATCGCTTTCCACAAAAACCAGTCTCAAAGGATATTTGGACACGGATTTGCCTTTGGAAAAAAGCAAATCTATCGTGATTTTACTTTTAAGCTTTTCGGATTTGGGGTAAGTGAAGTTCATTTTTATTTTAAAAGATAGCAAAGATTTTAGGGGGCAAAGGTACGATTAAAACGGTAACAGCTTGGAATGTGAAATATACTGATGGGGAATTTTTACTTATTTTGTATATCAGATAGTTGGCGGAATATGTGCCAATCTTCTACTTTAATTTTTTCGAGAGATGGTCTAAAATAAGTCGCTATGCGTTCCCGTGTTGATAAATAAAAGGGTAAGTTCATTGTCGTTTTGTAGCCAAACTAAAAGCCAATCGCCTTTTATGTGACATTCCCAGCAATCCTCATAATTCCCGGATAATTTATGTGGTTTGTATTTTTGGGGTAGTGTTCCTGTTTTTTCCAAAATAGAAACTACATTTTCTAGTTTAGAAAGATCGTAACCTCTTTTTTTACAAAGTTTTACTTCTTTGTCAAATTGTCTAGTTGTTTTTACAACGTACATTAATCTTTAAGGTTTTTGAAATAGTCTGCTGCACTTTTATGAGTAGTAACATGCCCTTTTTTCACATCTTCCAAAGATAAATCTATTGCTGTTTTATTGATGGTTTTAAAAACGCCCAACGAAAGTATATAAGCAACTGTTTTTTTTGCGATAACGTTACGAGCGTCATAAGATAATGTTATTGTTGCCATAGTAGTAATTTTTAATAGTACAAAGATATAAAATATTTTAAAATCTGGTAGATTGAGAATTCAGTAAATCCTTCCTTTGCCTATCGATATTATTTTTTATAATTTTGAATTGTTTGAGAATTATAATTTAAGTAGAGGTACAATTAAACCCCAAACAGCATAATTATTCTTGATTAAAATCGAACGCCAAAAATCATTACTTTTGCGTATAATTTTAAAAAGAATGAAGAAAATTTTATTATACCCCATAACGCTACTCTATTATTTTTCTTATTTGGTGGTTTTGTGTACTATTCACGTCGTCCAGTGGGTAGTTTATAAAATTTTTGGAGACAAAGGACTCGAAATATGCTTTGATTACATCGCTTATTTTACAATGAAATGCACCCATATTTTGGGCACGAGATACACTTTTGAAAACCGGGAATCAATCCCCAAAAACGTCCCCATAATTTTTGTGGCCAATCATCAAAGTTTGTTGGATACGGCTGGAATTATTTGGTATTTGAGGAAGTTTCACGTGGCTTTCGTGACCAAAAAAGAATTGGGCCAAGGTATTCCGGCGATTTCCTATAATTTGCGTCAAAGCAAATACGTGCTTATTGATAGAAGCAATCCAAAACAAGCCATCCCCAAAATAAAATCCCTGGCAGAACACATCGAAAAAGAAAAACGTTCGGCGGTTATTTTCCCGGAAGGAACCCGAAGCAAAACAGGAGTGCCTTTGGAATTTGCCCAAAGTGGTCTGAAAATTTTGTGTAAATATGCACCTTCGGCCCATATTGTTCCCATAACCATCAACAATTCCTGGAAAGTGTATCAATATGGATATTTTCCTTTAAGTTTTGGACATCATATTCAGTTTTCGGTTCATAAATCATTTAAAGTCAGTGACTTTACTTTTGACGAAATAATGGAAAAGACAGAGAAAACCATTGTTCAAGGAATAAAAATCTAATTTCTGGAACATAAAAAGACTTAGTTTTTTTACAGAAGATGTTTCCAAAATTAAAAAGTGTCGTGTTAATAATTTCTTAGGCTTTTTGGGAACAGTACCAAACAAAAATATATTTCCTATTTTTGCCAAAAAAATCACATAATGCAAAAAATTATATCCTATCCCATATCCTTTATTGCTATTCTGTTATTCCTTTTGACATTAATTATTTTTCATCCCGTTCAATGGGTTTGTTTCAACATTTTTGGGTATCAAGCCCACAAAAAAACGGTCGATTACATGAATTTGATCTTGTTGAGAATAGGACTCGTCTTGTTTAACACTTTTAAAATTGAGGGAAGAGAAAAAATTCCAACGGGAGTTCCCATCATTTTTGTGGCCAATCACCAAGGAATGTATGATATTATTGGAATGATATGGTTTTTGCGAAAATTTCATCCAAAATTTGTCAGCAAAATCGAATTGGGAAAAGGAGTTCCAAGTGTTTCCTACAATTTGAGACACGGAGGATCAGTATTGATTGACAGGAAGGACCCAAAACAAGCAATCCCATTGATAAAAGGAATGTCGCAATACATAGAAAAACACAAACGCTCGGCCGTTATTTTTCCGGAAGGAACCAGAACCAAAACGGGAAAACCAAAAGAATTTGCACAAAGCGGATTGAAAATATTGTGCAAATATGCACCATCAGCCTACGTTGTTCCCATAACCATCAATAACTCCTGGAAGTTCTTCCGATATGGGTTTTTTCCTTATGGGTTGGGAAATCACATTACTTTTACCATCCACGAAGCGATGTCCGTAAAGGATTACGCCTTTGAAGATTTGATGTCAAAAACAGAAAATGCTATCGTTCAAGGGATAAAACTTTAAAAATGTGCTAACTTTGCATATTCTTGGGAGAAATCCCAAGCTAAAAATAATAAACCAAAAACACCTATGTCAATTAAAAACATACGATTAGAAGTTATGCAGCTTCTAGAAAAAAACGTCAGCGCTTATGTTGACCAATATTTAATTCCAGTGGAAAAAATTTGGCAACCGTCTGATTTTTTGCCCAATTCAGAAAGCGATAATTTTCTGGAAGAAGTTAAGGAATTGAGAGAAATCTCCAAAGATTTGCCTTATGACTTTTGGGTTGCCATGGTAGGCGACATGATTACGGAAGAAGCTTTGCCAACCTATGAAAACTGGTTGATGGAAGTGGAAGGCGTTGATAATCTGGAAAGAAACGGTTGGGCTAAATGGGTTCGCCAATGGACCGGAGAGGAAAATCGTCACGGTGATTTGCTGAACAAATACCTTTATTTGTCGGGTCGCGTGAACATGAAAGAAATCGAAATGACCACGCAACATTTGATAAACGATGGTTTCGACATTGGAACCGGAAGAGATCCGTACAAAAACTTTGTGTACACCAGTTTTCAAGAATTGGCGACTTATGTTTCCCACAACCGGGTTTCACAATTGGCCAAAAGTTATGGCGACAGTAAATTAGCCAAAATGTGCAAGATGGTTGCCGGCGACGAAATGCGTCATCACCTTGCTTACAGTGAATTCGTGAACCAAATTTTCAAAATTGATCCAAGCGAAATGATGTTGGCGTTTCAATACATGATGAAAGCCAAAATCGTGATGCCTGCTCATTTCTTGAGAGAATCAGGGCAAAAAATAAGTTCTGCTTTTGAACATTTTTCGGATTCCGCACAACGAATCGGGGTTTATACTGCCAACGATTACGTGGATATCATGCAAAAACTAATCGATAAATGGGAAATTGACAAAATAGGAAGCTTGACCGACGAAGCCGAGAAAGCACGTGATTATTTGATGAAATTGCCGGCTAGAATGGCCAGAATTTCGGAAAGATTGGTCATTCCACAAGAGTCGTTCCAATTCAAATGGGTAGAACCGGCGAGATTGTAGATTTTGTCCTCGAAATTTTTTAAAATATTGAATTGCTGATTTTTGAATTTAAAACTTTGAAAATCAGCTTTTTTTATAAACACACTTGAAATATGGGTTATTCAGCGATAGTCAACAAAACCATTCTTTTTGCAAAGGAAAAATTAGAAAACGCCGAAGGAGGACACGACTGGTTTCACATTGAACGAGTGTATAAAAACGCTTTGCTAATTGCCGATGGCGAAGTTTGCGATGTTGACATCGTGAAATTGGGTGCCTTGCTTCATGATATTGCCGACAGTAAATTTCATGATGGAGACGAAACAGTTGGCCCAAAAATTGCCCGTGAATTTCTGGAATCCCATAACGTGGACCAAGCAACAATCCAGCACGTCATCAATATTATAGAAAACATCTCTTTTAAGGGCGGAAACACCGAAAAGGAATTCTTGTCTATCGAATTGGATATCGTTCAAGATGCAGACCGATTGGACGCCATTGGCGCCATTGGCATTGCCAGAACGTTCAATTATGGTGGTTTCAAAAACCGACCTTTATATAATCCGAATATTGCTCCAAAACTTCATATGAGCAAAGAGGAATATAAAAACAGCCAAGCGCCAACCCTCAATCATTTCTATGAAAAATTATTGTTGTTGAAAGACAAAATGAATACCCAAACCGGAAAACAAATTGCCCAAGAAAGACATCGCTATATGGAAGGTTTTCTTTCACAGTTTTATGCGGAATGGGACGGGGAGAAGTAGTTGGCAGTGTTCAGTATTCAGTCGCAGTTTGCAGCTTAATGACAGACTGGTTTTATTTATTCCAACAACTGATCACTGACCACTGCAAACTTACTTTAAATTCCCTTTTCTTTCATCTCTAAAATCACGTCCGAAGCATTTTTGAAAGTCGGTGCTTGTTCAATGATAGTTCCCACACGTTTTTTGTTGAGTTTAAAGGTAATGTCGTTTTCTGTGGTGAATAATAATGCCGTCAAAAACGGATTGTTCATATACGGAGCCAAAACAAAAAAAGCTTCTTCCAGAGAATGAAAACTCTCAATTTCTTCAGTTTTGTAACGCGCCGTAACCGAAAGGCTAAATACATCATTTTCTAATAAAACTGGGCGAACGTAAATGTTTTTCAATTCGGTGTCGCCAATGGTTTTGGCCAAGGTTAATTTGGCGTAGGTTTTATTTTCGATGCTTTCTTTTACTTTTTCCCAAAATTGGGCAAATACAGGCTGGAAGGACATAAGTTGTTTTTTTGGAATGAGGTTGCAAAAATATAATGATTTGATATTACAATCCTAAATAATTATAATAATTTGATATTTACCAATTTACAAACTAACTTTTAACAACTGTTTTTTTGTTCCTTTTCTTCCCAAAAAGAAAATAGAATTTCCAGATTTAATGCCGTTTGCAACCATAAAGGGAACCTCGTTTTCTTCGTCATCAAGAATTTTTTCATAATCAAAATCACCATTTTGATTAATTCGGATGAGATTTAGATTGTACTTGTTTTTTTTCGTATCTCTAAATTCAATTCGATTATCATCTAAATTTTTGATTTTTTCACCGGCATTTATGAAATAATAAGCATTAGTATTTACTAGCGTTGATGTGTAAGAAACAAAAGAATCTACCTCGTCTCCAGTTTGGCGCTTGTTGATATTTCTAGACCAAAGTAGCTTGCCTTCTTCATCAATTTTTATGCTTACCACGTCATCATAATTATAATAGATGCGCCCGCCAGAATAGCCGCCATAAGGGTTATAACTTCCTGCTGTTTGTGTGATATAGGATTCTTCGGCATTGAAAATTAATTCATTCTTTTCGGTAGTTAACAGGTTTTTGAAAGTCAGGTATTTTAATTCTTTATTTTTGATTTTGCCATATTTGTCAAGAATAAATTGTTCCGAAAAAGCACTAAATTTAGATTTTTTCAGTTCAAGAGTCAATGGATTCAATTCAAAATAACTAATTCCTTTGTATCGTTTATCGTATTCATCAGAATAAAAACCAATGCAAATTAGTTTTTCGTCCTTGATAATTGTCTTTAATGATCCTATAAAATGTTCTTTTGTGTCAAAAATTTGGAATTCCACTTTGTCTTGAGTGAATTTTGTTATTTCGAATTGGTATTTCCCTCCCTTTTCTTTGTCGCTCATTTTTTTTGGATACGATTTGCATAAAAGATAAATGGAGTTTCCGTCTTTTGATAATTCAATGTTTTGTAACAAATATTTTCTATCGTTAGTGTCTTTGGTGAAATCACGGTCTATTTTTTTATTTATCTGATTGTCAAACAAGTAAATTTTAAGTCGATCTGAATTGTCCTTTTTATTGAAGTTTAATACAATGGAAAAGGTGCCTTTTTCTTTGTTTACAACCAAAGCTATTTTTGAATTACCACCCGAAGAAGAATTTTTTTCTGATTTTCCATTTAATGAAAAATCAAATGAAAATAGACTCTCTTCAGGAGAACCAAATGAACCATTTATTAGGGATTTCATATTTGAATTTTGATAATTGGTTTCGCTTAATGAAAGACCTCCGTATTCTTTTATTTCATCACGTGTAAATCGAAATAATTCTTTTTTCTCCAAAATAAAGTCGCCGGCACTGATAGAATTTGCCATACAGATATACGATTTTTCATTAATATCGTAAAACATTTCAATAATTCTAATCTTATTTTCTATTCTAAAAACGCCTAATACAATTGGAGTCTTCTGGGAAATAGGATGTTTCATTTGAAAATCATATTCTTTAAGAAGTTTTAGATTACTGTCATAATGTTCAAAATAATAGCCAGCATTTGGAGAAATTCCGCTGCTTTTGTAGGAACGAACAATCAAAACACCACCGTTTCCATCTTCTTCCGACAATACAATTTGTGATTCTTTGAATTCATCCTTAAAAACGTCGCTTTTTTGAGTTTTGAAAGGAATATTTTGTGCAAAACTTGATATAGATAGTAATGTAATTAACGACAAATAAATAATTTTCTTCATAAATATTAATAGAGTGATTTTTACACTGTCAACGGCGACTGAACACTGCCAACTTTCTTTATTTTCCCTTAAATTCCGCTTTTCTTTTCTCCAAAAAAGCAGTCGTTCCTTCCTTGAAATCTTCGGTGGCAAAACAATCGCCAAAATTTTTGATTTCGACATCAAATCCATTTATGCCAGAAATAAAATTGGCATTTACGGCTTCGATGGCTTTGCCAATGGCCACTGGAGAATTTTTCATGATTCTTGTGGCAATGGTCATATAGGCTGAGTACAAATCGTCTTGTGGCACAACGTGATTGACCAATCCGTACATTTTCGCCGTTTCGGCATCAATCATTCCGGCGGTCATGATCATTTCCATCGCGCGACCTTTGCCAATAATCTGTGGCAAACGTTGTGTTCCTCCATAACCTGGAATAACGCCCAGCGAAGTTTCCGGCAAACCCATTTTGGCATTCTCCGAAGCGATTCTAAAATGACAAGCCATAGCCAATTCCAGTCCGCCACCAAGGGCAAAACCATTGATGGCGGCTATCACGGGAGTTTTCATGTTTTCGATAAAGTCGAATAAAATTTGTTGTCCTTTTGCGGCCAATTGTGCACCTTCTTCCGCCGAAAAATGGGCAAATTCGGCAATATCGGCACCAGCCACAAAAGCTTTTTCTCCGCTTCCGGTTATTATTATTACGTGTACATCAGGATTTTCATTAACCAATTTCAAGGTTTCGTGCAGTTCTTGAATGGTGGCTTTATTTAAGGCATTCAGTTTTTCGGGACGATTGACATAAATGGTGGCAATCCCTTTTTCGTGTTCCAAAATAATGTTTTCCAGTGCCATGATGTTTGTTTTTTATTTGTTTATAATGGGCAAAGAAACCTTGAAAGTTGTCCCTTTTCCTTTTTGGGATTCGAATGTAATGGTTCCGTTATAATTTTCGATTATGTTTTTGATGATGCTCAAACCCAATCCCATTCCGCTGGTTTTGGTAGTAAATTTGGGCTCAAAAATTCGATTGAAATTATCGGTTCCAATCCCAATTCCGTTGTCGGCTACCGTGATAACAACATTGCCTGCCACTTTTTTGATGTTGACGCATACCGCCTTGTTTTCTTGGCTTTCGGGAATGGCTTGAATGGCGTTTTTAACCAAATTGGTAATGATTCGAATGAGTTGTGTTCGGTCAATTTTCGAAATAATTTCGCCTTCTTCCGCTTTAAAATGAATGTATTCTTCATTGAAAATATCCATGGTCAATTCGACCACGTCCACCACATTCAGGGTTTCATTTTGTTGTGCCGGCATCGAAGCAAAGTTGGAAAATGCCGAAGCCACGGAACTCATCGTGTCGATTTGCTGTATCAAGGTTTCAGAATAGTCGTTAATTTTTTGTTTCAAATTCGGGTCGTTTGGGTCGAATTTTCGCTGAAAACTTTGCACCGTCAAACGCATTGGCGTCAACGGATTTTTGATTTCGTGCGCCACTTGTTTGGCCATTTCTTGCCAAGCTTCTTCTCGTTCGCTTTGTGCTAGTTTCAAGGCGCTTTCTTCGAGTTCATCAACCATTCCGTTATAAGCTTTTATCAAAAGGTTGATTTCCTTGCTGTTGGCTTCGAGAACGATTTTTTCGTTTTTTTGGTTCAAACTCGTTTCGCTCAATTTGTCGGATATGGTTTTCAACGATTTTGTGATGTAGGACGAAAGGAAATAGGCAACTGCAAAAGCGACCAAGAGCATAAATGAATACACTTGTGCCAATCGAATCAGGAAATTTTGCAGTTCGGTTTGGTAATAACTGTCGTCTTCCACATAAGGCAAATTCAGGATTCCCAAGGGTTTGAATTTGTCGTCTTTTATTAAACTGTAAGAAGAACGGTTCTTTTTGCCGTCGATGTTTTTGATGTCAACGTAGCGTTTTTCAACTGAAGATTGAACCAGTTTCAGAATGTATTTTGGAATTGGCGGAGCGACCGGATCGATGGAAAATCTTGATTTTGAAGATTTCAAAAGTCTCCCGTCCAGACTGTAAATGTTGATTTCAAGATTGTGGATATCCGACAATTCGTGAATTTTATCCTTGAAAATTAGTGCCAAATTTCCAGGAGTAAGCGGATAAGTGGTGTTCGAAAGTACATAATTGATGTTCTCTTTTATGGCGTCCTCTTTGTGTTCCAAGCGTTCTTGATGGTATTGCTTGGCTTCATTCTTGAATTGAAAGATAGAAATCGATGCCAGCAATATCGAAGCGACAATAATCAATACTATCATCGAAAGGAAAATCCTGATTCGCAACGAAAGCATCGATATCTTGAAGTCTTTGAACATGTTTTTAGGAATTGTTTTTTTCTCGAATTCGTTTGTAAAACTTAAAGCCCAACATAATTAAAATCGAAAACAACATAATTCCGACAACTCCATAAATCCAGTTTACGGCATTTTTCAGAATGACCAAAAAAACTACGGCAAACAAGATGATGGTGGCACCTTCGTTCCACAAGCGCATATAATTTGTGGTGTATTTTACTTCGTCGTTTTGCAATTCCTTGTATATTTTGTGGCATTTATAATGGTATAAATACAACACAAAAACAAAGCCAAGTTTCACGTGCATCCAAGGCATTTGCAACCAGGCTTTCCCGATATCGGTAAAAAACAACATCCAAAACGCAAAAATACTAGCCAAAATCGCTGACGGCCAAGTGATAATATACCACAAACGATAGGTCATTATTTTGTATTGTTGCTGCAAAATTTCTTTTTCGGGCGAAGGTTTGTCGTTGGCTTCTATTTGGTACACAAACAAACGAACAATATAAAAAAGTCCGGCAAACCAAGTGATGACAAAGATGAGGTGCAGGGATTTTAGGTAGTTGTAGTAGTCCATATTTTTTGTTTAAAGTTTAGAGTTTAAGGTTTAAGCTTATTAGACAACTTTAAACCTTAAACTTTTAAACATTTTTATTTAGCCCAATCATTTATCCAATTCGCAACTGTTTTGCACCATTCTTCATCATCGTTCAAACACGGAACTGCCATGAAATTCTCGCCACCATGTTCCTTGAATTGGTGGTTGGCTTCCATTGCGATTTCTTCCAAGGTTTCCAAACAATCTGCCACAAAGGCAGGTGTCACGACAGCCAAATTCTTGATGCCTTTCTCGGGCATTTTGTTCACTTCGACATCCGTGTAAGGAGTAAGCCATTTGTCTCCAGCCAAGCGTGATTGAAAAGTTTGGCTGTATTTTCCTTCTGGAATTCCTAAAAGTTTTACCACTTGTTTTGTTGTTTCGTAACATTGGTGACGGTAACAAAATTCGTGTGCCGGCGAAGGCGTGTTGCAGCAAGAACCATCAATTTTGCAATGAGATTTGGTGATGTCGGTCTTGCGAATGTGTCGCTCCGGGATTCCGTGATAGGAGAACAATACATGGTCGTATTCAAAACCTTCCAAATGGGATTTAATGGAATCGGCAAGGTTTTTCAAGTAGTCGGGCTTGTTGTAAAAAGCGGGAACAATGGTAAATTTCATTTCCGTAAAATGTTTTTTACGCAACTCTTCCGCCAATTCTAAAATGGTCGTAGTCGAAGCCATTGCGTGTTGTGGGTACAACGGAAAAAGCAACACTTCGGTTACGCCTTTGTCGTGCAATTCTTGCAATCCAGACAAAAGAGATGGATTTCCATAACGCATTGCCAATGAAACAGGAAGATCAACCAATTTTTTAACTTTTTCGTGCATTCTTTTGGAAATCACGACAAGTGGAGAGCCTTCATCCCACCAGATTTTGGCGTAAGCTGCCGCTGATTTTTTGGGTCTTGTTTGAAGAATAATTCCACGAACTAGCAATGCTCGCAACAAAAACGGAACATCAATCACGTATTTGTCCATCAAAAATTCGTCTAAATACGGTTTTACATCTTTTGCAGTTGGACTTTCCGGCGAACCAAGGTTGACTAATAATACACCTTTCATATTTTATTGTTGTTTTGATTTTTCTCTTGACAAAGAGAATAAAGATTTTACATGTTCGGATTGATGGACATCAGATATTTTTTTGGAGTGGTTCCAAATTTTTTCTTGAAAGCCGCAATAAAGTGACTTCCGGTGCTGTAACCAATTTTCAAACCCACTTCGTTTACGTTATACGAACCGCTGTCCAATAATTTTCGGGCAGAATCCATTTTATAGTCGAAAAGGAAACCATAAACGGTGTCGCCGTAAATTTGTTTGAAACCCATTTTAAGCTTTTTCAAGGTAAGTCCAATTTCATCGGCCAGTTCCTGTAATCCGGGGGGTTCGGCCATATTTGCGAGGATGATTTCCTTGGCTTTTTTAATTTTCAACACGTTTTCTTCGTCAATCAAAAACGGACATTGTTCCGCATTTGGATCTTCGGTTCGGTTGAAATACAAACTCAACAATTCGTAACCTTTGGCTTTGTAATACAGGTTTTTTATGGACGGATTCAGGTTGTAATGAAACAATTGGCTCAAAACAATCGCCATCGACGGACTGATGTCGCCTTCTTTATAATATTTTTTGTCCTTGTTGTCGTCACTCAAAAAAGTGATGTAATTGGCTTCGGAAGAAAATAGATTATGAAATTTTTTAATGGAAATGATAACCGAAATAACCCAGGAATTAGGGGCTATTTCCAGATTTAAAGGCAATTCTTTTTGCGGGTTGTATAGCAATAGAGATTTTTCTTCTTTCAGGTCCAAGGCATAACTTCCTTGGTTGAAAAGAAATTTGGCTTTTCCCTTCAACCCGAAATGGAATTGAATCAATCCACTTTTGACTTCACGCTGGGTGAAATACACTTCATCACTGTCATTTTGAAAACGAAGTAGGGTAAAGTCGTCTTCAATTGTTATAACATCTTGAGAACTCATTGCGACATTTTTTTTAAAGCATTATGACAATTGTCAGGGTTTTTCCAAAAAACATGTACTAAATTTGATGTATAAAAGCCTGATTTTAGTACAAAAATAGTGTTTTTTGTTTTATAAATGTATTAAAGGACAAAAATATCATTTAGCGATATAAATAGTACTTTAAGCGTTGTTTTAATAAAAACCTTAGTTCTAACTTTGCCAGTCGCATCAGAAAAGATCGTATATGGAAAATCTAAATGTACCGAAACACAAAACTTTCTACTCCATTGGTTTGAGTTACAAGAAAGCGGATGCCGAAGTGCGAGGTAAATTTAGTCTGGATACCAAAGCAAAAACCAAAGTGTTGCTCCAAGCCAAAGAAGAAGGCATCGAGAGTTTAATCGTTACTTCTACCTGCAATCGCACCGAAATTTACGGTTATGCAGACCACCCTTTCCAGTTGATAAAATTGGTTTGCGAAAACAGTAACGGTACTGTAGAAGAATTTCAAAAAGTAGGTTTTGTTTATAAAAGCCACGAAGCCATCGACCACATGTTTCGTGTGGGAACAGGTTTGGACAGTCAAATTCTTGGTGATTTTGAAATTATTGGACAAATAAAAAACAGTTTCGACGAAGCTCGTACATTGGGTTTAATCAATACTTTTTTAGACCGATTGATCAATACCGTGATTCAAACCAGCAAAAGAATTAAAAACGAAACCGAAATTAGTTCGGGCGCCACTTCTGTTTCTTTTGCCGCCGTGCAATACATCATTAGAAACATAGAGAATATAGGCAATAAAAATATTTTGCTTTTTGGAACGGGAGAAATAGGCAGAAATACTTGCGAAAATCTCATCAAACATACCAAAAACGAGCAGATTACCTTAATCAATAGAACCAAAAGTACCGCCGAAATATTGGCCGGAAAATTGAATTTAGTCGTAAAAGATTACTCCGATTTACACCAAGAATTACAAAAAGCCGATGTCTTGGTTGTGGCAACAGGCGCGCAAAATCCAACCATCGACAAAACATTATTGAATCTCAAGAAAGAGTTGCTCATTTTGGATTTGTCCATCCCCAAAAATGTGAATGCCGATGTGCAACAAATTCCGGGAGTAACTTTAATCCACATGGATTATTTGTCACAAATGACCGATGACACGCTCGAAAGAAGGAAACAACACATTCCTGCTGCCGAAGCCATTATCGAGGACATGAAACTAGAATTGAATACGTGGATGAATGGCAGAAAATATGCGCCAACCATTCACGCATTAAAAGCTAAATTAATTGACATCGTGGCCAGCGAAATGACTTTGCACAGAAAAAAGTTGCCTAATTTCGACGAAGAACAAGCTGAATTAATCACGTCCAGAATTATCCAAAAAATCACCAACCATTTCGCCAGTCACCTCAAAGACGAAAACACTTCGGTTGATGAAAGCATAGAGTTTATCGAAAAAGTATTCCAAATAGGATTGCAAACTCCCCAAAAAACGACTTCGGCTGCCGAAGAAAAATACAAAATCACCCTTTCATAGTAAAAATCCAAACAAACCTTAATATCTTTATGGTTTAAAAAAAGAAAAAAGGTTTAATGAATTCAAAAAAAACAATTCGAATTGGGACTCGCGACAGCGAATTAGCTCTTTGGCAAGCCCATACCGTTCAAAAAAAGTTAAATGATTTAGGCTATAAAACCGAAATTATTGCCGTAAAATCGCAAGGCGACATCCTACTCGATAAACCACTTTACGAACTTGGAATCACCGGAATTTTCACGAAAACATTGGACATCGCCATGCTAAATGGTCAAGTCGATATTGCCGTGCATTCGATGAAAGATGTGCCAACGGCTTTGCCAATTGGGATTGTTCAAGCGGCAGTTCTCGAAAGAGCCAATACGTTGGATATTTTGGTTCACAAAGGAAACCTCGATTTTCTAGAAAAAAAAGGAACCATCGCCACCGGAAGTTTGCGTCGTCAAGCGCAATGGTTGAATAAATATCCCAATCATACTGTAGTCGATTTGCGTGGAAATGTGAACACTCGAATGCAAAAACTAAACGAAAGCGATTGGAGCGGAGCTGTTTTTGCAGCTGCAGGTTTAGAAAGAATCAACCTGAAACCAATCCTCACCCCGACCCTCTCCAAAGGAGAGGGAGAAAATAGGAATTTCTCTTATATCGATTTGGATTGGATGATTCCAGCGCCGGCTCAAGGAGCAATGGTAGTTGTCGCGATGGGGAATGACGATTTTACACTCGACGCCGTTTCACAATTGAACGATGTGGAAACCGAGATTTGCACCTACATAGAAAGACAATTCCTAAAAACACTCGAAGGCGGTTGTACCGCGCCAATTGGAGCTTTGGCCAAGTATTGCGAGTTGGAAGACACTTTTGTTTTCAAAGGCGCTTTGTTGTCTATTGATGGAAAAGAAAAATTGGAAATCGAAAAAATTGTGCCCGTTGAAGAATGGAAAAAATTAGGTTTCAATTGTGCCAATGAAATTTTGGAAAAAGGAGGAGCGGAGTTGATGAAAACAATCAAGGAAAGTTTGAAGAAATAATGAGTAGCCCAATCAATATTCTATCCACAAAAATACTTTTGAGTTCTCAAAAGCAAGTCTTGTTAAATGCAGGTTTTTCAGTAACGGAAGCTAATTTTATCAAAACCGAAAACTCGGATTTTGATTTAAAAGGAATTAATGACAATCTGATTTTTACCAGTCAAAATGCGGCTCAAAGCGTGTTGCTAAATCCAAAATGCGAAGAATTAAAATCCAAAAAGGTGTTTTGTGTGGGTATGAAAACCAAGGCATTGTTGGAAGAAAACGGTTTTAATGTTGAGGTTTACTTGGATTATGCTTCCGATTTGGCTGAAATTATCACCTTGATTTATTCCAAAGAAAGTTATACTTTTTTCAGCGGAAATCTGCGAAAAGAAACCTTGCCCAAAGCCTTGAAAGCAGCCAAAGTCAATTTCAATGAAATTCAGGTTTATGAAACGACTTTGACGCCACAAAAAATAAAAACTCCAGTCGATGGAATCCTGTTTTTCAGCCCGTCTGCCATTGAAAGTTATTTGAAGGAAAACAAAATAAAAAACGAAATTTGCTTTTGTATTGGCGAAACCACGGCAAGTGCATTAGATACTATAACAAGAAATATAATAGTCGCAGATCAGCCTTCGGTTGAAAACGTGATTGAGGATGTAATCGAAGAATATAAATAATCCCCCTAACCCCGAAGGGGGAATTAGAAAAACGAATAAAAAATGATAAAGAACGACCTATTTTTAAAAGCATTAAGAGGAGAAACTGTCGAACGTCCACCAGTTTGGATGATGCGTCAAGCAGGAAGATATTTGCCGGAATTCAGGGCATTGCGTGACAAATATGATTTTTTTACTCGTTGTGAAACTCCTGAATTGGCTGCTGAAATCACCGTTCAACCGATTCGAATAGTTGGTCCTGATGCCGCAATTTTGTTTTCGGATATTTTGGTGGTGCCAAGAGCAATGGGAATTCACGTGGAATTGAAAGACAATTTGGGACCCATTATCCCGAATCCAATTCGCACGATGGAGCAAGTAAACCAGGTTTATGTTCCGGATGTAAACGAAACTTTGGGTTATGTTTTTGATGCCATAAAATTGACCAAAGAAATGTTGAACGATGAGGTGCCATTGATAGGTTTCGCCGGTTCGCCTTGGACGATTTTTTGTTATGCCGTGGAAGGAAAAGGTTCAAAAAGCTTTGATACCGCCAAAGGATTTTGTTTCTCGAATCCAATTGCAGCACACACTTTATTGCAAAAAATCACCGACACCACGATTTTATATTTGAAAGAAAAAGTAAAAGCGGGTTGTAACGCCATCCAGATTTTCGATTCTTGGGGAGGAATGCTTTCGCCGGTGGATTATCAAGAATTCTCCTGGAAATACATCAACCAAATTGTTGACGCCTTGGCAGAGATTACGCCTGTTATCGTTTTTGGAAAAGGATGTTGGTTTACCCTTGGCGAAATGGGAAAAAGCAAGGCTTCGGCACTTGGTGTAGATTGGACTTGTTCGCCTAGAAATGCCCGTTATTTGTCTGGTGGAAACATCACTTTGCAAGGAAATTTCGATCCATCGAGATTGCTTTCTCCAATTCCAACCATCAAAAAAATGGTTCACGAAATGATTGACGAATTCGGAAAAGACAAATACATCGCCAATTTAGGCCACGGAATTTTACCAAATATTCCTGTGGATCACGCCAAAGCTTTTGTGGATGCGGTGAAGGAATACAAGCAGAAATAAGAATTTATAATGCTCAACAAAGGCTTACGAAATCAGGAAAGTATTCGAATTGACAACATTCTGAAAGTGTTGCATTCGCTGACTTTTGTGCCTAAATTTTGGAATTTGGAAGATATTCTTTCGCTTGAAAATGAGCTGAAAGATTTGGGAATGAATGTCGAAAGTCTCCAAAAATTTAGCGAAGAGCAATTGATTTCTCATTTGGAACGACTTCATTTTGACTGGAATCATTTCGAGATATTTGCCGATTTTTTAATCGCGATTTCGAAAGAAAGTCAATTTGATTTTTCTGGAAAAGCCATCGCCATTTACGATTATGTCCAGAAGGAAAGCAAGGTCTTCTCGTTTGGGATTTTTAATAAGACAGCTGCTGCAAAAGCAAATTTATAATGGACATTAAATTCAGAACTTTCAAGACAAATTTTATTAAAATATAAAATTATGACCAAAGAAACCGCCATTAAACTATTTGAACAAAAACAAATTCGTTCCATTTGGAGTGATGAGGAGGAGAAATGGTATTTTTCTACAGTTGATGTTGTATCAATTCTAACCAATCAAGAGGATTATCAAAAGGCAAGGAAATATTGGAACAAACTTAAAGAAAGATTAGTTGCGGAAGGAAATGAAACGGTGACAAATAGTCACCAGTTGAAAATGATGGCTGCTGATGGGAAGATGAGGCTAACAGATGTTGCCGATACCGAACAATTGTTCAGATTAATCCAATCGGTACCTTCCAAAAAAGCAGAACCTTTTAAACTGTGGTTGGCTCAAGTGGGTAGAGAAAGGATTGATGAAATTGAAGATCCTGAACTTGGTTTTGACAGACTTATGGAGACGTATCTCAAAAAAGGATATTCCAAAGAATGGGTAAATCAACGTTTAAAAAGTATAGAAGTAAGAAAAGATCTTACCGATGAATGGGATAAACGAGGTGTAAAAAAAGGACAAGAATATGCGATTCTTACTGATGAAATTACCAAGGCTTGGAGCGGTTTGTCGGTCAAACAATACAAAAATCATAAAGGTTTAAAAAAGAAAATTTGCGAAACAAGGAGGGACAATTGCCGGGAATACACGTAAGCAAATTGAAGAAAAGACTGGAAAAAAAATAGTCAATAAGTTGAATGCTGCTGATTATTTGGAAAAGAACAAGGAATTAGAATAATGAAAGACAAATTTTACCAATACATACAAAACCTTCAAGACCAAATCTGCAAAGGATTGGAAGCTGCTGACGGCACAACCAAATTCCGTGAGGATATTTGGGAACGCCCTGAAGGTGGAGGCGGAAGAACACGCGTGATTGAAAACGGAAAAGTTTTCGAAAAAGGGGGTGTCAATATTTCTGCAGTGCACGGAAAATTACCGGACAGTATGCAAAAATTGTTCAACGTGGGCGAAGCCGATTTCTTTGCCTGCGGATTGAGTTTGGTTTTGCATCCAAAAAGTCCAATGGTTCCAACAGTTCACGCAAATTGGCGCTATTTCGAAATGTATGATGACAATGGAAACGTAATCCAGCAATGGTTTGGCGGAGGACAGGATTTAACGCCTTATTATTTGTTTGAGGAAGACGCCACTCATTTTCATCAAACTTGTAAAACCGCTTGCGACAAACACAATCCAGATTTTTATCCAAAATACAAAAAGCAATGTGATGCCTATTTTTGGAATGCGCATCGCAATGAAGCCCGTGGAATTGGCGGATTATTTTTCGATTATTGCAAGGCAAATGAGCAAATGGCAATGGAAGATTGGTACAATTTTGTTACAGAAGTGGGGAATAGTTTCTTGGAAGCTTATGTTCCAATAGTTGAAAGAAGAAAAAATCTTCCTTATACCGAAGCCAATAGAACTTGGCAGGAAATCCGTCGTGGTCGTTATGTCGAATTCAATTTGGTCCACGACAAAGGCACTTTGTTCGGATTGAAAACCAATGGCAGAATCGAAAGTATCTTGATGAGTTTGCCGCCACATGTGCAGTGGGTGTACGACCATCATCCGGAAACGGGAAGCGAAGAAGAAAAACTATTGAAAGTATTGGAAAATCCGAAAGATTGGATATGAAAAAGTCCCGCAATTTGCGGGACTTTTTAGTTGTGCAATTATTATTTGTTGATTTCTTTCAGTAAATCCAAGGTTTGCAACATTACATTTTTATTGGTTTCAACCGTGTTCAATCGAAATTCAACCATCAATTTATTGTCGGTTATTTTTTTTGGCGATTGCACAACAACATTCTTGAATTTCGAAGCAACTTTAGTCAGGGTGGCGGTGCTTTTTGCAGTTGTTTTTTCGATGTTGGAATACGTATCAACGATTCTTTTGATATTCAATCTGGAAGTAAAGTAATTTCGTTTCAACTCTTTTTTGATGTCGTTTACAAATTCGCTATTGTTGTTTTTGAGGTTTTCAAAGCTGTTGGTTATTACCACTACATCCTTGTCTTTTATCAGGAAGAAATTGCCATATTCTGAATTTCCGGCAAATTCATAATAATTTTCTTTTTGTAATAATGCTTTTTTTCGAAGCCCCAATTGAATTAATTTATCTCCAAAAGTGGGGTGTGTGGAAGTGAAAATTACCGAAAATAAAGGTACGGTTTTGTTGATCTTTTTTTCGACGGTGATGGCTTCAAAATTATCGTTATATTCGGTGGCTTTTGCGGTTACTTCTTTGCTTTGAATGTCGTGCAAGAACAAACTCAAATCTCCGTCAAACAGTGTGGCAGAGGTTTTTTCGTCCACGATGGTACTGATTAAATCTGTGACCAAGGATAGGTCTTCTTTGGTAACGAATGTGTTGGCAAAAATTTCTGTGGTCAATTCGGGTGTTTTTTCCAGTACTTTTTCGGAATTAAAATGATAAGTCAGGAAGGCCAAGGGTTCTTTTTCGGGAAAATAATTAAAGATTTTTTTGTTTATTTTTCTTGTGTTTATTTCACTCAAAATAGAGGCAACTTCTTTCGAGTATTCAACAGTTTCCTCGATGCGGGCATTGTCATTGTCAAAGTAAAAATCAAAATTCATCCCTTTTATGAAACTGCCAAATCCTTTTTGTGTCGGAAAATATTTGCCATAAGGCATTATTTTTGTTAATTTGTTCAGACTGGAGCCAAAACTAGAGAGAATTCCGCCATAATCTACCCAAGACGAAATGTCGGCATTGGGATTTATTTTGGTTGATGTAGGCATGATGTATCCTTTTTCGAAAAGGGATTTTAAAAAGTCTGTTTGCTTTGTTTTTTGGATGCTGTCAAAGGCTGTTTTTCTATTTTCGTATTCGATATAATAGGAGTTTTTCGATTCAACGGGCGTAGTCGTATCCATAACTGGTTCCTCAATAATTTCTACAGGGGCGGGTACTACGGGGTCACCATATTTTTCATCTAAGGGAGGCACCACAGCAACCGAATCGACAGTCATTGCAGCTTCATCAATTGCTTCTGTTGGATCAACAGCGCTATATTTTTTGGTAAATTCCAAAATCACCAAATAGGAATCATTCCAAGCCATTGAAAGTTTTTGATTGTTTGACGTGAACAGCGAATAGTTTGGAAAATCCTTGATTTCATATTGCGCCAATGAACCTGGTGCCTGTTTCTTTTGTTGGGTTTTAATCAAAAACTGTTTGATTTTGTCCTTGTTTTTGATTGGAATCGTAATTTGATAATAGGGGATGCTGTCGGTAAAATTGCCAACAATACTGGCGTTTTGGTCTAATTTAAAAAGGGCTGAAAATTCTTCACTGTTAAAATCGGAAGAATTTTTTTTGAATTCCAATAAAAAAGGGTGGTTTACAATGAGGTCCAGATTTACTTTTTTGGCAAATGTATTGCCGTTGTATTGCACGAAGAAATCATGTTTGGAAGAAGGTGTTTGGCTAAAACCAAAACTGGCAATCAAGGCGATTAATGTGGTTAAGAAATGTTTCATAAATTAAGGGGTTAATAGGATGGAATTATTCATCAAAGCCGTTTTTTTGAGTACGTTATAGACGCTTTGTTTTAAAAAGACGGTTTTTTTGTTTTTCGAAATTTTACTATTTCCGTTATTTACCGAAGCAACTTCGCGATCAAAAGTATAAATGGCAATGACGTTTGCTTGTTCTAAATCGGATTTTTTGTTGGGGTCTTTGAGTAAATTTTCCGGAAAAGGGTATGTGGCAATACGTTGAAAATTAGTGTTGTCTCCTGTGAAATGAACCTGGTTTTTTTGTCTGTTAATGCTGTTTAACACATTGTTTAGGGCTCTTATGTTTTTATAATCGAGACGTATCGTAAAAACATAATTCTCGAAATCTGTTTTGGTAGTTACATTTGAAATTCCTTCAATCTTTGAAGCCGAACTTTTGAAATTGGCTAATTTTTGAGAGATTTCTTGCTCATTCGGAATCTTTACTCCATCAATTTCCTCTAACAACATAGCCGATTTCGTCTTGAACCAGGATTGCGAAAAATCGACAGTTATGGAATATTCCCCACTCTGATTGTCGTGATGCTTTATTTTTTCCGTGATTTCAAAACAACTACAGAGCAATAAACAAGAGCATAAGGCAAGGAATTTTTTCATTAAACGAATTTGAGTTTTATGGAATTAATCACGTTTTACTTTATAAAAAGGTAAATGTATTACAAAAATTAAAATAATGATTTCTATTCCTGCGACAAATTCCCAAAATTTAGCTTAATTTCTGTAAATTTACAACCTCTTTAAAAACAATAATAGATGTTTCCATTACACAGAGGTAGAAGATTAAGAACAAGCGAATCTATTCGTTCATTGGTTCGCGAAACCAGTTTGAGTCCCACCGATTTTATGTTTCCAATGTTCATTGGCGAAGGCGAAAATGTAAAAGTAGCCATTCCGTCAATGCCGGGAATTTTCCGCCGTTCGATAGATTTAACGGTAGAAGAAGTCAAAGAAATCTATGCTTTAGGCATACGGGCAGTCAATATTTACGTAAAAATAAGCGAGGATTTAAAAGACAATGCGGGTGTCGAAGCTTGGAATCCAAACGGATTAATGCAACAAGCCATTCGTGCAATCAAAGTCGCTTGTCCGGAAATGATTGTAATGCCAGATGTGGCTTTGGATCCGTATTCAATATACGGTCACGACGGAATTATTGCCAATGGTGATGTGGAAAATGATTCTACTGTGGCTGCTTTGGTAAAAATGGCCGTTTCCCACGCCGAAGCCGGAGCCGATTTTGTGGCGCCATCCGACATGATGGACGGACGCGTTTTGCGTTTGCGTCAAGGTTTGGATGCGGCAGGATTTCAAAATGTGGGAATTATGAGTTATTCCGCTAAATACGCTTCGGCATTTTACGGGCCTTTCCGTGACGCTTTGGACAGTGCGCCTAGAGAAGCGGATGTGGTGGTTCCCAAAGACAAAAAAACATACCAAATGGATTATGCCAACCGCATCGAAGCCATCAAAGAAGCCTTGATGGATGTCGAAGAAGGTGCCGACATGGTGATGGTAAAACCCGGAATTGCGTATTTGGATATCGTTCGCGAAGTTAAAAATGCCGTGAATGTTCCCGTGACGGTTTTTCATGTTTCGGGCGAATACGCGATGATCAAAGCGGCTGCCGAAAGAGGTTGGCTCGATCACGACAAGATTATGATGGAGCAATTGATGTGCATCAAAAGAGCTGGTGCCAGTTTAATTTCTACTTATTTTGCCAAAGAAGCTGCAATTATATTAAATAAATAAATATGAGAAAACTACTTTTTTTAGTCGCCATTTTGGCATTTGTATCTTGTAAAAAAGAGAGCGAAGAACCCTTTGGTAAACCCGAAACTTCAAACCAAGCGCAAAAACCAGAAGATTTAGGAAAGGAAATTTTTCACGGAAAAGGAGCTTGCGTGGCTTGTCATAAACCAGACGTGAAACTCGTTGGTCCAAGCCTTCAAGACATTGCCAAAATCTACAAAGACAAAAACGGCGATATGGTTACTTTTCTTAAAGGTGAAGGTGAAGCAATCGTTGACCCAACCCAATACGCAGTGATGAAACCTAATTTAGAGCTTACCAAGACTTTTTCGGAAGAAGAATTGAAGGCGTTGGAAGCATATATTTATACGAATTTGAAATAATCATTATTCTCACTAGTCGAAGGATATGAAGCTATTCCCATCGGGGCTAAAAACACAAAAACCATTTCAATCGAGATGGTTTTTTTATATGTAATTTCTTTGTTTGCTTTGAGGAAAACTTTGCGTACTTTGGTATTAAATTCTGAAACTATGGAAACAGCCTACATCAAAACGCCTTTAGGAATCGCCAAAATTATGGGCGATGAAAACGGCATTTCAGTAATTTCTATTTTGGATAAAGGCGATATTTCAGCGACGATTCCAGTAGTTTTACAAGAATCCGTTTCCCAACTCAACGACTATTTCGAAGGAAAAAGAACTGATTTTACCTTTAAATTGAATCCATCCGGAACCGAATTCCAACAGAAAGTATGGAAAGGTTTACTCGAAATTCCTTTTGGAAAAACAATGTCTTATCTGGAACTGTCCAAGCAATTGGGCGATGTCAAAGCCATTCGAGCCGTGGCTTCCGCCAATGGGAAAAATCCGCTTTGGATTGTCGTTCCTTGCCACAGAGTCATCGGAACCGATGGTTCGCTAACTGGTTATGCCGGTGGTTTGTGGCGCAAAAAATGGTTATTGGAACACGAAAACCCTAGTAATCAAGGAAGTTTATTCTAAAAACTGACACAGATTTCCCAGATTTCCACAAATTATTTTTTCAGGAATTAAAATTGACTATATTTAAACTTATAAATAACATTTTGCATTGGTTAAATCTGTGCTAATTTGTGTAATCTGTGTTTGAAAATGATAGAAAAAATCAACCTCAACAACATTCTGTTTCTCGACATCGAAACCGTTCCGGAAGTAGCTGATTTCAACTCTTTGGATGATGAAATGAAAGCCCTTTGGGAACACAAAACCCAATACCAACGCAAAGACGAATACACGCCGGAAGATTTTTATGAACGTGCCGGAATTTGGGCCGAGTTCGGGAAAATTGTCTGTATTTCTGTGGGTTATTTTGTGATTAAAGGCGACATTCGAAACTTTAGAGTGACTTCTTTTTTTGGAGACGAAAAGAAAATCTTGAATGATTTTATCAACCTTTTGAATAATCATTTCAATCAACCGCAACACGTTTTGTGCGGACATAACGCCAAGGAATTTGACATTCCGTTCATTGCCCGCCGAATGATTATTAATAATATAGCCATTCCCAACAAACTGAATTTATTTGGCAAAAAACCTTGGGAAATTCCACATCTCGATACTTTGGAATTATGGAAATTTGGCGATTACAAGCATTTCACTTCCTTGAAATTAATGTGCAAAGTACTCGGAATCCCTTCCCCAAAAGGTGATATTGACGGCAGCCAAGTGGGTCACGTTTTTTATGTGGAAAAAGACATTGACAGAATTGTAACTTATTGTGAAAAAGACACCATTGCCGTGGCGCAGATTTTCCTCCGACTTCGACGTGAAGATTTGTTGATTGAAGAAGAGATTATTCATGTTTAATTCAATATTTAACCCTGACAGGGTTCAAAACCCTGTCAGGGTTAAACTAAATTATTACATTTACAAAAATTATAGATTATGGTATTGAGTAGATTTTGGTTGGTGATTTTCATTTGTTCGATTGCATTTGTGATTTTCAGTTTGTTTTCTGGCAACAGTTATACAATAGACAATGTTTTAAACGGAAAAAAAGACGATCCTATTTTAATTTCTGAAAAATATATGGATCAGGTTCCTGCTTTTATAAAAGACAGCATCAATAAATCGGAAGAAAAAACCTTTATCATCAACCGCGACACACTCAATGCCGACACTACTTATGTGTATAAAAATAAAGTGGTTAAAATTTATAGTGGGGTTCAAAAATCGGATGGGTTGTTGCCCACTTGCAAAAGCACATTGCTTGATTTAATCTTGCCGCTTATGGCTTATTTGGCTTTTTTCTGTGGCTTGATGGAGCTTTTAATCATTTCTGGAGCATCTGAAAAACTGGCCAAAGGATTGAGTCCAGTATTCGTGAAAGTGTTTCCAAGCATTCCCAAAAACCATCCGTCGATTTCTTATATGACCTTGAATTTTGCCGCCAATTTCTTGGGATTGGATTCTGCTGCAACTCCTTTTGGATTAAAAGCGATGGAAAGTTTGCAAGAAATAAATCCCGAAAAAGACAAAGCCAGCGATGCCCAAATCATGTTTATGTGTCTACACGCTTCGGGACTTACTTTAATCGCAACTTCCATCATTGGCTACCGTGCTGCCGCGGGTGCAAGCAATCCTGCCGATGTGATGTTGCCGTGTATTATTACCTCTTTTATTGGAACAATTGCCGCTTTTCTTATTGTTGGGATCAAACAAAAAATCAATTTCAAAAGTGCTTCTTTGGTTATGGGTTTGATGGTGTTAATTGCTGCCATTGTAGGTTTGTTGATGTATGTAAACCATTTGGATTTAATTGGTAAAAACTATTTTACTTCCAATCTTTCTGCATTGATATTGGTGGGGATTATTCTTTTCACGTTGTTGTTTTCTTTCAAGAAAGAAAAGAAATTCACGGAAGCGAATACCACCGTTTATGAATCCTTTGTGGTTGGAGCCAATAATGGCGTGAAAACCGGCGTGACCATTTTTCCATATGTTTTGGGAATGTTGGTTGCGATTTCTTTATTCAGAAACAGTGGTTTATTTGAAATTATTAGCAACGGGATTGCTTTTGCCTTCTCCAATATGGGAGTAAGCAAAGAAATTACCGATGCGTTACCGGTTGCATTGCTAAGACCTTTTAGTTCAGCTGGATCAAGAGGATTTTTGATAGATTCGATGAATACTTTTGGTGCCGATTCCTTAACGGGAAGGTTAAGCAGTATTTTTCAATGCAGTGCCGAAAGTACTTTCTACGTGATTGCGGTTTATTTTGGCTCTGTTAATATAAAAAATACCCGATACGCTTTAGGAACTATGCTTCTAGTTGATGTGATTTGCGTGATTACGGCGATTTTTGTGGCGAGCTGGTTTTTTTAAAACCAAATCAAAACATACCAAATAAACTGGACTGAAGTCCAGCCCTACAAAATGTTCCGAGCCGAAGGCTCTGAGAAATATATAAAAATGTATAAGTTCCGTAGGAACGATTTATATTGTAGCAACGGATTTTAATCTGTTGATGATATGAAATAATTAGAAATTGAGTTCCTTAGGAACGGTTCATAAAAGAGAAATATGGCAAATACCTACCATCAAGTATATATTCAGGTTGTTTTTGCGGTGAAATATCGTGATGCCGTTATTGCCAATGAATGGAAATCTAAATTATTTGGTGTTATTGGTAATTTGATAAATGAAACGGGTTGTAAAACTATCATTGTAAACGGAGTTGAAGATCACGTTCATTGTTTTTTAGGTTTAAAACCTGCTGTTTCAATTTCGGAATTGATGAAAACTGTAAAAGCCAAATCATCAAAATACATTAACGACAATCAGTTAACCAAATCAAGGTTTGAATGGCAGGAAGGTTGCGGTGTATTTTCTTATGGTCACTCCCAAATTAATGCAGTTCATAAATATATTGTTAATCAAGAAGAACATCACAAAAAGCAAATTTTTAGGGAAGAATATTTGGAGTTTTTAGACAAGTTCGAAGTCCCATTTGAAGAAAGGTATATTTTTGAAGATTTGATATGAACCGAGCCAACGGCTCTTTGTTGACTGTGTTTCATTGTTTACAACGGATTAAAATCCGTTGCTACAAAATGCCCCGAGCCGATGGCTCTAAGAAGTCTATGAAAATGTAAAAGTTCCGTAGGAACGATTTATATTGTAGCAAAGGATTTTAATCCGTTGATGTAGGAACGAATTATATTGTAGCAAAGGATTTTAATCCGTTTTTATAATATAATAATTCCCCAATTTTTCGAAAACGATTTCAATCCGATGAAAAATTTGCTTGGCCATTTCCACCATCAAAAACCCTTTAATTTATAACAATTCTAAAGCATAAGTTGATATAAATCGCAACGAATTCCTTCTGTAATTCTTATATTTGACGTTCTTAAAAAAACCTCATACTATGGACTTTATATACCAGGATCCTTATCCAATTTTAAAAGACGATACCCAATACCGCAAAATCACATCCGATTTTGTGAAAACAGAAAAACTAGGCGACAGAGAAATCTTGACCGTTGACCCAAAAGGTCTGGAATTGTTGGCTCAAGAAGCTTTGAAAGACGTTTCATTTATGTTGCGAACGGCACATTTAGAAAAATTAAGAGCTATTCTTGACGACCCAGAAGCGACCGATAACGACCGTTTCGTGGCTTATAATTTATTGCAAAACGCAGTTGTGGCTATTGATGGTGAATTACCATCGTGTCAAGACACCGGAACAGCGATTGTAATGGCCAAAAAAGGCGAAAATGTATATACAGGAGCCGATGATGCCGAATGGCTTTCAAAAGGGATTTTTAACACCTACCAAGAAAGAAATCTTCGTTATTCCCAAATTGTGCCGATTAGTATGTTCGAAGAAAAAAACTCGGGCTCGAATCTTCCGGCACAGATTGATATTTATTCCAAAAAAGGAGCTTCTTACGAGTTCTTGTTCTTGGCAAAAGGGGGTGGTTCTGCCAATAAAACCTATTTGTACCAACAGACAAAATCCTTGTTGAACGAGAAATCATTAGATGCTTTCATTCGTGCCAAAATAATGGATTTGGGAACTTCGGCTTGTCCACCTTATCACTTGGCTTTAGTGATTGGAGGAACTTCTGCTGAAGCAAATTTGGCTGCGGTGAAAAAAGCATCGGCAGGATATTTTGATAATTTGCCAACTTCTGGAAATATGTCAGGCCAGGCTTTCCGTGATTTGGAATGGGAAAAAAGAGTGCAGTTAATTTGCCAACAAAGTGCCATTGGAGCACAATTTGGCGGAAAATATTTCACGCACGATGTTCGTGTAATTCGTTTACCACGTCACGCTGCTTCTTGTCCGGTTGGATTGGGAGTTTCCTGTTCGGCTGATAGAAATATCAAAGGTAAAATTACCAAAGACGGTGTTTTCGTGGAGCAATTGGAAGTAAATCCGAAACGTTTGTTGCCGGAAACTGCACCACATTTGGAACCAGCTGTCGAAATTGATTTGAACCAACCAATGGCAGACATTCTTAAAAAATTGTCTCAATACCCAATCAAAACGCGTTTGAAACTGAACGGAACCTTGATTGTGGCTCGTGATATTGCCCACGCTAAAATCAAAGAATTATTGGATGCGGGTAAACCAATGCCGGAATACTTCAAAAACCACCCTATCTATTATGCAGGACCTGCAAAAACACCTCAAGGAATGGCTTCGGGAAGTTTTGGACCAACAACAGCAGGTAGAATGGACGTTTACGTAGAGGAATTCCAAAAAAATGGCGGAAGTATGGTAATGCTTGCCAAAGGAAACAGAACCAAAGACGTGATGAATGCCTGTAAAACTTACGGTGGATTCTATTTGGGTTCTATTGGTGGTCCAGCCGCAATTTTGGCCAAAGAAAATATCCTTTCGGTTGAGGTTGTCGATTTTGAAGAATTAGGAATGGAAGCCGTTCGTAAAATCACCATTAAAGATTTCCCTGCTTTTATTATCACTGATGATAAAGGAAATGATTTCTTTGAGAATTTGTAGATTTTAACCGCAAAGGCACAAAGTTTTTTGCCAAGTTCTGAAAGCTTTTAAAATAATGAAACCGCCTTAATTGGGCGGTTTTTTGTTTTTACGAATCTTTGTCAAAGTTTAAAACTTTGACAAAGATATTCAAGATGTTTAGGGATTTAATCAATCACCATTTCTGGAATTTCGCCTTCGATAATCAAATTGGCTTCGGTGGAGGCGATAATGTGTTCTACAGAAACGCCTGGCGCACGCTCTAAGAGCTTAAAACCTTTTGGAGTGATTTCCATTACGGCTAATTCGGTTACGACTTTTTTTACACAGCCAACACCGGTTAAGGGCAAAGTGCATTTTCTTAGAATTTTGCTTTCTCCCGCTTTGTTGACGTGTATCATAGCTACGATTATGTTCTCAGCAGAAGCGACTAAATCCATCGCGCCACCCATTCCTTTGACCATTTTTTCGGGGATTTTCCAGTTGGCTATATCTCCGTTTTCAGCAACTTCCATTGCGCCAAGAATGGTTAAATCGACGTGTTGCCCGCGAATCATTCCGAAACTGGTTGCCGAGTCAAAGAAAGAAACGCCTTTTAGGGTTGTTATGGTTTGTTTTCCGGCATTGATCAAATCAGCGTCTTCTTCGCCTTCAAAAGGGAAAGGTCCCATTCCCAGAACACCGTTTTCACTTTGAAATTCCACTTCAATTCCTTTTGGGATATAATTGGCTACCAATGTTGGAATACCAATTCCAAGGTTGACAAAGTATTTGTCTTTGACTTCTTGGGCGATGCGTTTGGCGATGTCTTCTTTTGTTAGCATAATTTTGTTTTTTGAACCATTTAAGGATTGTAAGGTCATTTAAGTTTTAGCTTTATTCTAGTTTGAATTTAATTCCATTTAAAATTAATCCATTTTTAGAAATTAAACCTTTATAAGCTTTTTTTTCATATACTTTTTTGCAAAACCTTTTTTACCCAATGCAACGGAATACTGACAGCCTTTACATTTATATGCATCTGCGACAAATTCTAGATTGTTTTTTTCTTTTTTAACTACTCCTTTGTACTGATAATTAGAATACTTTAATTTAAAATTCAAAGTGTCCTTATCAATTATGGAGATTAATTTTTTCACGACCAATACACTATCATTTTTGAAAGTTAATATTGTTTGAAATGTTCGTGTTGGGGTATCAAAATATACATCTTCTTCAAATCCAATAAAACTTTTCCCATCCAATATGTCACTGTTTTTATTTTTACAAGATGCAAATACTAAAGTGGATAACATTATCATTAGAATTATTTTTCTCATATTGATTTTTTTTGGATTACTGTTTGCTGAACACTGAACATTATTTTCTCTCTCTAACGGTTCTCTTCTCAATCCTCTTCTCATATTTTTCCCCTTGAAAAATGCGTTGCACGAAGATTCCGGGAGTGTGAATTTGGTTGGGGTCGAGTGTTCCGGCTTCGACTAATTCCTCGACTTCGGCGATGGTGATTTTTGCCGCACCAGCCATACAAGGATTGAAATTTCGGGCGGTTCCTTTGAAGATGAGGTTTCCTGCTGTGTCGCCTTTCCAGGCTTTTACAATCGCAAAATCAGCTTTGAAAGCCAATTCCATTACGTGCATTTTTCCGTTGAATTCTCGGGTTTCTTTGCCAATGGCGACTTCGGTTCCGAAACCGGCTGGCGTGAAAAAAGCGGGAATTCCAGTTTGTGCAGCACGACAGCGTTCAGCTAAAGTACCTTGAGGGATGAGTTCTACTTCAAGTTCACCAGAAAGCATTTGGCGTTCGAATTCGGCATTTTCTCCCACATAGGAAGATATCATTTTTTTGATTTGGCGTTTTTGTAAAAGTAGCCCAAGACCAAAATCATCAACACCGGCATTGTTAGAAATGCAGGTCAGATTGGTAGTTTCTTTTTTCACCAATTCGGCAATGGAGTTTTCGGGAATACCGCACAGTCCGAAACCGCCCAGCATCAGGGTCATTCCGTTTTCGATTCCTTGGAGTGCTTCTTGAACGTTGTTAACTTTTTTGTTGATCATGGCAAAACGATTTCTTTTGGCTATTAAAAGTAAGCCTTTATTTTTAAAAGAAAAAACAATATTGCAATTCAGTTGGCAATCAAAAAAGCCTCCGATAATAAATTTATTAAAGGAGGCTCCATTTATGGTTTTAGAATTCGAATTCCTCGGTGTCTTGTTCTACCGCGGTAGTGTCTTTTACAACTGCTGCTGGTCGGGTGTAGCAATCCACTTTTATGGAAAGATTTGGTGGTCTGTCGAAATCTTCTTTGGAAACTTTGAGGTTTTGGTCTTCATAACACAGTTTCATGAAATAACCCCAAATAGGCAAGGCTGCTGTTGCTCCTTGACCATAAGTCAGACTTTTGAAACGAGCAGAACGGTCTTCGCAACCTACCCAAACTCCAGTTACTAAGTTGGGAACCATTCCCATGAACCAACCGTCTGACTGGTTTTGTGTTGTTCCTGTTTTACCTGCAATTGGATTGGTAAACATGTACGGATAGCCTGTCCAGCGGTTGTCGCCGCTTCCGCCACCTTGAGTACGCAATCTTGCTCCAGAGCCACTTTCGGTAACACCTTCGAGCAATTTGATTACGGCAAAAGCAATGTCTTTATTCAATACGTCATGCGATTCCGGGATGGGTTCATAAATCACGACACCACTCTTGTCTTCTATTCGGGTGATGAATTGTGGTTTTACATAAACGCCCTGGTTGGCAAAGGTTCCATATGCGGCAACCATGTCTTCGACAGTAATATCAACGGCACCCAATGCAATGGATGGTTGGGCAGGAATTTCGGATTTTACGCCTAATTTGTGTGTCAATTCCACAACGGCTTCAGGTCCTGTTTTGTCAATCAATTTGGCCGAAATGGTGTTGATGGAATTGGCCAATCCTTGTTTCAAGGTTACCATTCCACGGTATGAATTGTTGGAATTTCTGGGTTCCCAATCTTCGGTTACGTTATGGCGACCTTTGCGAATCATGAATGGACCATCGACAATGGTGTCACAAGGCGACATTCCCAATTGTTCGATAGCCGTGGCATAAACAAAGGGTTTGAATGTGGAACCTACTTGTCTGGCTCCTTGCCCCACGTGGTCGTATTGGAAATATTTGTAATTGATTCCGCCCACCCAAGCCTTGATATTGCCCGTTTGGGGTTCCATGGCCATCAATCCCGATTGCAGGAAGTGTTTGTAATATCGGATGGAATCCAATGGTGTCATAATGGTATCTCTTTCTCCTTTCCAGGTGAAGACTTTCATTTTTGTCTTTTTGCTGAAAGAAGCAATGATTTCTTCCTCGCTTTTTTCCAGTTCCGTCATTACCGTCCAGCGATAGGATGCTTTCATCGCTTGTTTGAGGATGCGTTGGGTTTCGGCTTCGGAAATATTGACAAAAGGCGCATTTTTGTTGTCTTTTGCTTCAATAAAAAATTGTTCTTGCAGGTTGGCCATGTGCTTTTCAACGGCTTCTTCGGCGTGCAATTGCATTCTGGAATCGATGGTGGTGTAGATTTTCAAGCCGTCTTTGTAGATGTCGTAATCAGAACCATCAGCTTTTTTGTTTGTTTCTGCCCATTTTTTCATATAATCACGCAAATATTCCCTGAAATAAGTGGCCGTTCCTTCGCGGTGGCTTTCCAGTTTGAATTTTAGGGTGATGGGCAATGCTTGTAGTTTTTCTTTTTGATCTTTGGTAATGATATGTCCTTTTTCCATTTGCGAAAGCACCACGTTTCTACGGTTTTTGACACCTTGCGGATTTTTTACTGGATTGTACAAACCTGAATTTTTAAACATTCCGACCAATATTGCCGATTCGTCAATGGTTAAATCTTTCGGTGCTTTAGAAAAATAGGTTTGCGCCGCAGAGCTCACCCCAACAGAATAATTTCCGAAATCATAGACGTTGCAGTACATGGCGATGATTTCGTTTTTGGTGTATTGGCGTTCCAATCGGATGGCGATAATCCATTCCTTTATTTTTTGCACGATTCTAAAAGGCAGGAATTTGGAACCTTCGCCGTGGAATAATTGTTTGGCCAATTGTTGGGTCAAGGTACTTGCACCTCCGCTTGTTCCCATACTGGCAATGGCTCTCAATGTTCCTCGGCCGTCAATCCCGGAATGTTCGTAAAAGCGTTCGTCTTCGGTGGCTACCAATGCATCCACCAAATTTTTAGGCAAGTCGGAATACTTTAATTGCGACCTGTTTTTTTCGAAATATTTTCCCAAAATCACTCCGTCAGACGAGATGATTTCGGTAGCCAAATTGGAGTCTGGATTTTCCAAATCTTCGAATGAAGGCATGGAGCCAAAAAGTCCCCATGAGGCGAACAAGAAAAATACCATGATGCCGCCCAAGCCATAAAAGAAAACTTTCCAGAATTTCTTTTTATAGTAATTGATGTCTTTTTCTACGTTGTTTGCCTTATTATTGTTTTTTTTAACAGCCATATTGATGTCTTAATCTATTTTTTCTATTCTGAAACCTACATCGGTAATTCCTTCTAAAGCTTGTACTCCGGGAACTTTTCCGTTTTCTCTGACGGCTTGTTTGATGTGTACTTTGTATTTTCCTCTAAATCTCACTTTCTCTTTATAGAAAAGTTTGCTTTCCTTGATGTCCGTGAATCCATCCCCCATTAGGGAACCGTCTGGATTCGCCATTTGATATTCCAATGTATCCACTTTCGTGAAGCCGTTGGGCATTTCCAGTGCCACAATCAAAAAGAGATTATTGAACGGATAATCGTTGTTGTCTCTCAAATTTACGAATAAATTGTATCGTTTTGTCGAATCCAATTCTGGTAAATCAAAAGTTACAATACTGTCTTTGTGCCACGCAGTTCCCACGGATTTGTATTCGTCAAAAACCCTTTTTTTATCGCATGAAAAAAAGAGTATCACGACCAAAAGCAGTAATGCACTATTCTTTATTCTCATTTTTGGTGATAATTATTGGTTTTCTTGGTACAGCAGGTTTTTTGTCTCCGGCAACATTGGGTTTGGCAACATTGGGTTTGGCAACATTGGGTTTGGAATTATTGGGTTTGGAATTATTGGGTTTAGAATTATTGTTTGGCCTTTTGTTGTTGTTTGGCTTATTATTATTATTATTATTATTATTGTTTGGCTTGTTCCCGTTTGTGTTATCGTTGGGTTTGTTGTCACTGTTTTTGTTGGCAACGATAATATTTTCTCCGCCCGGTTTGCGTTTTTTGTTTGGTTTTTTCTTTTTCTTGGGTTGGTCAAAACGGGTTAAACTTTCCTGACCCATGGCATTGTTAAAATGCTTTTCGGGTTCTTGAACCACCTCGATTGAATAATCTTCCAATGAAGCCACCTTGTTTTTGAGTTTGTTTTCGGCAATAATTTCGTTGACTTGCTCTATTTTAAGCATGTGCCAATTGGCAAAATCATTGGTGTAGGCAAACCACATCATTCCTTTGAAAATGTCTTGTTTTTGGCAAACGGCATCTCCTTTTTCGGTTACTAATTTGGTATCCATGCTCGGAAAACCTTTCAAGGCATCCATGTAAGTATCTAATTCATAATTCAGGCAGCATTTCAATTTTCCGCATTGACCTGCCAATTTTTGTGGGTTCAAGGACAATTGTTGGTAACGAGCTGCCGAGGTATTCACGCTTCTAAAATCAGTTAGCCAAGTGGAACAACACAATTCTCTTCCGCAAGATCCAATGCCTCCCAAACGAGCGGCTTCTTGGCGAAGACCCACTTGTTTCATCTCGACCCTGGTACTGAATTCTTTGGCAAAATCCTTGATCAAAAGTCTGAAATCGACTCTGTCATTGGCCGTGTAATAGAAAGTGGCTTTCGATCCATCGCCTTGAAATTCGATGTCGGAAATTTTCATTTCCAGTTTTTGGGCAATGGCCAATTCTCGTGCGCGAACCTTCATTGGTTCCTCTTTGTTGCGGGCATTTGACCAAATATCGATGTCTTTTTGGGATGCTTTTCTATACACTTTGGCAACGTCGGCACTGGTGTGATTGACTCCTTTTTTCTTCATTTGGATGCGAACCAACTCGCCGGTTAGCGTCACAATTCCGATGTCGTGACCCGGAGAAGCTTCGGTGGCGACAATGTCACCCATGCTTAAAGTCAGTTTTTCGGTATTGCGGTAAAACTCTTTTCTTCCGTTCTTGAAACGCACTTCGACACAGTCAAACGGAGCTTCGCCATTGGGCAAACTCATGTTCGAAAGCCAGTCGAAAACCGTTAATTTGTTGCAGCTGTCGGTGCCGCAAGTCCCATTATTTTTGCAACCCTTTGGTGCGCCACCATCAGAAGTTGAACAACTTGTACATGCCATAATGATATATGTAGTATTGCTATAAAAGCAATTTAAGTTCTTAAAACGTTTAATTTGTAAAGATAGTATTTTTTAGTTTTATGTTACAAGGGGTAAAAAGGGCAAAAAATCATAAAAATATACTAAAAAAAAACCCATCACGATTTCAATTGTGACGGGTTGCTTTATGGGTGGAAATAACGAAAAAGTTACGTTTCTTTCACCGAAATAATCTTCACCGGACAGGCTTTGGCTGCCAATTCACAACTTTCGACAATGGTGTGGTCAGGCGATTTCAGCGTGAAAAATCCTTTGGCATTCACGCTTTTAATCAACACTGATTTTCCGTCTTTTTTGGACATTTGAAATTGGACGGGTGCCATTTCCACGCAATAATTGCAGCCAATGCATTTGTCTCTTTGCAGTGTTACAATGACCATTAGGCTTCCACGATTTTATATAATTTGTCCGACATTCGGATTCTGAAAGGCAGTTTAAAAGTGCAATCGTCTCCTTTCGTGGCTTTTTCTGCCGTCACGTCATTCACGTACATTTCCTCGATAATCATTTCTTGTGCTCCCGTGCTTGGACCGGTAACCAGAATTTTATCGCCAATCTTGATGTCGTAAGCTTCAATCTTGAATTGTCCAATTTCGGCTTTCGGGAAAAAATGGGTTCCTTTTCCAACATATACTTTCTTTTGGGTCGCCGCCGAACCGGAAACATCGCTCCATTCGCCCAATTCCTGGCCCAAATAATAGCCTGACCAAAAACCACGATTGTAAACCGTATTTAAGGCTTCCATCCAAACACTTACTTTTTCTTTGGTAAAAGTGCCTTCATAATAACTGTCGATGGCTTCACGGTAGGTTTTTATTACCGTTGCCACATATTCTGGAGCACGACCACGACCTTCGATTTTCAAGACTTGAATGCCGGAATCAATTACTTGATCCAAGAAATCCAGCGTGCATAAATCTTTCGGCGACATCATGTATTCGTTGTCCAATTCGATTTCGAAACCGGTTTCTTGGTCGATAACAGTATATTTTTTGCGACAATTTTGCTTGCAGGCACCACGATTTGCAGATGAATTTTGAGAATGTAAACTCAAATAACATTTTCCCGAAACCGCCATGCACAATGCACCATGACCAAAGATTTCTATTTCCACCAAGTTGCCGTTTGGTCCCTTGATTTGTTCTTTCTCGATTTGTGCGGTAATGTTTTTTACTTGACGTAAACTCAATTCGCGAGACAAAACCATTGTGTCGGCAAATAAGCTGTAGAATTTGATGGTTTCGATATTCGTCACATTCAGTTGGGTCGAAATATGGACTTCCATCCCGATGCCTCTTGCCATCGCAATTACAGCTTGGTCGGAAGCAATTACTGCCGTGATATTGGCTTCTTTGGCTTTGGCCAATAATGTTTTCACCACCGATAAATCGTGGTCGTAAATGATGGTGTTCAATGTTAGATAACTTCGAACGTTTTTGGCTTCGCAACGACGGGCAATTTCCGGCAAATCTTCCATCGTGAAATTGACGGTGGCGCGAGCGCGCATGTTCAATTGTTCTACTCCGAAGTAAACGGAATCGGCTCCGTTGTCTAATCCTGCTTGTAATGACTCGAAGTTTCCTGCTGGAGCCATTAATTCTATCTTATTGTTTGTTGTCATTTTGTATGGAGTAATTCTTTGTCAAAGTTTTGAACCTTGATAAAGGGGATGAGTGATTTTTTTGGAAATTATCCGATGATTTTAAATAATTTATCAGACAATCGAATTCTGAAAGGTACTGCAAATGTTACTTTGTCGCCAATTTTAGCCATCGTGTTTTCGGTTCCGTTGACCATCATTTTGTCCAAAACCATTTCCTGGTTTCCGGTGGTTGGTCCCGAGATCAGGATTTTGTCACCCGAATTCAATTCTTGGTTTTCGATGATGAAAAGGCCTACTTGTGCTTTTACGTAATAATGCTCCACTTTGCCAAGCAATGTCTTTTTTACTTTTATTTTCTGGCGAATATCAGTTGGTTTTGAAGCCGTGGCCAAAGCCGTATCCGTCAACTCTCCAGAGTTTTTGAATTTCAAACTTTCGGACTTTCCTTTTCTGAAAACTTTATTTCCGACTTGTTTTCCGGTTCTTAATTTCACTTGTTCGACCAATGATAAATGGGTAATTTCAAGACATTCCGTAGAACAGCAATTTTCCATAGCTGCTTTGCATTCGTCACATTGAATGAATAACAAATGGCATCCGTCGTTGGCACAATTGGTGTGATTGTCGCAAGGTTTTCCGCATTGGTGGCATTGCGAAACAATATCGTCCGTAATTCTTTCGCCCAAACGATTATCAAAAACAAAATTCTTTCCAATGAACTTGCTTTCCAATCCTTCTGCTTCAATTTGTTTGGCGTAATTGATGATGCCGCCTTCTAATTGGAACACATTTTTGAAACCCTGATGTTTGAAATAAGCACTTGCTTTCTCGCATCGAATGCCGCCGGTGCAATACATTACCAGGTTTTTATCTTCTTTGTGGTCTTGAAGTTGTTCGTTTATTATGGGTAAACTCTCTCTAAAAGTTTCAACATCGGGAGTGATGGCTCCTTTGAAATGGCCGACTTCACTTTCGTAATGATTTCTAAAATCCACGACGATGGTGTTTGGATCATCAAGAATTTCGTTGAATTCCTTGGCTTTTAAGTGAATTCCTTTGTTGGTTACGTCAAAAGTTGCGTCGTTGAGACCGTCGGCAACAATCTTGTGGCGCACTTTGATGGTTAGTTTCAAAAAGGCGTGATCGTCATGTTCTACGGCTACATTCAGGCGAATGCCTTTCATGAAATCATAAACTTCCAAAGTTTCCCTGAAAGCTTCGAAATTTTCTGCAGGAACATTCATTTGGGCGTTGATGCCTTCGTGGGCTACATAAATTCGACCCAGCGCATCGAGTGCATTCCAGGCAATAAACAAATCGTCGCGAAATTTTTTTGGATCTTCAATTTTGGCATACGCATAGAAAGACAACGTAAGGCGTTGTTTGCCGGCTTGATCAATCAGCTCGGCTCTTTCTTCTGCGCTTAAGGTGTTATACAGTTGCATGCTATAAACGTTTAAGTGAGAAATATGTGGTGAATTCTAAATGGAAGAATTCGGGTGCAAATTTAGGGTTTATTTTTAGATTAAAAAACTAGGTGGTCAACTTTAGGGCTAAGTAATAAATTTGTCCACTAGCTTGGTTTTGGTTACTTTTGAGATAGAATTGGTATTAGTCTAAGCAACATGACATGAAAGAATCCCTTTGGTCAAAATTTAGTGAAATGATTTCGACGAACGATAAAGAAAATAAATCCAGTTTAGCCAATGGCATTCTTTTGTTCTTTACGCTTGTCACGGTTTTTGTTATTCCGATTTGCCCGATACAATATCTTGAATTCCTTTTCACGTGTTCCGTTACGGGTATAGTTGTTTTTTCGGTTTTGTCATTAAAACAGAACCATAAATTCATAAGAAGTTTTGCCGTTTTTTCATTGATGGTAATCTGGAGTTCCTATTTTGTTGACACGACTTTTTTTAGGTTGGGCTTTCGATTTATTAATTTCTTTTTCTTTTTATATCTTGTTTTTAGCTTGATTAAGCAAATTTCATCCATTTCAACAGTTACTTTCAAAGTAATTGTTGATTCCATTACGGGGTATCTTTTATTGGGATTTGCATTCAGCTTGATTGTGACGGCTATTTCGTTGACTATTCCGGGAGCCTATAGCGCTAGTATAAATGGGGATTTGGAAACTAAATTCATCGAACCCATCCAGAACAATATTTATTATACCTTTATGACTTTTACCACAACGGGTTATGGTGACATTGTTCCGATTCATCCATTTTCAAAATCACTTTCCGTCTTGATAGGGGTTTCGGGTCAGCTTTATGTTGCCATAATTATTTCGATGTTGGTCGGAAAATATGCTTCTTCCAAGAAATCAGAAAAATAGTTTTCACAAAAAACCTTGACTGTTTAAGAATCTTTTTTTGTGGCTTCAACCACCAAATCATCGACGGAAACAAAACGGCTGATGTGACCCAAAAGGTCTTCCAGATTTTCGGAGCGCAAGGTGTCGCGAACTTCGGACCGGGCTTCGGCAATTTTCAAGGCAATCTTCTTTTTTTTCAAATCGATGAACAGTTGTTTTAAAAACCGTGCTCCAGCAATATCGACGTGTGGAGAGGAATTCAAATCCAGTATTACCGTTTTTATAGGATGGGTTTCGTTATCTATTTTTGACCAAATTTCTTCCTTGATGTTTTCGACGTTGAAATATAAAATGGCAGATTCGACCCTGACGATTAGGACACTTTCGATAATTTCGTTGTCGGGATGGCGTTCTAAATCAGAATAACGTTTGGTTCCTGGAATTCTCCCCAGAAATGCCACGTTTGGGTTTGATGTTGCTTTTAATAATAATACCAATGTCACTATTGCCGCCAGCAAAACTCCCCTGAGAATGCCAAAAACAAGCACGCCAACGAGTGCAATCATGGCCACGAAAAATTCCTCTTTGTTTATTTTGTACAAATGCTTCATTTCTTTTAAATCAAACAAGCCCCGAATGGCGACCAGCACAATCGCAGCCAGAATTACATTGGGTAAATATTGAAGCATGTCCGTTAAAAACAAAAGACAAAATGCAATGGCAGCCGATGCAAATACCAATGACAAAGACGTTTTTGCACCCGCAGTATCATTGACCGCAGACTGTGACAAACCGCCTGCAACGGGATAACCCTGTCCCAAGGCAACGGCCGCATTGGCAATTCCGAGTGCCAACAATTCTTGTCGTGGATCAATAAAATAGCCGTTTTTTTGTGCCAAGGTTCTTGCTGCCGAAACGCTTTCGATATAAGACAATAAAAAACAAGCCATTGCCAGTGGAAACACGCCGTCAATATCGCGAAAACGAAGGGAAGGCAAATGAAATTCTGGCAAGCCTGAAGGGATTCTTCCAACGGTTGAAATGCCTTGAAGTCCCAGTGAAGTTGTAGTGATTAAAAAAATGGAAATGATTACGATTATTATGGCAACAGGCTTTCCGGGAGCTATTTTTTCGCCAAATATCAGAATAACAATGGCGGCAATTCCGAAAATTAATACGGATGAATTGGTTTCCGGAAGTTGCTGAATTAGGGCAATTATGCGTTCCAAGAAGTTTTCGCCACCTCCATTCACGCCAAACAATTTCGGCAATTGGGTTAAACCAATAGTCAGGGCAGCACCGGCCTTGAAACCCACCAAAACCGTTTCGCTAATAAAATTGATGATGCCGCTCAATCTCAGCAAATAGGCTAAAAGTGCCAAAACGGCAAATACCAATGCGGTAAGGGAAGCAATATCGGCCCATCGCTGCACGTCGCCGTTGGCCATATCGGCAATTGTGGTTCCAATAAGTAAAGAAATTGCCGATGTGGGACCAATGGCCAATTGCTTGCTTGTGCCTAATAGCGCATAGAAAAAACCGCCAAGTAAATAGCCGTAAATCCCGTATTCAGGAGGCAATCCCGCCAAAGTGGCGTAGGCCAGAGAAACAGGAATTCCATAAGCTGCCAAAGTGATTCCTGCAGTGAAATCTCCCTTTAAAGTTTTTTTATTGTAGCCTTTGAACCAAAGCGCGGGCGGAAACAATTTATGCACAGAGCTCATAAATCTAGATTTAAAAATTTGGGAGGATTATTTTTCTTCGAGCAGGGCTTTTTTTACGGCTTGTAATTCGGCTAATTTTTCATCGCTTACCGTTGGGTATTCCAAGTCCATTTCGTCCAAGGCGTTGATGATGGCCGAGGCAATCGCGATTCGGGCGTATGATTTATTGTCGGCAGGAATCACGTACCAAGGCGATTTTTCGGTTGAAGTATTTTTGATTAACTCTTCGTAGGCATGCATATAGTCTTTCCAATAGCCTCTTTCCTTGGCATCTGTGGCACTGAATTTCCAGTTTTTGTCGGGGTCGTCCACACGTTCTATGAAGCGTTCTTTTTGTTCGTCTTTGGAGACGTTCAGGAAAAATTTGATGACGATGGTGCCGTTTCTATTCAAATATTTTTCAAAGTTGCGAATGTCTTGAAAACGATCTTCCCAAATGTCTTTGGTTATCAATTTTTCAGGAAGTTTCTGGGCTTTCAAAATCGCCTCATGCACTCGAACCACCAACACTTCTTCGTAATAGGAACGATTAAAAATGCCGATGCGTCCTCGTTCGGGCAAGTGTTTTTGGCAACGCCACAAAAAATCATGGTCCAATTCTTCCGAACTGGGCGCTTTGAATGAGGAAACTTGGCAGCCTTGTGGATTTACTCCAGACATTACATGCTTGATGGCGCCGTCTTTTCCTGCAGCATCCATGGCTTGAAAAATAATGAGCAACGACCATTTGTCTTGGGCATACAAAATATCCTGCATGGCAGCCAAGGCATTAACGCCTATTTCCAAAGTTTCTTTGACCAATGGTTTTCCTTCATCTCCTAAATTGAAACTGGCTTTGGTTTCATAATCTTTAAGTTTAAAACCATCGCCGTTGCCGACACAATACTGTTTCGAGAATTTTTTGGCACGTTCAATAATTGCTTTTTTGCTTAATTGGCTTAAATTCATTGGATTTGAATCCGAATCATTCGAATTATTTTTATTATTTTTTGCCATAGTGGTATGTTTTTTAAGTCGTTGGCTCAATTGTTTGGTTCTAATAAAATGTTTTGAAGCTTTGCAAGAATATATAGTTCCTCAAAAATAGCAAATAATTCTTTAAGAGAATTAGAAGATTTAAGTTCCTTGAGCGTTGTTGTGCTTAAAATTTTATATTTATATTTTTAGGGTTAATCCAAAAAAATAGTGATTAACAACTATTTCTATTGCAATAAATTAACTTAAATTTGTTTGTGTTTTTTGTTAATTTAATCTGTTTTGACGTGATAAATGCATTTATTTGGGGCTTACTTGCCACTTCTTCCTTAATTTTAGGAGGAATTATTGCAATACGGTTTGCTTTAAGCAATCGCACGATAGGGATAATTATGGGTTTTGGTGCAGGCACATTAATTTCGGCAATTTCATACGAATTAATTTTTGAAGCGGTAAAACTTGCCAGAGGTACCGGTTTTCCTGCAGCTGGACTTTTTGTAGGTGCGGCCACATTTTTTTTCTCCGACAAGTTGATTGGGAATTTCGGGGCGGACAATCGGTTGAAAGTAGGGGCGTCCAAGAGTTCGAGTTTGGTAATTCCCATGGTGCTGGCCATTATTCTTGATGGAGTGCCGGAATCCATTGTCATTGGTTTGGGTATTTTTGAAGGAGGAAAGGTAAGCTTGGCCATATTGGTGGCTGTTTTTATTTCCAATCTTCCAGAAGCGATTGCTGGTTCCTCAGGCATGAAAGAAGGGGGATGGAGTCGAAAAAAAATAGTATTGCTGTGGGTATTCATTTCTTTGTTTTGTGCATTGGCAACAGTTGCCGGTTTTGCTCTTTTCAGTGGTGCATCCAAGGAGTGGCTTTCGTTCATCCAGGCATTTGCTGGAGGAGCCATCTTGATGATGCTTGCCAACTCTATGATTCCCGAAGCATATGAACATGGAGGTAAACTGGCTGGTGTTTTTACCGTGCTTGGTTTCTTTGTTTCGGTTTGTGTGGTGGTTTACGAAAATTTATGACAAAACACGGATTGGTATAAATTATGCCAATTCAAAAGATTAATTTATTTGCACAATTCAAAAAAAAATTATTAGTTTTACTACAAATTAAAACTTAAATACTTTAGGGGAACTTAGGATACGATTTTTGAATTATTACATACTAGTTGAATATTAATGCATCATAATAAAAATTAAAAAATGAAAAAAACGTACTTTTTACTGGCAATATTATTAATTTTCATGATGCCGTCGTGCAAAAAGGAAGCAGCTCCAGAGATGAAGCCACTTGAAATTTCGGTTACCGAAGTCTTACAGCAAGATGTAAGACTGGAATCTGAATATACAGGGCAAACGTTCGGAGAATCGGACATTCAAATTAATCCCAGAGTGGATGGCGTTATTGAAAGTCTTAATTTCAAAGAGGGAAGTTTGGTAACCAAAGGTCAGTTGCTATACTCCATCGATCCACTTCCTTATCAAGCTAAAGTAAATCAGGCAGAAGGTTCATTGGCAGAGGAAGAAGCTCGATTAGCAAAAGCCAAATCAGACTATGACATGATGGTTCCCTTGGCCAAAATGAATGCAGTGAGTCAAAGAGAATTAATAGCTGCAAAAGCGGCTTATAATGCTTCGGTAGCTTCGATAAGTGCTTCTAAGGCAAGTTTGCAAAACGCAAGATTAGAATTAGGCTATTGCAGAATATTAGCGCCAATATCCGGATTAATTGGAATTTCAAAAGTAAGAGTAGGCGATTATGTTCGTCCTGGAGCAGCTTCGGTTTTAAATACGGTTTCTGATTTGGGGGATGTTAGGGTTCGTTTTACTTTAAGTGAGCAAGAATTTCTTCGTATTTATAGAGAAGTCAATAAGGAAAATTCATCATTAAAAGGAGCTGGGCAATCCATTTCACTAAAATTGTCAGATGGCTCACTTTATCCACAAACCGGAAAGATTAGTTTTGCCGACAGACAAATTGATCCTACAACTGGAGCAATTACATTTGAGGCATCATTCCCAAACCCTGATAAATTATTGCGACCAGGTCAATATGTAAAAGTTGGATTGGTTACTGATGTTCGTGCTAATGCATTTCTAATTCCGCAACGATCAGTAATTGAAATGCAAGGTATATACCAAGTATATGTTTTGGGTGATAGTAGTAAAGTTCATATGCAAATTGTTAAACCAGGACCCGCCTATAAAGATGGTTATGTTATTGAAGATGGTTTGAAATCGGGTGATAAAATTGCAATGGGCGGTACTTCTTTGTTAAAAAATGGAAGTGTTATTACTCCAAAACTAATCCAATGGCAGCCAGGTCAGCAAGAAGCAGCGCCAACTAAATAATTTAGCTAATAAAATTAATTATGGGAGAATTTTTCGTTAGAAGACCAATAGTCGCTATGGTTATAAGTATCATTATTGTGTTACTTGGACTATTGGCATTGCAAAAAACACCAGTTTCTCAATATCCTGATATTGTTCCTCCAGTTGTAAAAATCACAACAAATTTCACAGGAGCCAATGCTTTGAATGTGGAACAAGCTGTGGCAACACCTATAGAACAAAAGGTTAATGGTGTTGAGAATATGTTGTATATGAAATCCATCAATACTTCTGATGGAGCGCTAACACTTGAAGTAACTTTTGACGTTGGTACCAACTTAGATAATGCCAATATGCTTACTCAAAACCGTCAAGCACAATCGGCTCCATTTATGCCTGCAAGTGTAAAACAACAAGGGGTAGTGGTAAAGAAATCGCTGTCTTTTCCTTTAATGTTGTTCACTTTAACTTCCAAAAATCCTAAATACGATGCAAAATTTTTAAACAATTATGCGAGTATTAATATTGCAGATCGATTAGCTCGTATCAAAGGAGTTGGTGAAGTTACGCTATGGGGTAGTGATTATTCGATGAGGGTTTGGTTGAAGGCTGATGTAATGTCTAAACTAGGTGTTACTGTTGAGGATGTTAAAAATGCTTTGAATGCTCAAAACATGATTAGTCCAGGAGGAAAATTTGGGTCTCAACCTGCACCAATTGGTACTGATTTTACCTATGGTGTTACACTTCAAGATCGATTAGTTACTGAACAACAATTTGGTAAAATTGTTGTCAGAAGTAAAGAAGATGGAGCTGAAGTGCTATTAAGTGATATTTCTCGCATTGAATTAGGGACTGAAAATTATAGTACAAATGCTCGAAGAAATGGTAATCCGGCTGCTGCAATAACTATTTTCCAAATGCCGGGAAGTAATGCATTGGAAGTAGCTGCTGAAGCCAAAGCAGCAATGAAAGAAATGTCTGAGAGATTCCCTAAAGACATTGAGTATCAAGAATCATTAGATACTACTCTAGCTATTACAGCTGGTGTGGAGGATATTGTTCATACACTTTTTGAAGCGATATTATTAGTTATCCTTGTGGTGTTTATCTTTCTTCAAAATTGGCGTGCTACCTTAATCCCTTTGATTACTGTGCCAGTTTCATTAATTGGAACGATTGCCGTTTTTCCTTTATTAGGATTCTCCATAAACACTTTGTCTTTATTAGGGTTAGTTTTGGCCATTGGTATTGTGGTCGATGATGCCATTGTGGTTGTCGAAGCCGTAATGCATCATATTGAAAAAGGGAAAACGCCCCGAGAGGCAACAATTCAGGCGATGAAAGAAGTTTCAGGGCCTGTAATTGCTATCGCATTAATTTTGTGTGCCGTATTTATTCCTGTAGCAATGACTCCCGGAATTACGGGACGTTTTTATCAGCAATTTGCCATTACGATTGCGGTATCGGTGGCTTTCTCTGCATTTAGTGCTTTGTCATTAAGTCCAGCCTTGTGTGCGATGCTCCTAAAACCTACAAAACCAGTCGAAGAGCAAACAGGATGGTTGGCTAAATTTTTTGCCGGATTCAATAGAATTTTTGAAAAAGTTACTGGAGGCTATCTTAATGGGGTTAATTTCTTTGCTAAAAAATCGATGCGTATAGTGGCATTGTTAGGAGTTATATTAATAGCCGTTAGTTTTTTAGGAATTAAAATCCCGTTAGGATTTATTCCTGAGGAGGATCAAGGGTATGTATTGTTAAATATACAATTACCGCCATCATCATCTTTACAGCGAACAGAAGAAGTCTCCAAACAAGTAGATGCTATTTTGAAAAAGGAGGATGCTATTCTTTCTTATACCACAATCAATGGGTACAGTTTGCTTACAAGTTCGAATCTTCCTAATAATGCATTTATTTTTATTGCGTTAAAACCTTGGGAAGAACGCTCTTTTACGGCCAAGCAATTTACGGATCAATTGAATGGTAAACTGGCAATGCAAGTAACCAAAGGCTCTGCTTTTGCATTTGGACCGCCTGCCATTCAAGGATTGGGTGCATCGGCTGGTTTTAGTTTAATGCTGCAGGATAGAGGAGGAAATTCACCTGAGTATTTGGCGCAACAAACGCAGGTTTTTATTGCAGCTGCACAAAAAAGACCTGAAATTCAACGTATTTACACCACTTTTAATGCCGCAACACCTCAAATAAAATTAGAAATCGATAATGAAAAAGCGATGAAATTAGGTGTGCCTGTTTCAAGGGTTACGGAAGCATTAGGAGCCTTTTTAGGAGGAACGTATGTCAATGATTTCAATCGATTTGGGCGACAATATAAAGTATTCTTGCAAGGAGAAGCTACAGATCGAGTTAAACCTGAAAACTTAAATTTAATTTACATTAAAAATAATAATGGTTCTATGTTACCAATATCTACTTTGGTTACAGCTACCAAAGTGACTGGACCCGATTTTACAAATAGGTTAAATTTATTTAGATCAGCCGAAATTGGGGGTAGTGCAAATGCCGGTTACAGTAGTGCGCAGGCTTTGGATGCTCTGGAAGAGGTGGCTAGAGAAACCCTTCCAAATGATATGAGTTACGATTACATTAATCTATCCTATCAAGAGAAAAAGGCACCGGGAGGAAGTTCTGTATTTATTATGGCATTGGTATTTGTATTTTTGATTTTAGCCGCCCAATATGAAAGTTGGAAATTGCCTTTCAGCGTATTGCTTGGAGCACCTTTGGCGGTGTTTGGAGCGTTTTTAGGCTTGTTTTTGGCGCGATTTACAAGCGATGCCTATGTGAATAACGTTTTTGCACAAATCGGACTCGTACTGTTGATTGGACTCGTTGCCAAAAATGCCATTCTTATCGTGGAATTTGCCAAAGAGGAACACGAGAAAAAAGGAGTGCCTCTTTATGAAGCGGCAATGGTAGCTGCGAAGCTTCGTTTCCGCCCGATATTGATGACCGCATTTGCATTTATCCTCGGGGTTGTTCCTTTGTTGACAGCCACTGGCGCAGGTTCACAGGCTCGTATTGTAATGGGAATGGCGGTGTTCAGCGGAATGTTGATAGCCACAATTCTTGGAGTGTTAATTGTGCCAGGTCTATATGTGATGATTGAAAACATTGGAAAAAAGAAAGAAGCAATTGCAAGTGACGAAAATGATATTGAACCTAACACTACAAGTCATGATTAAAAAATATAAAATAATTGTTGTCATATTGGCACTTGCACTACTTCCGATGGGTTGCATGGTGGGGCCAAAATATGCAAGACCCGAAGAACAAAAGTCGGAATCGTATCGAAATGAGAAAAACTTGGATACCTTGGCTTCGGTAACCAATTTGAAATGGTTTGACCTGTTTAATGATGATGTTCTAAAAGACCTAATAACAAAAGGGTTGGCGAATAATTATGATTTAAAAATTGCTGTTTCCAGAATTGAACAACTCAAAGCGGAACTAGGATACTCCAAATCAAATTTATTTCCTTCATTTCAATATGGAGCGACCATAAACAGCAATGAAAAAAGTTTTCCGGTTTCCAATGCTGGAGCCAGCATGTCTTGGGAACTTGATTTTTGGGGAAAATTCCGCCACGAAAACAATGCCGTGAAAAGTGAACTTCTTGCCACGGAAGAAGCTCGAAAAGTCGTGCTTTCGGATATCGTGAGCAATATTGCCACGGCTTATTTTGAGTTGCGAAATTTTGACAATCAACTAGAAATTGCCAAGCAAACCCTTGCCACCAGACAAAAGTCTTTTGACCTCATAAATGCCAGATTCAAAAGTGGCTATGTTTCTGAAGTGGATAAAGTTCAAATCGAACAACAAGTTGCCATTGCAGAAGCTACCATTCCGAGTATCAAAAGACAAATTGCCTATCAAGAAAATACGCTTTCCATTTTGACAGGTCAACTTCCCAGTGAAATTCAAAGAGGAAAATCCAATACTGAATTACAAATAGTGAGTGAAATCCCGTTGAACATCCCTTCTTCTTTATTGGAAAACAGACCCGATGTAAAAGCGGCTGAATTGAGATACAGGGCTTCCAACGAAAGAATCGGGGTGGCTCAAGCCATGCGTTTTCCTTCTGTTAATTTGGCTGCCATTGCCGGATTTGCCAGTGCGAACCTGAGTGACATGTTTTTAGGAAGTTCCTATTCGCAAAATGCATCTGGAGGAATTGCGGGGCCACTATTTGCCTTTGGAAAAAACAAACGCCGAGTGGAAATAAACAGGCAACAAGCGGAACAATTCAAGTTTTCCTATCAAAAAACATACATTACAGCCGTTTCTGAAGTTGAAAAATCAATACAAGATGTAAAAACATACAAAGAAGAATGGCAAGCCCGCAACAAACAAGTTCAAGCGGCCTTGATAAACTACAAACTATCTTATGAAAGATATGATAGTGGCTATGTGTCTTATCTGGAAGTTTTGGATGTAGAACGCACCTTGTTTGATGCACAATTAAGCCTGTCGCAGTTGTCGGAAAGACAATTGAGTTCCATGGTTCAATTGTATAAAGCTTTGGGTGGCGGTTGGAATTAATAATCGCTTCATATTGATTGAACAAAAACCATCTTTATTTAAGGATGGTTTTTTGTTTTTAGAGCAAATTCGAATTGAATTTACAATAGGTTTCAAACGAGTTCAATTCTGTTTTTTTTTCAATTTGAAAAGATATTTTTTGGATATTTTAGACCGTATTTAAATATAATTAACTAACTTTAAGTTCTTTATGATTAATGCGCATTGAGGTTTAAAGCACAAAGCCATGAAACTTTCTCTTGAAAAGAAAATACTTTTTGGATTCGTCATCAATTTATTGGTTGTCATCGCTTCGGGATGGATTTTTATCACGCGTTTGGACAAACAAAGGGATAAAACCCTGGATGCAAAGTTGGATTGGATTGAACTTTCCTTGTTTGGACTTTCCATCATTTTGTTAATCATCGTTTATTTTATTATTCGGGCCCAATTGCGTGCCAAGAACATTTCGCAAAACCTGCTTTCCGAAAACAAGCAGCTGCTTCAGTCCATTATTGACAACACCTCCAATCCTATTTTTATCAAAGAAATAAATGGAGAATATTTATTGATTAATAAACAATACGAGTCATTATTCCACATTTCCAATACAGAAATTGTTGGCAAAACTGACCATGATTTCTTGCCAAAAGAAGCTGCGGACGCCTATCGAAATTCTGATCTTGAAGTGGTAAAAGCATTGCGGGAACTAAAAACCGAAGAGACAATCGAGCAGCCGGACGGTTCGCATACTTATATTGCGGTTAAATTTCCTTTGTATGATGCGGATGGAAGAGTTTACGCCATTGGAGGGATTTCAACAGATATTACGGAGAGAAAAAAACTGGAAGAATCATTGAAGGCAGCCGATAAATTTTTTAATATGTCCCTTGACATGATGATTATTGCCTCGGATAAGTTTATTAAAATTAATCCATCGGTCACTAAAACACTGGGATATTCAGAAGAAGAATTATTGAGTAAACCCTTTCTGGACTTTGTGTATCCAGACGACATTGAAATCACCCTGAACGAAGTTAAAAAGCTTCAATCAGGAGCCTTGACCATTAATTTCGAAAACAGGTATATCTGCAAAGACGGTTCGTTGAAATGGATTTTATGGTCTACTTCTCCAGATGTTTCAACTGGACTATTGTATGCCGTTGCAAAAGACATTACAAGGCAAAAAGAAAATGAGGAATCATTAAAAATGGCAGAGATGTTCTTCAATATGTCATTTGACATTCTTGCGGTTGCAAAAGGGGAACATTTCATCAAAATTAATCCGGCTCTGACAAAAACACTTGGTTACAACCAGAGCGATATGGACAGGATAAAATTTATGGATTTAATACATCCCGATGATTTGAAAACCGCAACCGAAGTGTTGGCAAAACATTTGGAGGGCAATCCAATTGTGAATTTCAGGACGCGTTTTCTATGCAAAGATGGATCCTATAAATGGCTCGATTGGAACAGCAATATTGACATAAAAGAAAGTGTTTTCTATTCCGTTGGCCGTGATGTTACCAAAATTGTTCAATTAGAAATGGAGAGAGAAATTGCGACTAATGAACTTTATCAGGACGAAGAAAAATTAAGATTAATAGTCGAGAATATTGGAGAGGGAATTATTGTGGCCAATGCCAATAAAAAAATAATTTTGGCCAATGACATGGCCAATGAGCTTTTTGGAATCAAGGAAGACGATAAAATATCCTCCAACTTTGTCAATCATTTTGAAGTCTACTTTCCAGATCAAAAGACAGTTTTTCCTTCTCAAAGTTTACCTATGGAACGCGCTTTTAACGGCGAGTCTACAGATGATATTGATGTGGTGCTTTGGGATTCCAGCAAACAAGAAAAAAAACGGGTTCTCATTAGCGGAAGACCATTGGTGGACCAGAACGATACTGTTGTTGCCGCAGTTGTCACCATAAAAGACATCAGCAAATACAAACAACTAGAAGAAGAATTAAAAGAATCCGAATTAAAGTACAGACAATTGATAGGTTTTAAAGCGGGTGGCGAAAAGAAAGTTTGATTTTTTGAAAGCATAAAAAAACCACGCAGTTGACGTGGTTTTATGTTTTATTTCAATTTGCTTTTAACAATATTCGTTGAAAGCGTCTTTCAAGTTGTCGGCAATCAATTCAGCTGGACGACCTTCGATGTGGTGACGTTCCAACATATGAACTAATTCTCCGTTTTTGAACAAGGCAATGCTTGGCGAAGACGGAGGGAAAGGGAACATGTGTTCTCTTGCCGAAGCTACGGCTTCTTTGTCAACTCCTGCAAAAACCGTGATTAAATGATCTGGTTTTTTAGCACCTTCCAAACTCATTGCTGCTCCCGGACGTGCGTTTCTGGCAGCACAACCGCAAACAGAATTCACAACCACTAATGTTGTGCCTTCTGCATTTATTGCCGCATCAACCGCTTCTGCACTATGTAAATCTTGAAAACCAACCGATGTCAATTCAGCCTGCATTGGTTTTACCATTTCTTCTGGATACATATTTTTTTATTTAAAGGTTATTGTTTGAAAAATGCAAAGTTACAAAGTTTAAAATCAAGATTTAAGTTTGAATTATAAAGTTTTGTTATAGTTTGATAAAGCTTTTCGAAAATACAATCATTTTATTTTTTTTGAGAATAAGAAGCAACTCTTTAGCATTAAAAAAAGAACCTTTTTGAAATACAATCGAAAAATCAGTTTGCAAAATGGTAACCGTTGGATAAACCACTTGCGAATCGATGGTAGCCAATACCGTGGCGAGTTCGTGAATTCCCGTGTTCTGGCCATTTGGTTTAAATCGGAACGCATGATTGTTGAAATGAATGGTTGTTTTGGTCTCGGCATCCAAGGAAATAAAGTAAAAATCAGTGTTTGAAAGCTGGATGATTTCAGGATTTTTGAAAGTCGAATTCTCCATCATTTTGCAATACTTGCACCAGGAAGTGTGGATGAAAACTACAAAAGGTTTTGGATTTTCTTTGGATAGTTTCTCGGCTTCTTCAAAAGAATACGTTTTCAATTGGGCAAAACCGGATGGAATCGCCCAGATGAAAACAATTGTTATGTATAGCCATTTTTTCATTTTCGTTCTTATGCTTTGAATATAAAGCTCAATGTTATTTGACACAGATTTCACAGATTTTCACAGATTAATTTGTGAAAATCTGTGAAATCTGTGTCAAGAATTATATCCCATTTTCTTCTAATATAAATTATAACGTAACCCAAAGAAACCCCTGATTCCTTGATTGGAGCCATAAACATAAGTGGTGTCAAATGTTAAACCATACGGATTATCTGGTGTAACCAATACTTTTCCATTCGAATCGTATTGTACATTTTTGTCAAAAGGGTCTTCCGTTCTTGAAATCAGGAATGGATTATTTCGTTTGGGAGTAAAGTTGAGCAGGTTTTTTATTCCTAAATACAATTCGAAGTTTTTCCAACCGGTATAAGTAAATTGAATGTTTTGCAAACTGTACCAAGGCGAATTCGGATTTCTTGGGTCGGATTCGCTCAACAAAGGCAATTTCATTGGGCTATACACATTTCCGGTGTAATCAATGGCTAAATCAATGGGGTTTATTTTGTACGAAACCGCCCAAGTTCCCGTGAAATTCTCGGTCAAAAGAGGTGTTTCTTTAACGCCGTTTTCCACATTGGAAACATCCATGTAAGTCGCCCCCAAAATGAATTTTAAACCATTGGTAAAATTGATGTCCATATTACAGCTAATTCCTTGACTCAAGGCATAACCATCAATGTTCTCGTAAATGATTTTGTTAGGGTCTGTTTCATAATCAGAGACTATTTTGTTGCTGAATCGGGTGTAAAACGCAGTGGTTTCAATTCCCAAAAAAATACCACTCGAAAAGTATATTTTCTTGATATAATTTAAATTGGCATTGAAGGATTTTTCGGGGTCTAAATTATTGGCAATAACCACTTCACGCGAACCTGTCAAAGCGGCGTGGTCTTCGGTAAATAAATTCACTATTCTAAAACCAGTTCCAGCATTAAAACGCAAAATATTATTGTCATTCATTTTCCATTTATAAGCCAATCTTGGAGTTAAAATATTTCCGTGAATGGAATTGTAATCGTATCGCAAGCCAAATAACACTTTGTGTTTTTCATTAAAAGTAATTTCGTCCTGAACAAAAAACCCAGGAAGCCAAGTTTTTTCGGGATTATTTTCGTTTAAAGTTGTCGTAGCTGCTGTGTTGTCGTCATAAAACGTGTAACGAGAAGCAAGACCAGCTAGCAAATCGTTTTTGCCTAGTTTTTTATCCCAAGTTAGCTGAAGAAAACCAATTTTTTGATTGGCAATGTAAGAAGTGGTTCCATAACGACTGTCCTGAAAATGCATCGTTCCCGAAAAAGACAACATTAGTTTTTCGGTTGTCGGCAACTGGTAACTTCCCAAAAGTTCGCCCCGTTTGGTGTAAATACTTTCGCCGTAAATTTCATCGCCACCACGATATTTTTTCTCCCAACGCACATCGCCGCCCCAACGATCTTCATACATTCCTCGAACGGCAAACGTGAATAACCGGTTTTGTTCTCGAGAGAAATTCCATTTATTAAAAACGGAGATTCTATTCTGAGCAGTTACATCCGTGAATCCATCATGGTCATTGTCTATGGTTTGGTTGTAATTGTAATAATTTAATCCCAATAAGGAAGTTGTTTTTTTGATATTGAATTTCACGCCCAAATCAGCATTGGTTTCCAGCCAAGAAGTGGAAAACACATCGGCAGAAAACAGGGGAGCGTTGCTTGGATTTTTGGTAATAATGTTGATTAAGCCTCCCACGGCTTCACTTCCGTATAAAGAAGAAGCAGGTCCTTTCACGATTTCGATGCGTTCTACCAACGAATTTGGAATGCCCGACAACCCATACACGGTAGATAAACTACTCACTATAGGCATTCCGTCAATCATAACCGATGTATAAGGGCCTTCTAATCCGTTGATGTGAATGTCGCCCGTGTTGCAAATTCCACAGTTCAATTGCGGTCTCACTCCATTTACATTTTGCAAAGCTTCATAAATACTGGCCGTTGGATTTTTCTTGAAGAATATGGGTGAATACACTTCAACGGGAACAGTACTTTCCAGTCGTTTCACGGGTTTTAGAGTTCCCGAAACCACTACTTCGTTGAGTTGGTTTTGACTGTCTTTTTTTGCAATCGAATCTTTTTCTAGGTTTGAAATTGTACTTTGCGAAAACAAAATGTTGCCGATTAACAATACTGAAAATAAATATTTCATTTGTATAAATTAAATTTTAGACAAATCTAAAAAAATAATTACTCACACAAAATTTTTTATTGTTATATTTGCTTTAGTAATTCAATTTCAGCCATGAGCAAATCTTTAGAAGAAGTAAATCAATCTGTACAGACTCAAAATAAAACCTCCGTTTTTAGAAAAATACTAGCTTTTTTTGGTCCCGCCTATTTGGTAAGCGTGGGGTATATGGATCCCGGAAACTGGGCAACGGACATTGCCGGCGGAAGCCAATTTGGTTATGCCTTGTTGTGGGTTTTGTTGATGAGCAACATGATGGCCTTGCTTTTGCAAAGTTTAAGTGCAAGATTAGGAATCGTCACCCAACGCGATTTGGCGCAAGCTTCCCGGGAAACCTATTCCAGACCTGTCAATTATGTGTTGTATTTTCTGGCCGAGATTGCCATTGCAGCTTGTGATTTGGCCGAGGTTTTGGGAATGGCCATTGGGATTAATCTATTGTTCGACATTCCTTTGATAGAAGCCGTTTTAATCACTGTTTTGGATACTTTTTTATTGCTTTTCCTGATTAATAAAGGCATTCGAAAAATGGAAGCTTTTATTATTGCCCTGGTAATGATTATTGGGATGTCATTTATCTTTGAAATGATATTCGCCGAACCCGAAATAGGGAAAGTGATGTATGGATTGATTCCTTCGATACCTAATGAAGCGGCTCTTTATATTGCAATTGGAATAATTGGGGCCACGGTAATGCCCCACAATTTATACTTGCATTCTTCCTTGGTGCAAACCCGAAAATTTAGTCGCAATGAAGCCGGAATCAAGCAAGCCTTGAAGTACAATTTTATCGATTCGGCAATAGCTTTGAACCTTGCCTTTTTTGTAAATGCCGCTATTTTAATTTTGGCCGCAGCCACATTTTACAAACACGGAATGCACGAAGTGGCCGAAATCCAGGATGCCTATCGGTTTTTGCAACCTTTGTTGGGAACCAAATGGGCGCCTATTTTATTCGCCGTGGCCTTGATTGCCGCAGGACAAAGTTCTACCATAACGGGAACCTTGGCGGGACAAATTGTAATGGAAGGTTATTTGAATTTAAGAATCCAGCCGTGGGTGCGAAGAATAATCACGCGATTGATTGCGATTGTTCCTGCCGTGATTGTCATTTTAATTTATGGCGAAAGCGTAACGGGAAAACTATTGATTTTAAGTCAAGTTGTTTTGAGTTTGCAACTCGGTTTTGCCATCATTCCGCTAATTCATTTCGTGAGTGATAAATCGAAAATGAAAGGCTTTCATATTGGCAAAGTGACTCAAGTTGCGGCCTGGTTGATTGCCATTATTATAGTTTCCCTGAATGCCAAATTGGTTTACAACGAGATTAGTGGTTGGCTTGAAACTTCGGAAAATCCAATCGTGCTTTGGTTGACCGTGGTGCCACTGGCTTTTGGCTTTTTAATTTTATTGATTTATATCGTCATAAAACCGTTCTTTTCCAAGGCAAGATTGAATATAGAAAACCATTCGCCGCATAACATGAATTTGAAATTTACGGAAACCGCTGTTCAAGACAACAGGAACATTGCCATTACCGTTGATTTTTCGTTTGCCGATGAAAATGCAATTAATTATGCCTTCAAAATGGGTGGCAAAGAGGCAAAATATACCTTAATTCACGTGGTGGAGTCGGTTGGAGCCATGATGTATGGCAAGCAAATTGACGACCACGAAACCACGATTGACGAAAAATTATTGCACGAATACAAATTGATGTTCAGGGAAAAAGGGTTCCATGTCAAAACGGTGCTGGGTTTTGGCGAGCCCAAAAAAGTCATTCCAAAATTAGTAAACAAAGGCAATTTTGACATTCTGATTATGGGAACGCACGGTCATACCGGTATGAAGGATTTGCTTTTTGGCACTACCGTTGACCGATTAAGACACAAAATAACGATACCACTTTTGATCGTTAAAAACTGAAAATGTATTTAAAGGCTATATCGTAAATCAAATATCCTAATTCGTATATCAAATATGACTTTTTCCGAAGAAAATTATCTAAAAACCATATACCATCTTACCACCATTTCAGAATCGGAAGTAAGCACGAATGCCATTGCCGAAATGATGGAGACCAAAGCCTCCTCGGTAACGGACATGCTCAAGAAATTGGCCGAAAAAGATTTGGTGAACTACAAAAAATACCAAGGAGTTTCCTTGACGGATAAAGGCAAATTGACCGCCAAAATGATAGTGAGAAAACACCGTTTGTGGGAAGTTTTCTTGGTGGACAAATTGGATTTTTCTTGGGATGAGGTTCACGATATTGCCGAACAATTGGAACACATCAAATCAGAGAAACTAATCAATAAATTGGATGATTTTCTAGGTAATCCTACCGAAGATCCTCACGGAGACCCGATTCCGGATGCCAATGGACAAATAATTAACACCGAAAAACAATTGCTTTCCGAACTTTTGGAAAACCAAAACGGAATTTGTGTGGGCGTGAAAGATACCTCATCAGAATTCTTGAAATATTTGGACAAACAAGAAATTGCATTGGGATCGAAAATAGAAATTATTGGAAAAGAAAGTTTCGATTTGTCCCTAAAAATTAAATTAAATACCAGAGAACTAGCCATTTCTAATAAAATTGCCAGCAATATTTTCGTGAAAGTGGTTTAGTGACAATTGCAATCGTCGCCGCAGTTTTTATCTGAATTTTTTTTCTTCTTTTTAATGAAGAATTTTTTGAACAAAAAGGCAACGGCAATTCCCAAAGTTAAATAAGCCAAAATTTCTTGTAGCATAATGATTTATTTTAAAATTTGATAAGCTAGCAATGCTACAATATAGGCAAATCCGCTCATAAAAATCAATTGACCCAAAGGCCATTTCCAGCTATTGGTTTCTTTTTTGGTAACGGCCAAAGTGCTGGCACATTGCATCGCAAAAGCGTAAAACAACAATAGCGAAATCCCGGAAGCAAAATTAAATATTTTTTCCCCTGTTTCAGGATGGACTTCGGAGGCCATTTTGTTTTTTATGGTGGCTTCATTATCGCTTCCGCCAACGCTGTAAATAGTGGCCAAGGTTCCCACAAAAACCTCTCTTGCGGCAAACGAACTGATGATGGCAACGCCAATTTTCCAATCGTAACCCAAAGGAGAAATCGCTGGTTCGATGGTTTTCCCCATTATTCCGATATACGAATTTTCTAATTTATAGGAAGCCACTTTGTTCTCCAATTCCACTGCTGATAGATTGCTGTTTTCTGTTTTAGAGGTGATAATAGATTTGGCATCACTGAAATCTTTTCCTGGCCCATTGGAAGCCAAGAACCATAAAATTATCGATATCGAAAGAATTATTTTTCCCGCTCCAAAGACAAAAGCCTTGGTTTTTTCGATAACGTTTATCCCCACATTTTTGAACATGGGCAACTTGTAATTGGGCATTTCGACCACAAAGAAAGTTTTGCAATTCAGTTGCAGTATTTTGTGCAGTACATAAGCCGAAAGGATGGCCATTCCAAAGCCTAAAAGATACAACAACATTAGTGTTAACCCTTGTAAATTTAACACTCCAAAAACATATTGATCCGGAATTACCAGTCCAATAATGATGGCGTAAACAGGCAATCTCGCCGAACAAGTGGTGAAAGGAGTGACCAAAATAGTGATTAATCGTTCTTTCCAGTTTTCGATATTTCGTGTCGCCATAATCGCAGGAATGGCGCAGGCAGTACCAGAAATAAGTGGTACGATACTCTTGCCCGAAAGGCCAAATTTACGCATGATTTTGTCCATCAAAAAGACCACTCGGCTCATGTAACCACTTTCTTCGAGAATGGAAATGAACAAAAACAGGAAGGCAATTTGGGGAATAAAAATCAAGATTCCGCCTATTCCAGGGATGATTCCTTGGGCAATTAAATTGGTAAAAGCTCCGGGCGGCAAGCTATCGTCTGCCAATGAACTTAATTTGGCAAAGCTCTGGTCAATAAAATCCATCGGTATTTTCGACCATTCAAAAATAGATTGGAAGATGGCAAACAATAAAAAAAAGAAGATCAGGTAACCCCAAACTTTGTGAGTTAACACGCGATCCAGTTTGCTCCTGAAATCCGTGGCCGATGCCGAATCCACTTTTTGGCCTATTTTCAGCGTATCATTTATAAATTGGTAACGCTTGATGGTTTCCTTTTGTTGCAATTTTTTTAGCTCCGAATCGGTTTTGGTAAACGAAGTGTTTTTTAGTGATTTTCTGTGTAAATCCACAAAATTCACGTCTTGGGTAATCACCAACCAAAGTTTGTACAAAGACTGGTTGGGAAATGTTTTTCGAAGCGTGTTGAAGTATTCGTCGTCAATGGACGAAGCGTTTAAACACGGTTCGGTAGAAATGGTTTTATAGGTGGTAATCGTGTTTTTTAATTCTTCGATTCCAGTGCCTTTTCGAGAACTAGCGAGCACAATTTTGGTTTTCAATTGGGATTCTAAATACGGAATGTCCAATGAAATTCCCTTGAGTTTCATTCTGTCAATCATGTTGATGACCAGAATTGTAGGAATTTCCAAGTCTTTTATTTGGGTGAAAAGCAACAAATTACGTTTCAAGTTTTCCACTTCCGAAACCACTACAATGACGTCCGGGTAGAGTTTGTCGTTTTTGTTTAGCAAAAGTTCAATAACCACGTTTTCGTCGGCAGAACTGGCATTCAAACTGTAAGTTCCCGGCAAATCGACTACGTTGGCATTGATATTGTTGGGCAATTTGCAAAAACCAACTTTCTTTTCGACCGTAATTCCGGGATAATTTCCCACTTGTTGATTCAAGCCGGTGAGTTGGTTAAAAACCGAAGTTTTCCCCACGTTTGGGTTTCCAATTAAAGCGACATTGATATTTTGCTTGCTCATTCGAGTTATTTTTTGATAATATCAATCTCAATTTCGCGAGCAGTTTCGATACGAATGGCAAGATGTGAACCATTTATATCCAAATATAAAGGATCGCCAAAGGGCGCAATTTGAAGTAATTCGACCATATTTCCGGGCAAGCAGCCCATTTCCAGTAGTTTTAACGGAATAATGTCGGCATCAAAATCCTTGATGATGGCTTTCTCTCCTTTTTTTAGGTTGGCTATCGTAGTTCGCAATTCTTATTTAGATTGAATTTAGATTACAAAAGTACAGTAAAAAAAAGAATATCAAATGACAATTATCAGATTACTGATTTTTCTCCTCTTCCAAAAGCCAATTAATATCTTCTATTAATTGTTTTACATTTTTAATTCCAGGTTCGGTTGGCCCATCAAGATTGGTGCCGTCATAAAAGCCGCGAACCCGTTTCTTGGAGTCCACCAAAACAAAATTTTCCGTGTGAACCATGTCGTATTGTTCTTCGGGTTTTCCTTGTTTTACGGCCAAGTAGGATTTTCTGGCCATCGTGTAAATCGCTTTTTTGTCGCCCGTAACCAAGTTCCATTTACTGTCCACCACTCCGTTTAGATCGGCATAATCCTTCAAAACCGAAACACTGTCAATGTCAGGCATAACGGAAAAGGAAAGCAGTTTTACTTTTGGATTATTCAAAAAAGCTTTTTGCACATCGACCAAATTTGTGGTCATCTTTGGGCAAATGGATTTGCAGGTAGTGAAGAAAAAATCGGCGACATAAATGGTGCCTTCATAATCTTTTTGGGTAATCGTTTTGCCGTTTTGGTTGGTAAACGAAAAATCGGCAATGTGGTGTTTGTTGGCAATATATTGTACGGTCGTGTCCACCAATTCCGGGTTTACATCGGATGGGTTGTAAATGGGGAGCGTTTTTTTGGGTTTCAATGCGGTATAAAACAAGGAAATCACGATGATGGAAAACACCAACCAGATGCCAATGAATTTTCGATATTTATGGAGAAAGGATTTCATGAAAATAATTTGGGTAAAAATACGGAAAGGAGATTTGTTTTAAATTGAGGAATATTTTTTTTAACAAAAATTAACGTAATTGTTGAATTTTATGGATAGTTTTGTGACAAGAACCAAACCATAAAAAATAAATGAAAGTACATTTAAAAAGACAATTGATTTTTGTTATTCCCGCAATCATTGGATTTGCAACGAGTAACGCTCAAAATGCTCCAGCGAAGCAAGAACCAGGAATCAATGTTTCCAATATGGACATGCAGGTTAAGCCAAACGACGACTTTTTCAGATTCGTAAACGGAAGTTGGCTTGATAAAACCGAAATCCCTGCCGACAAGACTACTTGGGGAAGTTTTAATGAATTGCGTCAAAAAACAGATAAAGATGCTTTGGAAATTTTGGCCGAAGCCTCAAAAAATCCAAAATACAAATCTAGTACAGACCAAGGCAAAGCCATAAATTTATACAAAACCATTATGGACACCATTGGCAGGAACAGACAAGGTTTGTCTCCACTCAAGCCTTATTTGGCCAAAATTAATGCGGTAAAAAACACCAAAGATTTACAGGCATTTTTGATAGAAATGGATGCCATTGGAGGCGCTGGTTTTTTTGGTTTCGGTATTGGAGCAGATGCCAAAAACAGCAACAGGAATGTAATTAGCATTGGTCCCGGAAGTGTAGGTTTGCCAGACCGTGATTATTATGTTTCCGATGACAAGGATTCTAAAGAAAAGAGGGATAAATATGTTTTGCACCTGACCAGGATGTTGCAGTTTTTGGGCGAAAAGCCGCTAAAAGCCAAATCGGATGCCGAGAAAATTTTGGCATTGGAAATCCAGATGTCAAAACCCAGATTTGATAGGGTAGAAAGGAGAGATCGAAGAAAATCATATAATCCAATGACGGTTTCTGATTTACAAAAATTGACACCATCCATAGATTGGAAAAACTATTTGACAAAGATTGGTTTGACAAAAGTAGATTCCCTGATTGTTGCACAACCTAAATATATGACCGCCTTGGAAACTATATTTAAAGAAAACAAAGTTGAAGATTGGAAAGCTTATATGCGTTGGACTTTATTAAACAGGGCTTCAACAAGTTTGTCAACAACAATCGAAACAGCTAATTGGGAATTTTATGGAAAGACATTAACCGGAGCCATCAAAGAAAGACCTCGCGACGAACGAGCACTGCAGGTAATTAACGGAGCTACTGGCGAAGCATTGGGTAAATTGTACGTGGAGAAAAAATTTCCGGCCGAAGCCAAAGCCAAAGCCGAGAAAATGATTAAGAATATTTTTCTAGCATTCGAAAACCGCATTAATAATTTGCCTTGGATGTCGGCAGAAACAAAGATTAGCGCCATTGCAAAATTGCACAAATCCAAAATAAAAATTGGGTATCCCGACAAATGGAAAGATTATTCGTACTTGACCATAAAAAGCCCGGAAGAAGGAGGGTCGTATTTTGAGAATTCAAAAAACATTTCTCGTTGGAGAACTAAAGAAGACATAGACAAATTGTACAAACCCGTTGACAAGACCGAATGGCATATGTCGCCACAAACCGTGAACGCCTATTACAATCCTTCTTACAACGAAATTGTATTTCCTGCAGCGATTTTACAACCGCCATTCTACAATTATCAAGCAGATGAAGCTGTAAATTATGGAGGAATTGGAGCAGTGATTGGTCACGAAATCTCACACGGATTTGACGATTCGGGTTCTCGTTATGATGCTGACGGAAACCTAAATGATTGGTGGACGGCTGATGACCAAAAGCAATTTGCTGCTTTGACGGGTTCACTTGCGGATCAATACAGCGCTTTGCAACCTTTGCCGGGAATTTTCGTTGACGGAAAATTTACCTTGGGTGAAAACATTGGTGATCTAGGAGGAATAAATGCTGCTTACGATGGTTTGCAAATTTATTTGAAGGAAAATGGAAATCCAGGACTTATAGACGGTTACACGCCAGAACAGCGTTTCTTTATTTCTTGGGCCACGGTTTGGAGAACCAAAATGCGTGACGAAGCCATAAAAAATTTGGTAAAAACGGATCCCCATTCACCAGGAATATACAGGGCTTATGTTCCTTTGCTGAACATAGACTCCTTTTATAAAGCTTTCGAGATTAAGTCAGGAGACGGAATGTATATTGCTCCAGAGAAACGAGTGAAAATCTGGTAACAGCCTATTTTTAGTATAAAAAATTCCCAAGTGTGATCTTGGGAATTTTTGTTATATTTTAGCTTTCCGCATCGAATAATTTACCAAATACAGCCCTAATAATGTTATTCCGCCACCTATTGCGATTGCCATCGTGAGTTGTTCACCAAAAATCAAGGCACCCAACAAAACCGCCACAATAGGATTTACATAGGCATAAATACTGTTTATTTCCGGCGGAAGCCTTTGAAGCATATAAATATAGGCAATAAAGGTGAGCACGGAACCAATGATGACCAAATAGGCAATTGCCCACCAAGAATTTGCCGGAATCGAACCGATGTTTACTCCAGTTCCGGTCGCACCAGTAATGGCCAAGGTGATAAAACTTGAAATCAGCATCTGCAATCCCAAACTGAAATAGGGATTGAAACTCGCCGCTTTTTTCTTGGTATACAAACTCCCAAAGGCCCAACTTACTGTTGCTATCAGTGACAGGAAAATGCCAAATCTAAAATCAGGTTTCAAGAAATCGGCCAGATGATCGTAGAAAATGACACAAACCCCGGCAAAACTCACTACAAGTCCCAGTATCGACAAGCGAGCGATTCTTTCGCCTCTAAAAAGGGTGATAAAAACAATCCAAAGAGGGAAAATGGCTCCTATGATGGCCCCCAAACCACTACTGATATATTTGACGCCCCAAGTGCTCAAGCCATTGCTCAATGCAAAATTTAGAATGCTTAAAATAAATATGGCTTTCCATTGTTTTCCCTTTGGCCAAGGAGCTTTTTTGTATAAAAAGAAAGCGACATAAAGAATTCCGCCAATGAATTGCCTGATTCCCGCAAGTTGTAAAGCAGGCATGTGTCGCACGCCTTCTTTTGAAGCAATCCAGGTTGTGCCCCAAAAAAAGCAGACCCAACACAAGGCCAAAATGGGTAATCCAACGGCATTAATTCTAGATGAAAAGGCCTTTTTTATTTTAGTTTTCACTTTTTATATGGTTTTTTTGAACTCAAATTTTTTTTTTTTTCAAAAGTAGGAATTTCGAAATCAAACTTTGATAAAATTAAAGTCAAATGGTGCGGTTTTTCAGGGTATTGGATGTTTTTTTCTTGTTCGATAGATGAAGCCATAAATTTAAAGTCTCTAAAAATATTCTAATTTTTTATAGTAGTTGTATGAAATTTTGCATTATTTTTGTGATAAAAACTGATTTAACAGATTGTCTTATCGGCTTTTATTTGTTTTAAACAAAAAAAGCGAAGTCAAAATAAACCAAGAATTACATTAATTAGTCAAACCAAGACTTATAAAAAAATCTCTGTGAGAAATTACAATCCAATATGGAAGTCTTTTGCAATCCTGATTATTGGACTTGTCCTGACTTTTGGCGTTTCCAATTATTTCAGACAAGAAGAAGAAGTTCAGTCCCAAAAAGAGTTTGACTTAGTTTGTAATGAGATTAAAACCAAAATTTTTGTACAAATTAATTTGCATGCCCAGTTTTTGCTTAGTGGTTCTTCCTTTTTTGAAGCCTCTAAATCGGTTACACGGGAAGAATGGCAACTTTTTAATAAATTTTCCAGAATAAACGAGAATTTTATTGGCGTTCAGGCCTTTGGGTTTTCATCCATAATTAAAAAAGACCAACTAAAAAATCATATTTCTGCTGTTCGGAAAGAAGGATTTCCTAAATATACCGTTTATCCTCAAGGAATAAGGGATGTTTATGCTCCCATAATTTTTATTGAGCCATTTGACCAAAGAAACGCTCTTGCTTTTGGTTTCGACATATATTCCGAACCCGTTAGGCGCAAAGCCATGGAAGAGGCTCGCGACCTAAATGTGCCAACACTGTCAGGAAAAGTAGTTTTGCTTCAGGGAACAAAAAAAGGAAAGGTGCAGGCTGGCACGATAATGTATGCTCCGGTATACAAAAATGCTCCTTTAAATACAATAGCAGATCGCCGGGCAGCCATCATCGGCTGGGTTTACAGTCCGTTTCGCATGGACGATTTGATGAAAAGTATTTTAGGAAAGTGGGACTTAAATGACGAAAAAAACATTCGATTGAATATTTATGACGATGTTGTTTCGCCAAAAAACCTTTTGTTTGATAGTCAGAAAAACAGAATAGAAAGTGGTCAAACAAAAAACAAAACGCTAGTGCTTCCTGTTTTGTTCAATAAAAAAAAATGGATATTGGTGTTTTCACAACCTTCAGAAAAAGCATTCATCTTTACGACCAAAACGCTGATCATATTAATTGGCGGCTTAATAATAAGTTTGTTGTTATTTGCTTTGTCTTACTCATTACTTGTTACCAAACAGCGCGCGAGAATCATTGCAGCGCGATTAAATCTAGATTTGTCCGTTAAAAACAAGGAATATGAACAAATGAACAAATCACTTCGCAAAAACTATAAAAAGTTGATTGATTCCAAGGAAAAATTGAAAGAAACAAATTGGCAATTGCAGAAAGCCATAGTGAAAGCGGAAGAAAGCGATCAATTAAAATCAGCCTTCCTTGCCAACATGAGTCACGAAATCAGGACTCCAATGAATGGGATAGTGGGTTTTGCCGAATTGTTGAAAGAAGACAATATTAGCAACGAGGAACAGAAAAAATATATTGAAATTATAGAAAAAAGCGGCATCCGCCTGTTAAACATTATCAATGACATTGTCGATATTTCAAAAATCGAAGCCGGACAAATGAATGTCAGCTTTTCAGCAACAAACGTTGAGGAACAAATGCAATACATTCATACTTTTTTTATGCCAGAAACCCTGGACAAAGGAATTCAACTTATCCTAAGAAAACCTTCAGTCAAGGAAGAAACCATCATTAGTTCAGATTCCGAAAAATTGTACGCCATTCTTATCAATTTGGTTAAAAATGCCATCAAATATACCGTTAAGGGAACTATAGAATTTGGATTCGAGATAAAGGGCGATTATATTGAATTTTTTGTGAAGGATTCCGGAATCGGAATTTCAAAAGATAGGCAAAAAGCCATATTCGAACGATTTATCCAGGCTGATTTCAACGACAAAATGGCCCGACAAGGAGCAGGTTTGGGCTTGGCCATTGCAAAAGCCTATGTAGAATTGCTTGGCGGCAAAATTTGGGTGGAAAGCGAAATCGAAAAAGGATCTACATTTTATTTTACAATTCCCTACATATACCAATTGGAGGAAAACGATAGTACGCAAAATGTTCTGCCAATGAATCAAATCCCTTGTGAGGTCAAGAATCTGAAAATACTGGTTGCCGAAGACGACAAAATTTCCAAGATGTTGATTTTAAAGGTTGTTGAGCTCTTTAGCAAGGAAATAGTAACAGCTCAAACAGGTGTCGAAGCGGTGGAAATTTGCCGAAACAATCCAGACATCGATTTAATTTTGATGGATATCCAAATGCCTCAAATGAATGGATATGAAGCCACCAGGGAAATTAGAAAATTCAATAAAGAGGTAATTATTTTGGCTCAAACCGCTTTTGCACTTGAAGGAGATAAAGCAAAAACGATAGAAGCCGGATGCAATGGTTATATTTCTAAACCAATTAAAAAGGAAGAACTGTCCAATTTACTGCAACACTATTTTTGCAAACAAGAAAAATTGGACTGATTATTCAATTGCATTCCATTATTTAGATTTTAACTTTATAAAGTTGGCTTCACAAAGATGTATTCCAAAACAGTTTCGATTTTAGAACTCGAAATAATCCTTCCAAAACTTGTGTTTTCAGTATTAAATTCCGGCAAAGCCAAATTTAGTTCGACAGCTTTTTGCGTGTAATAGTCCTTTCGGCTGGGATGGAAAGGAGTAACGGCGTTGAAGGTTTCGTTCCAAGAATTTAATTCAATTATTTTCTGAATTATTCCAATGCAATCGACTTGATGAATCAGGTTTATGGGAGCGCTGGGGTTGTCAAGATTGGTTCTTCCCGCCAAGAATTTTATTGGATGTCGGTCTTCGCCAATGAGTCCGCCGAAACGCAAAATGGTGGTTTTGAAATTAGAATTGCTTTGCAAAAGCTGCTCCACTTGAACTAATTGTTTGCCACTTTCCGTGTCGGGATTCAGTTCTGTTTCTTCAGTGACAACCCAATTCTCTTCTCCATAAACCGATGTCGAACTGATGAAAATCACGTTTTCAACTGACGATTTTTCTATAAACGGAATCAGGTTTCCAATCTTGGAAATAAAGTTTTCTTTGTCTGAACCTCGAAGTTTTGGCGGAACATCAATTATCAAAATCTTCGAATTTTCTAGAAAATCGTTGAGGTTTCCAACTGCTTCATTTTCTGAAAGTGCAATCAAATAAGGTTGGATTCTTGAGTTTTCCAAAACCGAAATCTTCTCAACAGAAGTCGTCGAACCCTTTACTGAAAATCCATTTTCCAGCAAAGCTTTCGCCAAAGGCAAACCCAACCAACCGCAACCAAGAATACTAATTTGTGTCATTTTAATAGAATAGAGGGGTCAAAAGTAGTTTAAATAATTGGAGAAAATAGCCATATTATTATTGAAAATTATTATAGTTTTTATGGTTTTTGGATTGGGTGTGAGAGGTTTGAAAACAAGAGTTGAGCAAAAGAAAAGCTGTGAGTTTTAATGTTATTTTTCGGTTTATACTTTAGTTCCTTGCGAATTCGATTAATGGGTTTATATTTCCATCGTCTGCTTTTCTCAAAGCAGCAATATATTCCTTTCTTGTTTTGTCTGCATTAATCATATTTGAATTATGCCAAGAAAATAGTTCTTTGTTAAAAATAGATTCAATAATAATGTCTGCCATCATTCTTGAATGTCTTCCGTTCCCATTGGGAAAACAATGTATGGCAACAATTCTGTGTTTGAATCTGATAGAGATTTCTTCTGGCGAGAACGTGTTGTTGGCAATCCAATATTTAGTGTCGTCTATTAAATTCTTTAGCTCTATGCCGATTTGTATCCATTTTACACCAATATTTTTGTCAGACTTTCTAAATTCTCCAGCCCATTTCCATACATGACCATACATTTTTTTGTGTAAGTCTTTTACAAATTTTTCCGTCAATATTCTATCAGGCTTTAGATTGGTGTGAATAGTCCATTCTACAGCTTTCTCGATATTTAATTGTTCGAATTCGTCCAATTCTCCTTGTGTAGTAATTGACTTGATTTTTAGCCCGTCCTTTTCTTCCTCGTTCAAAGGAGTTTGTCCAGCTTTATATAGTAATTCTAATCCCATAACGACCTCCTCAGCTCTCTTTTTATTTCATTTGCCAAGTCCATTACGGAATCATTTATTTTATCATCACTAATTCCTTGATTTTCTAATTTCATATTTTGATTGGTTCTTAATACAATTTTTCGAGCCAGATTTTCAGCTTTCAAATTAATTAGATTGTCAATAGAACCGTCTTTTGGGACAAAGCCATAAACGAATTTTAATTCTAAGGCTTCGGCTACTTCTTTTAATGAATTGATAGATAATGTGCCTTTTGCTTCGCTATTTTCAATTCTTTTTACACCTTGTCTAGTTATATTTAACTTGGCTCCAAGTTGAGCCATTGTCATATTAAGTGTGGTACGAATAGTGTTTATCCATCCTTTATTTGGAACCAAGACCAATTCTGTTTTTTGAAAAGGATTTAGTTTCTGATCCAATTGTTCTATTAAGAGTTTTTTCTTGTTTCTCATTATTTGTACGGATTTAAGTTTACAAATATATAAAAAAGTAAACATATATGTTTACAAAAAATATAAAAAGTAAATTTTTGAGTTTACTTTTTTGGATTACAGAATTTAGTGATTTTTAAAATTTCCCTCGCTACAGGAAAGGACTCTTGGAGTTATGGGGAATTGTTGCAGGTTTTACGTTTTTTGGATTGGGTAATTTGAGATGTTTGTTTGTAACAGTTGTTGGTTTTATGCTTTTAAACTTTCTATAGACTTCATTTGATAAAGATTATCTAGCAACTCTTGGAAAAGGTTTATTAATGATTTTAAATGTTCGATATCTTTAATTTCTCCATCAACATAAAATTGTAATTCAAATTCTTTTTCAGGAAGTTTATTTTCCCAAACACCTTTTTGATTAGATATTTCTAGATTAACTTCTTTCTGAGTTTCTATCAAAGTTCTAATTTTTTGATTTTGAAGTAAACTTTTAATTTTAAATTCATTATTTGCTTTGATAATAAAAGCGTTGTCAAATTCTGGACGACCAATTTCAATATCCTGAGCTCCAAATATTTTTTCAATAGATCTAATGAAACCATTTCGATAAATCTCAAATCTAAAATTATCTTTAGAAATAATCGGACTAATTATGCGGGTCATTTCTTTTCTATACTGGTTTGACCATATTGTGTAGTTGTCGAAAATTATTTCCCACCCTTTATAATCAATTTCAGCTTTGTCTGAAAGCCAAGATTCCTGTCTTTCAATAAATTTGCCACCTGTTACGTTTGCAAACTCTTCCCAGATATTAATTTTATTTTTCACCATTAAAATACTTTGGTTCTATTTTTAGTTTTTTTCTGAAGCTTAACTCTAACTCTTATTTACTAACCATAAAGGGATTTTAACCATCCCAATTTTGGTTGGCTTTCTTTTATAACACGGCTATTATTTAGTTAATATAACTATTAATTTGCAGCTGGAATTGCATTTCTCAAACTGTCTTTTTCAATCACCAAACTATCTTTTTGAATAGCATTTCCAATATTCAAAGGAATGGGTTTAACCGTTTTTGCCGAAGGTTTTATTTTCTGTTTAATTATCACGGCATCATTCAAAACAAAAGGCGTTGGCATCATCCAATCGGCTCTTTTTGCCATTTTAAATAGCGGATTGCTCATCAAATCGAAGGAACTTTCCATTAAAACCAAATCCAAAACACTCGAAGCAGCCACACTGAATTCTATTTCCAGCGGAAGTTGATCCACCACATAGTAGCTCAACAATTTCTTGCCTTTTCGTTCGTATTTGGAACTCTTTTGTCCCAACAATGACAAACCATTGGCCTTGAAATTTTGGATTACCAGGTTTTCATTGGCAAGAACATCATAACGATTAACTTTTCGGGTGGGCGTGATTCGGATTTTTAAATAGCGATTGCCGCCAACAACGCTATCTTTCAGGAATTCTACAACAGGTTTTGAAAGTATTTTAATTGGCGCATCGGCGGTGAAAGTAAACCCAGAATTGTACTTGCTGGGTAACGAAATGGAGCTTAATACTTTGGCATCTTTTGTGTTTTGACCCAAATAGGTTTTTGTCCATTCGTCCAGATTAGTGTCGTAAGTCGCCCAAGTGGCCTTGTTTTTGTCGGCATCCAAAATATAGACCAAACTATTGGATTTGGCTTTGCCCAATTCATAACCGGAATAATAATGGGCTTTGGCAAAAAATCCAATCGAAATCACCAACAAAATCACGGACATCTTTCCTTTTCGTCTAAATGGACCAAAAACAGGCAACAATAAACCAAAAGTCAAGGCAGTGAGAATGGCACTTCCAAACAGTACTTTCAATCCTAAACCTATCGGGAACATTTGAATAAACGGTGCGATAAGCAACAAGGCGGGAATGCTCAAAAAGAGGTTCAATATCCATTTTGATTTTTGGGTAAGTACAAAAGAAGCCAACATCAGCAATCCTGCAAAAGCGGGAATAATCAAAAATCCTGCGCCTTTCAGGAAGAAAGCCAGTAATCCATTGATGAGAATCCAAAGGAACAATGGCGCAACATAATGGTTCATCGTCACTTTTTTGACAGAGAAACGTTGGTAAAAAGCAAAACAAATCGACAAAGTCAACAGCACAAAAGCCGCAATGTAATCGTGTCCGTTATAGGTAAATCCGTTGAGCAAATCGTTGTATTGCGGATAGAGCACTAACAATAATTTCCATCCCAAAAAGGTGATTAATCCCGAAACTAATAGCGAACCCAACAACGGAATAAATCCTTTTCCAATTTCTTTCAGGGACAAAATTCTTTTGGCAATTCCAATGAATATAAAAAACATTAAGAGCACAAAAGCAATAATTACCATTGGCAAAACCCAACCAAAAGGATAACTGATGAAGGTAAAAGGAATCGAAAAATACACATCATCCTCGGTGGCTTGTGTCGTGTTCAAATCAGCATTCGAAAAATAATCCAACAACGGCATCAAGTATTTTCCTTGATGTGCCAAGGTGTTTTGATCCAAATGATTGCTATCGTCTTGAGCGGTGTGGTAGTTGTAATGCCCATCGATAAAAGCAAAATTGTAGCCTTGAATATTGCCGTTTTTTCTAAAAACAGTCAGGTCAGTGTCGTTGGGCAACATTTTGTAAATACTGTACATCAAGGAATTTGAAACAGGATATTGGGTTTTTGCAGCAGCAAATTGTTTGACCAATCCGGCATTTCCGGCATTGGTTTCCATCAACATATAACTTGGGCCAGAACTTCCTCGGGCTTCAAAATTTAAGACCAAACCCACTTCTTTTGCCCAATGATGTTGGGTTACAAAAAGTGCGGCACCATTCAATCCTAATTCTTCTGCATCCGAAAACAGAATAATGATGTCGTTTTTGGGTTGTTTTTTGTTGTAGGTAAAAGCACGAACGCTTTCCAGGATTGTCGCCACGCCCGAACCAGCATCGCTTGCGCCTTTTGAATAGGAATGTGGCGCGCTGTCATAATGCGAAAGCAGGAGCAGGGCTTTGTTGCTGTTGGTGCCTTTTATTCGAGCCAGAATGTTTTTGCATTTAGTCAAAGTTCCCCAATCCGAAAAGGCAAAACCTTCCTGAATGGAAGTCTCCAAGCCCATATTTTGCAATTCTTTCAACAAATAATTGGCCACCAGATCGTGGTTTTCGGAACCTATAAAATGTGGTTTTTGGGATATGTTTTTGACTTGTTCCAAAGCTCTTTTGGTCGAAAATTCCGAAAGTGGCTCATCGTCATCGGATGTCCATTGGGGCATCATCGTGAAGAAAACAAATCCAAGAATAGCAAGGATAAATAAAACGGATAAAATAGAGGAATAATTTTTTTTCATAATGGTAGATTGGGATCTAAATTTCTTTTTTGACCAGCATATAATAGTCGTCTTCTAAAACACGATAGCCTTGATTGTAAACAAAATAGTAGGTGTTTCCGGTTTTGGTTTCCAAAATATTGGTAAAAAATTCAAAATCGAATCCTTTGCTCAACAGTTTTGACTTGGTGGTTTTTCCTTTTCCATCGACATTCAATGCCGAAAGAATACGGTAGTTTTTGCGCAATTTGTTGTTTACGTTGCGCATAAAATTAGTGCTGTCCTTGTTTATTTTGTTGTTGTAGGCATTGCGGCAACCGTCGCTGCAAAATTTTTTGTCCTCGCGACCCACAATTTTGTCTCCACATTCCAGGCAGGTTTTGTCCATAGTTTTCGTTTTAAAACGCTATTGTAAATATTGCAAACATTTTTTTAAACCATTAAGAGGCATTAAGCAAATTAAGTTTTGTGTTTTTCTTAATGGATCTTAAATTTCTTAATGGTTTGAAATTTATTTTAAATATTTCGACTTTTATCATAAAATTTAATAGATACATTTCTTAAAATTGACCTTTGTGCAACAAGGCTTGTTCAATATGTGCCAAATGATGGTTGCAATGCCAAGCATAAACTCCAATGGTTTCCTCTAAATTAGCCAATTTGAGGTTTTCTGGATGGAAAAATTGTCGGTTTAATTCTTTTTTGCCAAGACTTTTCAAAAGTAAAACCCAACGAGCATGAACGCCTTCGATGATTTGAAGGGAGGGAAAAATATCGTTCGAATTGCCATCGGCGAGTTCAGCCCACAATGCTTCTTCATAAGGTTTTATCGTTGGAACATCTTCGGTCAAAGCCAGTTTAAATCGAACAATACTATTGATGTGGCTGTCGGCACAATGATGCACGACTTGTTTGATGCACCAACCTTTTGGTCGATACACCCAATTCAATTCTTCGACAGAAAGGGTTGAAGTCAGGTTTTTTATTTTGGAAGGAAAATTTTCGATGGTTGCAATCCAAGTTTCCAAATCATTTTCGGTTATGGGATCAGGTCTGTGAAATTTTCCAATCGGAAATTTTAGCTTTTCTAGGGTTAAATGGTTTTTCATTGGATAGTCATTAATTCTGTTAAAATCAACCAAATATAATGAATATTTTCCATTTACAAACGGTTACAAATAGTTACAACCGAAAGTAAGCAGTTATCTACCGAATAAAATTTTAAAGCCGTCGCATCTTTGCCCTGTTGATTTGAACGAACAATTCAGCAAAAAATAATTATACACCAACAATTTAAATTTAAACGCCATGAATGCAATGAAAAACACAGTACAGTTAATCGGTCACGTAGGACAAGAGCCAGAAATCAAAAATCTTGATGGAGGAAAAAAAGTAGCCAATATCACAATGGCCACCAACGAAGTTTATTACAAAGAAAATGGGGACAAAGTAGAAAAAACAGAATGGCACAAAGTGAAAGCTTGGGGGAAAGTTGCCGAAATCATTGAAAAATATGTTACTAAAGGCAAAGAAATTTGTATAGAAGGGAAACTAACTTACAGTGATTATCTTGACAAAAACGGAGAAAAACGCTATGTTACTGAAATCGTGGCGAATGATATTTTGCTTTTGGGAAAATAGTTTAACTTTTAAATAGTTAGCCATGAACATCAAAGTTTTTAATATCCGCCTTGATAAAGAGCATTGTCAGGAAGATCAAAACAGGATGAACCAGTTTCTGGATTCTGTCGAAATCAAATTGACTTCCACGAATTTTGTAACTACTACAACCGTGGATTTTTGGTCTGCTGTTGTTTTTTATGAACCAAAAAAGGAAAGTAAATCTGCTGTTAATGACACAGAATTAACATTTGAGGAAAAGAAAATCTATTTTGCTTTGAAAAAATGGAGAAGTGATAAGGCGCAGCAATTAATGTTGCCTCACTATATGATTTGTCATAATTCAGAATTGGTTTCCATTGCCATCAAAAAACCACAAAGTCTTGAGGATTTTAAAACTGTAAAAGGGTTTGGAGAAAATAAAACAGCTAATTACGGCGATGATATCATTTCACTTTTAAATGCTTTGTAGAATTGAAAATTAATAAATTTTTGAAATAAATTTTTAACCAAAAATGCCCTCTCAATCGGAGGGCATTTGAATTAGGAAACAATTTTAAATAAATCAAACATTGGACAGCGGTCGCAACGTTTCTTTTCGCTTTTTTTATATTTTTCGCAACAGCTAGACTTGCATTTTTTTGCTTTCTTGATTTTGTCAAGATTGTCTTTTTTCTTCTTTTTCTTTTTTTTATCTTTTTCCTTTTCTTTCTTGCTCACTTTGTAAAGAATTAAAAACCAATACAAAGGTATGTTGTTTTTATCTATTCTAAATAAAGTTTATGTGTTTTTTGATAAAAAAAATGCCTTCAAGAAAATCAAATTCTTGAAGGCATTTTCAGTTGTCAGGGTAACGACTATTTTGGAGCGGAAGCACTTGCGGCAACCGCAATTTGTTGGATGTCCCGGTCAAATAAGTACAAGCCTCCTTTGTCGTCGCCAATCAAGTTGATTTTGTCTAAAATGGTTTTGGCGGTAGCTTCCTCTTCAATTTGTTCGGCAACATACCATTGCAGGAAGTTGTGCGTGGCATAATCCTTTTCTTCAAAAGTGATGTGCACCAATTCATTGATGGAATTGGAAACAAAAATCTCGTGTTTGTACAGTTCCTCAAACATTCCTTTAAAAGTTTCGTAAGTGGTTTTGGGCGCTTTCAAATCGGTGATTTGTGCGTGGCCTCCGCGCTCGTTCACGTATTTTATCAACTTGAGCATGTGTAGACGTTCTTCGTCGGATTGGGCATACATAAACTTGGCGATTCCTTCCAAGCCACTCACTTCCGACCAACAGGCCATTGACAAATAAATTTGGGAAGACTCTGCCTCAATGCGAATTTGTTTGTTTAAAGCGATTTCTATATTTTTTGACAGCATAATTGTAAGTTTTTAGTAAAGTTAAAAAAAAATAATTCAAAGCGGATGATTGCTTTAAGAAAAGATTCAACTTCTTGGAATTCCTTTAAAATAAGGGTTGTTTTATTAAAAATGTTTAATTTTTTGAATTCAATTTGTCAAAAAGGGAATGAATGCAAATTATTGATTCATCAATTCCTGAAAATAATCCAGAAATTGGGCAACGTGATAACCATCCATCAATCCATGATGTACGTGAATGGACATCGACATGGTTCTTTTGCCGTCTTCGCCAATCATCATTTTTCCAAAAGAAATTTTAGGGCAACTATCTGGAAAAGTAAAGCTTCTGGCGTGAGAAAGGGACGTGAAATTGATCCAAGGAACGGCCGAAAAATGAATTAAATTATTGTTTGGAAATTCTCGGGTTAAAAGTCCCGATGTGTTTTGTATTCTTTGAATTTCTTCTGACGTGTTTTTTGCAAAAATTTCAAAATCGGGTGAATATTCAATCAACGAAAACCCGAAAGTATGGTCTTCGCGCATTATGGTTGCGGAGACATCAATGGTATCAAAAATGTAAATGGCATTGTCAATTATTCGATAACGAAAGGATTCAATTGCATTTACGGCAACCATGGTTTTGTGCAAATAGTAAGTAAAAAAGGAAGTCCCCAATTGTTTGGCAGTTGCATAGGCTTTCGTGCAATCTATTTCGACGGTTAAACCAAAGAAAGGTTCTTCGAATTGTTTAAAAAACAGAAAATGTTCTTTTCGGTTCCAATTTTCAAGGTCTAAAAGGGTTTTCATTGTTTTGCAAAAATTTATTTTCACAAAAATAGGGCAATTCTTTTACTTTTTTCAGGACTAGACAACGAATAAAAAAGCCCTAAAAGAAATTTCCTTTAGGGCTTTTTGTGTGCTAAAAAAAGCTTAGCTTATTTTATTTTAAAAGTAACTTTTCTAACTAGACTTCTAGCAGAATCAGAATCTTTGCTTACAGAAGTATCTTCTCCAGCTCCAACTATTGTCAATCTTGATGCGTCAACATTAGCTTTAACCAAAGTTTCTTTTACATTATTGGCTCTTGCATTTGATAATGTATTGTTGTAAGAAGTGCTTCCAATCTCATCAGCATATCCTGTAATTTCAATATTAGCAGAAGGATTGTTTCTAAGGTAAGTCAAGATAAAATCAATATTTCCAGTAGAATCTGCAGTAGGTGTAGATTTGTTAAAGTCATAATAAACTCCAACGTATCCACCATTAATTAATGTTTTAAGGTCTGATTCTGTCGTCTGAACAACAGTGCCTTGAGCATCTTTTACTACAATAGTTTTTCCTTTTGTATTAACCACTGCGCCAGGAGCAGAGTTCGGCTCTTCGTCTTTAAAGTCAGCTACGCCATCATTATCAGAATCTTGAGTTAATTTAGCTTCTAAAGCAGCCAATTTGTCCTCTAATTCAGCTGTAGGATTTATAACAACCCAGTCAGCATGTTTTGTGTTTTTACCTAAGTAATAAGTTAAACCCGCAGTACCTGTGAAAAGAATTCCTTGAAAGCCATTGGTTCCATTAAAATTACTTCCGTCAAAATTAAGATCTTGTTTTGCAGTAACAATGGTAGTAAAATCTCCTGTTAAAGCAAATCTGTCACTTAATCTAATTTGACCCGTTACACCTCCAATAAAATTACCCATTTTGTCTTTGCCAGCAGAATTTTGGTCTTCAAGTTGCGCAACACCAACACCAGCATGCAATAACAAACCGATTGTATTTGTCCAATCTTCAAAATTTAAAACTCTACCTGCGTTTACGACTCCTTGTACAGCTACTCTGTAAAGTTTAGTGTCAAAATTAACCGATCCTGTTTCTTCTTGAAAAGAGTTATAGCCAAAATCAGCTTTCAAACCGAATTTGTTGTTGAACATATATCTTGCCCCAAGATTAACCACATAAGGACTAACTATTTCGGTGTAAGCACCTGCTCCCATCGGTCTTTGTGGTTTGTTAAATCCTCCATCTAATTCAACCGACCATTTGTTGTAGTCGTTGTTGCTTTCCTTTTTTTCAGTTTCAGTTTGAGCTTTTAAGCTTGCAAATGAACCAGCAAAAATCAACGTCAGTATAATTTTTTTCATAATTTTTTGTTTTAAATTTAGTGCTGCGAATTTATGGCATAAGCCTCAATAAAGCTAGGAAAACCGTGAATTACGTAAGAATTAGTGATAATTATATAAAACTATGTTTTTTTTGTTTTTCAATAATTTATGGGTTTAATTATTGATGAATTTGAAGTAGATACGGGATATGATTATTCTAAATAGTGTGGAAGGATTAATTTGGAGGTGTAAGGATTTGAAAAATATAAAAAAAAAACAAATAATGCTTGTGAAAACAGTCGAGGATATTAAGTATTTATTTTTTTGAGTACATCAGTTATTTTATCAAATGTAAAAAATTTTTCGTGTATTACTTTATGGTCAATTTTTTCATGTGCCCAAGTAGTGTGAAATGGAATGTGAACAGCATAACCGCCAATGGCCAAAACCGGCAAAACATCCGATTTTAAGGAATTACCAATCATAAAGAATTCATTAGGTTGAATCTCCAAACGTTTTAATAAGTCGGTATAATCCACTTCTTGTTTGTCAGACATCACTTCAATGTGATGGAAATATTTGCCTAAACCTGAATTATGCAATTTTCTACGTTGGTCCAGTAAATCTCCTTTGGTGGCAACCACTAATTTGTATTTTCCGTGTAAAGCCTGTAGAGTTTCTTCAACACCGTCTAATAACTCAATAGGTTTTTCGAGTAATTCTTTACCGTATTCAATGATTTTTTCGATGACTTCAACTGGAATGGTATTGTTCGATATTTTCATCGCTGCCTCGATCATCGAAAGAATATAGGCTTTGATGCCGTAACCATAGATTTTCAAGTTGGCTATTTCAATCCTAAAGAGTTCTTGCGAAATTCCTTGATGCGACAAATAATCCTCCATCAAGCCACAGAACTTTTGTTCTGTTTCCTGAAAATATGGCTCGTTCACGAATAAGGTATCATCGGCGTCGAAAGCAATTACTTTTAGGTTCATTTCTTTATTTTTTTAAACACAGATTTCACAAATTAGCACAGATTAATTTGTGCTAATTTGTGAAATCCGTGTTGGTCTTTTAATTTATCGTCTCACCATTCGCAACCCCATCAGCATCCGGGTTCACGAAAACCAGTTTGCCTTCGGCATTGTTAGTCATCAAAATCATTCCTTGGCTTTCCACACCACGAAGGTTTCTTGGTGCCAAGTTTACTAAAACTGTTACTCGCTTTCCGATGATGTCTTCCGGTTTGAAACTCTCGGCAATTCCAGAAACAATGGTGCGAACGTCAATTCCAGTATCAACTTTTAGAATCAACAATTTGTTGGCTTTCGGCATTTTTTCTGCTTCTAGAATGGTTCCGACACGCAAATCCATTTTGGCAAAATCCTCAAACTGAATTAATTCTTTTTGAGGTTCTGCTACTTTATTTTCAGCGTAATTGGCAGTTTTTGTAGCTTCCAATTTGTCGATTTGTTTTTGGATTTCTTCGTCTTCAATTTTGGCAAAAAGCAATTCGGCTTCGCCAATTTGGTGTCCTGCAGGAATTAAATCGGAATTGTCAGCAACTGTTTTCCAGTCAATTTTATTTTCAATTTTCAGAATTCTTGAAAGTTTTGTAGCAGTAAATGGCAAGAAAGGCTCACAAAGTGAACTCAAAGCGGCAGCAATTTGCAAAGCCACATACATTTGGGTTTGCACACGAGCTGGATCGGTTTTCACCATTTTCCAAGGCTCTTCGTCGGCAAGGTATTTATTTCCCAATCGGGCAACGTTCATCAATTCGCCCAAAGCTTCACGGAATCTATAACGTTCGATAGAACTCGAAATCACGGCTGGATAAGCCTTTAATTCCGCTAAAGTTTGTTCATCTACTTCCGAAAGTTCCTTTGGACTTGGGACAATTCCTTCGTAATATTTATTGGTCAAAACCACCACACGATTGATGAAGTTTCCAAAAATCGCTACTAATTCATTATTGTTTCTTGCTTGAAAATCTTTCCAAGTAAAATCATTGTCCTTCGTTTCTGGTGCATTCGATGTCAAAGCATAACGCAAAACATCTTGTTGATTCGGAAATTCTTCCAAGTATTCGTGCAACCAAACGGCCCAGTTTTTAGATGTAGAAAGTTTGTTTCCTTCTAAATTCAAGAACTCATTCGCAGGAACATTGTCTGGCAAAATATAGCTTCCTTCGGCTTTCAACATTGCCGGGAAAATGATGCAATGGAAAACAATATTGTCTTTCCCTATAAAGTGAACCAATTTTGTGTCTTCATCTTTCCAATAAGGTTTCCAATCTTTTCCTTCTCTCGCAGCCCATTCTTTCGAAGAAGAAATGTAGCCAATCGGCGCATCAAACCAAACATATAATTTTTTTCCTTCGGCACCTTCCACAGGAACATCAATTCCCCAATCGAGGTCACGAGTTACTGCGCGAGGTTCCAGTCCACCGTCAATCCAAGATTTTACTTGTCCGTAAACATTGGGTTTCCAGTCATTTTTATGTCCAACGAGAATCCACTCTTTCAAGAAATCTTCATAACGATCCAAAGGCAAAAACCAGTGTTTTGTCGATTTCAAAATAGGAGTTTCTCCCGTAATAGTCGATTTTGGATTAATCAAATCCGTAGCATTTAAAGTCGAACCACATTTTTCGCATTGGTCGCCATAGGCTTCTTCGTTACCACATTTTGGGCAAGTTCCCACCACAAAACGGTCTGCCAAAAACTGATCTGCTTTCGCATCATACAATTGTTCGGTCACTTCCTCGATAAAATCACCTTTATCATACAAGGTTCTAAAAAATTCCGAAGCCGTTTCGTGATGAACTTTCGCCGAAGTTCTGGAATAATTATCAAACGAAATTCCAAAATCCGAGAATGATTTCCGGATAATTCCATCGTATTTGTCGATTACTTCCTGCGGAGTAACGCCTTCTTTCTTGGCTTTCATCGAAATCGCCACGCCGTGTTCGTCGCTTCCGCACACAAACAAAACGTCTCTTCCTTGCAATCTTAAATAACGAGAATAAATATCCGAAGGCACGTAAACACCCGCCAAATGCCCAATATGAATGGGTCCGTTTGTATAAGGCAATGCCGCCGTAATGGTATATCTTTTTGGATTCTGTAACATAATTCAGTTTAATTTGCTGCAAAAATAAGGAATTATTTATTGTCATTGTGCGGAAGGTGGCAATCAGAAGCTATTTAACTAGGTCGAATCCAAGATGTCTTGCTATCCTTTATGAATATATTCACTAAACGCCAAAGTGAATAATAACAAGGTAAAGTAATCTTTTATTTTGAAATAAAAAACGAAAAAGAATTTCTATGCTCTATTTGGACTAGTAATTTATTAAATATCAAAGTAATAATATAATTTATATTAATAATTGTGTAACATTCTTTGGCAGCTATAAGGCTAATTTAGCCATTATTAATTTTAAATAAATCAAACATGAAAATTAAAAGCATTTTATTTGCATTAGCGTTAAGTGTCGGATTATTTGCAACCTCTTGTAATTCTAATGATGAAAACGAAGGAGATACATTAGCTCCTTTAGTAGGGAAATGGGGTATTGTCAAAGTGGGCACCAATATTAACGGTGTAGAAACATTGGCTGATCCGCCACAAAACACAAGTGGCTGTGACCATGATTTTATTAATCTAAAGATTGATAATACAATGACTTCAGGAGATTATAGTTCTATTGTTAGTCCTTGTGCGCTCACAACTACTTCAGGAACTTATTCCAAAGGCGATAGTAAAGTAACAATTGTTCTAAATGGTGTAACCACTACTTACGACATTGTTAATCTTACGCTTAGTGAATTAAAGTTGAAAAATGGGAACAATATCTGGGTTTACATCAGATAATTAATTTATTCTGGTGCTAGATTCTGCTTCTTTGAGAAGTAGAATGAAACGGAAATGACTTTTAAAGTTGTTTCCGTTTTTTTTTATGGATTGAAAATTTATATTTGTAACCATAATTATTGAAGATTATAAATTATGGCAAAAGGACCTGAAAAAAACACCAAAAACAAGGCTTTGCATACCAAATTGCTCAATCGGAAAAAGGCTAAATTGCAAGAAGAGAAAAAAGAAAAAACAGCACGATTGAAAGTCTTAGTAACCAAAATGAATCAGCAAAAAAATAATGACCAGCCTTTAGAGTCTTAAGCTCGCCATATTTTGTAGGGAGGAATTTTAATCCATCCAAAATGTGATAGTTTATAGAAAAAGTGCCGTAGGTATGGATAATTTTCGCAACTTTGACCTCTTAAACCAAAAACAATATGAGCAAGACAAAACTAATAATCAATAAAAACGGATCGATAAAAATCGAAGGGGATTTTGAAATAATGGATCAAGATGGTGTCATTTATGGCTTAGAAGGAAGAACAGCATTGGGCCTTTGTCGTTGTGGATTATCATCCAACAAGCCTTTTTGTGACGGTTCACATCGTAATAATTTCGAAGGTGATTCAAAAGCATTTGATTTGCCGCCAATGAAAACAAAATAAAGATTAGTCTTTTCAATAATTTCAAAAGCTACATTTTTATCAATGTAGCTTTTTTTATTTATTCAAAACCGTCGTCAAAATTTCTTTTCTGTTTTTATTTAACGGAAATTTGCCCAATATTTAAAATTTAAAATATGGAATTCGGTAGAATAATAGTTTCAGAAACAGCCTTCAATAGTGAGAATCTTCAAGACATCATCAATTCGAATATTTCGGTTATCAATTTGATGCGAGAGGAAAAAATAGACGACGAATTCATTCACGAAGATGCCTTGATGAGTTATTATTTGGACTATTATTATTCGCAATATGTTGCGGGAAACTTTGCCCAATTTGTGCATCATTCGGGTTGGAATGCCGAACTGAACGAATTGATTGAAGAAGGTTTGGCCTTGATTGGCGCCGAAAAGCATTTGGAATTATTCCAACAACAATCCAAAAAAGTGAAATTAATGAGCAGTGTCAAGCTCAATAAATTCCTGAAAGGAAAACTGGAAGGCGTGAACCCAACTCGGGATTTGCTCAACAGCGACACTTTTTTCGAATTGGAAGAAAACCTGGTTACTTTGAACGCCAATTTCCTGAAATCACACCCCGATTTCGAAGTTCTTTCAGTCGATGAAATGTTCGCCACCTTGGAAGAATTCGTGGGTCACGAGATTAAGAGAGAATAATTTTTTTGCAAGTTTAAAATCAAAAAAATTTTTAAGTCGTTGTTTGTGTTTTGTTTAGTTGTTTTTTGGGGTTGTTTTTCAAAATAAATAAAAAACATGCAAAATTAATTTTCAGCAATAGCATGGAACTTAATGACTTTTAACTTAAATTTATTTTAAACTAAGCATACATTTTCTTAAATTCGTTCAGGTATTCAATAAATGACTCAAATGTTTTTGGTTTAATGCCTTCTATAAATGAAATTCCTAAATAATCTATGGTAAGTTTTTTCGAAATTTTTGATTCATTTATAGATTCAATAGCTGTAATTAACAAAAAAGGTGAAATTGTCTATACAAACTTTGCTTGGAAATGTTTTTCGGGTCAAAATTTTGGTTCTTTGGACAAGACAGATGTTGGTGTAAACTATTTGGATGTTTGTGGAAGTGCAACTGGTAAAGATTCTAAAGATGCTTTAAGAGCATCAGTAGGGTTGCAAAGCGTGATTAAAAGGGAACAACTTCTTTTTGAAATGGAGTATCCTTGTCATTCATTAAACGAGAAAAGATGGTTTATTTTGAGATGCACTCCACTGAAAGGCAACGATGATTTATCAATTGTATCGCATATTGACGTAAGTCAACGAAAAATTTCTGAAGAGATTGTTAATAAGCAAAACAAGCAATTGAAAGAAATTAACAAACGCCTGGATTCCACGGTGTTTAAAATTGCCCACGATATACAGACTCCTTTAAATTCAGTTATTGGCCTAATCCAGTTATCAAGGATAGACAATGAATCGATAGATGAATATTTTTCACTTATTGAGCAAAGTGCTTTTAATCTGAAATCCTTCGTACAAAAAACGCTTGAGATATCGATATCAACCAATACTTGTAAATCAGTGGATTTTAATAAATTATTAAGTGATTTCTATGAGTCTATTAAATATAATCCCAGCCTGGAAAAGGTGAAAATTGAAACAACCGTATGTCAAACTGACGAATTTTACACTTATGAAAACGAAATGAAATCGGTTATTTCAAATCTTATAGGCAATAGTTTGAAATACTATGATACCAAGAAAGAAAATCCATTTATATTGGTTACAATCGATTCAAATAATTTTGAAGCAAAAATCACCATCAAAGACAATGGAATAGGCATCAGCAAAGAAATGCTTTCCAAAATTTTTGATTTCAATTTTCAGGCCGAGAAAGAACAAAGTGAAGGAATTGGAATTGGTTTGTCTTTAGTAAAAGAATCTATTGATTTAATGGAGGGAGTTATAAATGTAAATTCAGAATTAGGTGTTGGTACAGAATTCATTGTAATTATTCCAGATTTAAAGAAAGTTAAAGATTGATATACTAGTCAAACAACAAGAATTATTTAATAAAGCATAAAAAATACTCTTTATCTTCCTAATACATTCATGCATCTTCGTAGAATAAATTTTCAATTTAAAGTTTGTCCCTATCTTATCAAACATTTCCTTAAATTTGCTACCAAATATTATAAAATTTAGCGTTAAAAAAATCAAGCTATGTTACAAATTGCATTTATTAGAGAGAATCAAGAGAAAGTAATCAAGGCTTTGGCAAAAAGAAACATGGATGCCAAAAGTGTTGTTGAAGAAGTGGTACAACTGGATGAACGCCGTCGCGCCACGCAAGTGGAGTTGGACGGAATTTTATCAGAATCTAATAAATTGTCCAAAGATATTGGCGAATTGATGAAAGCCGGCGAAAAATCTAAAGCCGCCATTCTCAAAGAAAAAACGGTTCTGTTAAAAGAAAAAAGCAAAGCTTTAGCCGAAACAGCTGAAACTCTTGCTGCCGAGCTTTTGGAAAAACTATACACTTTACCCAATCTTCCCGCCGACATTGTTCCCGAAGGGAAAACTCCAGAAGACAATTTGAACGTTTTCGAAGAAGGCGAAATTCCAGTTTTGCATGAAGGCGCACAACCACATTGGGATTTGGTAAAAAAATACGACATCATCGATTTTGAATTAGGAAACAAAATTACAGGCGCAGGATTTCCGGTTTACAAAGGAAAAGGAGCCAAGTTGCAACGTGCCTTAATCAATTATTTCTTGGATAAAAACACGGCTGCAGGTTACAATGAAGTTCAGGTGCCTCATATGGTCAACGAAGCTTCGGCTTATGGAACGGGACAATTGCCGGACAAAGAAGGACAAATGTATCACGACAAAACCGATGATTTGTACTTGATTCCAACGGCAGAAGTTCCGGTAACCAATTTGTTTCGTGACGTGATTTTGAACGAAAACGAATTGCCAATTTTAACCACGGCTTACACACCTTGTTTCCGTCGTGAAGCAGGATCTTATGGCGCTCACGTTCGTGGTTTGAATCGTTTGCACCAATTTGACAAAGTGGAAATCGTGCGAGTGGAGCATCCTGATAAATCCTACGAAGCTTTAGAAGGAATGGTCGAACACGTAAAAAATATTCTTCAAGAATTGAAATTACCATACCGAATATTGCGTCTTTGTGGCGGCGATATGGGTTTCACCTCGGCTTTGACGTATGATTTTGAAGTGTATTCTACGGCGCAAGAACGTTGGCTGGAAATCAGCTCAGTTTCTAATTTTGAGACTTTTCAAGCGAATCGTTTGAAATTGCGTTTCAAAGATAAAGACGGAAAAAACCAATTGGCACACACCCTAAACGGAAGTTCATTGGCTTTGCCAAGAGTACTTGCAGGAATTTTAGAAAATTACCAAACTCCAGAAGGAATCGTAATTCCTGAGGTTTTGCGAAGCTATTGTGGGTTTGATATAATAGACTAAAAATTTTACCATGTAAGGCATTAAGGTCATTTAAGTTTTGTGAATAATTTATACAAATTATGGATTCAGTAACATTTTGGAAAATTATTGTTCAAAGTCTTATGGTAATAACCGTTGGTGTATTTATATTGCGATATGCGAAGAAACTGCCAGAAAGTAAATTGTTTAGTATAAAATTTAAAGGTTATGCTGCTGGAGTTGTATTTATTCTTCTTGGAATTATACATTTACTTAATGAATTCCATCTTTGGTAATACTTATATGACCTTAAATGATTTATATGGTTAAATAATGATTTGAATCAATGAAAAAACTCTTTCTACATATCGCCCTGTTTTTTTCATTGGTTTGTTTTTCGCAAAACGAGCAATTGGCGCTGTATTATTACGACAAGGGTGATTTCGAGAAAGCCAAAATCAGTTTCGAAGAATTGTTAAAATCATACCCACAAAATCCCCAATATTTCACTAGAATCGTTGACTGTTACCAGCAATTACAGCAATTTGACGTTGCCGAAAAAGCCATTCAAACTCGATTGAACACCTACAAACAAGGTAGCCTTTTAGTTGAATTGGGGTATAATTTTCAGTTGCAAAAGAACGAGGCTTCCGCCAAAAAATACTACGACGAGGCAATAGAAAGAATCAAGAAAAATCCAAACGAAGTGTATAGTATTGCCAACTCTTTCGAAAGGAAAGTATTATTGGCCTATGCTTTAAAATCCTATCAAACGGCATTAACCTTAAATCCAACGTTTCCTTTTAAATCCCAAATGGCAGAGCTTTACGGACAACTCGGCAACACCGAAATGATGATTTCCACTTTTCTGGACGAAGCTTATGCCAATCCCCAGAATTCGATACAAATCCAAAATAAATTGGCTCGTTTTATGGCCGAAGAAGGCGATGAAAACTTCAACGAAACCTTGCGAAAAGCATTAATTACAAGGGCTCAGAAAAACCAAGATATTTTTTGGAACGAATATTTGAGTTGGTATTATGTCCAACAGAAAGAATTTGGAAAAGCCTTTATCCAGGAAAAAGCAGTGTACAAACGCAATCCTGATTCGCTTTCCAGTATTGTCAATTTAGGTCAATTGGCTATTGAAGAAGACGATCCCGAAGCTGCCAAAGAGATTCTGGGATTTGTTTTGGAAAACACCAAGGATTTGGAGTTGCTGATTCAGGCACATTCGTATTTGCTTGAAATGAAAATCGACAAGGCGCAAGAAAAAGATTTCGCCGCCATTGATTCCGAATTGAAGAGTTTGCTCAAGGAATATGAAATAAGTCCAATTACCTTATCTTTGCAACTGATTCAGGCGCATTTTGTGGCTTTTAATCTGAAAAAACCCGAGGAAGGAAAAGCCATTGTCAAAAAATCACTTGCCTTGGAATTAAATGTTTATGAAGAGGCCGAAGTCAAAATGGAATTGGCCGATATTTTGCTTTTTGAAGAAAAATTCAATCAGGCGTTGATTTATTATTCACAAATTGAAGAAAATCTGAAAAACGATGCCGTGGCGCACGAAGCGAGTTTGAAAGCGGCCAAAACCAGTTATTTTCAAGGAGATTTTGCCTGGGCATCCAAACAATTCAAAGAATTAAAATCGGCGAGCACGCAATTGATTGCCAATGATGCTTTGGAATATTTCCTTTTAATCAGTGACAACACGGTTGCCGATTCGACTCAAACGGCTTTGAAACAATTTGCCAAAGGTGATTATCTCTTGTATCAAAACAGGAATCAGGAAGCGACGGCGCAGTTTCAGGCAATTTTGAAAAGCTTCAAAGGACAGGAAATTGAAGCGGTAACTTTGTTGAGGTTAGGAAAAATTTACGAAAAACAAGGCGAATATAATTTGGCTTTAAGCCAATACCAGAATATTATCGACCATCACGCCGATGGAATTTACATAGACGAAGCCTTATTTTTTTCGGCAGAAATTGAGAATAAAAAATTACAACAACCCGAAAAGGCAAAATTACTGTACGAGAAAATAATTTTCAATCATCAAGACAGTATTTACTTTGTAGATGCTCGAAAAGAATACCGTCAATTGCGAGGTGATAAGAATCTTTAAAATAGCAATTGCAATAATCAATATCTATTACAAAAATTAAAAATAGAATGTAGAGAATAGCTAATTCTTTTAAAGTCTTAATACTTAATTCTCCAATCTTAATACTTTTTAAACAATGATCATTTACAATGTTACCACAAACATACACGAAAGCGTTCACGACAAATGGATGATTTGGATGCAACACAAACACATTCCAGAAATGTTGGCCACAGGAAAATTTGTTTCTGCAAAAATGGCTAGAGTTTTAATCGAAGAAGAAATGGGTGGCGTTACTTATTCTGTTCAATATGTAACCGATAGCAAGGAAACTTTACTGAGATATTATATAGAAGATGCTCCAGCATTGCGCGAAGAAGGAGAAAAATTATTCGGAGAAAAAATGCTTTCTTTCCGAACGGAATTGGAAGTGATTTCGGAGCATTAAACAAAATTAACCTTGTAAATTTTAATTTTACTTTCAAATTTACAAGGTTAATATGTTGTTTATTGAAATTTTCCTTGTAAATTTGAAAATAATTTTCAAGAAATGATTGATAGAATTCTCAATAGCGTTGTTCCTAAATTACTCGAATTTTTTCCTTCTGTGGGCTTAATTGGGTCTAGACAAGTAGGGAAAACTACGTTCGTCAAAAACTTGCAACCTTTGATAAACAAACCAATACTGTATTTGGATTTGGAGGACACGGACGATTTCGAACTATTAAATACCAATGCACAATGGTTTTTATCTCAAAACACGGATAAACTAATTGTTATAGACGAAGTGCAAAGAGATTTAAAATTGTTCCCTTTATTGCGTTCGTTGATGGACAAACAAGATAAACCGGGGCAATTTATTTTATTGGGTTCTGCATCACCAGAATTATTGTCTCAAAGTTCAGAAACATTGGCAGGAAGAATTGTTTATAAAGAATTGACTCCCATACGATTTGATGAGGCAACCCAAATAAAATTAGAAACACTTTGGTTTAGAGGTGGTTATCCAAAGGCATTACTGGCTCCAAATGATTTTTTTTGGCAAGAATGGCAACAGGCTTACATTAAAACCTATATCGAAACCGACTTGAGAATGCTTGGACTATCGGCATCACCTGTTTTAATTGGTAAATTATTACGAATGATAGCTTCGATTCAAGGCTCGGTAATCAATTATTCAATGCTCGGTAATGCGTTGGGAATCTCTAGTAATTCGGTAAAAAAATACATTGATTTTCTGGAACATTCGTTCATAATCCGAAGATTGGAACCTTACTTTGTGAACATTGGAAAACGAATGGTCAAGAGTCCTAAAATCTATATTCGAGATAGCGGCATTTTGCATTCGTTGTTGCAAATAAACAGTTACGATGCTCTTATTTCGAACGTTATTGCTGGAAATTCTTGGGAAGGATTTGTGGTAGAACAAATTATTTCGAGTCTCAACAATCAATGTGTTCCTTTTTTTTATAGAACGCAAAGCGGTTCCGAAATAGATTTGTGTATCGTAAAAGGCAATGAAATTGTGGCTACCTTTGAGATAAAATTATCCAATAATCCAAAAATTAGTCGAGGTAATACCGAATCTATCACGGATCTGAAAACTAAAAATAATTTTATAGTTACTTTTGCAGGCGGAGATTATGCCCTTAACGAGAATTGGCGCGTTTGCGATTTGAATTCGATAGAAAAACACTTGATTGAACTAGGATTGAAAGACCCCAATTTTAATCCGTTGGGGTAGAGACGAATTTATGTTGTAGCAACTAAAAAGTGTTTCGTTGTTGGTAATTTAAACTGTAAAGTATGAAAAGAGCATTTGTAATTATAAATTTTTTGTTTGTAAATTTTATTTTTTGCCAATCTTTTTATGACAAATTTCCAATTGTAAAAGAAATTGAAAATAATAAAAAATATCTTTTTATAAAGAAATTTACAGACGGTGCTGACAAACAATCTGTTTTTGTTTTATATCAAGATATAAATGATAAATGGGTTGCTAAACTATATACTCATACTTTTGATGTTGAAAATAATGAATCAAAATATCTTTCTAAAGTAGAAAATCTAATCCATAAAGATTTTGGGGAATTATGGTCAAATATTATGATGACTAATGTAGAATATTTGCCAAAATTTGATAAAATAGAATATAAGTTAGGAGTAAAAAAAATCATTAATGATGGTGGGAATTATGATGTTATGCAAATTGTTGAAATGGTAGATCACGATACCTGTTACACTATTAATTATAAAGATGGAGCAAAAAGCAATGATATTAAATATTGTGATTTTCGTACAAATTTAAAAAACAATCCAGATGTTGATGAATTGATATCAGTTCAAAAACTGATAAAATTACTAGAAGAAGAATTTAAAATCGATTTATAAAATTAAAAAAACACTTTGCGTCTTCGCGCCTTCGCGGTTAAAAAAAACAATATGGAAAAAGTAAAAGCCAAAAAGCACCTCGGACAGCATTTCTTGAAAGACGAAAGCGTAGCGAAAGCCATCGCCGACACCTTGAATCTCGAAGGATACGAAGATGTGTTGGAAATCGGGCCGGGAATGGGCGTTTTGACCAAGTATTTGTTGGAAAAACCAATCAATACCTACGTTATCGAAATCGACACCGAATCGGTGGATTATTTGGATGCCAATTATCCCAAGTTACACGGAAAAATAATCTCCAAAGATTTCTTAAAATACGATGTCAACGAAGTTTTTGGCGGAAAGCAATTTGCCATAATCGGGAATTTTCCATACAATATTTCAACGCAAATTGTTTTTCGAACTTTAGAATTACGTAACCAAATTCCGGAATTCGCTGGAATGTTCCAGAAAGAAGTCGCCGAACGCATTTGCGAGAAAAAAGGAAGTAAAACCTACGGGATTCTTTCGGTTTTGGCACAAGCCTTTTACGATGCCGAATATTTATTCACGGTCGACGAGCACGTTTTTATTCCGCCGCCAAAGGTGAAATCGGGTGTTTTGCGTTTGCGTAGAAAAGAAGATTACAGCTTGCCTTGCGGCGAAAAGTTGTTTTTTACTGTCGTGAAAACCGCTTTCCAGCAACGCAGAAAAACCTTGAGGAATAGTTTAAAAACACTAAATTTGTCCGATAATTTGAGGGAAGACGAAGTTTTTAACCTTCGACCAGAGCAACTTAGCGTGGAACAATTTATCGAACTGACCCAAAAAATAGAAGCCGATGGAGTTTAAAATCAGCAAAGAACTAATTCACGAATTAGAGCAACTTATTCAGAGTAAAGACGACCAGCAATTGGGAGTTTTGCTGAATGACTTGCACCACGCTGATATTGCCGAAGTGCTGGACGAACTAGATTTTGACGAGGCCACATATATTTTCAAGGTGTTGGATTCTGAAAAAACTGCCGAAATCCTTCTCGAATTAGAAGACGATTTGCGGGAGAAAATATTGAGCCGACTTTCGCCAAAAGAAATTGCGGAAGAGCTCGACGAACTCGAAACCAATGACGCTGCCGATATTATTGCCGAACTTTCGCAAAGCAAAAAGCAGGAAGTAATTTCGGAACTTCAAGACGTGGAACACGCCAAGGACATTGTTGATTTGTTGCGTTATGACGAAGATACAGCGGGTGGAATTATGCACAAAGAGTTGGTAAAAGTCAACGAAAACTGGAATGTTTTTACGTGTATCAAACAAATGCGAATCCAGGCCGAAAACATCTCCAGGGTCCATTCTATTTATGTGGTGGACGACGAAGACCGACTTTTGGGGCGTTTGTCGCTCAAAGATTTATTGACAACATCCTCCAAAAAACCCATTAGCGAAGTATATATCAAAAAATTAAACTCCGTAATGGTCGATACGGAAGATGTTGAGGTGGCTCGCATCATGCAAAAATACGATTTGGAAGCCATTCCCGTCACGGATGAAATGGGGCGATTGGTAGGCCGAATCACCATCGACGACATTGTGGACGTAATCAAGGACGAAGCCACCGAGGATTACCAGTTGGCTGCCGGTATCTCGCAAGACGTTGAGGCCGATGACAGCATTTTGGAATTGACAAAAGCGCGTTTGCCTTGGCTGGTGTTGGCACTTTTGGGAGGTTTTGTGTCCGTAAAAGTCCTCGGGTTATTTGGAGGAGCAATGGATCATCATGGGAATTTATTCTTTTTCACGCCGCTAATTGCCGCAATGGCAGGAAATGTGGGCGTGCAATCTTCGGCAATTATTGTGCAAGGTTTGGCCAACGACACCCTGAGCGGTTCCTTGTTCAACCGATTGATAAAAGAAGTTTCCTTGAGTTTGTTGAATGGAATAATTCTGGCGACCATACTATTTTTGGGAAGCCATTTCCTCTTGAACGTAGAATTTATAATCGGATTTATTGTAACTATTGCATTGGTTTCCGTAATTATTATCGCATCGCTTATAGGAACGTTTGTACCCATATTATTGGATAAATTCGGAATTGACCCCGCACTTGCCACAGGCCCATTTATTACGACCAGCAATGACATTTGCGGAATTCTAATATATTTCTCAATAGCCAGATTGATTTTAGATTTTTAAAATAAATGCCGCGAAGGCACAAAGTCACAAAGAAAAAATAATTTCAAAGGATTTTAAGAGCGCTTTCTTGTAAATTTGTGGCTTATAAAACACCTTTTAATTAAAAATTTGTGCCTTAGCGTCTTTGTGGCAGAAAAACACATATAAAAAATGAAAGTACACATCATAGGAGGAGGAAATCTTGGCGTTTCCGTAGCATTGGGAATAGCCCGGTTTTCGAAGGACAATCAAGTAACCATTACCAGAAGAAACACGGCAAGCATTCTCTATTTGCAAGAATTGGGCGTAACCGTTTCCACGGACAACAAACACGGTATTCAAGAAGCTGATGTTGTTATTCTGACCATCAAACCGTATCAAGTCGATACCGTTTTGGCGGAAATTCTTCCGGTTATTTCCAATAAAGTAATTGCCTCGGCAGTAAGCGGATTGTCGATTGAAAACTTGCAAAAAAAGATAGGTGACTCCAATTCAGCCATCCGAATTATGCCCAATATTGCATCACAATTTGGTGCTTCGGCAACTTGTATTGCGTTTAACGAAAAACATAAAGAAGAAGCCAAAAACGTGGTTTCTCTTTTCCAAGATTTAGGAACAGCTCCTATTATCGACGAAAAATTGATGGATGCAGCCACTGTTTTGGCAGCTAGCGGAACAGCTTTCGCCTTGCGTTACATTCGTGCTTCAATGCAAGCCGGAATCGAAATCGGATTCGACTGGAAAACTGCTTTAGAAATTTCAGCCCAAACCGTGAAAGGTGCTGCCGAAATGATTTTGGAAGAAAATATCCATCCAGAACAATTAATCGATAGAGTTACAACGCCACAAGGCTGCACGATAGCCGGTTTGAGCGAAATGGAAACCCACGGATTCAGTTCCTCATTGGTTCGCGGAATCAAAGCAGCTTTGAAGAAAATCAAGGGATAATTTTTTGGGCATTCCCACGCTTCCACTATCGTTCCAGCGTGGTCGGGCTGTACGTTCCCGCTTTTTTTATTTTCAATTGCCACGGGTTTAAACCCGTGGCAATTGAAAATAAAAAAGAGCTCCACTGCCATCCCTAATGCAAATGAGCAACTTGTATGAATTGGTATTAAACAGTGCTCATTGCGTTATATTTCATTTGTCACGCTGGAAGCGTCTCAACGCACGAGAGCAACATAATTGGGATGCTTCCAGCGTGACAAATAGCAAGAATAAAGTAGTACTATAAATATTCAGAAACACCAAATCTGACTCGAGCGATAGCGAACAGGCGAAGCAAATCTTCATTCAAAAATCTATAATTTTGAACACAACCATAAAAATCCTCCACATCGACAGCAATCATCCCCTACTTTGGGAACAATTGCAACAAGCGGGATTTACCAACCACGAAGATTTCACTTCTTCCAAAGCAGAAATCGAAACCAAAATCCACGATTATCAAGGCATCGTCATTCGCAGCCGATTCAAAATTGATAAAACATTTCTGGATAAAGCCACCAATTTGCAATTCATAGCAAGAGTTGGAGCCGGATTGGAAAGCATCGATTGTGAATATGCCTTGTCAAAAAACATCGCTCTTATTGCAGCACCCGAGGGAAACCGAAATGCCGTTGCCGAACATAGTTTGGGAATGATTTTGTCGCTTTTCAATAATTTGAATCAAGCCGACAACGAAATAAAATCAGGACATTGGAACCGGGAAAAAAACCGTGGTCACGAACTTGACGGAAAAACCGTGGGCATCATTGGTTACGGAAACATGGGAAAATCTTTTGCCAAAAAATTGCGAGGTTTTGAAGCAGAAGTCTTGTGTTATGACATTCTGGAAAACGTGGGCGATGAAAATGCACGACAAGTTTCGCTCGAAGAATTACAACAAAAAACCGATGTTTTAAGCCTTCATATTCCCTGGACTCCCGAAACCGACAAAATGGTTGATGCCGATTTTATCAAGGCTTTTGCCAAACCATTCTGGATTATAAACACTTCCCGTGGAAAAAACATTGTCACCACCGATTTGGTTGAAGCAATGAAGACACGGAAAGTACTCGGTGCCGGATTGGACGTTTTGGAGTATGAAAAATTGTCTTTCGAAACCCTTTTTCAAGACAAAGAAACACCCGAAGCTTTTCAATATTTGTTGAATGCAAAAAACGTGATTCTCACGCCACACATCGCCGGCTGGACTTTTGAAAGCCACGAACGATTGGCTCAAGTGATTGTAGATAAAATCAAGAGATTGTATTTTGAAAAATAATGATTTAAATAAAAATTTTATGGATTAATAACACTACTTTTCTGTAAAACCATTATATTAGCCAGCGCAATGGAGTTCAGAAACCAATAAACGAGGCGAAACCGAAAAGCCACAAGAGTAGGAATCAGCTAATATTTTTAATTATGATTGAATCGTACAAAAAAGTAGTTTTCGAAAATTACGCAAATTTTTCTGGAAGAGCTAGAAGAAGTGAGTATTGGAATTATTTTCTTGCAACCATAATAATTTCGATAATTTTGAGAATTATTGATTACAGTTTTGATTTGAATTTTGGCTTTAGTTTTGGTTTGAATTTTGGAAATGAAAAAGCAGGAATTCTACGTTCAATATATTCATTATTGGTCTTTTTACCAGGATTAGCAGTTGGAATTAGAAGAATGCACGATGTAGGTAAAAGCGGTTGGTATATATTGATTCCTTTTTACAATTTAATCTTATTATGTACAGATAGTGATGATGGAACAAATGAATATGGAGCAGATCCTAATGATATTTTTTTTGATGAAATAGATGAAATTGGCACATCTGAAGCATAATTAAAATTCGAAATACATTAATAAAGCTTTCAATAATTTTTATAATTTTACAAAACTAATTAATCAACAATCAATCAATCAATGGAAAACACAATCACAGAACATTGGAACAAACCAAACAACCCCATCCCCGTATTTAAAGTCGATCCTATTATAGTATTAATCCTCGGATTCATAACCTGCGGATTGTATCATATCTATTGGAACATAAAAGTATCCGAAGTCTTGAATGCCGTGGCAGAACGAGAAGTTATTTCTTCTCCAGTTGCTATTTTTGCAGGATGTTGCTTTCCTATAAATATTTATTTCTTTTATTTGGCGGGTAAAGACGGATTGCCACAAGTGTATAAACGCATTGGCTATCCTCAGAAAGATGATTCAACTTTGTTGATAGTTTTAGGCTTTTTCTTTCCAATGGCGGCAGCAATGATTGTTCAAAATGACATCAATAAATTATACAATTAATATAAAGTCAAAACGTAAAATCTACGGAATCATCGGCGCACTTATCACGCTGATGGTTCCTTTTTTTTTAATTTTTTTCAATCAGCATTCTCATCTTGAAACGGCTCAATCCTTGTGTCCTTTGAAGATGCTTACAGGTTTTCCTTGTCCGGGTTGCGGAATAACGAAATCGTTGGTTTATTTCTACGATGGAGATTTACAAAAAAGCCTGTATTATCACGTTTTGGGGCCATTTGTAATTCTGTTTTGTCTTGCTACAATTGGAGTTCTTTCCACAGAATTAATAACAAAGAAGGAATATTTCAATGGCTTGCTTTTCAACAAAAAACTGGCGTATGGTTTGGCAATCTTTCTGGCAACGTATCACTTCGTCAGAATCATTTATTTCATCAATAATAATTCCATTGACGACATTTTGCGTCAGTCGATTTGGAGGTAAATACCTCTTTGTGTCATTTCGACGAAGGAGAAATCACATAACGAGAGCAACTAATGAGATTTCTCCTTCGTCGAAATGGACAAATAGTAGAGGGAATTACTCTTCCTTCTCTGCCAATTTTCTTTCCAATTCCGCTTGAAATTCTTCCATTACCGGTTTTACGGTGCTGTCAGGAATGTCGGAAATTCGGATGTACATCAATCCGTCAATGGCATTGTTAAAAAGAGGGTCAACGTTAAAAGCCACCACGCGGGCATTTTGTTTGATGTATTTTTTGATCAAGACAGGAAGTCTCAATGTACCCGGTTCCAATTCGTCAATGAGTTTGTCAAATTTGTTTAAATCGGCTTCGGCTTCATCAAAAATAAAATCCTTGTCGGCATCTTTTAGCTTTACGCGGAATGCTTTTTTGGGATGGATATATTGAGCGATATAAGGATCGTAAAAGTTTGATTTCATGAATTCAATCATCAATGATTTCGAAAAATCAGAAAATTGATTGCTGATGCTCACGCCGCCCAACAAGAATTTATGCTCGGGATGATGCAAGGTGATATGGATAATTCCTTTCCAAAGCAGGAAAAGAGGCATCGGCTTTTGTTGGTATTCCTTGACAATGAAAGCGCGTCCCATTTCGATGGAATGGTGAAGCATATCATGTAATTCGGGTTCAAATCGGAAAAGATCATTCAGATAAAATCCTTCGACACCATATTTTGGATAAATTTCCGAGCCTAGTCCCATTCGATAGGCACCGGCAATTTTTTGAGCCTCGGCATCCCACAAAAAAAGATGGCGGTAATATTTGTCGTAGGAGTCTATATCGGTCGATTCGTTTGTTCCTTCGCCCACTTCCCTAAAGGTAATTTCCCTCAAACGGCCTATTTCGTGAAGCACGTTTGGTATTTCCTTGGCTTCGGCAAAAAACACTTCATAGTTTTTGCTTTGCAACAGTCGGCGGTCATTTTCCCGCAAAGTATCAACATCTTTGATGATTTTTTCCAGACTTGTGGCAGTCACGATTTCTTTTGGATTCTTTGGCAATTTTAATGTGGGTGTAGGCAAAAAAGGCGTTTCCTTTTCGAAAGGATTAGCCAGCATATAGGTTTTTCGTCTTAAAAATTCCGAATAATCTTCAATGGAAGCATATTCGTTTTGTTCCGCAACCGAAATAGGTTTACCGATACGCACTTTGATCACGCGATTTTTTTGCGTCAACAGTTCCGAAGGCAATTTGGCGGTTCGCAAGGTGTCGCTAATTTTCGAAAGAAAATAAAACAACCAGCTGTTTTTGGCGTGAAAATAAATGGGAACAACCGGAACTTGCGCTTTTCTGATTACTTTTATGGCGCCTTCTTCCCATGCTTTGTCCACAACCAATTTCCCGTCTTTATAAGTCGAAACTTCTCCGGCCGGAAACATTCCCAGTGGTTTTCCGTCCCTCAAATGGCGCAAGGTTTCCTTGATTCCAATCACGCTCGACTTGGCGTCTTTGTGATTTTCGAAAGGATTTACCGGCATAATATAAGGTTTCATCGGGTCGATGCGATGCAAGAGGAAATTGGCAATAATTTTGAAATTGGGCTCTTTTTCCAGCATCAATTTCAATAACAAAATGCCGTCAATTCCTCCAAGTGGATGGTTTGAAATGGTTATGTAAGCACCATCTTTGGGCAAACGTTTGAAGTCTTCTTCGGGAATTTCAAATTTAATCTGGAATTCATCCAATATGGCATTCAAAAACACCACTTTACTCAAGTGTTTATTTCTGTCGTATATTTTGTTTAATGTCGAAATTTTCAATACTTTCATCAACAACCAACCTGAAAAAGTACCCAAAAATCCATACTTGTCCGTGTTTATTGCTTTTGCAACTTCTTTAGCGGTTACTAAACCCATATCTAGTTTATGATTTTTTTAGCAGGAAACAAAGATAGCAAAAAACTCCATTTTCTTTCTTTTTGCCCCTCAATCTTTGAAGTTTTTATTACATTTGAAACACAAAAAAAATACAATGAAGATTATTTCTTATAACGTCAACGGTATCAGGTCCGCCATCTCAAAAGGGTTTATCGAATGGTTGCAACAAGCCAACCCAGACGTGATTTGCCTACAGGAAATCAAGGCAACTCCAGAACAAATTCCGCTTTTAGATTTTGAACTCGCCGGTTATCCTTATCATTACTGGTTTCCAGCCACCAAAAAAGGCTACAGCGGCGTAGCCATTTTGTCGAAAATAAAACCCAACAACGTGGTTTTTGGAACCGGAATTGAGCACATGGATTTCGAGGGGAGAAACATCCGCGTTGACTTTGACGAACTGTCGGTGATGAGTTTGTATTTGCCTTCGGGAACCAATATCGAAAGATTGTCACACAAGTTCATGTTTATGGACGATTTTCAAAATTATATAAACGAACTTAAAAAGGAAGTTCCAAACTTGGTGATTTGTGGCGATTATAACATTTGTCACGAAGCAATTGACATTCACGACCCAATTAGAAACAAGAAGGTTTCGGGATTTTTGCCCGAAGAAAGAGCTTGGTTGGACGGTTTTATGAAAACTGGATTCATTGATAGTTTTCGACATTTAAACAAAGAACCCAATAATTACACTTGGTGGACGATGCGATTTCCTTCGGCAAGATTGCAAAACAAGGGTTGGCGCATCGATTATTGTTTAGTGAGTGAACCTTTAAAACAAAAAATCAAAAGAGCCGTTATATTACCCGAAGCCAAACATTCAGACCATTGTCCGAGCTTGGTGGAGATAGAATAAATAGTCCCAAATAATATTAAATTTAAAAAAAATGATAAAAAGAATTTCACTTGGATTGCTGATTGTTGCACTTTCCACTTCTTGCGTTTCCAAGAAAATATACAATGATTTAGAAAGCAAATATGCCGATTTAAAGAAAGAAAATAGAAGTATTTCAGACGAAAATGCCGACTTGTTGAAAACCAAAAGTCAACTCGAATTAGAACGCGATGGTTTGAACAAAGAATTGGCAAAAGTAAAATCAGAACGCGAGAAATTGCAGGCCGATTATGCTGCTTTGAACAAAAAAATGGATGTTTTGAAAGATTCCTATTCTGCTTTGGAAAAAAACAGCAGTGAATCCTTGAAAGCCAATATGGCCAAAAACCGGGAATTATTGGAACAATTGGGGGCTAAGGAAAAAGCGTTGGCTTTGGAACAAGAAAAATTAAACAAAAACGCACAACGTTTGCAAGAGTTGGAAGATTTGATTGCCGCCAAGGAAGCGAGTATGCGAAAACTAAAAGAAACCCTTTCGAAAGCCTTGAACGGTTTTGAAGGCAAAGGTTTGACCGTTGAACAAAAAAACGGAAAAGTGTATGTTTCCATGGAGAACAAATTGTTGTTTAGTTCCGGGAGTTGGGCTGTAGGTTCGGAAGGGAAAAAAGCCGTTGTCGAAGTGGGAAAAGTATTAGGCGACAATCTTGATATTGCCGTTTTGATTGAAGGCCACACCGACGACGTTCCTTATGCAGGTTCAGGCCCAATTGCTGACAACTGGGATTTATCAACTAAAAGAGCCACGGCCATTGTTGCCATTTTAAGCGAAAACAAAGCAGTCAACAAGCAGAATTTAACCGCTGCGGGAAGAGGCGAATTTTCGCCATTGGCAAGCAATGCAACAGCTGAAGGAAAATCAAAAAACCGTAGAATCGAAATTATCTTGACTCCAAGATTGGATGAAATTGCTGAAATGTTGAAAGACATAAATTAAAATTTTACAGCTTTGGCAAAGTTCAAAACTTTGCCAAAGCTTACTTATAAACACCAAAAATTACAAGGTTCAAGGATTTTCTTTGAACCTTTTTCTTTTGAAATACCTTTGTATCTTTGGACATAAAAATCTTTAAATGAAATACACTACCTTACCCAATACCGACATAAAAATCAGCAAAACTTGTCTTGGCACAATGACTTTTGGCGAACAAAACTCCGAAGCCGAAGGGCACGCCCAAATGGATTATGCATTCGAAAAAGGAATTAATTTTTTTGACACTGCCGAAATGTATTCCGTTCCGGGTCGCAAGGAAACTTATGGAAGCACTGAGAAAATCCTTGGAACTTGGTTCAAAAAATCAGGAAAAAGAGAAGAAATAGTTTTGGCTTCGAAAATTGCTGGGCCTAATCCAGGTTTGGCTTACATTCGAGAAAATATGGATTTTTCTCCCGAAAGTATCGCTTTGTCCATAGACAAAAGTTTGACTCGCCTGCAAACTGATTATATCGATTTGTATCAATTGCATTGGCCAGAACGCAAAACCAACTTTTTTGGGCAACGCGGTTACAAAGTGCAAAATGATGCTTGGGAAGATAATATTCGAAATGTACTCGAAACTTTGGAAGGTTTCATCAAACAAGGAAAAATCAATCATATTGGACTTTCGAACGAAACACCTTGGGGAATTATGCGATTTTTGGAGGAAAGCAAATATCAAAATCTACCGAGAATCAAAACCGTGCAAAACCCCTATTCTTTATTGAACAGAACTTTCGAAGTAGGTTCTGCCGAAGTTTGTATGAGAGAAAATGTGGGATTGCTGGCTTATTCGCCAATGGGTTTTGGAGTTTTGTCGGGTAAATTCTTGACCGGTGAAAGTCATCCGAATTCCAGAATCAAATTGTTTCCGCAATTTGCCAGATACAATAGCGCACAATCTGCTGAAGCTACAAAATTGTATCAGGAAGTGGCTCAGAAAAACGGTTTGACCTTGACGGAAATGGCTTTGGCATTCGTAAACCAACAAGCTTTTGTGACCAGCACGATTATTGGAGCGACGACCATGGAACAATTAAAGGAAAACATCGCCGCAATTGACGTGGTTTTATCCGATGAAATTATTGCCGAAATCAATGCTGTTCAGGCTGTAATTCCTGATCCTGCGCCTTAATTTAACCGCAAAGGACACAAAGAAGAAACAAAGTCCACGAAGAAACTAGTTTTCTTTGTGGACTTTTTTATTGTAATCATTAGTCAAATCTATCTTTGATTGCTTTTTCTGTTTTTTGTCTAATAAAAAAGACGAAAAATAGAATAACAACAAATGAAACAATAAAGCCTGCAGTATCTGAAAAAGATAATAATGATCCAATGAAAGCAATTACGACTAAACAGATTGAGGAAATTAATGTCATTTTTGCAGAATATTTTTGTGCAAAATCCCAGTGTTCTTGTGATTTTAAAGAATTTTTTGTTCGATATCCTTTTTGATTTCTACTTTTAGGAGGAAAAAAATATTCAACAAACCCTACAAATATAAAAACAATGCCGAATGTTAAAAGCATTAAAGAAAAAGTATAATTCATAAAATGAAAATTTATTAAATTTCAAAATCTTTGCGCTCTTCGTAACTTCTTTGTGGTTAAATCAAAACTCAAACGGCTCTTCCACCGCCAATGAGTCCAAGGGAATAGAATCTTGCACTTTTATGTTCAAGAGCGAATGGGCACTTCCTGTAAGTTGTAATGGAATGGATTGTCCAATGGTGTCTTCTGGAATCAGGATTCCTCTTCGCAACATCAAATTACTAAGAAATTTTTGTTGTTGTTTGGCAAAGGATTTTAGGTTTCCTTCGTTGTCGAATTGCCACATAAATTTCTTTGGTTTTGGAACTATAGTTGCCAAAAACAAACATTCTTTCAAGGTCAAATCAGCTGGGCTTTTCTGGAAGTAGAATTGTGAGGCTTCGCCAATTCCATATATATTTGGTCCCCATTCGATGATATTGAAATAGACTTCCAGCATTCGTTCTTTGCTGGCGATTCTATTGTTTTCGAGGATGTAAACCAACAAGATTTCTTCCAGTTTTCGAGAGGCTGTTTTTTCTCGGGTAAGAAACACGTTTTTGATTAATTGCATGCTAATCGTGCTGGCACCACGGGAGAATTTCTTGGTGCGAATGTTTTTGAGAATCGATTGCTTGAAGGCTTCGTTGATAAAACCGCGATGCGAGAAAAAAGAAGGGTCTTCCGATGTTAAAACGCATTTTTGTAAATAGGGCGAAATTTGGTCCAAAGGCGTGTAATTTGGATTCCCAGAACCCACCAAAACAGGTCGTTGCAACACGTTTTGAATGATGGCGCGATAGATAAATTCTCCGTTGAGTTTGTTCAGGTTGGCTTCGCCGTATTTGGTAATTCTTAGGTTTTCTTTCTTCAACTTGCTGTCAAAAACAAGTTTGTTAGGCTTGTTTTTATTGAACATAAAATCCAGATTGTATTCGAAGTTGCCTTCGGCTTCCATTCCTTGAAAATGGGTGAACAAGCCATTGGGGAGCGAAACAATAAAATCCTGCGCTTTCATCTTTGGAATCGCCACTTTGAGTTTGTAAATAGTGTCTTCTTCTGTTTCGTAAGCCAGATAAGGATGGAATTTCACCTTGTTGAATTGCACGGTCGAACTGCTGTCAATCGAAACAAAATCAGAGCCCAAGAGGAATCTAAAATCGAATTTTGCATTTTTGATGACCACGTCTTTGTTGGCAATTTTCTTGTGATTTATCATCAAATTGGCAATGGAAGCAAAGCCGTCAATATGCAATTCGCTACCTGATTTGTCTATGTTTTGAATGTTCACGCGAATGGAATCGAAACTTGATTTTAAACCAAAACGTTCGTCGAGATAAGGTACTTTTATCGCCCCGGTGTCAATATTAAAAAATCGAATGTCGGCGGTTTTGTTTCTTGGGTCGGCAAAACCTTGGATTCGGATTCGCTGCGTGAAAGCTTTGGTTTCGACTTTGATGGAAGTTTCCAATTGCTTGTTGACCAATCGTAGTTTTTGGAAATTCAGCGTCGTTTTTTTGCCGTTGTCGTCCAATCGGAACGAAAGATTTTCTACTTTCATGTCCGTTGGAACCAAATTCAAGACTTTCGAAATGAGTCTGTAGGCTACTTTGGCGTAATCTCTTTTTTCGTTGGAAGAAGTTGTGGTTTCGTCTTTTTTTAGAAAAGCATCAAAATTGCGACCTTTTTTATTTTTGACCAATTGCACATAACCATTCTCGATTTCCAATGTTCCCAATTGCACATCGCCAACCAACAGTCGCCATAAATTGACGCTGGTTTTCATTTTTTTGATATTGAAAAGTGTGTCGGCATTTTTGGGAGCCAAAACAATGTTGGAAAAACTCAGGCCGGAAAGTCCCACAAAAGAAGCTTCTTTTACAGTAAAAGTGCTGTTGTATTCGCTTGCCATTTTGAAAGAAACCTTGGCAATGGTTTGTTTCAATAATTCATTTCTAAAAACAAAAAGAGCGATAATTAGTGCTAAAAAAGATATGGCAACTATTTTTACAGCTAAAATAATTTTTTGTTTTCGGGTTCTCATAAATTAGTTTCCGTATGAAATTTTCGGAGCATAAAGAAAAGAAAAAAAAAGGAACGGGAATTAATTTTATGATTCTCTTTGTAATTTTTTTAATCAACTTGCTTCTGCGTTCCTGGATATTAAACAAAAAACCACAACACCTTCATATCGTGGTTTTTGAATAGATATATCTGAAAATTTATCGCTGTTTGGCTAAGTTGATTTTGCGTTCCAATGGGTTGTAAAAATCCCTGACCTTGGCCACAATTTCGTTTAAAGTCATATTGTCCGAAGTTTCAACGGCTTTTAGATTGGTTTTGCCCAGCGATTTATCATCATGTATTTTTTGTTCCAGTTTTGTTTTGGTTTCTCCTGGACCAAATATATAGAGATAAGCGGGTTTGTTGATCTGGTTCATCACCGATTTTAGGTAATAATTCAGTTCTTCTTTTTTCCGATTGTCAAATTTCGTTTCGCTGTCGCCGTGATGGCTGCCGGAGAAAGTTCCTTTGTTGCCTTCTTTGTTGTGGTAAACGCTGTTTTCAACTTCAGAATCTATTTCGGTAATTCTTTCTTCTTTTTTGCCATCAAGAGTGACAATTATTGCCTTCTTGCTGTCTATCCAAATGCCGACTTGTTTTTCCATGATCTTATTTTTTATGTTAAAAATGAATTTTCTAAACAGTTTTGGGACAGAATGAGTTTTTGACTTAATGTTCTTGATACAAAACATCTCTCAGTTTCTCTATCAAAACCGATTCTGATTTGTTTTTTTCCGAAAAAGAATTTGCAATTGCTTTTGCGGTTTTTAGGATTAAGTCATTTACTTGGGGTGTGAACAAACTTGGGTGTTCTTTTTTGAAGTATAGTAAATCAGGAATTACTTTGCCCGTATTTCCATCTTCCTCGATTAGCCAGTCAAAAACAATTTCGATTTGATACGCAGCATCATCGCCAAATTCATTTAATGTAGTTTCAATTGGAACCCACTCTTTTTGCACTATTTCGTTGAGTTGCGCAATTTCTTCCTTGCGAACAGTTCCGTCCACTGAGGCAACACTGTAGAATAGTTTGCCCAGTTGCTGGTAGAAATGAATCATTGTTTGGTGCGAAGGTTTCATTTTCTATATCCTTCTCATAGGAGAAAAGAACACATAAATTTACGAAGAAATAATGAAAATCAAGCGAAATTAAATAATCTTTTCGTTTGATAATTAATGGATTACATAAAATGAGAAGTTACCCAAACAATTCACTCGCCACGTCTTCAATTTTAGCCACCAATCTTATTTTGATTATCGTGTTTTTCAAGGCTATTTTATTGTATTTCGATACAAAAATGGTCGAAAATCCCAATTTTTCTGCTTCTTGAATGCGTTGATCCACACGATTCACGGGGCGAATTTCTCCAGACAAACCGACTTCTCCCGCAAAACAAAAATCTTTGTTTACCGGAATATCTTCATTCGACGATAAAATAGCGGCCACAACTGCCAAATCAATCGCGGGATCATCTACCGAAATTCCTCCTGTCACGTTCAGGAAAACGTCTTTGGCGCCAAGCCTGAAACCGGCTCTTTTTTCTAAAACTGCCAGAATCATATTCAGCCTTTTGGCGTTGTAACCTGTTGTACTGCGTTGCGGCGTTCCATAAACTGCCGTGCTGACCAAGGATTGAATTTCAATCATCAACGGGCGCATTCCTTCGAGAGTTGTTGCAATGGCGGTTCCAGATAATTCTTCGTCCTTGTGCGAAATCAGTATCTCGGATGGATTGGAAACTTCGCGTAAACCGTTGCCTAGCATTTCATAAATTCCGATTTCGGCAGTGGAGCCAAAACGGTTTTTTAGTGAGCGCAAAATACGGTATACATGATTTCGGTCGCCTTCGAATTGTAAAACGGTATCGACCATATGTTCCAATATTTTGGGCCCGGCAATGTTTCCGTCTTTGGTAATGTGTCCAATTAAAATTACTGGAATATTGGTTTCTTTGGCGAATTTTATCAGTTCGGCAGTGGTTTCTCTAATTTGTGAAATACTTCCCGGAGTCGATTCAATATAATCGGTATGGAGCGTTTGAATGGAATCGATGATGACGATTTCGGGTTCGATGGCTTCAATTTGTTTGAAGATATTTTGGGTTTTGGTTTCGGTAAGAATATAGCAATTGTCTCCGTTTGGCGTGATTCTTTCGGCACGCATTTTTATTTGTTTTTGGCTTTCTTCGCCGGAAACGTACAAAGTTTTGTATGGCAGTTTTAAAGAAATTTGGAGCAAAAGCGTGCTTTTTCCGATGCCTGGTTCGCCTCCCAAAAGGATTAAGGAACCGGGAACAATGCCGCCACCCAACACACGATTGAGTTCACCGTCGGTGGTGTCCATCCGGATTTCTTGGGCGGAATCAATTTCGTTGATTCGCAAGGGTTTTGGAGCTTTGGAATTAGCAGTTGATTCGCTTTTCCAAGCTACTTTTTCTTCTTTCTGGATGATTTCCTCGGCGATGGTGTTCCATTCTTTGCAGGAATTGCATTGGCCTTGCCATTTTGAATATTGGGCGCCACAATTCTGGCAAAAAAAGGAAGTTTTTACTTTGGACATTATTTCTTTTTTGGTGTTAGACTTTGCATTTCGTCAAATTTTTCCAGCATCATGTTTTTTGTCAAGTCTCCTATTTCGCTTAATTGAGAGGCTTTTTGATAGGCTTTTGCCGCTTTTTTAGTGTCGCCCAGTTTTTCGAACATCAGGCCTAATTCATAATCGGCAAGCATTGATTTTGGATAATTTTTCTTGGCAATTTGGGACAAATCGTCTAATTCTTGGTAGGCTTTGTTTTTTAGAATTGCCGCCTCAATGGCTTTAAAATCGGTTGCCCGAATAGGAACTTTAAACCCTAAAATTTTTTCAATTCCATCGTATTTATCGGTTAAATATTTGGTGTAACCACTGGGTAATATTGCAATTTTTTCAGTGAATTCTGCCATTGAAATGGGTTTGTAGCAATCAAAAAATTGGTACAGGGCATTTGGTATCGAATAAAGAACCGTGGAGTAATGGGAAGCGCCTTTGAACTCGTCGTATTTGTAATTTAGCATCGGATTGGTAAGCTGTTTTATGTTGGTATCCAGGGTTTTGATGTCTTCTTTAACCTCTTTTAAATCGCCTTCTCCCGAGGATTGGTAATAAAAAACAGGTTTTTTTAATTTGGCCAAATTTTCTGGAATTCGAACCTCCATTTCTGGGGCGAGTTCAGGACTTAAAGAAATATAGGCATTGAAAACAGGATTTTCCTTGTAGAGATAAAAGTTCAAATACCCGGCTGTGGTGTCGTGCCCGGCAATGATTCGAAAAGGTGCCACGCGGTATTTTTTTTCGATATAAGGAAGCAATTCGCCACCAACGAATTCAAAAAAACTTGCTCCTTTTTTTGCAGGAACTCCATTGAAATCGTCGTAATTAGTGTCTTCTATTCGTTCTTGGTTTTTGTTTTGGCTGATGCCAACGATTATGGTTTCCGGTAAATCATCCCAATAAGCACCGTAGTTCAAAGCGCCAAAAAAGGGGTCGAACAAGTAATCTCCATCTAGCAAAATGAGAATTGGATATTGTTTGTTTGGGTTTTTCTCATAGGAAGCGGGCAGTCCAATGGTGATTTCCCGGCTTTCTCCCAATTTGGTTGAAACAAAGGTTTCCGTAGTTTTTTGTGAAAAAACAGTTGCAGAAAAAAGTAACAATAGTAATGTATGTTTCATGTTTTCGAGATTAAAATTCTCCCGGTTTTTCGGGAACAAATAGAGTAGCAATATAGTACTTTATTTGCTTTTATTGAAAACAGGAATGGTAAAAACAACTGAATTTGGGAAATCCGAAACAGTTGTAAAATCTAAAGATGGATTTCCGAAAAGATTAAGTCAGGGAATTGTCTTTTTCATTGGGAAATACAATCCATGGTTTGAAGGTTTTGGCTTCTTCAAAGTCAAGAGTGGCATAAGAAATGATGATGATGATGTCGTCTCTTTGCACTTTTCTTGCGGCAGGTCCATTGAGGGTTATTTCACCTGAATTTTTTTCACCTTTTATGGCATAAGTTTCTAATCGTTCTCCATTATTGATGTTTACAATCGATACTTTTTCGCCTTCAATAATATTTGAAGCTTCCATTAATGCCTCGTCAATGGTAATGCTACCGATGTAATTTAAATCGGCGCCAGTCACTTTTACTCGGTGAATTTTTGATTTTACTACTTGTATTTGCATAGTGCAAAAGTAAATTAATTTAATGAAATGGTATCAATCAATCGAATATTATTGACAAATACGGCTATAAAAGCACGGTATTTCTTGTTTTTGTTTTTTCGCAAACAAGGCAAAAGCGTGGCCTCGTCGGCAATTTGAAAATATTCCAATTTGAAATCAGGATTTTTTTCAAATGATTTTTGTATCCAATCGGTTACGGCTGTGGCGCTGTTTTTTTTGAATTTTGTTTTGGCGTCAATTAACGTTTGGTAAATCAAGGAAGCTTCCTGTTTTTCTTTTGATGACAAAAGTGCGTTTCTAGAACTCATCGCCAAATTGTTCGGTTCCCTGAAAATGGGACATCCTTTGATGGTGACTTTCAAGTTGTTTTTTGCCACCATTTTTTTTATGATTTGCAATTGCTGAAAATCTTTCTCTCCAAAATAGGCATTGGTGGGTTCCACAATTTCGAAAAGACGTTTTACGATGGTTCCAACACCATTGAAATGTCCGGGTCTGAATTTTCCTTCCATTTGGTTTTCCAATCCATCAAAATCGAAAGATTGCGAAACGGTTTGGCCTTCATAAATGTCTTCGACAGTTGGGGCAAAAACGATGATTTCTGGACTCAAATTTCCTATTTTTTGGATGTCTTCATCCAGCGTTCTCGGGTATTTTGCTAGGTCTTCCGGATTGTTGAATTGGGTGGGATTTACAAAAATACTCACGACAGTGGCTTGGTTTTCCTGCATTGACTTTTGTATCAATGATAAATGTCCTTGGTGCAAAGCACCCATTGTAGGAACGAACCCAATGGTGAAATTGCTGGTTTTGATAGATTTTAAATAATCTCTCAAAGCTGCTTTCCCGTAGAAAATATGCATGGCTGTTTTATTGAAATAGTTTGCAAACTTATATATTTTAGTCCATAACTGCATAAATTTTTGTAATTTTGCATGGTTTTTATTGCCAATAAATTAAGTAAATACAATATGGAAGATAAGAGGATATTATATGTATCATCTGAAGTTGTGCCTTATCTAGCTGAAAATGAGGTGTCTTCAATGTCTTATGAAGTGCCGAAAATGATCAATAATCAAGGAGGACAGATAAGAATTTTTATGCCGCGATATGGGAATATTAACGAAAGAAGACATCAATTGCACGAAGTAATTCGGCTTTCGGGAATGAATTTGGTAGTAAATGACTTGGATATGCCCTTGATTATAAAAGTGGCATCGATCCCCAAGGAAAGAATACAAGTATATTTTATCGATAACGACGAATATTTCAAACGTAAAGCTACTTTTACTGACGAAGAAGGTGTTTTGTTTCCAGATAATGACGAACGCGCCATTTTCTTTGCCAAAGGAGTTGTCGAAACAGTAAAAAAACTCAATTGGGTTCCAGATATTATACATGTTCACGGATGGATGGCGGCCATGTTGCCCATTTACATGAAACATTATTATAAAAATGAAGCCTTGTTTTCTGAAACCAAAATAGTGACTTCGGTTTATGGTCAATCTTTTGAAGGAACTTTGGATAAAGAAATGATTAACAAGGTGAAGTTTGACGGTGTTCCAAATGATTCGATTATTGATTTGGAAACTCCAGATTATGAAAATATCATGAAAGTTACCATTGCACATTCTGATGCTGTTATTATTGCTTCCGAGAATGTGTCTTCAAGTTTAACAAAATTTATAGAATCTTCGGGCAAACCTTTTTTACCTTTCGCCACGAAAGATAAATTTGCCGAGGCTTATACTAATTTCTATAAAAATTTTGTTCTTTAAATTTAATATTTTCTATTAAACATGCGTAATAATTCCATTTTCAAGCAGATTCTATTGGTCGCAAGTATCGTCCTTTTTGTTTCATGCGATAAAGACTATAATGTAATTGGAGACGGCTTAATTGGCGAAAATCATTTTACCCTCAAAGACTCCACTTTTTCTGTTGTGGCTTACAATGAAAAGATCACGCCAATTCAATCCAACAACCTTCCTATAAATGCCTTGGGTATTTATGATAATCCAGCTTTTGGCAAGACTACGGCAAATTTCGCAACGCAATTAATTTTGGCTGCCGAGGATCCAGTAATTGGAGCTAATCCCGTAATAGACAGTGTGTATATTGAGGTGCCTTATTTTGTTGATGCCACCCAAACAAAGGCATTAACGGCTGGTGGGAATAGCTATGTGTTGGATTCTATTTATGGTAAGTCTTTGGCAAAAATTAAGCTGAGTATTTTTGAATCAGGTTTATATATGCGAGACAAGGATCCCGTGGGAGGATTTCAAGAAGCCCAGAAGTATTTTACGGATCAAAACACGGATTTTGAAAATCTTAAAAAGGGAACTCGTTTGAATGATGATGCCAACAAGGCTCAAAACGACGAATTTTTTTATAATCCAGCACAACGCAACCTTACCACTACAGATGCTGCCGGGAAAAAAACCAATGTTTATTCCACTCCAGCAATGCGTTTGAAATTGAACAGTCAATTTTTTACGGACAAGATAATAAATGCCCCAGCGGGTAAATTGACAACCAACGAAATTTTCAAGGAATATTTCAAGGGATTGTATTTTAAAGTGGAGCAATCAGGAACTGATCCGGGAAGTTTGGCCATGATCAATTTTACAAAAGGTACAATAACTATTAATTATAAAGAAGATTTATCTACAACTGTAGGGACGGTGGTTACCGTAACAAGAGTTCCTAAGTCAATCGTTCTTAATTTGTCAGGAAACCAGAAAGATAAAGTGAATACCGTGAGTTTGTTGGAGCAAAGCAATACAAATGCAAACTATTCTAATGCTACAGGCAACCCAGATCGTGTGCTTGGAGATGAAAAGTTGTATTTGAAAGGTGGTGAAGGTTCATTGGCGGTTATAGAGCTTTTTGACAAAACGGATTTGATTGGGTATGATAAAGACGGGAATTTAACTGGGCCTAACGGGGTTTCAGACCAATTGGACATTATTCGAAAAAAGGGGTGGTTGATTAATCAAGCCAGTCTTCTTTTTAATATTGATGCCAGTTCAATGGCCAATAGTTATGAACCAGAAAGGGTTTATTTGTATGATTTTACCAATAGTCGAATTACTTTAGATTATTATAGTTATTCGGGAAAAATAACTAGAGATGCAACTTCTCAAAAAAGAGGCGTTTCCTATAAAGTGAATCTTACGAATCATATTAGAAGTCTTGTGAAACACAAGGATTCAACCAATATTAAGCTGGGAATTGTCGTTACCGAAAACATTGAGATTCCAGATTTTTATAAGCTGAGAACGCCAACAGCCTTCTTGTCTAAAGCACCCAAAGCCAGCGTCATGAATCCGCTGGGAACGGTACTTTACGGAGGAAAATCTTCAGTTCCGGACAGTAAAAGATTAAAACTTGAAATTTATTATACAAAACCTAATTAAGCAAAATTTATGTGTGGAATAGTTGGATATATAGGCTATAGAGAAGCTTATCCTATTGTTGTTAAGGGGCTAAAAAGACTTGAATATAGAGGATATGATAGTGCTGGGGTTATGTTGTATGACGGAAAAGATTTAAAACTTTGCAAAACCAAGGGTAAAGTTTCGGATCTTGAAGAGAAAGCTTCAAAGGAAATTACTGCCACTGGAACAATTGGAATTGGGCATACCCGTTGGGCGACACATGGTGTTCCGAACGACGTAAATTCTCATCCACATCTTTCTAATTCAGGAGATTTAGCTATTATTCATAACGGAATTATTGAAAATTATGCTCCACTGAAAGAGGAATTGATTAAAAGAGGGTATGTTTTTCACTCAGATACAGATACTGAAGTACTTGTAAATCTTATTGAAGAAATACAAAAAAAAGAAAACCTAAAATTAGGTAAAGCAGTTCAAATTGCGCTAAACCAAGTTTTTGGTGCTTATGCAATAGCCGTTTTTGACAAGAAAAATCCTGAAGAAATTGTTGTTGCCCGTTTGGGAAGTCCATTGGCAATAGGAATTGGAGAAGGTGAATATTTTATAGCCTCGGATGCGTCTCCATTTATCGAATATACATCAAATGCTGTTTATCTAGAAGACGGAGAGATGGCAAACATCAGGTTGCACAAACCAATGAAAGTACGAAAAATTAAAGATGATTCTTTAGTTGATCCCTATATTCAGGAGCTTCAAATGAATTTGGAGCAAATCGAAAAAGGTGGTTACGACCACTTTATGTTGAAAGAAATATACGAACAACCAAATGTCATAAAAGACACCTATAGAGGAAGGCTTCATGCGAATGAAGGGATTATTCAAATGTCGGGAGTTGAAGATAATTTGGGTAAATTTCTAAATGCTGAAAGGATAATTATTGTTGCCTGCGGTACTTCATGGCATGCAGGATTGGTGGCAGAATATATTTTTGAAGAATTTACCAGAATTCCGGTTGAAGTGGAATATGCTTCTGAATTCAGATACAGAAATCCAATTATAGGTACACGTGATGTCGTAATAGCAATATCGCAATCGGGTGAAACTGCCGATACTATGGCTGCCATAAAGCTGGCCAAAGAAAAAGGAGCATTTGTTTTTGGTGTTTGTAATGTTGTAGGTTCTTCTATTTCTAGAGAAACACATGCCGGAACCCATACGCATGCAGGACCAGAAATTGGAGTGGCTTCTACAAAAGCATTTACCACACAAATCACGGTTTTGACCATGATAGCTTTGCGTTTGGCAAAAGCAAAAGGAACTTTGACTAATGCTGAATTTCACAGATATTTACAAGAATTGGAACTCATTCCTGAAAAAGTGAAAGAAGCTTTGGAAACCAATGATAGAGCCAAGGAAATTGCATCTGTTTTCAAAAATTCGCACAATTGTTTGTATCTAGGTAGAGGGTATAACTTCCCGGTTGCTCTTGAAGGAGCCTTGAAGCTAAAAGAGATTTCCTATATTCATGCCGAAGGATATCCTGCGGCCGAAATGAAACACGGACCAATTGCTTTGATTGATGCCCAAATGCCGGTGGTTGTTATAGCACCAAAACAAGGACATTATGATAAAGTAGTGAGTAATATCCAGGAAATTAAATCCCGAAGCGGCATCATTATAGCCGTGGTAACCAAAGGTGATACACAAGTACGTGAGTTAGCCGATTATATTATTGAAATTCCAGAAACATCAGATGCCTTGTCGCCGTTAATTACGACCATACCGTTGCAATTATTGTCCTATCACATTGCGGTCATGAGAGGTTGTAACGTAGATCAGCCTCGTAACTTGGCTAAGTCCGTTACTGTTGAATAAGTAAGCTCTTACATATTGTTATTTTTAAAGCGAGATTTATTCTCGCTTTTTTATTGTTTTGTAATTATGTTAAATTGCTGTTTTTTTAAGTAAAATACTGTATTTTTATTAGGTTTTATATGCAGGCATAGCATTTTTTTTAATTATTAATGAAAAAGAATGCTTATATTTTTAAATTATCAATACGAAATAATTATAAATAGTCTAATAAAATTATTGATTATGATTTTTTTATGACGTTTTTGTGATAATGTCAAAAATATTTTTACATTTACTTCACTAACCAATAAAACTTAACCAAATGAGAGTTTATTTTCTTTTTCTGTCTTTGCTTTTTTGCAGCATTACTTTTGCTCAAAACACTATTACAGGTACTGTTACAGACGCTAACAATCAACCTATTTCTGGAGCCAATATCCAAGTCCTTGGAGACAAAGCAGGAACGGTAACCGATGGGGTTGGAAAATTTACTTTAATTTCTTCAAAAACGCTTCCTTTTACGATTGAGGTTACGAGTTTGGGTCACGAGACTAAAAAAGTGACTATTACTTCAAACAATCAGAATGTCAATGTAAAATTGGTGGGAGAAGAAACAAAATTGAGTGAAGTGGTGATTTCTGCTTCCAGAACGCCGGAACGAATTTTGGAATCACCAGTTACCATTGAAAGAATGGGGATAAAGGAAATTAAAAGAACGGCATCTCCAACTTTTTATGACGGATTGGAAAACCTGAAAGAAGTACAGGTGAATACCAGTAGCTTAACTTTCAAATCCATAAACACTAGAGGTTTTGCAACTGTTTCAAATACTCGATTCATGCAACTAGTAGATGGAATGGATAATTCTTCCCCTCTTTTAAACTTCGTGTTGGGTAATATGATTGGAGTTTCGGATATTGATGTTCAAAGTGTGGAATTATTGCCTGGAGCGTCTTCTGCATTGTATGGTGCAAACGCCTTTAATGGAATCATGTTCATGAACAGCAAAAGTCCTTTTGACTTCCCGGGTATTTCAGCTTATTTAAAATATGGAGCCACCAGCCAAGATGCTGCCGGCACTAACGGTTTTTATGATTTTGGAATAAGAATGGCGCATAAGTTCAATAATTATTTTGCTGCAAAAGCCAACTTTACCTATATGGATGGAACAGATTGGTATGCCACGAATTATGATGACAGAAATCATCAAGGACAAGGAAGAACCAGGAATAACAACGATTATGACGGGATAAATGTATATGGGGATGAGCAAAAGGTATATAATCTAAACGATGTGGGAAAACAAATGGTTGCAAATGGGAGTTGGGCAGCTAATGGTTTGCCGGCTGCTTGGGCTACCTCATTGCCTAAAGATTACGTGACTAGAACGGGTTACAATGAGGTTGATTTGACAAATAATAAAGCCAGTAACACTAAAATTGATTTTTCATTTCATTTAAGGCCACTTGGTGACGAAAGAGTAGAGGTAATCTGGCAAAGTAAATTTGGGTTTGGAAATGCAATTTATCAAGGGGCAAATCGATATAATTTGAATGATTTTTACATGTCCCAGCATAAATTAGAAGTGAAAGGTAAAAACTTTTTCGTGAGAGGATATGTAACTTCGGAAGATGGAGGGAAATCATACGACATGAATTTTACCGGAACCCATATAAACGAAATGTGGAAACCAGATGCTACATGGTATGGCACTTATGCCGCAAACTATGCTGGGGCAATCAATAATCCCGCAAGTCCCTTATTTGGAAATGTCGCTGGATCCAATGCTTTTGCCCGTGCAAAAGCTGATGTAGGTAGATTGGTGCCGGGAACAGCTGGATTTCAGTCTGCTTTTAACACTGTAATTGCCGATCCAAGTTCATTGACAGGTTCAAAATTGGTGGATAATTCCAAAATATATCATTCAGATGCCAATTATAACTTTAAAGACCTTATTAAATTTGGAGAAATCCAAGTGGGTGGATCGTACAGGGATTATCAATTAGATTCTCATGGCAGGATTTATACAGATGCCAATAGTTTAATTAAATACAGTGAATATGGAGCTTATATGCAATTACAGAAAAAATTTATGGAGGATAGATTCAAATTCACGGGGTCTATTCGTTATGATAAAGCCACGAATTTTGACGGGAATTATTCTCCAAGAATATCCTTGGTGTATTCTGGAGGTGAAAAAAAACAACATAATTTCAGGGCGTCTTATCAAACTGGTTTTAGAAACCCAACTACACAAGATCAATACATTGGTTTCAATGTGGGGTATGCGGCACTTGTGGGTTCGGCTGCTGATAACTTAACAAGGTTTACGGAAACATTTACGGTAGCAACAGCTGTTGGTCAATCTATTAATGGTGGAGCTACAAAAATTATGACAGGAGAAAATGCTTACTACAATTCTTACACAAGAGAATCTGTGGGAGCATTATTGGCAACCGGTAATACAGCATTGTTGAAAAAAACAAATGTAGCATTGGTGAAACCAGAAGAAGTGCAAGCATTTGAGCTGGGATATCGTTCGCAAATCAAGGATGTCAATATTGATCTTAATGGATATTATAATATTTACAATCATTTCATAGGAAACACGACCGCTATTGCAACATATTATGGGCAGGCAGTAGATGGTGGCGCAGGTGCTTTAGGAACGCAGTCTTTGCATGCGCTTCAAAATGGCAATTTTAGAGTGTATCAATTATATACCAACACAGCTCCTGAAATCCATTCATTGGGAGTAGGAATTGGTCTTTCAAGAAAAATGTTTGGAAATTATGATTTTGGAATTAACTATAACTATGCGCAATTTGATTTTGACCAAGCCAAAGACCCCGGTTTTGAGGCAGGTTTCAATACGCCAAAACATAGAGTGAAGGCTTCTGTTGGAAATGATAAATTAATTGAAAATCTTGGGTTTAATGCCAGTGTAAGATGGAACAGCGAGTATATGTGGGAATCCACAATGGTTGATGGAATGATTGCTTCGGCTACTGTTGTTGATGCGCAAATCAATTACGGACTTCCAAAATTAAAATCAGTAATTAAATTGGGTGCAACAAATATTGGAGGAAAAGAATATATTCAAGTATTGGGCGCTGGAGCAATAGGGCAACAATATTTTGCTTCTTGGACAATTAATCCATAATACTATTTGTTTTATTTTTAAAAACCATTATGGTAACGTGATGGTTTTTTGGTTTTTAGGTGCTTTTTTATCCTTATTTTACTTCTTTAAGGGAGTTGTCTGGAAGAGTCGGTTTTTTTATAAAAAAAGTATTGATTTTTATATTTTAAAAAATTACCTTTGCGCACTGAAAATGCATCCAGTCGATTAATTTTGTTTGGATGTGTTTCATAAACCTGAATAGCTATTTAATAAATACATAAGCAATGTCAAAAGTAATAGGAAAAGTTGCCCAAATCATCGGACCAGTTGTCGATGTAGTTTTCAACGGTAAAGATGTTGAACTTCCGAAAATTTATGATTCATTAGAAATCACGAAAAAAGACGGAACTTTATTGGTTCTTGAAGTACAATCTCACATCGGTGAAAACACCGTTCGTACCATCTCAATGGATTCAACAGACGGTTTGAGCAGAGGTTATGAAGTGGTTGGAACAGGAAATCCAATCAAAATGCCAATTGGTGCAGATGTTTACGGGCGTTTGTTTAACGTAATTGGAGATGCTATTGACGGTTTAGGGAACTTGCCAAAAGATGGCGAAAATGGAATGTCTATTCACAGACAAGCTCCAAAATTCGAAGATTTATCAACTTCATCTGAAGTTTTATTCACGGGTATTAAAGTAATCGATTTGATTGAGCCTTACTCAAAAGGGGGAAAAATTGGATTGTTCGGTGGTGCCGGTGTTGGTAAAACAGTATTGATTCAAGAGTTGATCAACAATATTGCAAAAGGTCACGGTGGACTTTCAGTATTCGCAGGAGTAGGAGAAAGAACACGTGAAGGAAATGACTTGCTTCGCGAGATGTTGGAGTCAGGAATTATTAAATACGGTGAGGAATTCATGCACTCTATGGAAAATGGAGGATGGGATTTGTCTAAAGTAGATATGCCAGGAATGAGAGAGTCTAAAGCTACTTTCGTTTTCGGACAAATGAACGAGCCTCCTGGAGCTCGTGCTCGTGTGGCACTTTCAGGATTGTCAATTGCTGAATATTTCCGTGATGGAGCAGGTTCAGATCAAGGAAAAGATGTATTGTTCTTCGTTGATAACATCTTCCGTTTTACACAAGCAGGTTCTGAGGTATCGGCACTTTTGGGTCGTATGCCATCTGCGGTAGGTTACCAACCAACATTGGCAACCGAGATGGGGGCTATGCAAGAGCGTATCACATCTACAAACAAAGGATCTATTACATCTGTACAAGCGGTTTACGTTCCTGCGGATGACTTAACTGACCCGGCGCCAGCAACAACATTTGCCCACCTTGATGCAACAACAGTATTGTCTCGTAAAATTGCTGAGTTAGGTATTTACCCAGCGGTAGATCCACTAGATTCTACTTCTAGAATCTTGACTCCACAAATTATTGGGGATGAGCATTATGACTGTGCACAAAGAGTAAAAGAAATTCTTCAAAAATACAAACAATTGCAAGATATTATCGCGATTCTTGGTATGGAAGAACTTTCAGAAGATGATAAATTGGCTGTATCAAGAGCTAGACGTGTACAACGTTTCTTGTCACAACCTTTTCACGTAGCAGAACAATTTACAGGTATTCCTGGAGTTTTGGTTGACATTAAAGATACCATCAAAGGATTCAACATGATTATCGATGGAGAATTAGACCACTTGCCAGAAGCAGCTTTCAACCTTAAAGGAACCATTGAAGACGCTATCGAAGCTGGAGAAAAAATGTTGGCAGAAGCATAATTAAGTTGGAAGTCAGAAGCTAGAAGTTAGAAGTCAGAAGCTAGAAGTCGGAAGTTAGAAGTAAATTCTTCATTTTCCTCTTCAATCTTCCCTCTCCCATCTTCCCTCTTCCCTCTCCCATCTTCTAACTAAAAAAAGATGATTTTAGAAATAGTATCACCAGAAGCAAAATTATTTTCAGGAGAAGTAACTTCCATTTCACTTCCAGGAGTTGACGGACACTTTCAAATGTTGAATAATCACGCGCCAATAGTTTCATTACTTCAAAAAGGGCTTGTAAAAATTACAGCTCCAAGTTTCAATTTTAGTAGCGAATCAGAAGGGTTGTTTACGAAAGTAAACGATCAAAACTACACGTTAGCTATCAATTCTGGAACTATCGAAATGAAAGACAATAAAGTAATTGTTTTAGCCGACTAAGACAATTTCAATATAAAAATTAAAGCCAAACAGTAATGTTTGGCTTTTTTGTTTTCTGTCATTGCTGAGGAATGAAGCAATCTATTGATTTTATTCCTCTTTTACAAACTCCATAATATCTCCGGGTTGGCATTCAAGAATTTCGCAAATTAATTCTAAAGTTGAAAACCGAATTGCCTTTGCTTTTCCGGTTTTCAAAATAGAAAGGTTGGCAGTGGTGATTCCCATTCGATCCGCCAATTCATTCGAACGCATTTTTCTTTTGGCAAGCATTACGTCAAGGTTTACAATGATTGGCATAATTTATACTGTTAAGTCATTTTCTTCTTTTATGGAGTAGATAATCTTAAAAATGGTGCTTAGGACCATAAAAAACAATCCAATGCTAACTGAAATCAAGAAAGAATCATAACCCCCAAAATCAAGAGATAAACCCGGATTTTTTCCTTCCACTCTTTGATAGATAAGAAAACAAACACTACTTATAGTTGAAGAAGTTAAAACAGAAATACCAATTAAATTCAACATTTGTGGTATTTTTGGATTGAATACTTCTCTTTTTTTAAATAAAATAACAACTTTTCTGAGAGTGTAAATACTATAAAGAAATATAAAGCTACTTATCGTATTTATTGCTACAATAGTTTTATTTAAAGCGTTATGATTGATAATTTTATGTCCCTTAAAATTTATGGACATATCTGGTACTGATTCGAATAAATACATTGTTAAAATGATTATCACTGGAATACAGGCTATTATTGAAAAGAACCAAAAAATATCTAATATCGTTTTTAAAATGTTTAATTTTTTCATAATCAAAGTTTAAAGTTCAATACAAATATATAAAAATTATTGATAAACAATAAAAAAACATATATAAACAATAATTTTATTCCGGCTGCTTCGTTTATTTAAATTTGTGTGCTAATGTGTTTTGATTATTTAGGACTAGTCACCACATCATAAGTCTGTCTCAATTTCTTTACCAGAATTTCTATTTCTTCTTCATTCAAATGACCAAAACCCAAACGGATCGCACAAGTGTCTTTGTCTTGATAAAGAATGGTTTTGGGTAAAAACAAATCGTGTTTTAATGCTTGCTCTGAAAGTTGGACCAAAGGAATCTCAGTAATAAACTCTAACCATAATGCCAAACCACCCGTTGGCTTTTTAAAACGGATAGTGTCTTTGAAATTTTCTTCCAAACATAGGCACAAAAAATCGCGTCTCCGCTTATAAACTAGGATGTTTTTTTTGAGTAATCGATGAATTTCGCCTTCATAAATCAATTCGGACAACATTTGTTCCCGGATTAAATCGCCTTGCCGATCCAGCATTTGCAAATAGTTTTTGGCTTCTGAAATTAAATTTTCAGGGGCGACTACAAAGCCTGTTTGGAAACTTGGAAATAATGATTGTCCAAGCTTTCCCAAATAGATTACCATTCCATCGGCATTTGCACTTGCCATTGGTTGCATTGCCACGCCTTCAAACTGAAAATCATAATCATAATCATCTTCTATTATGGCAAACTGGTATTCTTTCGCAAGCTGCAAGAGTTTTAAACGACGTTCTACACTTAATGAAACAGTAGTCGGATAATTGCGATTAGCGCAAAGATAAACACAGCGAATGTCGCCTTTCGCAAAATGGTTTTTAATATAGTCCACATCTAAACCTTGTTCGTCAACAGGAATTTTTTTGATAATCGCTCCCGCTTGTTGAAAAATCATATTGGCGGCATAATTACTCAAATCCCCAACCAGAACCACATCTTTTTGGCGAATTAAAAGTTGCGAAATAATGTACAAACTCATTTCGGTGCTTCTGGTGCTGATGACGTTTTCGGGTTTAATGTGAAGTCCCCTTGTGGCATTCAAATAATTACACAATTGGTTTTCAAAAACCGAATACCTTGTTTTTTTATTGTAATTCCAGTTTGAAATCAGTGATTTCCGTTTCATCGAAGCACCATACCATTTGGAAAACTCGTGAATGGGATGCAACCTCAAATCAGGTTGCCCATCATTTAATTCGTATTTTGCTTCCGAAAATTCTTGTGTCGATGATAAATTAAAAGAGGTTTGAAATGGAAATCCGGTTGCTTCGGCAAAACTATTAAGGTCTCCTATTCGGTTCGAACCCGCTTTTATGGAAGCTGTTTTTTGTTCAGGAACCAATACAAAAGTGCCTCTATTGGCCATTATTTCGACCCAACCTTGAGAAGCCAATTCGTCATAGACTGCCACGGCCGTGTTTCTGTGAATATGCAGTAATTGACTAAAGATTCTGGTTCCGGGCAACAAAGTGCCTTCTGCCAAATAACCACGCTGAATGGCGTTGATGATTTGTTGGGAAATTTGGATATATACCGAACTGGCACTTGATTTATCAAAGTGGAGAAGTTCTTTTAACAACGCATTGACCGGACTATCTATCATTTTAAAACTGGACTATTTTAATAGTCCGGAAAGTTACGACTTTTGCAGCGTTTTAAAATAATTTAACAGCCATATGAAAAACAAATACTTTTTAGTTTCCTTATTTATCTCTTCTTTGATAGCAACCGCACAGGAAAACAAACCAAAGATAGATTCCTTGCAAGAAGTCATTATTTCTTCTACAAGGATTGATTTGCCTTTCAGCAAAAACTCCAGAACGATTCAGTTGATTACTGCTGAAGATATGAAAAAGGCGGGAGTTACCAATGTTGCTGATGCTTTACAGCAAATTGCAGGTATCGACATAAGACGTCGCGGAACCAATGGTACGCAAGCCGATTTGTACATTCGTGGTGGAAGTTTTGACCAAACTTTACTGCTGGTAGATGGTATCAAAGTAGATGATGCCCAAACGGGACATCACACGATGAATCTCGCTTTGCCTATTGAAGTCATCAAAAGAATCGAAATTATAAAAGGTCCTGCCGCTCGTATATTTGGCCAAAACGCTTTTAATGGCGCCATCAACATCATCACAAAAGATGTGCCAGACACGGATGTTTCCTTGAGCGTTCAGGGCGGTTCCTACAATCAATTTAATGCTGCCGTTACCGCGGGAATTAATTTGGACGAAAGTAGTCATATCATTCATTATTCCAAAAATACATCCGAAGGCTATCGTTTCAACACCGATTTCGACAATCAAAATTTTGTTTTGAAAAGTACTTTCAACAAGAAGAATTTGCCCATTGCGATGTTGATTTCTCTTTCGGATAGAAATTTTGGTGCCAACGGATTTTATGCTTCGCCGGCCGCCATTAATCAATATGAGGAAACGATGGCGAGTTTGATAGGTTTTTCGACAGTGATCAAAAAGGGGAATTTTACTTGGAAGCCAAGGGTCTATTGGAGACGAAATGAAGACGAATATGTTTTTGTTAGAAACAATCCTTCCATTTACCGAAATCTGCACATTTCAAACAAAATTGCTGCCGAATTAAATGGATCGTACACTTCAAATATTGGGATTACGGGTTTTGGAATAGAAACTGCCAAAGTATATCTTTCGAGCAATAACCTCGGAGACAACAACCGTTTTGTGAGTACTCTCTTTTTGGAACATCGCCTCGAATTGTTTAATAACAAGATAGATATCACGCCGGGAGTGGCTGTAACTTATTTTTCGGACTTCAAATTTTTTGCTTTTCCAGGAATTGATATTGGGTATCAAGTGCTAGACAATCTAAGGGTTTATGGTAATTTGGGTTACACCTATAGAGTTCCAACGTTTACCGATTTGAATTATAAATCGCCAACCACAATAGGGAATCCTGAATTGGAACCAGAGAAAGCATTTTCGCAAGAAATAGGCTTGAAATGGAATACGACACGGTTTAATGCCTCCGTAGCAGTCTTCAATCGCGACTCCAATCGATTGATTGATTACGTGAAAATGCAGAATACAGATCCTTGGCAACCGCAGAATATTCAGGATGTGACCACTAAAGGTTTTGAAACACAACTCGATTATACATTTCCAATTAATTCGTTTAACCAGAAATTACAGTTGGGCTATTCCTTGATAGAAGACCAAGTAAAACAAAGCAGCTATAATTTTTCGCAATATTCTGTCAATTCAATGAAGCATCAAGTGGTGGGGAGTTACTATATGCAATTCTTGAAAAACTTTACCAATTCGATTTTATATCGCTATGCTGAAAGAACAAATGGCGATTCGTACTCGGTTGTCGATTTAGGTGCTGCTTATACTTTAAAGGCATTCGAATTTTCTTTATTCGCCAATAATATTTTCAATGCAGAATATACCGAAACGAATTTTGTTCCAATGCCAAAAGGAAATTTATTGTTTGGAATTCGCTATAATTTTAGATAGTTGATCACTCTTTAATACTAAAGTCCCGCTATAAAAAGCGGGACTTTTTTATATAATGATTTGGGAATTCCTTGGGAATGAACACTCAAAAACTGATTACTGACCACTATTTTCCAACTCCTTCACTTTTTCATAAACCAAGTTGCTTTCAAACCCGCGTCGAAGCATATAATCACAGAATTTCTTTCGCTTTTTCAACACATTTTTCTCTCGAATGGATTCCCAATGCCTTTCGGCCAATGTATGAAAAGTTTCCAAATATTCCTCAGGAGTGATTTCCTTGAGTGAAATATTGATGAGGGTTTGCGAGATGTTTTTAGACTTCAATTCGTTGACAATCCTGATTTTCCCCCAATGTTTGATGCGGTGTTTTCCTCTGGCGAAACTGCGGGCAAAGCGTTCTTCGTTGAGAAAATTCTCTGAGATGAGATGTACCATTATTTGGTCGATTTCTTCTGAATACATTTTCATCGAGCGCAACTTCGAAACCACTTCATCGTGACAACGTTCTTGATAGGCACAAAAATATTCTATTTTTTGAATGGCTTCTTTTATGGAGAAAACGTCTTTCATGAGTTGGTGTTGTTTGAAATGATTTGGCAACCAAAATCCAAATTTCGGGTTTTTAATTGGACTTTCAAATAACACCATTTTAATCCCTGCATGATAGTTGTATAACAGATAAATGGGTATTTTAACGAAAAAATTTTGAGCTATTACTGATAAGTGGTTGATTTGTACACAACCTACGTTTTTATCTTTTTGAATTATGTGGGTTTAGCATATTTTAAAAATATAAAGGTTATGGTAAAAAAAATACTTCTTACTTTTTTTTTAGTTTTGGTTCAAACTGTGGTTTTTGCAGTGACAAAAACTTATAATGCAACATCAGGTAATTGGAATACAGCTGCTAACTGGTCACCAAGCGGAGTGCCTTCATCATCTGATGATGTTGTAATACCAACTGGATCAACTGTAACCATGATTAGTACGCCAGTAACTATTTCAACTTTTACGATATATGGACAATTGGTTTTATTGCCAGATAGTTCTCATACAATAAATACAACATCACTTATTGTTGTATCGCCTTCAGGTTCAATTCTATTTGATAAAAAATCTAAGATAATATTGCCTTCTAATACTCTTATTCAAGTAAGCACGGGTGGTTTATTAGGAGATTGCAGTAATAATAATTCTATTTTTATCGGTTCAGTTGAAGTAGCCGTATGTGCTGGAGGAGGAAGTACGATTCCGACTTTTAATGAAGTAATGGTTAGCGGAGGTTATAACATTGTTAATATTTCTCCTGCTTCAGCATCTGTTTGTGGTTCTGGAAGTTTTTCTTTTACGGCCACAGCAATTCCATCAGCATCGGCAACGATTAAATGGTATGATGCAGCAAGTGGTGGCAATCTTTTACAAACGGGAACTTTAGGAAGTAGCAACACATACACGACACCTATAATATCAACTACAACTACTTATTATGCTGATGCTACAGTAGGATTATTTACGACGCAGCGTAAAGCTGTTGTTGCAACCGTAAATCCATTGCCAACCATAACAGGTAATTTGAATGTTTGTGAAGGATCGACTACCAATTTAACAGGCTCTGCTACGGCCAACGCCACAACACCTTGGACATCGGCCACAACTTCTGTGGCAACAGTAAGCAGTTCAGGTGTGGTAACGGGAGTTTCGGAAGGAACAAGTGTAATAACTTACAGGAACAGTAATGGTTGCACACAAACAGCAACAGTTGTTGTTGCCTCATTAGTAAACAATGTTACAAATGGATTTAGCGGTTCTTCTTTTTGTGTAGGAGAGCAGACAACCTTGACATTTGATGCCAATAATGGTTCAGGGGTATATCCTTATACTTTGATATATAGAAATGATACTACCAATGCCACTGCGTCAGTGACTATTGCAAATGATGACTCAACTACTTTTAATGTGCTTCCTAATCCTATAGTTACAACGCATTATACTTTGGTTTCAATTACCGATGCAAAAGGTTGTGTTAGAACAACTGGCTTTGGCGACTCTACAGCCAGGGTAACAATAAACGCATTGCCAAACACTCCAACAATTGCAATAACACAGCCCAGTTGCGCAATTACCACTGCTACGATAACAATAACTGGAGTTGCTGGAGAAACCTATAGTTTTGATGGCGGTGTTTTTTCGACAACTTTAGTTTATTCTGGATTAGCCCAGGGATCTTCACATACGATTTCTGCTAAAAATTCTTCAGGTTGTATCTCTGCTGTTGCCAATGTTACAATAAATACTTTGTCAACCAAAACTTGGAATGGAAGTTGGTCACCTGCGGGTGCGCCTACGAGTAATGATTTGGTTATTATCAATGCCGATTACAGTACTTCTTCTAATGGAGATTTGAATGCTTGTAGTCTAATTATTAATTTAGGTTCAACATTGACTGTCGAGGAAGGAAAATTTGTAGTTATTCAGAATGATTTAACGGTAAATGGGACTTTAGATGTATTAGATAAAGGATCTTTGGTGATGGTAAATGATTCAGGGATAGTTACTAATTCAGGAACCACCAATATTCATAGATTTACGACTCCTTTTAAGAAGTATGATTATACATATTGGTCAACTCCTGTTGTTTCTACGAACATTGCCAGTACTTTTCTTGGATGGAACACAGGTTATTCCTATGAATACCTACCGGCCAATTTTTTGGATGCAAATAATGATGGACTTGATGATGATGGAAATGATTGGTCGTTTGCAAGCACAATGACTCCAGGAAAAGGGTATATAGTCATGGTTCCAACACCTATTGCAAGTGGTCCTTTTGCGAATAATCCATCAGAGGTGGTTTTTAGTGGAAAAGTTAATAATGGTATTCAAAAAATTACAAGTGTACTTGCTGATAGTTCTTATCTAATAGGAAATCCTTATCCATCGGCTTTGGATGCTGATGCTTTTTTAGATTATAATTCAGGAGTTTTGGATGGAACACTTTATTTTTGGACCCATAATACGGCTATTCAAGCAGCAAATGCAAGTAATGCTAGTCTTGGGACTGGCGCTTATGCATTTACCTCAGATGATTATGCCTCTTATAATGCCGTTGGGGGTGTTGGTGTAGGTTCGGGAACAGCTGCATCAACTGGAGGTGCTATACCGAATGGTAAAATAGCTTCTGGACAAGGTTTCTTCGCTTTAAGTAAAGTTGCCATTTCAGGAACTAATGAGATTGTGTTTAACAATTCTATGAGGTTAAGTTCAGGTGGAGCAGTATTAGATAATTCCCAGTTTTTCAAAACTAGAAATCCTAAAGGAAAAGTAGCAAGTTCTATAGAAAAAAATCGTATATGGTTAAATATGACTAATACAAAAGGGGCTTTCAAACAAACCTTGGTGGGTTATGTAACCAATGCGACTAACGACTATGACGGCCGTTTTGACGGAGTAAGTTTTGATGGCAACGAGTTCGTTGATTTTTACAGTATAAATCAAGACAAGAATTTGACCATTCAAGGTCGTGCCTTGCCATTTGACGAAAATGACCAAGTGCCTTTAGGTTACCGAACAACAATAAGCGGAACATTTAGCATAAATATTGGTCAAGTTGATGGTGTTTTGGCTAATCAATCGGTGTTTTTAGAAGACAAGTTGACCAATACGGTTTTTAATTTAAAAAACGGAAATTATACTTTTGAGACGGAAGCAGGAACTTTTGACAATCGTTTTGTTTTGAAGTATAAACCATCAGACAAAACATTAAGTGTTGACGAAATGGATGCAAGCGATGGAATTGTTGTCCTATATTCAAATAATCATAAAACACTAATTATCAGAAATAATGTAGAGGATGCAGTAGTAAATTCGGTAACCTTATTCAATATGTCAGGTCAAAAAATTAGCTGTTGGGATATAAAAGAAGGAGAACAAGCCAATATCCAGATTCCAATGAACAATATAAATTCCGAAATTTATATTGTAAAAGTCAAAACTACGAAAGGCGAAACCAGTAAAAAAATCGTCATCAAACAATAAAAAATAGGTGTTAAGTATTAATTCGATTTTAGTATAATAAAATTGTCATATCGAGCGCAGCGAGAGCAATTATTCATCTCTACTGCGCTTGATTTATTAAAAAAAATAGTGTTGTAATTAAATTTTTCTCTTAAAAAATTCTATAAGTCGGTTTTTCATCCCGCAATCTATATTAGCTGTTAATTAAGTTGTTAAGGTTTTTTGTGGAGGCATTTCAAAACGTGTTTTTTTGGTTAATTTCAAGTTTTTTGCTAAGAAAAACGAATCATCCAGTCATAAAATAGTAGAATAACGATAAAAATTGTACTTCATCGGGTTTTTTATTCATCTCGACTAATAAAAACTAATTTTGCGCCTTGAAAACTACTTTGCTCGCCCCATCGAATTTCAAAGTATAGAATTCAGCCCCGATTTAAAAAAGTACAATACAAAATTATGAATAAATCCTACTTAAGTTCAATAAAAAATACCGCATTGTCATCAAAACCATCAATATCAATTCGTTTGTTGTTGATGGTTTTGTTTGTTTCTATAATGCCTTTGGTTTCTTTTGGGCAATCTCAAACTTTTAGTACACCTGGAACTTATACTTTTAATGTTCCTGCTGGTGTAACAACTTTAAATGTGCAGGCTTGGGGTTCTGGAGGTGGAGGATCTAATCCAGATGACAAAGCTGGAGGAGGTGGAGCTTTTGCAGGAAGTAATAGTCTAACAGTAATATCAGGAGGTAATTACACCATTAAAGTTGGCGCAGGAGCAACTGTAGGTACTGGTGGTGATGGTGAAGATTCTAGTTTTGGTAGTCTAGTTATTGCAAAAGGAGGTAAGGGAGGTGCTAATTCAGGAACAGGTGGTTTGGCTTCTGCAAGCACGGGTGCTATAAAATTTAATGGAGGAAATGGTGGGTCTAGTACAGGTGGTAATGGGGGCGCAGGAGGAGGAGGTGCAGGTGGCAAATCATTAGCAGGTGGAGCAGGTTCTAACACTAGTGATAATAATGGAGGTGCTGGAGGTGCTGGAGGCACAACAGGAGGTGGAAAAGGTGGAAATGGTGGAAGTAAAAATAATGATGGAATAAATGGTTCTTTTCCTGGAGGTGGAGGTGGTGAAAGAGGAGAAAATGGTAGTTCAAGTGGAGGTGGAGGTAATGGACAGGTAATTTTATCTTGGACTTGTCCAACATATAGTATTACTAGTGTTTCAGCTACTCCTGCTTGTAAGACGGATAATGTTGCGACGGCAACGATTACAGCTACTCCTGCGTCTTTGCCAGTAGGCAATTACACAGTAACTTACAGTTTGGGTTATAACGGTAATTCAACATCCTATACAGCTCCTATGACTGTTACTACTGCAGGTTCAGGTACTTTTACAGCAAATGTAGCTATTGTAAATGCAACTGCAAGTACAACTATCAGAGTCGATAAACTTGCCTCATCAAGCTGCTCCAATAACATCACTGCAAACAATGTTTCAAATGTTTCATATATGTATCCAGCGGCTAATGCAACTACTATAACCAATATATATGCCACTTGTACTAGTTATATTATTCAATGGGATAATAAAACTATGGATAAATATTTTTTAGATGTGGCAACAGATAGTGGTTTTACAAATTATTTGCCTGGTTATCAAAATAAAGATATGGGGAATGTTTGGTCATACGAATTTGTTGGTTTAACAAATGGAGCTACCTATTATTGTCGAGTACGTTCGAATAATTACTGCGGAACAAGTGTTAATTCAAATGTATATACATTTACTAAAGTGGGTTATAATTCTATTGCAGCCATTTCAGGAGGAGCAACTTCAGTGTGTGTTAATTCAACGACACCTGCTTTTACCAATTCTGATTCTGGTGGGACTTGGTCTATTGTAAACGAAACGGGAAGTGCTACAATTACAAGCGGTGGGGTTGTTACTGGTGTTTCATCAGGAACTGTTAAAGTGGTTTATACAAAGAACTTTGGTAGTTGTACTTCATCTGTGACTAAATCTCTTACTGTAATCGGAGTAACAATCACTCCAAACAAAGTTGATGAAACTTGTCCTATATCTAATAATGGTAGTATTTCGCCTGTTTTTTCAGGAGGACTTACTAATGTAAGATATGTTAAATTGACTCAAAAATACGCTGCAAGTCAACAAGTGGCCGAAATTCAAGCTTTTGAAATATTTACAGGAACCAATGTAGCACTTTCTTCTGGAGGTGCTGAGGCAACAGCTTCTTCTACTTATTCTTCTGATTATCCAGCTTCCGAAGTTAATGATGGTATTCCAGCAACTAATGGCAATATGTGGCATGGTGCTAATGGAATAAATGATTGGGTTCAAATAGACCTTAAATCCGGAAAAAATATTGATTATTTAAGAATTTTTAATCGTACTGATTGTTGCCAAGAACGAGGACAAAATATGCTGTTAGAACTCTTCGATGTTTCCAATAATTTAGTTTATTCCAAAACAATCGATTTGTATCAATCAGGAGCAAATGTCCCTGTTAATGTCAATGTTTTGGATGTTTCTTGGTTATATGGAGCGACTACTTTAAATAGAACAGCATTAGATTCTGGAACCTATACTTTGAATTATGCTGATGCTGTGGGATGTCCGGTAAGCACTCCAATAGTTATTGGATCAACAAATACATTATCTTCAGCTCCAACAGTTACTCCTACACAACCTACCTGCTCCGTTTCAACGGGTACGATTACGGTTAATACGCCATTAGCAGCTACAGGAATTACCTATACGGTTACCGGGACGAACCCGGTAGTTGCAGCAGTAACAAATGCAACGGGAGTCTTTTCAAATTTATCAGCAGGCACTTATGATGTTACCACCACTAACGCTTGTGGTACCTCAACAGCAACAAGTGTAACTTTAGAATTCGTTACCAAAACTTGGAATGGAAGTTGGTCGCCAATTGGTGTGCCAACAAGTAATGATTTGGTCATCATCAATGCCGATTACAGTACTTCTTCTAATGGAGATTTGAATGCTTGTAGTGTAATCATTAATTTAGGTTCAACATTGACTGTCGAGGAAGGAAAATTTGTAGTTATTCAGAATGATTTAACGGTAAATGGGACTTTAGATGTATTAGATAAAGGGTCTTTAGTGATGGTAAATGATTCAGGGATAGTTACTAATTCAGGAACCACCAATATTCATAGATTTACGACTCCTTTTAAAAAGTATGATTATACGTATTGGTCAACTCCTGTTGTTTCTACGAACATCGCCAGTACTTTTCTTGGATGGAACACAGGTTATTCCTATGAATACCTACCGGCCAATTTTTTGGATGCAAATAATGATGGACTTGATGATGATGGAAATGATTGGTCGTTTGCAAGCACAATGACTCCAGGAAAAGGGTATATAGTCATGGTTCCAACACCTACTAGTGGGCCTTTTGGTAATAATCCATCAGAGGTGGTTTTTAGAGGAAAAGTTAATAATGGTATTCAAAAAATTACAAGTGTACTTGCTGATAGTTCTTATCTAATAGGAAATCCTTATCCATCGGCTTTGGATGCTGATGCTTTTTTAGATTATAATTCAGGAGTTTTGGATGGAACACTTTATTTTTGGACCCATAATACGGCTATTCAAGCAGCAAATGCAAGTAATGCTAGTCTTGGAACTGGTGCTTATGCATTTACCTCAGATGATTATGCCTCTTATAATGCCGTTGGGGGTGTTGGTGTTGGTTTGGGAACAGCTGCATCAACTGGAGGTACTATACCGAATGGTAAAATAGCTTCTGGACAAGGTTTCTTGGCTTTAAGTAAAGTTGCCATTTCAGGAACTAATGAGATTGTGTTTAACAATTCTATGAGGTTAAGTTCAGGTGGAGCAGTATTAGATAATTCCCAGTTTTTCAAAACTAGAAATCCTAAAGGAAAAGTAGCAAGTTCTATAGAAAAAAATCGTATATGGTTAAATATGACTAATACAAAAGGGGCTTTCAAACAAACCTTGGTGGGTTATGTAACCAATGCGACTAACGACTATGACGGCCGTTTTGACGGAGTAAGTTTTGATGGCAACGAGTTCGTTGATTTTTACAGTATAAATCAAGACAAGAATTTGACCATTCAAGGTCGTGCCTTGCCATTTGACGAAAATGACCAAGTGCCTTTAGGTTACCGAACAACAATAAGCGGAACATTTAGCATAAATATTGGCCAAGTTGATGGTGTTTTGGCTAATCAATCGGTGTTTTTAGAAGACAAGTTGAACAATACGGTTTTTAATTTAAAAAACGGAAAGTACACTTTTGACACTGCAGCAGGAACTTTTGACGATCGGTTTGTATTGAAATATTCCGATAAAACACTGGCGACAAATGACTTTGACGCAACTGTTAATCAAGTTGTTGTTTCGGTTAAAAACAAACAAATAAAAATTAATTCCTTTGTCGAAACGATTGATAAAGTAGAGTTTTACGATTTGTCTGGAAAACAGATTTATAAAAAAGACAACGTGAATGATAGCGAATTATTAATAACTGATTTTGTTTCAAGTCATCAAGTTTTGGTCGTGAAAACGATTTTGCAAAACGGCAAGATGGTTACCGATAAAATTATTTACTAGTCGACAACATAGAGCATAAAAAATCCCGTTCAGAAATTATAAACTGAACGGGATTTTTTTAGATGAAAAATTGAGATGCTATTTTCCTTTTGTGCTGGCTTCCAGATTTCTTTCAATCGAGTGTCCTGGGCGAGACCATTTTGGTTTTTCGCCAAGAGGAGGAAACTTGGAATCGGCAGCTTCAACAGATACGCTTTTATAAGTCTTTTCGAAAGGTTGTTGGTTTTTTAATCCCAAAATTTCGAATATTTTCATGTCTTCGTCAAGGTCATTATTAGGAGTGGTAAGCAATTTGTCGCCTGAAAAATGGAATTGGCTCCAGCCAAAAAGCACATGGCCTGACCTTCGCGACTCCAGTTTACCCTTCCTGCCGAAAGACGAACTTGAGTTGCCGGCATAACAATTCGAGTTGTGGCTACCATTCGAATCATTTCCCAGATTTCAACGGGTTTTTCGTCCTCAAGAGGCGTTCCTTCAACGGGAACCAAGGCGTTAATTGGCACGGATTCCGGCTGAGGATCCAAGGTCGAAAGTGCTATTAGCATTCCTGCTCGGTCTTCAAGGCTTTCTCCCATCCCGATAATTCCACCGCTACAAACGGTAATATTGGTTTTACGTACATTCGCGATGGTCTCCAAACGGTCTTCAAATCCACGAGTCGAAATTACTTCTTTATAATATTCTACGGAAGTGTCAATGTTGTGCTTGATTTTCGGTAATCATTCCTAGTGTGCAACACACTTCCATGTCCATTTTGTTGATGGTACGAACCATTTCCAGCACTTGGTCAAAATCTTCGCCGTCTTTCACGTTTCGCCAAGCGGCTCCCATGCAAACTCGTGACGAACCATTTTCTTTTGCTTTTGTTGCTTGTTCTTTGACTTCGCTTACAGTCATTAAATCGTTGGTCTTGATGGAAGTGTGGTATCTTTTTGCTTGCGGACAATAACCGCAATCTTCAGAGCAACCTCCTGTTTTAAGCGATATTAAAGTAGATATTTGAACTACATTTGGATCGTGATGTTGCCTGTGAATGGTGGCTGCTTCATATAGCAATTCCATCAAGAGTTTATTGTAAATGGCGATTATTTCTTCTTTCGTCCAGTCGTGTCTTGTGATGCTCATCTATGTGATTTTTTGGTGCGTCAAAAGCAGTCAAATTGTTCCAATCGACAAAGATGTGTTGCTGAAAAACAGATTCAATACTACATTTTATGAATTGAGCACTAATCTGCCGTAAATCGATTGTTCCAATACAACATGGCAAACAAAGTGACGATTATCGAAGAGGCAACTCCTTCAAACAACAAACTGATGCTATAGGTTTCGACGGAGGGGTTTCCGCCAAACAAGAAGGTTTCCGACAAGGATTGTACATAGTTGTCCCCGCCTTGCATGTAACTGTAAACAATCAATCCGGCAATACTTAATACCACGCCTACAAGTGAGGTCATCATTGCCGAAACGGCATTGTAAACAAAAGTCTTTTTCCCTTCGGCAACATTCATTTGAATTGTTTTGTTAACGCCATAATAAACGAATACAATATTGAAGAGACGTAAGTAAAACATGTCTGCAAATCCCAAAGCGTTCATTAATAAAAAATAAACACTAATTCCAACGAAGATCGTGGCTCCATTGAAAACTTCTTTTGATATTTTCATGCTATTGGTTTTTAAAGGTTAAAAACTATACTTCATCGAAGAATGAACAGAGACAATATCAAATTTACAAAAACAACGCTAATTTGTTGTGAAATAAACTGAAATTTAACGAATGACTATCTTTTGTTTATGAACTCTAACGCCGTTTGTTTGTCTTTCTTTAATTGCTCTTTCAGTAGATCGACAGAGCCAAATTTTTGTTCGGGGCGAAGGCGTTCGAGAATGGAAACCGCTATTTTTTGGTCATAAATGTCCTGGTCAAAATCAAAATAGTGGATTTCGATGGATAAATTTTCACCTGCTACCGTGGGATTGTAGCCAATATTCATCATTCCGTACGCCGTTTTTTGGTCGATTGTGCTTTTGACCACATAAGCGCCGTTTTGCGGAATGAGTTTGTAGTTTTCTTCAATTTTAAGGTTTGCCGTTGGAAATCCGATGGTTCTTCCCAATTGTTTTCCTCTAGAAATGGTTCCTGTCAAGAAATAGTCGTAGCCCAAATATTCATTGGCCAAAGCCATGTTTCCTTCCATCAAGGCGTTTCTAATTTTGGTGGAACTTATCGAGACATCGTTTATTTCCTGTGCGGAAATTTGTTCCACTTCAAAATTATGTTGTTGTCCAAAAGCTATCAAGTCATTGATGTCGGCCGTTCTGTTTTTCCCAAAACGATGATCGTGGCCGATAATTATTTTTTTGATATGGAATTGATCCACAAGAACGGTTTTGACAAATTCTTCGGCAGTCAATCTCGAAAATTTTTCGTCAAAAGGATGGATAACAAGATTTTGAATGCCTGCTTTTTCCAATAAATTTATTTTTTCGTCAATCGTGTTGAGTAGTTTAACTTCGGATTGCCCGTGTAAAACCATTCGAGGATGCGGAAAAAAAGTAAGCACCAGACTTTCGTATTTTCCGTTTTCCGTGTTTTGGGTAACTTTTTCCAGTATTTTTTTGTGACCAACATGCACGCCGTCAAAGGTACCTAGGGTGAGGATGGTTTTTTTGGTTGACTTGAAATCGTTGATGGAATGAAAAATCTTCAAAGCGTGGTTTTTTTTAATGCTGCAAATTTATGGTAATAATAACATATAAAAAAAGAGGATTGAAATAAATCAATCCTCCCTGTTTTTATTTGAAAAAGCTATTCTTTGATGAATCGTAAGGTTCTTTTTAGGCTATCTTTTACAATGGTGATAAAATAGATGCCATTGCTTAAAGCTGCAGTGTTTATGGTTAAATCTGTTTCTTTTGAAACTTCTTTTTGTATAATTTTTTGCCCCAGAGCATTACTGATGGCGTAATTATCTGGTAGGCCAAAATTACTTGGAAATTGAATGTTCAAAGTTCCTTTTGTGGGGTTTGGATAAAGATAAATGTCTGTTGAAGTTTCGAATTTTTCATTTGCAAGTGTGCCTGTGGTAAAAGTTGAAGTTTTACTTGATTTAAATGAAGTTCCAGAGCTAATTACTGTTCCGTCTGTTGCTTTAATGTCATAATATCCATTGCCGCCACTGCAGCAAAGTCCGTCTCCTTCAGTATCGTTTATCGTAAAAGTATAACATTGATTGCTAGTTAATGTCCAGTTTTCAGTTATCAAGCTGGGTAAAGTTGTTGAATCTTTGGTGTCTGCATAAGGGCCGCCGCTGAATAATATTGCTCCAGAACCGTCTTTTAGGTTCCAGGTAGTTTCGCTTCCCCATAAGTCTTGTTGCAATCTAAAGGTGTAATTGGTGTAAGTGTAGTTTGGTGCAGGAATTGGGATAAGAAAACTTCCAGAGGCTGAATTGTTTGTTGCTCTTTGATCGGTAACGCTATTTGCAGTAGAAACGGAGGCGTTAAAAGTTCCATTTGTAGCGGAATTTATGAGAATGCTGATTACGGCAAATTTGTGGGTAGCTAAACTGCCGGTCCAATTATATACATTGTTGCTGCTTCCATTGATATTGTAATTTATGGTTGCCGAGGTTAAATTATTTGATCCTCGGTTATAAAGTAGTACTTTTTGAATAGTTTGGTTGGCCAAAGCTCCGCAAATTGGAGTGTCGCAACTGGCTTCAAGTTTAATCTCGGCATCATTGGCATATAAAGAAATTGCTGTGCCTTTTGTTGAGGTTTTTAAAGAGTTTCTTCTGGGAGAATTAGCCATAACAGTCATTATTCTGTCTTTTTGATTTAGGGTAAAGATGTTCATGCAGGTATCATTCGTATAATCCATGTAATTTTCTATCATGTCATTTCCTGCTACTAAAGGACAGGAGTCTGAGGTGACACAATCATAGTTTTCCCATCCTGCTTGTGGTGTATCATCGCAATAATCAGAGGCATCACAATCTTTTGTGTCTGTATCACGACTACCTCCATCGCCCCAAATGTGTCTTAAGCCAAGCCAGTGTCCTACTTCATGGGTCATCGTTCTTCCTTTGTTATATTGGGAGGCTACTAATAGAAAGGAACTGCCAAAGTCATTGCTGCCAAAAACATTATAACGAGAGACAACTCCATCTGTATTTGCCACTCCACCTGAAGGAGCCAGGCCGCTCAATCCTGAAGCGTCTGGAAATTGGGCGTAACCTAGAAGAGAGGCATCTGAGAATTCAACACTCCACATGTTCATATATTGAGCTGGATCCCATATGGTTGCTGGCTTTACAGTTTCATCTATTTCTGTTCTTGACCAAGAGGGTTGGCACATACTTACTCTGTCAATTCCATTTGTTGGATTTCCGTTAGGGTCTACTTTTGCAAGAACAAATTCAATTCCAATGTCTGCGGCAACAGGGTTGGTGCTTTCTCCTCCTGCAGTGCCTAACATTTTTCTGAAATCTTGGTTTAGTACCGTAATCTGCGATTCTACTTGTGCGTCAGTAATATTAGGCGCTGTTCCAATGGGTTGACCATTATAAATCACGTGAACAACTACTGGTATTGTTATGATAGTTGGTGCGGCAGTTTTTGAGCTAGTTCTGGCTGCTTTCTGTTTGTTTACTAAAGGGGCCAGCCAAGCTTCAAACTGGGCATTAGTCATTCTTTTTGGGTTCTTCTCTTGAAGATATTGCTCATATTCTACCGTTGCACAACGAATAATTCCGTTGTTCGGATTTTTGTTTTCGGTAGCAATGGTTTTTCCAAATAGAGTTTTGCTGGTAGTACTTTTATTCTGACCGTATGTATTGCCAAGACCAAAAAAACAAAGAACTACAATGATTTTATGGAGAGAGTTGAGGGTAATTGTCTTCATTGTTATTGCATGTATTTTTTTCAAAGTTAAGTATTTTCCAAATTCCAAATATAAAATGCTGAAAATTTAGCAAATAGCTTGTTTATAGAGTTTGTTTTTATAAACTAAACCTCCCTTTCTATTTTCCGTTAAAAGCGCTCATCGTGTTTTCCAACCCGGCGGTTCCAAAGGATTTTATGATTTCGGAAGCCAGTTCCAAGCGCTCTGGAAGGGCTGCTTTTTCGGCATCATCCCATTCGCCCAAGACGTAATCCACTTGCTTTCCTTTTTTGAATTCGTCGCTGATACCAAAACGGAAACGCGCATAATCAGTTGTGTTTAAAGTGGCGTGAATGCTTTTGAGTCCGTTGTGCCCGCCATCGCTGCCTTTTTTCCTGATGCGGATGGTTCCGAAAGCAAGATTCAAATCATCGGTGATGACCAGGATGTTTTCCAATGGAATTTTTTCTTTTTCCATCCAATAGTGTACGGCTTTACCACTCAAGTTCATGTAGGTGTTGGGTTTCAACAAGAAGAAAGTGCGTCCTTTGAACTTGTATTCGGCCAATGCGCCGAGTTTGACGGTTTCGAAATTGATTCCTTCTTTTCTGGCCAAGAAATCGACCACTTTAAAACCAATATTGTGTCTCGTGTTGACATATTCGGCACCGATGTTGCCGAGTCCGACGATTAAAAATTTATTACTCACGCTTTTCATATTGTTTTTTTGGTGTTCGTGAACCTCCGGTTTCATGTAATCTGTGTTGTCTTTTGTTTCTGTTTTTGAAAACAGGCTGTTGAACCATTTTAGCATATTGCAAAAGTAAACTTAATTTTTGATTTTTTTTAAAGCCGAATACTTTCAAACAGCCAGAATCTTTATGGCATAAAACAAAAAAAGCACCAGTTTTGCAACTGATGCTTTCTTGAATGATTGAAAAAAGATTATTTTTTCTTTCCTTTTGCAGGCGCTTTTGCCGCTTTTGCTGCTTCTTGAGCTGCTTTCATCGCTGCACGAGAAATTCTTACTTGAGCAACAACAGTGTTGTCTGGGTGCAATAATTTGTAGTTGTCAGAAACTAGTTTCGTAACATACAATTTGTTACCCATTTCAAGTGGAGAAATGTCGGCGTCAATAAAATCAGGAAGATTTGCTGGCAACGCTTTTACTTTTAATCTACGAGTGTTCAAACGTAGCACACCTCCTAATAATACTCCAGGAGATACTCCAACAACTCTTACAGGAACTTCCATGGTGATTTCTTTGTCATCAAATAATTGAAAGAAGTCAATGTGTAAAATCTTGTCAGTTACAGGGTGAACCTGAATGTCTTGTAGGATGGCATTGAATGATTTTCCTTCCAATTCAATCACAACTGTGTGCGCGTTTGGAGTGTAAACCAAGGTTTTGAATGCTCTTTCGTCTGCTGAAAAATGCACTGGTTGATTTCCTCCGTATAACACGCAAGGAACCGCTCCAGCATTACGTAAGGCTTTAGTAGCAACTTTGCCCACGCTTTCTCTTTCTGATCCTTTAATTGTAATCGATTTCATTGTAAAAAAATTTATATAGTTATTAATTAAACTCTTGTTGGATTAGCTTTTGGTTTTCGGGTAATAAATTACATCAAAAATGTTCCGCTAATGGAATTGTTGTGGTGCACCATGTGCATTACTTCTGCAAAAAGAGGTGCACAACTCACTACTCTTATTTTGTTAGATTCTTTCTTCAACGGAATAGAATCGGTCACTATCAATTCGCTTAATTTCGAATTTTCTATTTTTTCGTAAGCCTCGCCCGATAATATGGCGTGTGTACAGATAGCTCTTACGCTCAATGCGCCTTTTTCTATCATCAAATCGGCGGCTTTCGCCAATGTGCCTCCGGTGTCGATCATGTCGTCAACCAAAATCACGTTTCTTCCTTTTACCTCTCCAATCAACTCCATCGTGTCGATAACATTGGCTTCTTTTCGTTGTTTGTAGCAAATTACCACATCCGACTCCAAGAATTTGGAATAAGCATAAGCTCTTTTTGATCCACCCATGTCAGGCGATGCAATGGTCAAGTTTTCCAACCCCAAGCTTTCTACATAAGGTAAAAAGATAGTCGATGCGAATAAGTGATCCACTGGTTTCTCGAAGAATCCTTGTATTTGGTCTGCATGCAAATCCATTGTCATGATTCTCGTTGCGCCAGCTGTTTCCAGCAATTTGGCGACTAGTTTGGCTCCAATCGGAACTCTTGCTTTGTCTTTTCTGTCCTGTCTTGCCCAACCGAAGTAAGGGATAACTGCCGTGATGTGTCTTGCCGATGCACGTTTGGCAGCGTCAATCATCAACAACAATTCCATTAAATTGTCGGCATTTGGAAAAGTGGAGCAAACAATAAATACGCGCAATCCTCTTATAGATTCCTCGAAAGACGGCTGGAATTCTCCGTCGCTATAATTGGAGGTTGTAATCTTTCCTAATGGGATTCCGTAACCCTCTGCAATCTTCTCTGCGAGATAGACACTTTTTGAACACGCAAAAATTTTAGCTTCTGGCTCTAAGTGGGACATTTAATTTGTTGTTTTGTAGTTAGTTGTGTTTTTTCGTTTTACCGAGGTGCAAATTTAGGAATAAAATCGAACTCTGAAAGGAAAAATTTCAGTATTTTTATTAGAATGTTTAAAAATATTTTTTACATTTGCACCGTGTTAAACAAAAAGGGGTTGCTTTTACAACAATTCTCTTTTAATGCGTGAAGCAACTGTTGTTGCTTCGGTCTGCTGAAGCCCGGATGGCGGAATTGGTAGACGCGCTGGTCTCAAACACCTGTGGGAAACCGTGCCGGTTCGACTCCGGCTCCGGGTACAAAAGCCTCTTCGAAAGAAGAGGCTTTTTTGGTTTTATACTTTTTCTGCTTTTGTATTTTATATAAATATTCGAAAGAATATAAAGTAAACTAATTGAATAATAGATTGTTTTGTAATGATAAGAGTCTAATGAATCGGGATTAATTATTTGAGCGATAATTGAGGTCTTCTGAAAGATTAATAAAATTATCTTAATCATTTCCTTTCCCTTTTTTTTATCATTTTATCTTTCTGTTATTGCCATACCATAAGTACCTGCACTACAAATCCACGATATAACGACCATATCACTTTTCCAAACCATATTGATTTCGCTACTTTTTGTTCCTATTGTTAAATCCATTATTTCAAAATCTTCAACTGATTTACAAAGTGAAGATATAACTGATTCATCTTCAAAAGGCTCATCAAATTTTAAATCATAAAAAGCTAAAGCTTTTTTCAACTCGCGATATACTTTTGCATAAGCAACCGTACTGGGTTCCATAATTAACATATCTTGCTTAACACCTGAAATAAACCATTGACCTGTTATGGTTTTTTTTCCGAGTTTATCGTTTGAATGGTAAGCTGTTGATTGCGCAAATGTAATTGTAGCTAAAAATAATGCGAATACTGTAATAAGTTTTTTCATAATATATTTTTCATTTTTAAATTAAAAATACTCAAATGTAATCTATTAAAAATCATTCGTTTTACGGTTTCCCGTAAAGTGGGGATTTCCTTTCACACCTTCTTTATCACATAAGTCACGATTCCCCAAACGATTCCCTATTTCTAACTTTCTGTCAATTGCAAAGTCATTCCCAACGCATTGATAATTTGTACAAAATTGGATATTTGTAAATCGGTTTTGCCTTGTTCTATTTTGGCAATGTAGGCACGTTCTTTGCCTATTTGGTCAGCGAGTTGCTGTTGGGTAAGGTGTTTTTCTTTGCGTTTTTCTTTTATTAATTCGCCATAGTAAAAAGCCAAGGCGTTTTTTGAGAACTCTTCTCTTTCAGGCGTTCCTTGTTTTCCGTATTGTTCGTCTAGATAGTCGTTTACGCTGTGAGTTTCTTTTTTTAACTTTTCGATATTTATTTTTATTCTTTCCATTGTTCCAATATTTTAGCTGCCTTTTTTATTTGTTTGTCGTAGTCTTTAGTCGATTTTTTTATAAACCCGTTCAGGAACAGGATCTCTTTGCTTTGGGTTATATTATCGTGGTCTAATGTAAATACGATTACACGATATTCATTATTAACCTGTATTCGTATTTCATAAAAATCGGTATTTACCAACTTCTTGGCGACCTTAGCGTTAATTACCGTTTGGGTTTTTATTACCTCGAATAAGTAATTTATTTTAATCTTGACATTGCTTTCAGATTGGTTAATAAATTCTAAAAACTCATCTGTAAATTGTAAATTCCTCATTGGTTAATTCTTTGCAAATGTAATTAATTCGTTACTAAATAACAATTATTATTCAAGCAACGTTTTTATTAGTTTAGATTGTGGTTGTCTTAAGCTAAAATTACGATTATAATTTTTGAATTATTGATAGCGTGAGACAATTCAAATATAATAAATTAAAGAATATATTTACTTTTTATCACGCCCTCTTTATCACATAAGTCACAATTCACCAAATGATTAACTGTTTTTTACTTTGTTCAAATTGGGAATAGTAGATGTATTTTTTTACCAGAAAACCAAATTCTTTAAAATACCGCCATAACGGTAAAAAACCAAATTCTATCTGTTTATTCAATCAGTATTTCGTGTTTTATGTATTATTTACTGCTATAACAGTAAAAAACAACTATTTTGTTGTGAAAGCACTCTAACGAAAGATATATTTGTCTATTTTTACTGCTAAAACGGTAAAGTATGAATGATTTTAATTTAGGTCTCTTCATAAAAGAGCATCGTAAAGTAGCAGGATTGACACAATTAGAATTGGCAAATCTGGCGGGAGTAGGGAAGACTACCGTTTTTGATATTGAGAAAAATAAAGAAACGGTTCGTTGGAATAATCTTTTGGCGATACTGAAAGTATTGAATATCGAAGTGCAATTTAAAAGTCCAATCCATAAATAATGATGAGAAAAGCAACAATACTGGTTCACGATAAAAGGGCAGGAATATTGATGGAAGACAATGCTGGCGGGTATCAATTTACCTATGACGACAATTATGAAGGAGAACCCGTATCCTTGACTATGCCATTGACTGCCAAGCATTATTCATTTGCCAAATTCCCCTCTTTTTTTGAAGGCTTATTGCCAGAAGGGATAATGCTTGAAGGACTTTTGAAAATAGGTAAAATTGATAAAAATGATTATTTTTCTCAACTTGTGGCTACAGGAAATGATTTGGTGGGAGCAGTAACGGTAAAAGAATGGAAAGATGAATAGATGCCCGATTACGTACGAATTATGTGGCACTGAAAAATACAGTGAAAAAGGACTTCGACTGATTGCTCCGAAACTTACGGCATTAAATGATTTGCCATTTACCGCTGCCGAACAAAGGCAAGAAGCGGCCAATCGGGCGAATAAATTGTCTATTCAAGGCGTTCAACCCAAATTAAGTGCCGTTATTTCGGTAGTGAAGCAACAGTTTGAAATTGTGGACCAGTTTGGCAATTATATTATCAAACCTCAAAATGATATTTTTCTAGAATTGCCCGAAAATGAAGATGTAACGATGAAAATGGCCAAAGTTTACGGACTTGAGGTTCCTTTTCACGGATTGGTTTATTCCAAGGACGGCAGTCTTTCTTATTTTATCAAACGATTTGACCGATATAGTAAAGGTAAAAAATATGCCACTGAGGATTTTGCACAATTGTCCGGAAATTCAAGAGACACGAAGTATGATTACACGATGGAAAAATTGGTTAAAGTAATTGATGAGTTCTGTACTTTTCCAGCAATAGCCAAAGCCGATTTCTTTAAACGCGTTTTATTTTGTTTTATAACAGGCAATGAAGATATGCACTTAAAGAATTTTTCAGTAATTACAAAAGCGGGGAAAACAACCTTGGCTCCAGTTTATGATTTTTTGAATTCTTCCATTTCCATTAAAAATCCACAGGAGGAATTAGCCCTGTCTCTCAAAGGTAAAAAGAGTAATTTCAAGTCAACGGAATTGATAGATTATTACGCAAAAGAAAGGTTGGAACTTAACGATAAAACCATTGATGTCATTTTATCTGATATGAACAAAAGCGTATCTAAATGGACGGAGTTGGTAGAAATATCCTTTTTGTCGGACGTGATGAAAGAAAAATATCTAAAGTTGATGGAAAACAGGATTAAGAGGTTTTAAACCCTCTTTATTACATAAGTCACAATTCCCCAAATGATTAATTGGTTTTCTTCGGTGACTTTTATGGGAGGATAATTGGGGTTTTCGGGCATCAGGTACAAGCAGTCTTTTTCGACTTGGATGCGTTTCACGGTGAATTCGCCGTCGATGAAGCAAATGGCGATTTTGTTGTTTTGGGGTTCGAGACTTCTGTCCACGACTAACACATCTTTGTCGTTGATGCCGGCGTCAATCATCGAATTTCCCTTGACTTTTATGTAGAAAGTCGCCAAAGGATTTTCGCTTAATTCCTTGTTCAAATCGATGCCGTTTTCCATAAAATCGGCCGCAGGCGAGGGAAATCCAGCCGAAACACCTTCTTTTATGAAAGGAATTCGGAGGTCGCTTTCAAAATCTGGATTGAAGAACGTTAGCTTTTGGTCTTTTTTTATTGACATCGTATTTCGAGAATATCGTTGAAGTTGGTTGTGAATCTGGGTGAAAGATGATTTTGGTTCATATTCCAGGTCAGGCTCAAATTTTGGGTCGCCAATTTCACTTTTTTGTCGCCCATTTTGGTATTCAGTTTGTCCATTGCTTGCATCAAGGCCAAATGTTTTGGGTTTTCTTCATCGAATAATTGAAATTGTTTTCGGTTTTCATCAATCAGTTCGGTTACGATTACGCCTGCTTTCTTGAATTTTAAATGTTCGTTTCCTTTGTGCAATTTTTTCAATATGTCAATTGCCGTGTTCGAAATGGTCAGGGTCGAATTGGTCGCAAAAGGCAAGGTTACTGCCATGTTGAAATAATATTTCGAAGTTTGGACACTGTGTTTGTCAATGACCAACATCACGATAATCGTGTGGCAACAGGATTTTTGATTTCGCAATTTTTCGGCACAAACCGAAGCAAAAGTCGCCACGCGTTCGCGCAACAAATCGAAATCGGCAATTTGTTTGGGAAAACTTCGGGTGATGGCTATGCTTTTCTTTTGTTCGACGATGGGTTCCAAGTCCAAAACCGATTTTCCTTCCAACTCATATTTCAAGCGCATTCCAACAACGCCCATTTCTCTCCTGATCCAGGCTTCGTGTTGCGGTTGGATAAAATCGAGAGCAGTGTTGATGTTTCGCAATTTTACCTTTTTAGTCATTCGATAACCAATGCCCCAAACATCTTCAATTTTGGTCCATTTCAGGGCTTTGATGCGTTTTTCTTCGGAGTCGATAACATAAACGCCTTTTGTCCTGTCCTGGAATTTCTTGGCAATTTTGTTGGCGACTTTCGATAAAGCTTTTGTTTCGGCAAAGCCAATGCAAACCGGAATTCCAACCCATTTCTGGACACGGGTTTTCATTTGGAGACCATAATCGTGATAATCCGGAATAGTCAAACCGTCGAAATTCAGGAAAGCTTCGTCAATGCTGTAAATTTCCAGATTGGGTGTGAACTGACCTAAAATTGCCATCACCCGATTGCTCAAATCGCCATAAAGTGGATAATTAGAAGAAAACAATTTAACGTTTTTTTCTTTGACCAATTCCTTGATTTGAAATGCCGGAGCGCCCATCGGAACGCCAGCAGCCTTGGCTTCGTTGCTTCTGGAAATCACGCAGCCGTCGTTGTTGGATAATATCGCAACGGGTTTTCCGTTGAATTTCGGTTGAAAAACACGTTCGCAGGAAGCGTAAAAATTATTGCAATCGACTAAAGCATACATCCTGTAAAATTACTTAATAGCCGCTTATGGAAGTGTGGGTGAAAAGTTAATTTTGGGGATTGTTGATAAATAAAAAGGTTGGAGGTGTCTCTCGAGCGAACTCGAGAGATGTGTTCCAAATCAGTTTAATCGCATCCGTTGATGTCGCAACTATTCTCGGTCGTGCTGTTTACCAAAGTTATTTTCGAATCAAATTGTCCTTCTTGCCATACTTTTTCCAATGTTTGCAAAAAAGCCGTTGCAGGTTGTGCGCCGGAAATGGCATATTTATTGTCGAAAACAAAAAACGGAACGCCCTGAACGCCTATGGCATTGGCTTGTTGAATGTCTTGTTTCACTTCTTTGCTGTAAGCATCGGAATGCAAAACTTGGGCAACGGCTTCGGCTTCGAGACCTATTTCTATTCCCAATTGGCTTAATGTATCCAAATTGTTTAAATCTTTGCCGTCTGTTAAATAGGCTTTGAAGAGTAATTCTTCCAATTCGTTGGCGAGATTGTATTTTTTAGCCAAATGCAACAATCGGTGGGCGTTGTGGGAATTGGCCAAAACGGCTTTTTCGAAATGAAAATCCAGTCCCGCTGTTTTTGCGTTCTCGGTCATATTGTCGACCATAGTTTGTGCCCAATCGGTATCTTTTCTGTATTTTTCTGCCAAGTGTTCGATTACGTTGTCTTCCGGTGAAGGAATGAAACCGGCATCCAATTCAAAGCTTTTCCATTCGATGGTAACAGCTTCTTTGTGTTCGAATTGGCTTAAAGCTTCTTCTATTCTTCTTTTTCCTATATAACAAAACGGACACATAATATCCGACCAAATCTGCACTTTCAATTTATTTTCCATATTGCGATTCCTTTATTGGCTTTGCCAATTTATTTTGTGCTGCAAAAATAATCCATTCTGGTTTTGACTGTTTTTAATTTAGGTTTTTATTGGCAATCGTTCGAGTTGAATTTTGGGTTTTGAAAACTAGATTTTGCGCACATTTTAATTTTTAGAGTGATTTTTTATGGGTTAAAACCCCGGAAAAAGGAATAATGCAAAGTTGAGTTTTAGTTAAAGAACAGCCAATTCTTATATTTTTTAAAATTTATTTTTATTTTTAAAATGCTAATAATGAGTGAATTATTTGGTTTTAATTGATAAATGTTTTAAAAACACGAATTCTTGATTCAAATCTTTGGCACGCTACTTGGATATACCCAATCAAACCAATTGGAAAAGCGAAAGCCGAAAAGCTCAAGAGTAGGCAAAACCCAAATTATACATATCATGAGAAAAATTACCCTTTTAGTAGCCAGCATTTTCCTTATGGGAGGTGTTGTAGCCAATGCAGGAGATAGAAACGAAAGAAGATCTGCTGTTGATTTTAGAAATGCCGATCCCATCGTGTTTGTGGAAAGAGGCATTGAGTTTTACATATTCGCCGACGGACAATTTGATTTTAATACACATCCTTCGAATGGGGGCCTGTATTATAGATCAAACAAAAAGAATATTGAAAGACGAACTTACGTGACGCGCGATTACGGCGTGAAAGTGGAACACGACAGTAAAGGAAGAATAAGACGAGTGGGAAACGTGTTCGTAAACTATGATGCCTATGGCAGAATCAAGCGAGCAGGCTCTGTTTATATGAACTACAATCGTTATGCTTTGACACAAGTAGGTGGTTTGCAAATTATTTATAACCATCGTGGTCAAATTGTTGATTTTGTTGGAGCCGTGAATGGAGGCAGAGATTATCAATACACCTCAAATAATAATGATTACAACAATTATGATTATAGTCAACAAAATTCGAATGCCCAAGATGATGTCTATTACAGAACTAATGGTGGAAAACCCAAAGTAACAGGAAGTTTAGATATCAGAATAAACAATTAGGTTAGTTAAAAGTAGTTAGTTAAAATTCCCGTTGATATTCGTATCAGCGGGATTTTTGTTTATCCTCACCCCAACCCTCTCCAAAGGAGAGGGAGTTAGAATCGGATTTTAAATGGTATTACATTGTATAGACATTCATTAAACCATAACCGAACGATGTTCTTTTCGATATTGCGAGGCGCTTTTGCCCGTGAATTCCTGGAACGATTTATTGAAATAGCTAAAATTGTTGAAGCCGCTTTCGAAACAAACTTCGGTAATGCTGATGGGTTTTTCCGCCAATAGCTTGGAAGCGTGTACCAAGCGGTATTCGTTGACAAACCGGGTAAATGTTTTTTGGGTTATTTTTTTGAAATAACGGCAAAAAGAAGGAACCGTCATGCTGACCAATACAGCCACTTCGTCAAGGGGTATTTGTTGCTGGAAATTATCTTTTACATAATTGAAAATCGTGTTTATTTTGTCGTTATCCTGCATTTGCATTTCCATCGAAAATCCTTCGGCATTCAAAACCTTGAATTCGGTGGCCTCTTCCATTTCATTTAGAATAGAGAGCAAAGTGAGCAATCTTTCAAACGGCAACTGATTTTCCATAAGTTCTATTTTGTCTCCCAATCTTTTTTTGGTTGCACCAATAAAGACAAGACCGGCTTTGGCTCGATTGAAGAGATGCTGGATGTTTTTCATTTCTGCAATTCCAAAAAAGGCAGTGCCAAGGAAATCGGGCTTCATCTGTATCACCGTTTCTTTTTTGTTCCCCGTATTTTCATCGGTAAAACCGCAATGGGGCAGGTTGCTTCCTATAAGAATTACGCAGCCACTGGTATAATAAGAAATATGGCTTCCCACTTGGCGTTTGCCGGCACCACCATTTACATAGACCAATTCGATTTCGGGATGGTAATGCCAAAAGTGGGATTTGTTGTTTGAATTTCCGTCATATTGGGTAATAGTGAAGGAACTCCCAAAAGAAGGTTCTATAATTTTTAAGGTGGGTTGAATCTTTTTCATTTAGGTTCTTATTTAGAATCAATACAAAATTAACCTAAAATAACACATAATTATCTTTTTTAACCTTTAACGTTTTCGTAAAAGGTAAAATAGCATACAAATAAGCAAACAGGGTATTCTTGTCCTCTGAATTGCTGCTCTATCTTTGCCTCAATAAACCATTATAAATTAAAAAAACAACGATTATGAAAAAGATTTCAAAATTTGGTTTAATGTTGGGAGTGACATTATTAACTATGAATTTGTATGCTGGTACTGTTGATTTTACAATTGATGTAAAAAAAGAACAAGGAAGGAAGGTAACTTTTGCTTTGAACAAAATGGATAAAGTTGATTTGTCTATTTATGACGCCGAAGGCAAAATGATTCACTCGGAAAAAGTGGATGCTTTAAAGATTATCAATAGAACTTATGATTTGAAAGCCTTGCCGGAAGGAACTTATTTCTTGGAGGCTGAATCTGATATAAAGATTTCTAGATATGAAATTTCGGTTGTTGGGAAAACAGCTACTTTATCCACTAATGCAATTTCAGAATTGTATAAACCTGCTTTTATAAACAAAGGAGGATTGGTGCGAGTAAGTTTTTTAAATATGGATAAATCTCCAGTAAACATTAAAGTTTACGACAAAGCGAACAATGAGGTTTATGATAGTGACGTAATTTTTGATCAAGAAGTGAAAAAGGTTTTCAATATCAACCAAATGAATGATGAACGATGTACTTTTGTAATGACTTACAAAGACAAGACTTATTCAAAAACCTTTGCCAGTAATTAATTTAAGCCATCGGGATTATAAGAACAGCTCTACTTTTGGGCTGTTTTTTTTATTCTATATGTTTCCCAAAATCTTGTCCATAATCCAACTGGTCTGCACGGCAGAAGAATCGGCAGAAGGATGCTGGCTGTTGCCCAAAAGATGTTCACGAATTCGTTCCACGTGGTGCAATTGCACGTTTTCTGGATGTTCTATGAAAAGCTCCGTTTCGCCTTCTTCGTTAGAAAGGATAATTTCGTCATTCTCGAAGATGGAAAAATTGATTTTGCCTTTACTTCCAGCAATTTCCACAATGTCTTCTCGTTTTTGGCTTCCAAAATTCCAGTTTCCATTTCCCGTAACACCGGATTCGTGAATCCAGCAAGCCGTAATGGCATCCTTGGCGGAATACAATCCTTGTTGGTTCAAACTATAACCGGAAACTTCCTTAATGTCTCCCAAAAGAAAGGTGAACAAGTCCAAACCGTGGCTTGCCAAATCATCAAAATATCCTCCCGGAGCGACTTTGGCATCGGTGCGCCAATTGTATGCTCCCGACAAATCTTGTTCAGAAGCTGGTTTGGTCAAATTCCATCGAATGGATCTTACTGTGCCAATTTTATTAGTGTCGAGCCAAGTTTTTATTTGTTCGAAACGTGGTAAAGTTCGTCTGTAATAAGCCGTGAATAAAGAAATATTCTTGGCTTTAAAAGCTTCGTAAATTTCGAGACTTTCTTTGTAGCTTGGCGCCAAAGGTTTTTCGATACAGCAAATTTTGCCAGCCGAAGCTACTTTCAGACCATAAAAATGATGCGTATCAGGTGGAGTGGCAATATAAATGGCATCAATTTCGGGGTCATTGATCAACTCATCCGCATCCGAATAATATTTGCCGATGTTGTGTCTTTTGGCATAATCGGCAGCTTTTTCAGCATCTCTTCGCATTACGGCTTCGATTTTGAAACTTTGGGTTTTTTGGTAGGCTGGACCGCTTTTTACTTCAGTAACATCGCCACATCCCAAGATTCCCCAACGGATTGTTTTTGTATTTTCGGTGTTGTTTGACATTTGAATATCTTTTTTTTGTAAAATTAACAGAATAGCCGATAATAGCCGTGTGGATAAAGGATTAATTTGGGGTAACTGTTGATGAAAATCAATCAACTTTAATATTTCTTGATTTCTTGATGGATTTTGGAGAACGACTGCCGTGAAAAGCCCTCAAAACTTCTATTCTATACGGTGTAATTCTGTAAATGATGAGGTAGGAGCCGAAAATTATATTTCGGTATTTTTTAGTTTTGGTCTCCAGATGACGACATTCTGGATGGAGATAATAATTTGTAGATAAATCTTCTAGTGAAGCGTAAATTTCGGCAATAAAATAGTCAGCTAATTTTAATCCAAAAGTAGCCCTACCATATCATATTCGTGGATTGAAGGAAGATCAATAAAATCAAATGGTTTTGAGGTTACTACTTCACGACGTTCTTTCTCCATTCCTCAAAATGTTTTTTAGATTCTTCTAAAGTATAAAAAACACCTTCCTCGGCCTCTTTTATCAAAGAAGCGAATTTCTTTTGAGACATTGGTTTGCCTGGACTGGCAAGATTGTTGGAATTTTCGTTTTTCGTTTTCATAATTGGAATGCTACTTATACTCAAAAGTATAAAAATATTTCAAATAAATTATTCTTTTAGGGAATATATTGTGATTGAGGGGATTAAGGGTTTTTATTTCGGTCACATCGCCACATCCCAAAATGCCCCAACGGATTGTTTTTGTGTTTTCGATATTGTTTGCCAATTTTATTTTCTGATTTTGTAAATATGGAATATTTTTATCCGAGTCTATTTCAAACCAATAATGTCATCAATTTTAAAAGTATTATTAACTTTTACGATTTGTAATTTTACACAAACAGTTTTGTTGTTAAAAGTGGTGAGATAACTTGCTTTATAGGTATTACCGCTTTTGTCTTTAGTAAATTTAATCGTTTTCAATAATGTTGGTTCAATATCTTGTGCATCTAAAAAAGGATCAGAATCGAACTCTATTAAACCCATTTTTTTTAATAATTTTGAAGTACAGTATTTTTTCTTGATCAATTCAACTTTTTCTTCGTTCACAGGCATTCTATCATTTTCAGTAACATATTCTTTATAGAAGGTTTTTAACATCTCTACAATTTCCTTATCTGAAGAATTGTTTTCTTTTTGTTTTTCTTGTGTGTAAATTGGACTTGAAAAAAGGATTCCAAATAGGAACGTTGCAATATAAATTTTTGTTTTCATTTGTATAAATTTATTTCTCCCCAAAAAACTTTTCTATGACCACAGTCGTAAACATCCTCGCTCCCGCATCATTCATGTGTCCGCAGGAAGAAAAATATTGGTCGCCTTGCACCACGTTTTCCAGATTGTGAATTTCTGGATAAATTTTGTTTGCTTTTACAAAATAATCCAGTCCTTTCACATTGGTACACATTGGTGTCATTACGGCAATTAGATTGTAATTATTCTGCTTGCAAATTTGTTTGATTTCCTCGTAATATTTATTGCGAATGGGTTTCAAAGCCCTGATGTCATTCTTCATATTTCCGGGTTTGTGACCCAAAGGATGATATCCCTGATTGTCCAAAATATTGGTTGGCTTGTCCGTTGCCGTTTGGTACATTTCCCGAAAACCAATAAGCGCGTCAAAATCTACGTAACGGTAAAAAGGAATATAATACAATTCATTAAAGTTCTCCTGACTAGAAAAATGATTCTTGATTACTTCGGAATGATGAATGTAGGGCAGGAATTTTGCAGCGATGGCATCGGATTCTTTTTCGTTGCAAAGACCCAAATCAGCTTCCAGAATCACGGTTTTGATTTTATAGTGGCGTTCTGCCATCAATTTCAACATTAGCGATGCTTCGAATAAATGCGCGCCGCTCATTCCATAATTGAAGGTTTTCAATCCTTTCTTTTCAAATAGTTCGGGTACAAAATGATTGTTGGCTCTCGATGAACCCAAAATCACGATATCGTAATTTCCGGCTTTGGAATTGAAAACCTTTTCCACTTTTCCACGATTGGAAGAATGCAGATAAACGGTCGTGTAAGCCCAGTCCAGCACTACTAAAAGCACCAGAATCGTGAGTAGAATTTTGGCAACTAATGTTGTAAATTTCTTCATTAGAATTGAAAATATATAAATTCTTTATAATCCGCATACGTTCCCAAAGCGATAATCGCCAAGAGGCACAAAGCCATTTTTAGCCAGCTGTATTTACCTGAAATGGGTTCTATTTTATATCGGCTGTTCCATTCCACCAAAACAAAAGCTAGTACCAATAAAAGCAATTCGTAACTGTAACGCTGGTTTTGCAGGAATTGTGATTCGAAAGTTCCGTTATTGAAAATTTTACCAATGTAATCAAAAGCAATATGGATGGTATTTGCCCTGAAAAATATCCAAGCCAAGCATGACAATGCAAAAGTGGCGAGAATGCTGAAGAACACTTTTATGGAGTTGAAATCCCAATGCAATTCGGCCGTTTCCATATTGGTTCGGTTGGTTCCCAACAGCAATGAAGGCAAAAAATACAGGGCATTGATGAATCCCCAAGCCAAGAAAGTCCAATTGGCTCCGTGCCAAAAACCGCTCACCACAAATATGATGAATACGTTGCGCACTTGTTTGAGTTTGCTTCCACGACTTCCGCCAAGAGGAATGTACAAATAATCCCGAAACCAAGACGACAACGAAATGTGCCAACGACGCCAAAACTCGGCAATGTCCCTGGAGAAATAAGGATAATTGAAATTGCGCAACAAGTCTAATCCAAACAATTTAGACATCCCCAAAGCCATATCTGAATAACCTGAAAAGTCGCCATAAATTTGGAATGCAAAATAGACCGCGCCCAAAATCAAGGACAAAGAATTCATCGAAGTATAATTGTCAAAAATGGCGTTGGCATAAGTGGCGCAAGTATCGGCAATGACCACTTTTTTGACCAATCCCCAAATAATTTGGTAAACGCCTTCTTTGGCTTTTTGGAAATCGAAGCTTCTTTTTAGTTTTACTTGTGGTAATAAATGCGTGGCTCTTTCGATAGGACCAGCCACCAAAAGCGGAAAATAACTCACGAAAAGCGCATAGTCAATAACGTCTTTTTCGGACTGTATTCTTTTGTAATAAATGTCAATCACATAGGACAAGCCGTGAAAAGTATAGAAAGAAATTCCAACCGGAAGAATCACGTCAAGCAAAAGCGGACTCGAATGGATGCCAATATTATTTAAAGCTTCCGAAAAGGAAAAGGCAAAAAAGTTGTAGTATTTGAAAATGGCCAAGAAACCAAGGTTGAAAATGATGCTCAACCAAAACCAAAATTTACGTTCCCGTTCTGCAATACTTTTTTCTATTTGGATTCCCGTCAAATAGCACAGAAGGGTTGAAAAAAGCAATAAAAACAAGAAACGCCAATCCCAACAGGAATAGAAATAATAACTCACCACAACTAAAAATGCATTTTGTACAGTTTTGGTTTTACTAAAAACAAACCAATAGAGCAAGAAAACTATCGGCAGGAAAACAGCAAAGGTCAGTGAGTTAAAAAACATATTTTAGTTGTATAATGAAAACAAAAACCATCAAAATTGCTCTTGATGGTTTTTTATAATTTATTTTCTATTTAAAATTATCCCAACAAATCCAATACCACAGAAGGGAACAACCCCAAAACGATATTCAAAAGAATGGCAACAATACCTACCGCATAAAACACAAAAGGCGTTTTTGCGACTGCTTCATTTGGCTCTTTGTTGTACATTGCCAAAATCAATTTGAAATAGTAACCCACACTGATGATGGAGTTGATAACTGCTGCAATTACAACCACCAAATAACCTGCTTGGATGGTTTGGCTAAACAAAACCATTTTGGCAAAAAATCCGGCAAAGATTGGAATTCCGGCCATCGAAAGCAAAGAAGCCGTAAGAACTGCTGCCATCAATGGATTGTTTTTCCCCAATCCGTTAAAGTTGGTAATATCTTCGTTGTCCTTGTTTTTACACACATATAAAATCACGGCAAATGCAGCAATTCCCGTTAAAGAATAAGCCGACGCATAATACAATAAACTCCCTGCCGATGTGCTGATGCTCAACAAAGCCATCAACATGAAACCGGCGTGAGAAATCCCGGAGAATGCCAACATACGCTTCACATTGGTTTGTTTCAACGCCATTATATTTCCAACGGTCATCGAAGCGATCGATACTATGATGATGATATTGATAAATGCATTCGAAAGGTCGGCATTCATGGCAGTCAATAATTTGTATAGCGTTGCCACGGCAACCACTTTTACCAAAGTGCTCATTGTTGCTGTCACTAAAGCTGGTGAACCTTCATAAACGTCCGGTGCCCAAAAGTGAAAAGGAACGGCAGCAATTTTGAAAAGCATACCAATGGTAACCAATGAAATTCCTATCGGGAACCAAATAGGCAATTCGGCGGAGCGTGACCAATCATTAATTTCTGCAATATCAAAAGTTCCCATGGCACCGTAAATCAAGCAAATTCCAAATAATATAATTCCCGAGGCAAAAGAACCCATCAGGAAGTATTTCATTCCGGCTTCGTTGCTTTTCACGTTCAATCTGTTGCTCGCGGCAAGAATATAAAGAGAAATGGACAAGATTTCAATTCCAAGAAAGAACATCGCCAAGTTCCCGAAAGAAACCATGGCAACCGCTCCAGCCAACATAAATATTTTGATGGCAATGAAATCGGAAATTTTTGTTTGATGATCTTCGTAGAAATCGTGGGCCATCGCGACCAAGAAAATGGTTAGAACAATAAACAATGCCGAAAATGAAGCCGAGAATTTGCTCACCACAATCATGTTGTTGTAGTAACTCGCTGGAGCATTGTATTCTGCAAAGGTTAATCCAAGGACTGCCAATAATCCAATGATTGTTATTGGAATGATGGCTTTTCTAAAATTTAAAATTTCAAATAAAAGGCATAAAACACCTAATCCCGTTATAGCTATTAATGTATTCATTTTTTATTTGACTTAGTTAAATCTGTTTACTTGAGTTAAAATATTTTGTAGACTTGGCGTAATCAAGTCGATAATTGGTTTTGGATACAATCCAAAGAAGAACAAAACAACGATGATGATTACCAAGGTCAAACCTTCGTTGAAAGTTACGTCTGCAAATAATTTGGTGTTGGTTTCGCCCAACATCACGTGTTGAAACATTTTCAACATATAATAAGCACCCAAAATTATGGTTGTTCCACCCAAAATGGCAAACCAAATATTTACTTGAGAAAGACTATACAAAACCGTAAATTCTCCCACAAAGTTGAATGTCGAAGGCAAGGCAACGGAAGCCAAAACCAAGATCATAAACATAGAAGTGAATTTTGGCGATTGAGCGCGAATACCGCCCATTTCTGAAATAGCTTTAGTTTCGTATCTTCTGAAAATGATTTCAGCCACAAAGAATAAACCGACAACGACAAATCCGTGTGCTATCATTTGTAAAACTGCACCACGCAATCCATCAAGCGTTAAGGTATAAGCACCAGCTGCTATTAATCCGACGTGAGCCAAAGAAGAATAAGCCAATAATTTTTTCAAATCTTTTTGTCTCAATGCTACTATTGAACCATAAATTACGCCTGCAATTCCAAGTCCAATAAATACGTACATAAATTCTTTTGCCGCCAATGGAGCGATAGGCAATTGCCAACGAATAACGCTATACAATCCCATTTTCAACATAATTCCGGAAAGCAACATTGTTCCAACGGTTGGCGCTTTTTGGTACACTTCTGCCTGCCAAGTATGAAATGGAATCAATGGAATCTTGATGGCATACGCCAAGAAGAAAGCCAAGAATATCCAGAATTGTTCTGTTGACGATAATTCAAGTTGAGTCAAATCGCTGATTAAAAAACTTCCTGCTTTTTGGTGCAAATAAATAAAGGCAACCAGCATAAACAAGGAACCAGCAAGTGTGTAAATAAAGAATTTAACCACTGCTTTTTTGCGTTCTTCGGCATCGCCATTACCCCAAATCAAGGCGATGAAGTAAATAGGAATCAAGGATAATTCCCAGAAAATATAATATAAAAGTCCGTCGGAGGCAAGGAAGGTTCCTGCCATCGCAAAGGTCATAAACAAGATTAATGCATAGAATGCTTTCGAATTTTTATAGGTATTCCCAAAAGAGGAAAAGATGATGATTGGTGTCAAAGCGGTTGTCAGCAAAAGCATCGCCAAGGCAAGTCCATCTGCCTGTAAAGCAAAATAGATTTTTGGTTGCGCTATCCAAAGGGTTGCATAATTTATTTCGTTTCCTAAATTGTATTGGCTCAGCAAACAAATGGAACCTGCAAAAGCGGCCAATCCAAAAAGCAAGGCTACTTTTGGAGCCCATTTATCGCCCGAAAAATAAGTAGCCAATGCGCCAACAAGAAGAATAATTAATAGTGTAGTTACATCCATTATGTAAAAATTATTGTAAAAATAAATAAGTTATTATGGCAATAACGCCTAAAACAAAAGCGAAAAGGTACAGACCAACACTGCCGTTGTGTACTTTTTTTCCTTGCAAAGCGATTTCGTTGGTCACTTTTCCTAATCCAAAAACCAGTGCCGACAATGTGGTTTCCACAGCATCCCTGAAGAAACTGGAAAGTACATTTATCGGTTTTACGAAAATAGCATCGTAAGCCTCGTCAACATAATATTTGTTGTATAAAACTTTTGAAACACCTGTTATTTCAGCATCTTCACTTGGAATGGTATTGTCTTTCAAGTATTTTTTGTAGGCAATCCCAATTCCGATAATGGCACCAATTGTGGCAATCGCCATCAGCATATATTCGGTAGATCCCAAGGTGTGTGCTTCGTGAGACACTTTCGAAAATAATGGAGACAAATATTCGTTCAACCAACTGTGTCCTGGCAAACTGATGATTCCACCAAAGAATGACAAAATCGCCAATACGATTAATGGCAAAGTGATCAAACCTGGACTTTCGTGTAAATGATGTTTTTGTTCTTCGGTTCCTCTAAAAGAATTGAAGAAGGTCAAATAAATCAATCTAAACATATAGAAAGCCGTCATTATCGAAGCTATTGAACCAATTACCCATAAGGCTTTGTTTTCGTGAAAAGCTGTCATCAAGATTTCGTCTTTCGACCAAAATCCAGCCAACGGGAATATACCAGAGATTGCCAATGAAGCTATCAACATTGTTATGAAAGTGATAGGCATTGCTTTTTTCAAACCACCCATTTTGCGCATATCTTGTTCACCGTGCAAACCGTGAATTACCGAACCGGAACCCAAGAACAAACAAGCTTTGAAGAAAGCGTGCGTGATTACGTGGAAAACGGCCACTTCATAAGCACCCAATCCTAAAGCCAAAAACATTAATCCCAATTGAGAAACTGTAGAATAGGCCAATACTTTCTTGATGTCATTTTGAACCAAGGCAATCGTGGCGGCAACCAAAGCGGTAACTGCACCAACAATGGCAATTATATTTTGAATGCTTGGAGCCATATCAAACAGGAAATTCATTCTAGTTATCATAAAGATACCTGCAGTAACCATTGTTGCAGCGTGAATCAATGCCGAAACAGGCGTTGGTCCCGCCATCGCATCAGGTAACCAAGTATATAATGGGATTTGAGCTGATTTTCCACAAGCACCTATGAATAAGCAAAATGCAGCAATAGGAACTAATATTGGAGTTCTAACTGCTGATCCAAATTGTAACATTGCATTCATTTGTCCATACTCAAGCGAACCACAATATGATAATAATAGAAAAATCCCGATTAGAAACCCTAAATCTCCAATTCTATTCATAATGAAAGCTTTTTTGGCAGCATCATTAAAGTCTTGGTTTTTGTACCAAAATCCAATCAACAAATAGGAGCAAAGACCAACGCCTTCCCAACCAATGAACATCATCAGCAAGTTGCTTCCAATAACCAACGTAATCATAAAGAAAATAAACAGGTTTAAGTAAGCAAAAAACGAATGCATTTTTTCGTCATCGTGCATATAACTGATAGAGTACAAGTGAATCAGCGAACCGATTCCTGTTACGAACAACAACCAAATCAATGACAATTGGTCAATGAGAAAACCAAAACTCACGTCGAATCTTTCTATAGAAATCCAATCGAATAAATTAATGACAACAGGTTCTTGAGTTGCATTTCCGAACAAGTATAAAGTTATCGCAAAAGAAACTGCAACAGAAAGTGTTCCCACAATTCCTACGATGCTTTTGCCTGCTTTTTTGCCCAGGAAAACATTAAATAAAAATCCTAAAAAAGGAGCTAACAGTAAGACTAAAACTAAATTTGTATCCATTGAAGATTATCCTTTTAAATTTTTTAAATTCCCAACATCAATTGTGTCCATATTCCTGAATATTGAAACTAAAATAGCCAATCCTACCGCCACTTCTGCAGCAGCAACAGCCATGGAGAAAAACACGAAAACCTGTCCTTGCGCATCTTGATGATAGGTTGAAAAAGCCACGAACAAAAGATTGACCGCATTCAACATGATTTCAATTGACATAAACACGATGATGGCATTTCGTCTGTACAACACTCCAAAAACGCCAATACAAAAAAGTATTACGCTCAGAAATATATAATTTTCGATACCAACTTGATTCAAAATATTGCTCATATTATTTCTTTGTTTTTTCTTTTTTAGACAATAAAACCGCTCCAATCATCGCCACCAAAAGCAATATGGAAGCAAATTCGAAAGGCACCATATACTCGTTCAACAGCACTTTGCCCAATACTTTTATGGATTGGTAATCTTCGCCGGTTGTGGTGTATTCCCCAACAATTGGTTTCGAGTTGATGAAAATGGCTATCAAAACCAGACACATCAAACAGAAGGTAACAATAGCTCCTAAACGTGTAATTCTGGGCTTATACACTTCGTTTTCTTTGTTGAGATTCATCAACATTATCGTGAAGACGATCAAGATCATGATGGCTCCTATGTAAACAATCAAGTTTACCATCGCCAAAAATTGGGCATTTAATATCAAATAATGTCCAGTTATCGAAGTGAAGCATATCAATAAATAGATGGCGCTGTGCATTGGTTTTCTACTGTAAATCGTCATAAATGCAGAAGCCAATGTGATAACAGAGAGTACGCAAAACAAGATTTGAATTGCGGTTGCATTTGCTATATTGGGAATGTGTATCATTTAGTAGGCGTTTTTAAGTTGAGTATTTTTTATTGCAACGTCCAAAGGCATTACCAATTTATCTTTACCAAAAATAAAATCTTCCCTATCGTAACTTGCTGGAACCAATTCTTTGGAAATCGTCAAATAGATGGCGTCTTTCGGGCAGGCTTCCTCGCACAATCCACAAAAGATGCAACGCAACATGTTGATTTCGTATATCTCGGCATATTTCTCTTCGCGATACAAATGTTTTTCGTCGGCTTTACGCTCTGCGGCCTTCATCGTGATGGCTTCTGCAGGACATGACAAAGCACATAACCCGCAAGCTGTACAGTTTTCGCGACCTTGTTCGTCTCGTTTCAACATGTGTTGACCACGATAAACAGCACTTCTTTCACGTGTTTGTTCGGGATATTGAATAGTGGCTTTTTTTCTGAATAAATGCTTGATGGTAATCCATAAGCCTTTGAAAATGGCTATTAGATACATTCGTTCGAGAAAAGTCATCTCCTTGTTGGAGACCACCTTTTTTCTTCCGGAAAGTGATATTTCTTGTATTGACATTTTTATTTTTTTTTGAAGCTTAATCCTAGTGTTCGTTTCTCCCGAAAAAAAATCTAGATTTATACCTTTCGGGGTAGGGCATTTCGGTGCTAATTATTTTTTATAACCTATTTTAATTCTTTCAATTTTATTTTCGTTTTTATCCATCATTTCATCCAGATAACTAAAGAGTAATTCTACATTCTTGTCGTTGTTATCTAATCTTCTTTTGATTTCTTCAATATCAATTTTTGAACTCAAATTATTGGATAGAAATTCTCTCATATTGACAAAAATCTCAATAATTTTTATACTAATTTGAGTTGCTTTCTCGCTTTTTACAACATTTGATAATTGTAAAATTCCGTGTTCTGTGAAGACATACGGCAACGAACCTCCCAAAGCTTGTTTAGAGGGTATCGCATTTTGCGATATCATAATTTGTGTTTCAACTTCATTTAATCTGAACATAAAATGTTCAGGGAATTTATCCAGATTTCTAGATACTTGTTCTCTTAATCTATACGGTTTTACATCAAAAAGAATTGCTAAGTCTCTGTCTAGCATTACTTTTGTATTCCTTATCAAATAAATTTTATTTTCAATTATTTCATTTGGGATGATAATGCCGTCCATATAATGATTTTGTTTATAAGGTATCGCATTTTGCGATACCTTTAGTTTTTATTTATATAAAAACATTTAATCTACTTGTGTCCAGTTAATTACGGTAATTAAAATCCTAAATATGCTGCTATTTCTGTTCTTAAAATCACAATTCCAGTAATCATGATATTGAAAATTGACAATGGAATCAATATTCTCCACCCCAAATGCATCAATTGATCGTATCTAAATCTTGGAATAGTCCAGCGAACCCACATGTAAAAGAATATAAATCCACATAATTTGATAAACAAGGCTGTAATTCCTAAAACATTGGCAATGTTCACACCCCAATTTTCGATTGCCCAGCTCATTCCTGGATAATTATATCCTCCGAAGAACAATACTGCCAAAATGGTTGACGAAATAAACATGTTGGCATATTCGGCAAATAAATAGAAACCCATTTTCATGGATGAATATTCGGTATGGTAACCACCAATTAATTCGGTTTCGCATTCCGCCAAGTCAAAAGGAGTTCTATTGGTTTCAGCAAAAGCACAAATCAAGAATATTAAAAAGGATAAAGGCTGGTAAAAAACATTCCAGTTCATTCCAGATTGCTGAGCCGAGATTTCTTTTAAACTCAATGTACCGGTCATCATTGTTAATGCAATAATCGATAATCCCATGGCTACTTCATAAGAAACCATTTGAGAGGCGGCACGAATGGCACCCATCAACGAGAATTTATTGTTGGAAGCCCATCCACCAATCATGATTCCGTAAACACCAACCGAAACAATTCCAAAAACGTATAAAATACCAACATTGATATCGGTAGCTTGCAGTAAAATGTCTCTTCCAAAAAGATGGAATCTATCGCCCCAAGGAATAACGGCGCTGGTCATCAAAGCTGTGGCCATGGCAATTCCTGGGCCTACAACAAACAAAAATTTATTGGGAGTATTGGGTGTAAATTCTTCTTTTGAAAATAATTTTAATCCATCGGCAAGCGGTTGAAACAATCCTCCCCATCCAGCACGATTAGGGCCAACCCTGTCTTGAAGAAATGCGGCCACTTTTCTTTCAGCCCAAGTGGAATACATTGCCATTATCATCGTAAAGGCAAACACCACAAGGATTACAACACTTTTTTCTATAATAAATGTACTATCCATTTTTTTTAGAATTTACTGGTTCGCCATCTATTTTTTCGTTGTAATCAATCTCGGCCATACTTATTTTTTTTCTGTCTTGCTCTCTTCCTAAAAGAATAGTCTCTTCGGTTTCAATCACCACTTTTTCTAATTTTCCGAAATGCTTGTTTTGATTGATGACAGAATCTTTTTCAAAGGCTCTTGGGCCTTCAATAACCCAGTCATTGACGTCTTTATGGTCAAAACGACAGCTGTTGCAAATGAATTCGTCCACTTCGTGGAATTCGTCTTTTCTGCCGGTAACTCTTTGGATTTCGTCGCCAAACATCCAAACCGTGGTTTTTCCGGAACAAGTAGGACAATCTCTATGAGCGTCATAAGGTTTGTTGAACCAAACTCTTGATTTAAATCGGAATGTCTTGTCGGTCAAAGCTCCAACTGGACAAACGTCAATCATGTTTCCTGAAAATTCATTGTCGATGGCGTGTGAAATACATGTCGAAATATTCGAATGATCTCCCCTGTCCATCACTCCGTGAACGCGGTTGTCTGTGATTTGGTCAGCAACCATCACACATCGGTAGCAAAGAATGCAACGGTTCATGTGCAATTGAATATTTGGGCCAATATCTTCTGGTTCGAAAGTTCTTTTTTCTTCGATATAACGACTTTCTGATTTTCCGTGTTCGAAACTTAAATTCTGCAAATCGCATTCTCCAGCTTGGTCACATACCGGACAATCCAAAGGGTGATTAATCAACAAGAATTCCGTAACGGCTTTTCTTGTTTCTTGCACTCTTGGTGAAGATTTGCTGTTCACTTCCATTCCATCTTGGCAACCCGTTACACAAGAGGCCATTAATTTTGGCATTGGTCTTGGGTCGGCTTCACTTCCTTTGGCTACTTCAACCAAGCAAGCACGACATTTTCCACCGCTTCCTTTTAGTTTAGAATGGTAGCACATGGCTGGTGGAACTACTTCTCCTCCAATCATTCTGGCTGCTTGCAGGATAGTTGTTCCTGGCTCTACCTCAATCGCTTGACCGTCTATGGTTACTTTCATTGTAGTAAATCTTGTCTTTATACTGTTAATTTAGAAACTAAATGCTTTACACTTTCAAAAGGCTCTGCAACAAAATGGTCTCTGTTTTTTATTTTTTCCGGGAAACGGATATGGTATTCAAATTCTTCTCTAAAGTGACGAATCGCTGCTGCCACTGGCCAAGCTGCTGCATCACCTAGTGGACAAATCGTGTTTCCTTCAATTTTGCTTTGAATGCTCAAAAGCAAATCGATGTCTTCTTCACGACCGTGACCGTTTTCAATTCTGTGCAATACTTTTTCCATCCAACCGGTTCCTTCACGGCAAGGCGAACATTGTCCGCAAGATTCGTGATGGTAAAAACGAGAAAAATTCCAAGTATTTCGAACGATGCAAGAAGTGTCGTTGTAAACAATAAATCCTCCTGAACCTAACATAGAACCTGTTGCAAAACCACCGTCGCTCAAACTTTCGTAAGACATTAGTCGGTCGTCTCCATTGGCTGTTTTGTAAATTAAATGCGCTGGTAAAACAGGAACGGATGATCCTCCGGGAACAAAAGCTTTCAAAGGTCTGTCAGAACTCATTCCGCCCAAATATTCATCGGAATTCATGAATTCATAAACACTTAATCCCAATTCGATTTCATAAACACCAGGGTTTTTAATGTGACCTGAAGCTGAAATTAATTTTGTTCCAGTAGATCTTCCGATACCGATTTTCGCATAATCGGCACCTGAATTGTTCACAATCCAAGGCACTGCTGCAATTGTTTCGACATTATTCACCACCGTTGGATTTGCCCAAAGTCCCGATACTGCCGGGAAAGGTGGCTTGATACGAGGATTTCCTCTTTTACCTTCCAATGATTCAATTAATGCGGTTTCTTCTCCACAGATGTAAGCTCCGCCGCCAATTTGAACATAAAGTTCTAAATCGTATCCTGAACCTAATATATTTTTCCCTAACCAACCCGCAGCTTTTGCTTCGGCAATCGCTCTTTCCAATATTTTATAAATCCACATATATTCTCCACGAATATAAATGTAGGATAGGTTGGCGCCCAAAGCATAACTGGAAGTGATCATTCCTTCAATCAATAAATGCGGAATAAATTCCATCAAATAACGGTCTTTGAAAGTTCCCGGTTCCGATTCATCGGCGTTGCAAACTAAGTGTCTTGGTTTTCCTGATTTTTTGTCAATAAAACTCCATTTCATTCCTGCCGGAAAACCTGCACCACCACGACCTCTTAATCCAGAAGTTTTTACTTCTTCAACAACTTCATCAGGAGTCAATGTTTTCAAGGCTTTTTCCACAGAAGCATAACCACCGTTTTGACGATAGACTTCGTAGGTCTTAATCCCTGGAATATTTACTTTGTCTAATAATATTTTTTGTGACATATTATTTATCGTGTAACGTGATTTTATTATCTCTACAATCAGCAATAATCTGATCTACTTTTTCTTTGGTCAAGTGTTCTTTGTAAAAATCACCCAATTGCATCATTGGAGCATAACCACAAGCACCCAAACATTCCACTCCTCTAACTTCAAAAAGTCCATCAGCAGTAGTTTCGCCTACTTTAACACCTAATTTTTCACAGGTATAATCCATTAAATCTTCAACTCCATTCAAACAACAAGGTGAAGTTTGACAAAATTCGAACATATATTTTCCAATAGGTCGTTGGTTGAACATCGTGTAAAAAGAAACCACTTCATAAACCTCAATCGGTTTGATTTGAAGAATTTCGGCCACTTTGTTCATCAATTCAAAACTCAACCAGTTGTCGTGAGCATCTTGAACTTCGTGCAAAACGGGCAATAATGCTGATTTTTGCTTTCCTTCCGGGTAATGACTGATTAATTCATTGATGCGGTTCATCAATGCTTCGGTCATGTTTATTTCTTGTTTGTAATGTGTTCTTTCCATTTTTATAATTTTTGCCACAAAGGCGCAAAGTCACAAAGTTTTTTTTAAATCTGAAATCAAAAATTGTTATTCTTCAATCTGAAATCTCTATGCGTCTAATTCTCCGGCAATAACATTTAAACTTGACAAAATAACAATCGCATCTGAAAGCATTGCGCCTTTTATCATTTCGGGATAAGCTTGGTAATAAATAAAACAAGGTCTGCGGAAGTGCAGCCTGTAAGGAGTTCTACTTCCGTCGGTTACCAAGTAAAATCCTAATTCTCCGTTTCCGCCTTCAACAGCGTGATAGATTTCGGCAACTGGAACAGGAATTTCTCCCATTACAATCTTGAAATGGTAAATCAAGGATTCCATATCAGTGTAAACATCTTCTTTTGGAGGTAAATAATATTCGGGAACATCGGCATGGAAAACATTTCCTTCCGGCATTTTGTCCAATGCTTGACGAATGATGCTCAAACTTTCCCAAACTTCGGCATTACGAACACAAAAACGGTCGTAAGTATCGCCAGATTTTCCAACAGGAACTATGAAATCGAAATCTTCGTAAGAGGAATAAGGATGTGCCACACGAACGTCATAATCAACTCCGGCAGCACGTAAATTTGGACCTGTAAATCCGTAAGCCATCGCCATTTCGGCAGATATTGGGCCAACATTTACAGTTCTGTCTATAAAAATTCTGTTTCTTTCGAACAAGTTTTCGAATTCTTTCCAAGCAACCGGGAAATCTTTCAAAAATACTTCCAGTAATTCAAAGGCTTTTGGAGACCAATCTCTTTCGAAACCGCCTATTCTTCCCATATTGGTAGTCAAACGAGCTCCACAAATTTCTTCGTAGATTTCGTAAACTTTCTCTCTAAATTGAAAAACGTACAAGAAACCAGTATAAGCACCCGTATCTACACCAAGGATTGAATTACAAATTAAGTGGTCTGTAATTCTGGCCAATTCCATCACGATAACTCTTAAATATTGAACTCTTTTGGGAACTTCAATATCCAATAATTTTTCCAAAGTCATCCACCATCCCATATTATTGATAGGCGACGAACAATAGTTCATTCGGTCTGTAAGTGGCGTGATTTGGTAAAAAGGACGGTTTTCGGCAATTTTTTCGAAAGCCCTGTGAATGTAGCCGACTGTAGGTTCCGCTTCAAGGATTTTTTCTCCATCCATCAGCAAGACATTTTGGAAAATACCATGTGTGGCTGGATGCGTAGGGCCTAAATTCAGAATCGAAAGTTCGCTTCCGTCTTCGTTCAGCTTGTTTTTTATAATTTCAGCATAGCGATGCTCTGGTGGTAATAATAGTTCTGACATTTATGGAATGTGAAAAAATTATATTTTTTAACTATTTGTTTGATGGTGTTCTTCCGAAGAATCGGTCGTCCTTGTCTGTTCTTCCGCCGTCTTCCAACGGAAATTCTTTTCGCATTGGAAAAGAAACCATTTCATCCATGTTCAAGATTCGTTTCAACTGTGGATGACCAATAAAATCGATGCCGTAAAAATCATAAGTCTCTCTTTCCATCCAATTGGCACTTGGAAAGATGGTTGTCAAAGTTTTTATTTCTGGTGTTGAACCACTGATAAAAGCTTTTATTTTGATGCGTTTGTTTTCGTACCAATTGTGCATGTGATAAACAACGGAAAATTGTCGTTCCAGCACGTTATCCGGATAATGAACACCGCATAAATCGGTCAGGAAATGAAAACGTAAAGAGGGATCATTTTTCAAAAAAAGAACAACTGCAGTGATTTTGTCGGCTGCCACTTCAAATGAAAAGATGTCTTTTTCTTGATTAAAACGGAACACGCTTTCGCCAAATGTTTCCACCAATTTATCTTCAATATATGTTGTTTCTAAACTCATTTCTTATTTTATGTTATAAGAGGCTAATAATTCTTGGTATTCTGGAGAGCTTCTTCTTCTTACAGATTCGCTTTTTACCAATTCTTGCAATCTCATCACGCCATCCACGATTTGTTCTGGTCTTGGCGGACAGCCTGGAACATAAACATCAACCGGAATTACTTTGTCTATTCCTTGCAAAACAGAATAGGTGTCGAAAACACCACCAGACGAAGCACAAGCTCCAACAGCGATTACCCAACGAGGTTCTGCCATTTGTTCGTAAACTTGGCGTAAAATAGGTCCCATTTTTTTAGAAATGGTTCCCATAACCAGCAACATATCGGCTTGACGTGGAGAAAAACTCACGCGTTCAGATCCAAAACGTGCCAAATCATAATGCGAGGCCATAGTTGCCATAAATTCAATTCCGCAACAAGAAGTTGCAAAAGGCAATGGCCAAAGTGAATTGGCGCGAGCCAACCCCACGACTTCATTGAGCGAGGTGGCAAAATAACCTTCGCCTGAAACGCCTTCTGGAGGGGCAACCATTTTTATATTTGAATCACTCATTTCTATATTAGATTTTTGGATATACGATATTGGATTTTTATAATTATTAAAAAACTTTATCGGTTTAAATCATTAATTAATTCGAGAAATCGTAAATCGTAATTCTCAAATCATAATTGTTTTTATTCCCATTCCAATGCTTTCTTTTTGATGATGTAGAAAAATCCCACCAACAATAAAAGCATGAAGATTACCATTTTAATCAATCCTTCTATTCCCAAGTCTTTAAAATTGATTGCCCAAGGATAAAGAAAAATCACCTCGACGTCAAATAACACAAAAAGAATGGCAACCAGAAAGTATTTTACCGAGAAAGGAATTCGGGCATTTCCTAGAGATTCAACTCCGCATTCGAAATTTTCATCCTTGATTGTAGAGGATCTTTTAGGGCCTAATTTACCTGAAATCATGATTGTGCCTGCGACAAATCCTATGGCCAAGAGTGCCTGCATTAGTATTGGAAAATAGTCTAATTGATTCGATTGCATAATGAAAATTGGTTTAGTCTAAATAAGGGTACAAAGATAGGTTTCGAGTATTTAAAACACAAGTATAAAGCGAAAATTAGTTGCTATATAAACAAATTTGTTGTAAATTCTGGTGTGTTTTTCTGCGAAAACGTTTTCATTTTTTTGTATAAAAGACATTTTGGTATTAAAAACAAAAAAAGCGTCCCGAATAGATCGGAACGCTTTACACATTCGTAGGCAAAAAAAATAAATTTTTTATGCTTAGATAACTGCTACTTTCGCAGCAACTTTTCCTTTTCTTCCTTCTTCTTCTTCATAGCTAACTCTGTCACCTTCACGCAATTCTTCTGCGTTGATTCCTGATGCATGAACAAAAATGTCTTTTCCTGTTTCTTCGTCTGTAATGAATCCGTAACCTTTTGATTCATTGAAAAATTTAACTGTACCTGTACGCATTGTAATAGTAATAATAATTTATAATGACGCAAATGTAATATTTAATATAATACGAAAGATATATTATGGAATATTTTATTAAAATATTTGATATTCAACGTTTTCTGGCAAATTTTATCGACAAACTACAATAAATCGAGTTTAATGTGTAATTCATTTAATTGTGTTTCATCAATTGCCGAAGGTGCGTCAATCATGACGTCCCTGCCAGAATTGTTCTTTGGAAACGCAATAAAATCGCGAATGGTTTCTTGTCCGCCAAGGATGGCAACCAATCTGTCCAATCCAAAAGCCAGACCTCCGTGTGGCGGTGCGCCAAATTGAAAGGCATCCATCAAGAAGCCGAATTGCTCTTTGGCTTGTTCCGGCGTGAAACCTAGGTATTTAAACATCAATTGCTGGGTCGCTTTGTCGTGAATACGAATAGAACCACCGCCAATTTCGTTTCCATTCAAAACCATGTCGTAGGCGTTGGCTCGGACTTTTCCGGGTTCGGTTTCCAATAATTTCATGTCTTCCGGTTTTGGAGACGTAAATGGATGGTGCATCGCGTGATAACGACCGCTTTCTTCGTCCAATTCCAATAACGGGAAATCTACAACCCAAAGCGGGGCGAATTCCGCCGGGTTTCTCAATCCCAAGCGAGTGGCCAATTCCATTCTCAAGGCAGAAAGTTGGGTTCTGGTTTTGTCGGCTGGACCTGAAAGCACGAAAATCATGTCGCCGGCTTTGGCACCGGTAGTTTTTGCCCAATTCACTAAATCGTCTTGGTCATAAAACTTGTCAACCGATGATTTGAATGTTCCGTCTTCGTTGCATTTCACGTAAACCATTCCGCTGGCGCCAATTTGTGGGCGTTTCATCCAATCTATCAAACCATCAATTTCTTTACGGGTATAATTTCCTGCTCCAGGAACTGCAATTCCCACCACTAATTCTGCAGCGTTGAAAACCGGAAATTCTTTGTGCTGTGCAAATTCGTTCAACTCGCCAAATTCCATTCCGAAACGAATGTCCGGTTTGTCGTTTCCGTATGTTTTCATCGCATAATCGTAAGTGATGCGGGGAAATTTGTCCACTTCAATTCCTTTGATTTCTTTTAGTAAATGTCTTGTCAATCCTTCGAAAACATTCAAGATGTCTTCTTGTTCCACAAAGGCCATTTCGCAATCGATTTGCGTGAATTCAGGTTGACGGTCGGCACGCAAATCTTCGTCACGGAAACATTTCACGATTTGGAAATATTTGTCCATTCCGCCTACCATCAACAATTGTTTGAAGGTTTGTGGCGATTGTGGCAAAGCATAAAACTGTCCTTCGTTCATTCTTGAAGGAACAACAAAGTCTCTTGCACCTTCCGGAGTTGATTTGATTAAATAAGGTGTTTCCACTTCGCAGAAATCCAAATCCGAAAGGTATTTACGCACTTCCATTGCTACTTTATGACGGAAAAGCAAGCTGTTTTTTACTGGATTTCTACGAATATCCAAGTAACGGTATTTCATTCTGATGTCTTCGCCACCGTCGGTTTCATCTTCAATAGTGAAAGGTGGAGTAAGGGCTGCATTCAATATAGTCATTTCGGTAACCAAGATTTCGATATCACCGGTTGCCATGTTCGGATTTTTGGCTTCACGTTCTATAACGGTTCCTTTGGCTTGGATCACGAACTCGCGACCCAGAGTTTTGGCCAATTCGAAAACGGTTTTATCGGTACGACTTTCGTCGAAAATTAACTGGGTAACTCCGTAACGGTCGCGCAAATCGACCCAATTCATAAATCCTTTGTCTCTTGATTTTTGAACCCATCCGGCAAGCGTTACTTCGGTATTGATGTGTGAGGCGTTCAGTTCGCCACAATTATGACTTCTATACATTGAGAATATTTTTTAGACTGCAAAAGTAAAAACAAAAAACAACTTAATCCCTAAAACGGGAAAACTTCGTTGTAAATAATGACGTAAATAATTGTTAATCTTTATTTCCCTTCAAAAAAATAAAGTAGATTTGAATAACAAAATTCAAAATTTACGCTTCATGAAAAAAATATTTTTAATTGCCATAGTATTTGTTTGTTCCAACGCCAGTTTTGGACAAATGATAAATTACGTGACATTTCAGGCTGAAATTGCCAACAGGAACAATGATTTTATAAACATTACCACATTAAACGGCCAATTACTGAAAAAGATTGAATTAAACAAAAAAGGAATTTTCAAGGATACTTTGAAGATAAAAGAAGGAAAGTATCGAATGAACGATGGCGTGGAATCTACAGAATTGTATCTTAGGAATGGCTATTCCATTAAATTAAAAATGGATGCCAAACAATTTGATGAATCTATTGTTTATTCTGGAATAGGTGCATTGGAAAACAATGTGTTGGCAAAAAGAATTCTCCAGGACGAGCAATATTACAAAACGGATTTTACGGCATTGGACGGAGCTGCTTTTGAAAATTTTAAAAACAAGAAACGGGAACTGGATCTAAAATTATTGGAGAATAACAAACTAAACGTGAATTTTATTGCGGTCGAAAAAGCCAATATGGAAAATACCTTGCAAAGTCTTACAGATTATTATAAAAAGACCCAAAGCGCCAATAAACTCAATAACACAATGTCTCCTTCATTTGATTATGAAAATCATAAAGGAGGAAAAACAAAATTGGAAGATTTTAAAGGAAAATATGTGTATATCGATGTTTGGGCTACTTGGTGTGGCCCGTGTCGCGCGGAAATTCCTTTTTTGAAAAAAACGGAAGAAATGTATCATGACAAGAACATTGTCTTTGTGAGTATTTCTATTGACGTTGACAAAGACCACGATAAATGGAAAAATTTTGTCAGCGAAAAGCAGTTGGGCGGCGTTCAATTGTTTGCCGACAAAAACTGGAATTCCGATTTTATGACCAGTTATGGCGTGATCAGTATTCCGAGATTTATTTTGATTGATCCAAACGGAAAAGTAGTGAAAGGAAATGCTTCAAGACCATCGTCGCCGCAATTGAAAGAAGAGTTGGATAAACTGTTGAATTAAGTAAAATGTTGTCAAATTTCGGTGAAAATATTTTTCGATTTAAAATTAATTTTTTACATTTACAGTACAACAAAGACGCTCTCGATTACAGAAAATAGATCAAAAGTTTAGAAAATAAACTGCTAATTCTGGATATTAAATTGTTAATATAGCGTCCTATAAAGAAATCGGCTGTCGCAAGTTTTTGCAACAGCCGATTTTGATTTTTGTGACTCATAATTGTAGGCACAAGAAACATTAAAAATCTACTTTTGGTTATATTCAAAAACCGCATCCCATACTTCATCTATTCTAATGAGAGCCTTGTCCAACGAAATTACTTCCCATTTGCCATTCGTTTCTATGGCAAGGCCAATGTTTTTTAATTTCAACAATGCATTTTTTACATGGAAATCAAGATCCGTATTTAACTTTGTTGAGAACCAAGATTCAATTTGAGAATCGAGTTCCTCTGCTGTCAATGGAATCTTGCTTCTGTTTAAAAAGGCATAAGCCAATATGGTTTCCTTAATTGCTTCTTCTTCCGAAGAGTTTAACAAAGAATAAAAGGCTCCGTTATTATTCCCCAGATTTTTAAAATAAAGACTATCCGAAAGCATTTTGGAATATTTTATCTTCTTGTTCACGAAGTTGCTGTATTGGCGAAATAAGTAAGCTGCCAATATTCCTAGCGCAATTAAACCTTGATTCAGCGAGGTTTTACTATTTAACAAGTCGATTGACTCACCCGATTTGTATGCCGCAGACATTAAAATCAATGCAGGAATTACTTTAGTGCTAAGTAATGAAATGCCTCCTCCAATTCCCGGTACCCAAAACAATAGTTTGTCTGTTGTCGACATCTTGGGAACAGCATTCGGGAATATGGTTTCAAGATCGTTTTTGGGAACGCGTTTAAAGACTTTCAACACGATGCATCCCGGGTCAATGAGCAGTTTGTCTAAATCAACTTTCTTTTCTTTGAAATAATGGGTATCTTGATAATTCAGAAAAATCATTACGCGGTCATAGTATTCTACCTCTATTTCTTTCTTCCAAAAAATAAAGTGGCTTACTTTTTCTTTCGTTTTGTGATGCCCTCGAGCATACAACTCATAATCTTTGATAGCCTTGAAATCTATGGTAAGATTTAAACCTATCAAATCCGAATCTTTTAAAGCTTTGTCCAAAGTTTCTTGATTAACTCGAGTGTAATTTGCTCGTTCAAGAACTTGGAGAAGCGTTTTTTTTAATTTTGAAAAATCACTTTTGCCAACAAATTCTTCTCGTTCTTCTGGACTTAAATCAGGGTTAAATACCGCATAATTTTGTTTTAAATTACGGATAAGATTAAAGGATTCATAGTGAAAATAATGTTCGGTGATATCGAATAGCTTTTTGAAATCTTCGACTTTCTTCTGGTCTTCCGAGAAAAATGCTAATTGTTGTTCGAGCAAGAATTCCTTGTCAAATGGAATATAATGTTCTCGTTTCATATGGAGTTCTGTTTCTTTAATTTTAGTGAATTGTTCTTTAATGAATCAATCAAAGGCAAGGTACTATAATTTTTTTATTTCGTTGTGTCTGCAAAAAAAAAACAAAAACCACCCAAAATCAAATCTTGGGTGGCTTCTTCAATTAAAACTAAAAAAATTATATTTCGATAGCTTTGGCGGCTCTGGCCAATCTTCTGTCACGTAAAGAATATTTGGTTCTTTTCACCAAGTAGAACATTACCGGAACTATGACCAAGGTCAATACCGTGGCATAAGTCAATCCGAAAATAATGGTCCATGCTAAAGGTCCCCAGAAAATCACGTTGTCTCCACCCATGAAAAAATGTGGATTAAAATCGGTGATCAAGGTAAAGAAATCAAAGTTCAATCCAATTGCCAACGGAATCAATCCCAAAACGGCCGTCAAGGCAGTCAACAATACCGGACGCAAACGCGATTTTCCAGATTCGATGATGACTTCTTTAATTTCGTCCAAGTTTAAGTCGTCATGGCTTTTCAGTTTGTTGTCGGTTACTTTTTTGTCCAATAGCAAGACGAAGAAATCCATCAACACGATTCCGTTTTTCACCACGATACCCGCCAGCGAAATGATTCCCATCATCGTCATCAGGATTACAAAATCCATTCCTGCAATAACATAACCATAGAATACACCACTAAAACTCAAGATGACCGTGAATAAAATCACCAATGTTTTCGAAACCGAATTAAATTGCAATACAATGATGATGGTAATTCCGGCCAAGGCCAAGAACAGCGCATACATCAAGAAACTTTGGTTTTTGCCTTGTTCTTCCTGTACTCCAGAAAAGGAATAACTCACGTCGCTCGGCAATTTGTAATTCTTCAGTTCCGTTTGGATTTGTTTGGTAATTTCATCACCATTGTAACCCGTCAACACATTCGAATAAACGGTCATTATTCGTTTGTGGTTCTTCCTTTTGATTTGGTTGTACGTCTTTGTTTTTTCGGTTTGCGAAATGGCGGAAACAGGAACTTGAACAATTTGTCCGTTATTCTGGTTTCTGAACGTCAACGATTGATTGAAAAGAATGTTTTCATTCTTGCGTTGATCGTCTTGCATGCGCATCACGATGTTGTAATCGTCATCACCTTCTTTATAAGTCGAAATCTCTTGACCATAAACCGAACGACGTAGGGCAAAACCCAGTTGCCCGGTGGAAACACCCATGCTTCCTGCATTTACTCGGTCTACTTTTACTTCAAGTTCAGGACTGTCCCTGTTGATGTCTACGCTCAATTTTTCGATACCGGGAATGCTTTTCGAATTCACGAAAGCAATCATTTTGTCGGCTTCTTTCAACATCAAATCATAATCTGTTCCTTTCAATTCCACACTGATAGGATAACCTGCCGGCGGTCCGTTGGCATCTTTTTCAACCGTAATTATGGCTCCGGCAATGGCTTTTACTTTCGAACGAATTTCTTCCAAAATATCCGAAGTATTAATCCCTTGACGAAATTTGTACTCGGAGAAACTCACCGTTACTTTTCCTTTGAAGGGCGTTTCCGAAGCGGAACCCGCATCAACATTTGGATTTCCGGCACCGATTCCCACTTGCGAAACGATACTTTCGGCCAAGAAGTTTTTGTCGGTTTTTGGGTCAACATACTTTTGCAAGATTCCAATGATTTGATTTTCTACAAACAAAGTAGCCTTGTTGGTTTTTTCTATCGAAGTTCCTTGCGGATATTCGATGTAAGCAATCACTTGATTCGGGATGTTGTCCGGGAAAAACAATACTTTTCTCGGGAAAATACCCAACAATATAAAGGAGAAAAACAACATTCCAATGATGGATACCAACGCAATCCAAGAATTCCTTTTAGTAAGGATTTTTGCTAAAAATACTTTGTATTTTTCTTCCATTCTCGGAAAGAAACTGTGCTGGAAATCTTGTGTCCATTGGTACAATTTAAGGAAGTACAACCACATTAAACCGGTAGCAATCAACAATAAATGTCCAATTCCTCTCACCAATTTACTGTCATAGGTATATTTCGACCCAATAAAAGCTAAGAATATTCCGAAGGCCAAAAACAGGATGGTATAGAATTTTAGGTTCTTTTTAGAAATATTTCTATCTTCAGTATCCATAGAACCTCCCGTCATTGCTGCATTGACCACCATCGCCACAAATAACGAAGCGGTAAGGGTCACGGTCAAAGTCATCGGGAAATACTTCATGAATTTACCCATGGTTCCTGGCCACAAAGCAAAAGGCAAGAACGCCATCAATGTAGTGGCTGTCGATGAAATTACGGGCCAAGCGATTTCGCCAATACCCACTTTGGAAGCCGTTACACGATCCATTCCTTTTTTCATGTTGGCAAAAACGTTGTCGACCACCACAATTCCGTCATCGACCAGCATTCCTAATCCCATTACCAATCCGAAAAGCACCATCGTGTTCAAGGTTAACCCCAAAGCCGAAAGGATGGCAAAAGCAATCATCATCGACAATGGAATCGCTGCTCCCACGAACAAGGAATTTCTGAGTCCCATAGTAAACATCAACACGATCATTACCAGAATAATCCCGAAAATAATGTGGTTCGACAATTCATCCACCTGGTGTTCCACACGTGAAGATTGGTCGTTTGTCATTTCGATTTTCAGGTTTTTTGGCAAATAGGAAGCTTGTGCTTCTGCTATTCGTTCTTTCACCTGTTCGATGGCCGAAATCATGTTTTGTCCCGAACGTTTTTTCACGCTGAGCATCACCACTTCTTTGCCTTTTTCGCGAGCATAAGTCGTTTTTTCTTTCTCCTTGAAATTGACAACCGCAATGTCTTTTAGGTAAACTGTTCCTCCAAATGATTTCACGATGATGTTCTCCAACTCTTTCGGGTCCTTGATTTCACCCACGATTCTAATGTTGTTTCTGGAACCTTGAGAAACCAAGTTTCCACCGGAAAGCGTCATGTTTTCGTATTTAACCGCATTCTGGATTTCGTCGAAAGTCACTTGGGCAGCCGTCATTTTGAAAATGTCAACGGCAATTTCCACTTCTTTGTCATCCACACCCAGAATGTCCACTTTTTTCACTTCCGAGATTTCTTCCAAGTCGTCCTGGATTAATTCTCCGTATTTTTTAAGTTGTTGCGTGGTGTAATTCCCTTGCAGGTTGATGTTCAAAATAGGCACTTCTTCTGAAATGTTCAATTCAAAAACATTCGGTTCTACCTTGCTTCCGTTGTCTAGATTAGGCCAATCGGTTTCTGCTTTGGCATTGTCCACTTTGTCCTTGATTTTTACTTTGGCGGCATCAATGGTGACATCATCGTCAAACTCGGCGATAATCATTCCGTAATCTTGAAACGAACTAGAAGTTACTTTGGATACCCCACTAATATTTTTGATTTCTTTCTCTAATGGCTTGATGACCAATTTCTCTACATCTTCGGCTGAATTTCCAGGAAAAACGGACGAAATATATACTTTGTTTTCGATGATTTCCGGGAAATCTTCACGTGGCATAGTGATGTAGGCGTAAACCCCCGTAATTACAATTAATGCAGTCAAGATGTAAACCGTGACGCGATTGTCAACAGCCCAGTTTGAAATGCCGAATTTTTTATGATTTATACTGTGCATCTTTTTTAGTTTAGAAATTTAGTTTCATTCCGTCAGAAATCGTGTTCATGCCTTCAGTAACGATCACGTCGTTATCAGATAATCCGTTTAAAATTTCAGTTACATTGTCAGAGGATTGTCCCAGTTTCACGATTATTTTCTTGGCAGTTCCCGTTTTTCCGCTTATGTTTATTGCGGTGTAAACAAATTTGTTTCCTTCGCCGTCTTCTTGAATTACGTTTGTAGGAACCACAACAGTGTTTTTGTTAATATAATCCGTGATTTTAAGATTGGCCACTTGGTTGGGACGCAACAAGTTTTCCGGGTTTGGAACACTTACTTCTATTCCAAAACTTCTATTGCTTGGATTCACGAAATTTCCGATTTGACGAACCTTTCCTTTATAGGTTTTTCCCAAAGAAGTCAATAAAACATCCACTTCTGTACCTACTTTTAGTTTGCCGATATAAGTTTCAGGAACCGATGTCGAAACATACATGTTCGATAAATTCACGATTCGCATTAATCCTTGGGCGCTTGGTGCCACAACTTGTCCTTTTTCTACAAAAACTTCGTCGATTGTTCCGGTAAACGGTGCTCTTATGATGGTTTTTGCCAATTGGGCTTTGGCTTGCGCCACGCCTCTTTGAGCCGAAACCATTTGGGTTTGTGCTTGCAAATATTGAATTTCGGAACCAATTTTTTGATTCCAAAGATTTTTTTGACGCTCGAAAGTGGTTTTTGCCAAAGCATATTGGTTTTCTAAACTAGCCACTTGTTGGCTTAAACCTGCATCGTCAATTTTTCCAAGAACTTGTCCTTTCGAAACTCTTTGTCCTGCTTTTACGTTCAAGGAAACCAATGTTCCTTGATATTCTGGTTGAACCAAAATGTTTTCTTTGGTATCCACGCTACCTTGAATTTCAAGATAATGGCTGAAAACGGTATCTTTTACGGCAAGAACAGAAACTAACGCTTCTTCTTTTTTAACATCCAATTTTGCCAAAGCTTCGTCAATTTTGGATAAATCGGCTTGGATCAACGCTTTTTTGGCTTGAAGTTCTTTTACGTTTTTTGATGCAATTAAAGTGTCAATGTTGGTGTTGTCTTCTTTCTTCCCGCAAGCGAAAAGGAGTAACGAAAGTGTGGAGATGATGACTATTTTTTTCATTTGGTATAGTTGTTTATATATGATTATTGTTTGTTGATTATTTTTTCCAAGGCTGCTTTTTTGTTGATGACGTCCACCATCGATTGCAGGTATTTTTGTTGGGCAGTGTACAATTGTCTTTGGGCATCATTAAAATCAAAACTGGAAGACAATCCTTCCGTGAATTTTATTTGTTGCTTTTTCTCGATTCTTTCCGAAAGTGCCAAATTGGATTTTGCCGTGGCATATTCTTCGATGCTGAATTCGTAATCGCTTTTGGCTGCGGCATATTGCAATTTCAATTTTTGTTCCGTTTCCGTCAATTGCGTTTTGGCTTGATCCAAAGCGATTTTGGCTTGTTGGGTTCTGGAACTTCTGGCCAAACTGCTGAATATTGGCACATTCAAACTGACACCCATATTCGAATAATTGAACCAATTTTGATTTTGGGTAAAAAACTGAAATTCGTCCTTGAAAGCGGTGGCGCCATAATTTACGTTTGCGGATAAGGACGGCAGGGCTTTGCTTTTTTGCAATTTCAATTCTAATTCTCTTTGCTCTTGAAAATTCATGGCCATTTGATAATTCACGTTTTCTGAAACCGAAAATCCGTTTTGGGAAAAAGCCAAATCTAAATTGGAAACAGTCAAATTGTCTAGTTTGTCCGTTAATTTCAAATCATCGTTGATGTCCATTCCCAGCGTCATTTTCAGCATTTTATAGGCCACGTCTGAAAGTCTTTTATTGTAATTTAAAGTACTATTTATGGAAGTTAACGTGATTTCCAGTTGCTCCACGCTTTCTTCTTCAATCAAACCATTCGTGAAAGTTGCTTTAGTGTCGGACAAGGTTTTCTGCAAGGTTGCCTTGTTTTTTTCCAGAATGGCAATGCTTTCTTCGGCCAACAACACATTTCCGTAGGAGTTAATCACGGCTTCCTTGATTTCGATGTCGGTTTTTTGTTTGGCATTTTGATAGTATTTCAAATAGGTTTTCGAAGCCTGCAAAGCCACGATATAGGAACCGTCAAAGATTAATTGGCTCAAAGTGGCGCGTGCTATCATATTGTGCTTGGTTCCAAAGGCAACTTCGGCGTATTCTCCGGGGTTTCCTCCAAAAAATTCGGCAGGAACGACTGATTTTTGCAAAACGAAGTTGTTGGTATAATCTACGCCAGCATTGATTTGTGGCAAACCCGCTGCGGTAGTTTCCCATTTTTTTTCTTTGGAAGCGTCAATGTCTCTTCCGGCATTTATGGCCGAATAATTATTGGTCATGGCGTGGGCAATGGCTTGCTCCAAGCTATAATTATATTTTTTCTGTTCTTGCGCTTTTGCCGTCAGGGCAAAAACGAATATGGGAATTAAAAATAGTTTTTTCATTGATTATAGATGATAGTTGTTTAATTGTTTTTCTAGTTCGATGATTCCTTCTGGAGTTGCCATTGCCCTGGTATGGTATTCCAAGGCTTGTAATTCTAGTAAATGTGCTTCAATTTCAGAACTAATATTTCCATTAATGCTGAAAATCAAGGTGTAATAAAATTCTACATAAGCATCTACAGGTGTGTTTTTCCGGTACAATCCTTGTTGAATTCCTTTTTCGATGTTTTGTTTAAAGACGATATTACATTCCGTTATTTCTCGAGCCATTACCGCATTATAAATTTCGGGATAATGTTTTTTTAATTGATAAACCGGAGAGGTGTCACCCGCTTTAAACATTTCTTTGAACATTTTTCGAATCTCGAAATTTTCCTCGATGGCATTATGGTTTTTGGCTACAATACCGTCAATGATTTGATGTACTTCTTTGTGGACCATTGATGTTGATTCTTGAATAAGAATTTCCTTGTTGCAAAAATATTTGTAAATGGTTTTCTTGGAAATGCACATTTCGCCGGCAATATCATCCATGGTGACACTCTTAAAGCCCAGTTTCAAGAACAAATCGGTTGCTTTTGCTATAATTTTATCTTTCATTGTTTTTGCTGAAATCGTTTCAGACTTTTTACTTTTTTAAATTCAAATGTATATTGGAAACTTTTAATGTGAATCAAGTTTCCAAAAAGATGACGATAATTTAACTTTCGTCAAATAATTAAATCGAAAATTCCAGATTGGCGACTAGTTTCAGGTTTTTCCCCAATCCAAATTTTTCTTTCGAATTGTTGAAATTTTTGTCCAATCCAAAATCATTTCGGTTGATGTCGCCTTTTATTTCGAAAGCCGCTTTTTTAGAGCCATTGTAATTGTTGATTCCGATGAATTCCGCATCAAGTTCGACCATTTTCGTAACATCTTTTATGGTCAAATAGCCTTTCAAGAAATTGATGTTGTTCTTGATTTTTTGAAACGAAGTCGATTTGAATCGAATAAGTGGTTTTTTGGTCGATTCAGCATTGTTTTTGTTTTGCAATGCCGCATCTCTTTTTTTGGATGAAAAAGTTTTGCTGTCCAATGAAAATTCTACCGATGCATCTTCAATTTCGTCTTCATCAAGGGAAACAAAACCGTCAAAATGATTGGTTTCGCCACCCAAATAAGTAATTGTCGAATCTTTCATTTGGATTAACACATCCGATTGGTCTGAGTCAATAGTCCATTTAGTTGCCATGGTTGGTTTGATTTTATGAGGTAAAAAGGCTTTTTAGGTTTTTAATTTCTGGTGCAAATATAGAATGGAAACTTTGAATACCAAAATAGTTTCCAAAGTATTTTTAAAATATTTTTTCCGGATTTAAAGTGTCAGGTTTTTTAAGTTACTTTGTACTCTTTAAAATCAGAACCTTTAAAAAATTAGTAATGCTTCCCATTTCCGAATATCAAGAACAATTTTTAATTTATTTGAAAAGTCAAAATATTGACAAAGAACCCAAAAATCTCTACCAACCCATAGATTACATTTTGCAGTTGGGCGGCAAAAGAATGCGTCCGGTTTTGACCTTGTTGACCGCCGATATTTTTGATATTGATTATAAATTGGCTTTGCCGGCAGCAATGGCAGTCGAGGTTTTTCATAATTTTTCCTTGGTGCATGACGACATTATGGACGATGCGCCTTTGCGAAGAGGTAAGGTTACCGTTCACGAAAAATGGAACGTCAACACCGGAATTCTCTCAGGCGATGCCATGTTGATTTTGGCCTACCAATATTTCGAAAATTACCAACCCGAAACCTTCCGAAAACTGGCCAAATTGTTCAGCAAAACGGCTCTCGAAGTTTGCGAAGGACAACAATATGACGTCGATTTCGAAACCCGAAACGATGTCACGATTCCCGAATATTTGAAAATGATCGAATACAAAACAGCCGTTCTCGTTGCCGCAGCAATGAAAATGGGTGCGATTGTGGCTCGTTCTTCCAAAGAAAATAGAAGTTTAATCTATGATTTCGGCCTTAATTTAGGTCTGGCGTTCCAGTTGCAGGACGATTATCTGGATGCTTTTGGCAATCCCGAAACCTTCGGAAAACAAGTGGGCGGCGATATCATAGAAAACAAGAAAACTTATTTGTACCTGAAAGCCCTGGAGTTTTCAAAACCAGCCGAAAAAGAGCAATTGTTGCAGTTGTTTTCAACCAAATTGGATGACAACACTGATAAAATAGCCGCCGTAAAAGAAATTTTCAATGCAACGGGAGCTTCAAAAGCCACCCAAAAAGCCATTGAAGAATATACATTGGAGGCATTTGAAATTTTGGAACAGATGAAAATTTCCGATGACAAAAAAGCGATATTGAAATCTTTTGGCGAAAACTTGATGGAAAGAAAGGTTTAAAACAGTTTTATGAACGCCATAATAAACGCTATTTTCTTTTCCGACAGAAACCAAAATACCCAAAAGCAATTGTTTTTCGCCTTATGCTTTCCTTTTTTTACCCTTTTGGCTTTAGGAATTGACAGTGTCTATTTCGCTACAACTTATTTTGACGCAAGACAAATTACCAACATTTTGGCGATTGTTTATTTCTCATTTTTCTTTTGGTTTTCCGATGCTTATCTCAGGAAATTGATGGTCACAATGGTTTTGTTGTCCTACATAGGGGAATTGATCTTCTGCACTTTATTGGGGATGTACAATTATAGAACGACCGTCATTCCGTTGTATGTTCCTTTTGGGCACGCCATTGTTTATGCTTCGGGTTATGTTTTGGCCCATACAGAATGGGCGGTCAGGAATGACAAATTGTTGAGAAAATATTTTGCCATTGGGTTTTTACTGTTGTTTCTCTCTGTTGGAATTTTCCTTAATGATGTTTTTTCATTGATTTTTGGCGTTTGCTTCTTTTTGCTTTTAAAGCGAAAAAAATGGCAAAACTTGTACTATTTCATTGCTCTTTGTGTCATATTTATTGAATTGGCGGGAACCTATTTCCAGTGTTGGAAATGGATTCCAAAAACGTTCGGATTAATTCCGGCCGTCAATCCGCCAATGGGAGCCGTTTTTTTCTATGCCGGAGGCGATGTGCTTTTGGTAAAAATTGTCGAAATTTGGAAAAATAAAACCACATCGATTAGTCCTGTCATCGAGGAATAAAACCCGTAAATCCTATGTATGTTGCCCCACTAAATACCGATTTGTTGTTTGAAGAAGCCGAAAAGGAAGCTTTGTACTTGAAATTAATCGAACAAATCAACAAGGATTTCAATCTGGCCAACGAAGGAATCGATTTTCCAATGAGTATTTTGCCCCAGGAATTGAAAATCCAGTTGCACGAAAAAATCTATCGATTGATTCAATACAAATTTGCCGAATATTTGAATCTACTTTACATAATAGACGTTTCGGAAGACCAAATAAAAAAACTCGACGGCTCGGATTTAGTCATTCTTGCCGAAGAAGTTGCTTTTTTGATTTTAAAAAGAGAGTGGCAAAAAGTTTGGTTCCGGAATAAATATCGTTAAATAAAGTTTTTTACTTCTAATAACCGTACTTGTTTTTGGTTTCGGCTCCCTCTCTTTTGGAGAGGGTTGGGGTAAGGAATTAAAAATAAACCCTGACAAACGGCATGAAGGCATCGCTGTAATAACCGTTGTTTTCATCAAACAATACGTCAAATCGTGCGCCAATGGTCACGTTTCCGGTTCGATAACCCGCACCAACATACAAGGCGGTATTCCAAAAAGATTCGGAAACACCATAATATTTATAATCGGTATTGACGTTGATTTCTTCCAATTCGACCGAAAGCTGAATTTCGGGAATTGGATTAATCAAGCCAATTAAACTTGCTCCATAAAGAGTGGAGGTGTAATCATTTTTGGCTGAAACATAACCAAACTGCAAGGCCGTTCCGACTGCAACAATTGAATTGATATTATAAATGGCACTTGGAGAAATGGTAATGTCCGTATAGCCCGATCCAAAACTCACTCCCAATCCACCACCAAATTGCACATTATTCCAGAAATTATTTTGTGGACTCGATGTAATGGTTTGTTGCTGTGCCGAAAGATGATGGAATGAAAATAAGAGTGCCAAAATACAAAAAGGTCTTAAAATGCTCAGGAGATGGTTTTTTTTCATTGTTTATCGGTTTTTTTTAACAATTTTTTACGTAAAAGTACGTAAAAAAAGATTCTATGTGTATTGATTTATTGTACTTTTGCCAAACTATTTTTAACAAATAACCAGAATTATATACAATTATGGATAGGTTTTCATTCTTAAATGCGGCACATACCGAATTTTTCGCACAATTATATGATCAATATTTAGAAAATCCAGACAGCGTAGAACCTAGTTGGAGAAGTTTTTTTCAAGGTTTCGACTTTGGAATGACAACTTACAATGGAGAAGTTTCGGCTGTTCCAGCAACTCCAGTGGCACAAGTAACCAGTGTGCCATCCAGTTCGAGCGACAGTGCGGCTGTTTCTGAAAAACTTTATAAAGAGTTCAACGTGTTTAAGTTGATTAATGCCTACAGAACACGTGGTCATTTGTTTACGAGAACGAATCCAGTTCACAAAAGAAGAACGTATTCGCCAACATTGGATCTTGAGAATTTTGGACTTTCAAAATCAGATTTGTCAACCGTTTTTGATGCTGCAAGAATCATCAAGATTGAACCTTGTAGTTTAGCCGAAATCTTGGGTCATTTAGACAAGATTTATTGCCAATCTATAGGTGTGGAGTATATGTACATGCGAAATCCAAACAATATTGAATGGATTCAAAATAAAATAGGACACAACGACAATCAACCTAATTTTACGACAGACGAAAAGAAAGCCATTTTAAACAAATTGAGCCAAGCGGTTTCATTCGAAAATTTCTTGCATACCAAATATGTGGGTCAAAAACGATTTTCGCTAGAAGGTGGGGAATCGATTATTCCGGCATTGGACGCCTTGATTGAAAAAGCGGCAGAAAAAGGAGTGGAACATTTCGTGATGGGAATGGCGCACCGTGGTCGTTTGAATGTTTTGGCCAATATTTTCGGGAAATCTACCCAAGATATTTTTAGCGAATTTGACGGTAAAGATTACAACGATCAAGAACATTTTGACGGTGACGTAAAATACCATTTAGGATTAAGTGCTGAAAAAACAACAAATTCAGGAAAAACCATCAATATCAATTTGGCACCAAATCCTTCACATTTGGAGACTGTTGGAGCCGTAATTGAAGGAATCACCAGAGCCAAGCAAGACAAATATTTTCCAAACGATTTTTCAAAAGTATTGCCAATTGCCGTTCACGGTGATGCCGCGATTGCAGGTCAAGGACTTTTGTATGAAATCATTCAAATGTCTCAATTGGATGGATACAAAACCGGCGGGACAATTCACGTTGTCATCAACAACCAAGTGGGTTTCACGACCAATTATCTGGATGCCCGTTCCTCAACTTATTGTACCGATGTTGCCAAAGTAACCCTTTCGCCAGTATTGCACGTAAATGCAGACGATGCCGAAGCCGTGGTACACGCCATGTCGTTTGCCTTGGATTTCAGGATGGAATTTGGTCGCGACGTATTTATCGATTTGTTGGGCTATAGAAAATATGGACACAACGAAGGTGACGAACCTCGATTTACACAACCCATATTATATAAAATCATTGCCAAGCATAAAAATCCTAGAGATATTTATGCCGAAAAATTAGTGGCAGAAGGAGTTATAGACAATGCTTATGTAAAAGCGTTGGAAACAGAATATAAATCAGGACTGGAAGTAAACCTGGAAGAATCCCGTAAAAAAGAATTGACCATCATTACGCCATTTATGCAAAATGAATGGCAAGGTTTTGAAAGCGCAGGGATTTCTCAAATGCTTGCAAAAGTAGATACCACTTATCCAAAAGAAGGACTTACGGCTGTGGCCAATGCCATTTGTAATTTGCCGGAGGATAAAAAATTCATCAGCAAAATCCAAAAATTAATCAACGACAGAAAAACAATGTTTTTCGAAACCAATAAATTAGATTGGGGTATGGCCGAACATTTGGCTTACGGATCGTTATTGAGAGAAGGTTTTGATGTTCGTATTTCTGGACAAGACGTGGAAAGAGGTACTTTTTCGCACCGTCATGCCGTTGTAAAAGTGGAAGACTCGGAAGAGGAAGTGGTATTAATCAACAGTTTGGAAGGTAAAAAAGGAAAATTCAATGCCTTTAATTCCCTGTTGTCAGAGTATGGAGTTTTAGGTTTTGATTATGGTTATGCTTTAGCAAATCCTAATGCCTTGACCATTTGGGAAGCACAGTTTGGTGATTTCTCGAACGGTGCCCAAATTATGATTGACCAATATATTTCTTGTGGAGAAGACAAATGGAATAATCAAAACGGAATTGTCATGTTGTTGCCTCACGGATATGAAGGGCAAGGAGCAGAGCATTCCTCAGGAAGAATGGAACGTTTCTTGCAACTTTGTGCCAGACAAAATATGTATGTTGCCGATTGTACAACACCGGCCAACTTTTTCCACTTGTTGCGAAGACAAATGAAATTGAAATTCCGTAAACCACTTGTTGTGTTCACACCAAAAAGTTTGCTTCGTGATCCAAGAGTAGTTTCCAGCATCGAAGAATTAGAAAATGGTTCTTTCCAAGAAACTATTGATGACGATGCAGTAAATAAAGCGGATGTTAAAACCTTGGTTTTTTGTACCGGAAAATTCTATTACGACATCACTGCCGAAAGAGAAATCAACGGACGAAAAGACGTGGCGGTTGTTAGAATCGAACAATTGTTTCCTTTGCCGGTAGATCAATTAAAAGAAATCATAGCAAAATATCCAAATGCCGACGATTATGTTTGGGCGCAAGAAGAGCCTAAAAATATGGGAGCTTACGGGTATATGTTGATGAATTTCGATTTTATAAAATGGAGATTGGCCTCCTTGAGAGTGTCGTCAGCATCTGCATCTGGAAGTTATACAAGATCAAAAAACCGTCATGCAAAAGCCATTAAAATGGTTTTCGACAAAGATCTTGTTAGATAAAATTAGGTAAAAAGATCCCAATAAATTAATGTTCAAGATTCATAATTTAAAATAAATAAGATGATTTTAGAAATGAAAGTCCCTTCACCAGGGGAATCCATAAAAGAAGTTGAAATCGCAACTTGGTTAGTGAAAGATGGCGATTATGTAGAAAAAGACCAAGCTATTGCCGAGGTTGATTCTGACAAAGCCACATTGGAATTACCAGCAGAAGCCAGTGGAATCATTACTTTAAAAGCAGAAGAAGGCGACACGGTTGCTGTTGGCGCCATTGTTTGTCATATTGATACAGATGCAGCGAAACCATCAGGCGCAGCTCCAGTTGCTCAAACAAAACCAGTTGCTGAAGCGCCAAAAGCTGAAGTTAAAGCAGCTCCGGTAGCGGCTCCAGCTCCAGCGGCATCTTATGCTTCGGGAACACCGTCTCCAGCAGCCAAAAAAATATTGGAAGAAAAAAATATAGCTTCAGCTTCAGTAACAGGAACTGGAAAAGCAGGAAGAATTACTAAAGAAGATGCTGTAAATGCAGTTCCTTCAATGGGAACTCCAACAGGAGGAAACCGTGGTTCTGAACGTACCAAATTATCAATGTTGCGTCGTAAAGTTGCCGAAAGATTGGTTGCTGCCAAAAACGAAACAGCGATGTTGACTACTTTCAACGAAGTAAACATGACGCCAATCAATACTTTGCGTAATGAATACAAAGACGCTTTCAAAGCCAAACACGGTGGTCTTGGTTTAGGATACATGTCATTTTTTACAAAAGCAGTTACAAGAGCCTTGCAATTGTATCCAGACGTAAACTCAATGATGGATGGCGATCACAAGATTGCTTATGATTTTGCTGATATTTCAATTGCAGTTTCAGGACCAAAAGGATTGATGGTTCCCGTGGTTCGTAATGCAGAAAATTTAAGTTTCCGTGGAATAGAAGCCGATATTAAAAGACTTGCATTAAAAGCACGTGACGGACAAATCACCGTTGACGACATGACCGGTGGAACATTTACCATCACAAACGGTGGTGTTTTTGGTTCTATGTTGTCCACTCCAATTATCAATCCTCCTCAATCTGGAATCCTTGGAATGCACAACATTATCGAGCGTCCGATTGCCGTAAACGGTAAAGTGGAAATTCACCCAATGATGTATGTGGCGCTTTCTTATGACCACAGAATTATCGACGGTCGTGAGTCTGTTGGATTCTTGGTTGCCGTGAAAGAAGCATTGGAAAACCCTGTTGAATTGCTTTGCGGAGGAAATCCCAAGAAAGCATTTGAATTGTAAAATTCTATTTCAAAATAGTAGAAATCCCGTTTGAGAAATTGAACGGGATTTTTTTATTTCATCAAATACAAACAATGATTGTAATAATCAATAATTCCTTTGCCTTTCATCAAAATATCGGCGCCGATAATGCCGTGAACGGGTTTGGCTTTGTGTTGAATCAAAGCTTCGTTTACGTGCGATAAATCAAAAATCACGAGGTCAAAATCACGGTTTTTCCAATTGCCCAGTTGTAGTTTGTTGCTAACGGCAATCTGGGTAAGCATTCCATTTGCTCCAGCTCCCGAAGCTTGTGTCTTCGATTTTTTGGCTTCCAATTGAAACAATTCAATGCTTTCAAAACCCACGCAACTGGAACTGGCACCCGTGTCCAAAATAAAATTGCCTTTCACTCCATTAATTTTCGCCTTGATAAGCAAATGCTGCGTTTTCGAAACCTTGAATTTTATTTTTTTGTAGTTTTCTTTTTTGAGAAGATAAGGAAGGTAATTCATTTTCGAAAGTGTTTAAAGACCAAAAATAGTCCAATTAAAATCAATAATCCTAGTATGTAAAAATAATAATGGGTTGGCTTTTCCGTTGCTTCAATTCCGCCATAATACACAAATGCACTCCAGTAATAAGGCGATTTTTTGGCGTTTGAAATCGATTTGTCTTTCAAAAAATCTAGTTTGGCATTGGCATTGGCTTCAAAATAGGATTGACCGTTTTTGATGTTTTTATAAAAATCATCCATAAAGACCGAAGTCGTATAATCGTTGACTTTCCACAACGAAAACAACAAATTTTGTGCTCCGGCAAACTGAAATCCCCTGGCAACGCTCATCGCACCTTCGGATTTGTAGAGTTTTCCAATTCCGGTTTCACAAGCACTCAAAACCACCAAATCTGGATTGATATTGAGGTTGTACAACTCCGAATAGAAGATTTCTCGATCATAAAACTTGATGCTTGCAGGCATTTCGGTATCGCCGGAAGTGGCGTGTGTGCTCAAATGCAAAATCGAATAATTGGCGGCATTTCTCTTGAAATTTTCGAAAGTGGCATTTGAATTATCGAAAAAATCGCCGTCAAAATTGCTTTTTATGGATTGCATTTCGGTTTTGGAAAACGTCAATTCGTAATTGGTTTTTTCGAAGATCGGGAAAATGCCTAGAACCGTTTTTTTATCTCTTGAAAGCGATTTTCCATTTAAATAAAAACCAGCCGAATTATTGTAGGCAATCCTGAAATCATTCAGCAAATAATGCATTTGGGCAAAATTTGTCGTTGTGCTTTCTTTCGTAATCAAGGCTTCGAAAGGCAGGAAATTTAACAATCCGTCTGGAACAATGACGAGGTTTTTATAGGTCGAATTTGTTGGTAATTTCAACATTTTATAAAGCGAATTACCATAATGATTATAGTCGGAAATGTTATTGGTGATTTTATTGGCATCGCTGAAATAATCCAAAAACGAGATTATTCTTGGCGTGGCGGTATGATTGTCCCAGTAAAAGTCCAGCTTTATTCTTTGGTTAGCCAAGGTGAAAATGTACATTTTCTCAAAGCCCGAAAAATATTCCACCAGAATTGCTTTGTCTTTTTCGAGTTTAGCATACAAGGATTTTAAATCTAAAATTTCGGCAGAATTGACTTGGTTTTTCGACCTGATTTTCTTTAGCGAAAGCATCAATTCGTTTTGTTTTTTGATGACTTCGTTTATTTTTGAAACGTTGGCCAAATCCCCTTTTTGCTGTTCTTTCACGATTTCATTGGTACAATTTTGAAGTTGTTCCAAATGGAGTTTTTCTTCTCTTGAAGCTGTTTTTTTGTTGGTAAGATAGTTTTTCAAAACCCCTGATTTGGTTCGTTCCGAAAGTTGGAGAGCTTTTTCTATGTAACTGATTTTGTTTTCTTTTTGAAACAGTAAATCATAAATAGAAATACATTTTTCGGTTCGGTTCCTGATGCGGATTTGATTGATGATTTTGGAATTTTCATAAACCAGCAAGTTGGCAAACAACTCCTCAATTTGAAACGAAAGTGCATAAGTTTCAAAGGCTTTTTTGGGTTGGTTTTGTTCTACAAAAATTTCGGCTTGCAAGTCCAATGCATCCAATAAAATGGTTTCCGCATAAAGAGAATTGGGATTGGGCAGAATGTTCTTTTTATTGGAATAATTTGGAATCAAAGTCTTGTAAACGGATGTCAATAATGCGTTGGCTTCAGTGTATTTTTGCTGTTGAAACAACAAATTAGCTTCTTCATAATTGAATTTGGCTAATTTTCGAGGCGAAAGATTTGGAGTGGCAAGGAACTGTTTTTTGGCTTTTTCAAAATAAGAATTAGCCAATTCAGTGTTTTGCCATTGAATGTTTAATGCGGATAGGTTTCGGTAACAATTGGCCAGAGTTTCGGTTTGAGTTTTGTCGGATTGCAATAATCTGATGGCGGAAAAATAAGAGCCTTCCAGTTTTTTAAAAATATCGGGAATTGGTTTGGAAAAGGCTGGGTTTTTATAGATTAATACATAATTGTTTCCCAGATTATTGAATAAATTTCCTTTTTGAATTGTAGATAATTTCTCGGTTTTGATGGTTTTTTCGAGTAAATCAATCGCTTCATTTATTCGACCCGTGTTTTGATAAACGTTTGACAAGTTGAGAATGGCCGCTATTTTTTGCGATTGGTTTTTCTCTGTTTCGGCAAGATAATAATACTGTTTGATGGTGTTTTCGGCATTGTCATAATCGCCGATAATCGTATACAGATTGCCCAAAGGTTTCAGGCAAAATTCGGTAATATCGTAATTGGAGAACTTATTCTTTTGATAGATTTGCCAAGCTTTTTCGTAACTCAAAACGGCTTGATTTGTCTTGCCAAATTGATTTTCGTAGTAGGCTTTATTGCAATTTAATACCACAATCGCCAGCAGTTCATTTTTGGATTTTGGTTTTTTCCAGAAATTTTTTTCGGTTGCGTCCAGTTTTTGCAAACTTTCCAAAGAAGGATTTGCGACAAAGGCATCAACGGCATTGTAAATTTTATCTTCTAGCGCAAGCGAATTTTGTCCAAAAACAGTTAGAGTCGTAAAGAGCAGCAGATAAAAAAGTTTTTTAACCATTAAGGAATTAAGTTTATTAAGTCAGTTTTGTTAAAGTAAATCAGTGAAAATCTGTTTAAATCCGTGTTTGTCATCTCGAGCGCAGTCGAGAGGCGTGTGCCAATAATTAAAACTTCCAAATACCATACAACTGAATATAATTGAAATTGTCTTCGAAATTCATCACATATCTCGCGCCGAAACTCGGGCCAATTCTCGCTGCACCAAGGGTTAAATCAAACAACAATCCAGTTTTGAAATTGGTAAAACTTTCACTGTTTGAAACAATATTTTCTTCGGTTTTAATAATAATCGAATCTGGTTTTTCAGATTCGAAATATTCTGTTTTTGTATGTTCTTCTTGCTTTTCTGAAGCGTTAATATTGGCTTGAATTCCAGCTCCAATTCCTATGAAATTATTGATATTATAGCGAATAAGTAGTGGGATTTCGTTATTGATATTAGAATAACTCAATGTTGTAGTAGTTCGGGTGGGTTGTCGAACTCCATTTGCCGATGTAGCAAAACCTGTAGTAATTGTGGTTGCAGCATTGTATTTGTGGATACTATTAATTAATTCCGCTTGCCAATACCATCTGTAGGACTTGAAAGGTGAAATGGTTGCTCCCACAAAATAACTTTTGGAATTTTCTAAATCAGGATAGAAATTATAACCTGCTTTGGCTCCAACAGAAATTCCCGGCGAGAATCGGGTAGTGGCATAATTGGTAATTATGGGTTCGTTTTTGTCGAAAATAATGGCAGTTCTACTTTTGGTATTTACTTTATGAAAGTCTTTGTTGAATTTCATCGAATACTTGACAAATCCTTTGGTGCTGTCTTTTTCTTTGACGTTTTTCTGTTCGCTTCCTGGCAAATAAATGTTTTTGAAAGTGAAAAATATCTGTTTTTGCTTGATGATTGTGTCTAAACAACTCGTTGTGGGTTCTTCGCCTTTTGGACAAATAGGGCATTTTGGATACATATCTTCGATTTGGAACGTTTTTTTGTCGAACATATTCGGAATATCGGTTTCTAGTCGAATCATTCTGGCTGGACCTTCGCCATTGTTTTGAAAACGCGTTTTGAAGTTGACTCTTTTGAATCGCACCAACCTATAATTCATAAAACTTCCGTTGGAACCCATTTTGTTGGGGTCGTGGGAAGTCACGATTTCCATTTCGAGATTTTTGACTTTGTGGTTTTTGAAACTTCGGTTTGGGACAAAAACACTTCGCATTGTTATGGTGGCGCTGGTGTCTTTGATCATTTCGGGCGTGGTTTTGTGGGTAAAAAACACGTTGCGGGTTTCGCCCGGATTCACGCCGTCAAATTCAAGGATTGTTACGTTTTTGTATGTTTTCTTGGCTTCCAATAAAGTGGCGTCTAAGTCTTCTTCAGTTGTTGTGTTTCTATATTTTTTGGCTTTTGCCAAAGTATTTTCGGAAGCCAAATACGAATCCGAATTTTCTAAATCATTCACGTTCGCCACTAGATTTTCCTTGACTTCTCTTTCTCCGGCATAAGTCCTGAAATCGATCAATTCAAAGTTGTTGTTTTTGAATTGTTTTTCGTTGTAAAATAGATATAATTTCCCGTCGGCAACATAGTTTTCCATATTTTGATAGCTCACGATTACTTCCATTTGCTGGTCGGGAATAGGGTCGGCATTTTTTTGGATGGACAACCCATTTTGGTCTTCGATGGAAGCGATATCGGTATAAACTTCTTCATTCGAAATATCGTTTACCACAACTGCTTTTGGTCTTGTTGCGGGTGGTTTTCCGTTGTCGTAATTGTTGGTTACGGCAAGCCTAGTTTTGTAAGTTCCTTTGTTTTTATAGACGTGTTTGGGTTCGGCTTCCTTGCTGTAATGCCCATCGCCAAATTCCCATAAATAAGAATAGGATGGTTTTGGCGCACCGGCAATCGGGATTAAAGGCGGCGTTTCGGGCTTGAATTTTACCGCATTTTCCTTTTGATTATAAGTAATAGTGGCTCTTCGGGTTACGGTATCTTTTACTTTGGTTTGCGAAAAAGTGAAGATAGATAATAGTAAACAGAAAAGAGTTATTAGGTTTTTCATAATCGTTACGGTTTGATTAAAGTTCTAAAAATAGAAAAAAGTGGTGAGCAAATCACCACTTCGTTCAAAAAGTTCTATTTTGTGTTATTGTATCGCATTGATTGCGGCTACTAATTGGGCTTCGGTTCCGATTGTTGTTTCGGCTAGTGTGAATGTGTAAACATCATTGGCTTGAACCGTCACTGCTTTGATGGCGTATCTCCAGTTGCCGTTGTCTTCGGTTGCAAAAATCACGTGACAAGCCAATCCTATTGGAATTTGTCCATAATGTTCGCTAAATAATCCGGCCGCTGTGTAGGTGTCTAGTTTGGCAAGAGCGTTCGTCCCTTCGCCATCGTAAGACAAATAAATAGCACTGTTGGTATTGTCATATCCGTCTGGAGCATCTGCAAGAATCGTGGTTCTAGGTCTTGGATCGCTGTAAAATTTATCGACATTGGTCCATCCAAAGTTTCCGAAAGTAACGTAGTAAGTGTTTTGCATTGCTTCTACACCTCCTTTACCAGCTGTTCCGGCAGCATTTCTTGCATCTGCCCAAGCTAAATTTCCTTTGTCATCTATAACTCCGTTCCATAATGTCATTGCTGTATCAATAGCGCCAGTTAAATTGGCAGGAACTTTCAATTGTATTGAACCTGTTGAAACTAGATCAACACCACCTTGAGAAGCCTTGATGAAAAATTCGCCACCCGATTTTAGTAAACTTCTATTTCCGTCAGCCATAATTCCCATTGTAGGTTTGTTAGTGATGAGCATGTTTCCTTTGTCGAAAAGTTCAATAAACGTGATGTCGATGGCTCCGGTTACAGGACTTCCGTTTTTGGTAAGGGCATTTCCGTTTAAGGTGATGACAACGCCTTTTGCAGAAGTCAATGTAATGGTTCCAGCTCCAGCTGTCGCTGTAAAATTTTGCGTATTTTTCTTGATTCCGGCTTCATTAATTCCTTTAAATGCTGCTGCAGTAGGAGGAATTGGAGCCAACTCTTCATTGTTGGTACAACTTGAGAAGAAGATTGTTGCTAAAGCTAAAAGTCCGATGTTTTTAAAATTTGATTTCATAATTTCTAATTTTTAAATTGGTTTATTTATTGTTTTCTGTTGTTATATCAATTCGGGTTTGATATTGTTACCCTTTGTTTTGAAATTTATTTTTGAATTCTAATTTCATTGTTATATCAACTTACCTTTTGAATTGTTACCCCTTGTTTTGATTTTTTTTATCGGGTAATCAATGCCCAAAGTTTAGAGATGAAATTGATTCCTAATTTTTTTAAATTTCCCATAATCTAAAAGTTTTAAAAAGTTTCGAATATTGATTTATACCGTTATATCAACTTGGTTTTATATTTGTTACCCCTTTTTTTACTAATTTCGAAAAAAAGTTTTTTTATGGCCAATGCTACTATTCATCCCGACCAAATCTATATTGATGGACTTGCCAATAATGATTCGGTGATAATTCAATCTATTTACAAAAAGTTTGTTCCCAAAGTCGTCTCTTATATAAGGAACAATTCTGGCGATGAAGACAAGGCGCAAGACGTGATTCAAGAAATCCTGATTTTGCTCTTTAATCAGGCCAAAGCCAATAAGCTGCAACTGACTTGTCCGTTTGATGCCTACTTTTTTTTATTGTGCAAAAGAAAATGGTTGAACGAAATAAAAAAATCTTCGAATAAAGGGGTAACAATCGATGAAGATTTGCCATCTAATAATGAACCCACAGAGGAAATGGTAACAGAAACCGAAGTATTCGACGAAAAGCAGCAACTTTTTGACACGATGTTTCAAAAACTGGGCGACAAATGCCAGGAGCTATTGAAATTGAGTTTCACCATCAAATCAATGGAGGAAGTTGCCGAAAAACTCAATGTAACTTATGGTTATGTTCGAAAGAAAAAATCGTTGTGCGTTGGTCAATTGACCCAATGGATTCAGGAAACCAATCGCTTTAAATCTTTAAAAAACACCTAACGATGAACGAGAAACGCTATATATTATTCGAAAATTATCTTTCAAACGAATTGTCTGCCGAGGAAAAAATCTCTTTTGAAAAACAATTGTCCGAAGACATTGAATTTGCTTCAGCTTTTGAAATTTTCAAGGAATTGAATCAGCATTTGGCAAACAAATTCGGGAATGAAAAGGATTTAAAAGCCTTCAAAAAGAAGCTAAAATCCATTTCCAAGGAACATTTCAAATCCAAAAAAACAAAAGTGGTTGCTTTCAAACCTTGGCAATATGCCATTGCCGCTTCGATTGCCATTTTGGTGGGATTGTTTGTTTTCCAAAACATAAATCCATCTTTCGAAGATTATAATAATCCGGAAATGGCAACTTTCATTGAAAGAGGCGATGTGAACGAAAATTTGAAATTGGCGCAAGACGCATTTAACACAAAAAATTACAAAGCGGCAATTCCGCATTTTGAAGCAGTTTTAAAAGAAAGCAAATCGCCCGAAATCCAGTATTTCTATGCGGTTTCGCTTTTGGAAGACAATCAATTCCAGAAAGCCGAAACCAATTTGGCTGAATTAAAATCAGGAACTTCCATTTATAAAAACAAAGCGACTTGGTATTTGGCACTTTCGAAATTGAAACAGAAAGATTATGATTCCTGCAAAGCAATTCTCCAAAGTATTCCTGACGATTATGAGGATTACGACCAAGTGCAGGAATTGTTGAACGAATTGGATTAAAGGTTGACACAGATTCCACAAATTTTCACAGATTAATTTGTGTCAATTTGTGAAATCTGTGTTGTGTTTGTCTTAATTTGGTTCATTTTTTTGAGCAAGATTGTATCTTTGCCGCTTAAATAAAGCTTGCAATGACAATTACCGATACGCATACCCATTTATATTCCAACGAATTCGATGAAGACCGAGACGAAATGATTCAGCGCGCCATTGATGCCGGTGTTTCGCGTTTTTTTATTCCCGCCATTGATTCTGCTTATACCCAGTCGATGTATGACTTGGAAAAAGCCTATCCCGAAAACATTTTTTTGATGATGGGTTTGCATCCCACGCACGTCAAAGACAATTATCTCGAAGAATTGCAACATATTGAGGAAGAATTGGCCAAGAGAAAATTTGTGGCCATTGGTGAAATTGGCATCGATTTGTATTGGGATAAAACCCATTTGCCACAACAACAAGATGCTTTTAGAAAACAAATCCAATTGGCGAAAAGCCACAAATTGCCCATTGTGATTCATTGTCGCGAAGCTTTCGACGAGATTTTCGAAATTCTGGAAGAAGAAAAATCGCCTGAGTTATTCGGGATTTTTCACTGTTTCTCGGGGAATTATGAGCAAGCTTTACAAGCCATTTCATATAACATGAAACTGGGAATTGGCGGTGTCGTGACGTTCAAAAACGGAAAAATTGACCAGTTTTTGAATCAAATCGATTTGAAACACATTGTTTTGGAAACCGATTCTCCTTATTTGGCTCCCGTTCCTTTTCGAGGAAAACGCAACGAAAGCAGTTATTTAGTAAATGTGGTTCGGAAATTGTCGGAGATTTATAATCTGTCGCAAGAGGAAATAGCATTTGTTGCAACTGAAAATTCTAAAGCCATATTTGGGATTTAATGTAGAATTCGTCTATTTTTGTTAAAAATTTTGTTCATTTGTTCTTTAAAAAAATATGCTATATGTCAAAATTTGACGCTATTCGTCCATTTTATGATACCGAGGTAAACGATGCCATTCTAAAGATGATTGATCATCCAATGATGAAGGCATTGATGAATTTTACTTTTCCAGATCTTGCAGACGAAATTTGGAAAGAACAACTCCGAAGAACGCATTCCACGAGGGATTTTCAATGCAATTTCATATACCGATCGCTAAAAAAAGTGTTGGAAAAAACCTCTGATGGACTTAGTACTTCGGGTTTTGAGAAGTTAGAACCCAATACTGCCTATTTATTTATTTCGAATCATCGAGATATTCTTTTGGATACATCCTTGCTCAACGCTTGTTTGTTCGAACACAAACTGGTAATGACCGCCTCGGCTATTGGAGACAATTTGGTTACCAAGTCATTCTTGAAAGTATTGGCGCGATTAAACCGTAATTTTCTGGTTCAAAGAGGATTGTCGCCTAGAGAAATGCTGCAAAGTTCCAAATTATTATCTGAATATATTAGCAAGTTATTGCAACACGAAAACCGTTCGGTTTGGATAGCACAGCGCGAAGGAAGAACCAAAGACGGGAATGATGCCACAAACCCAGGCGTTTTAAAAATGCTTGCCATGGGGTCTGACGAAGAAAATTTGATGGATTATTTCAAGAAAATAAAAATAGTTCCCGTGTCAATATCCTATGAATACGACCCAACCGATGCCTTGAAAATGCCCCAACTTTTGGCGGAAGCCAGACAGGAAATTTACATCAAGGAGAAAAATGAGGATTTCATCAATTTGATGAGTGGTATTATGGGGCCAAAAAGAAGAATTCATATTCACGTTGGCGATGTTCTGGTCGACGAATTAGATGCCATCAAAGGCCAACATGAAAATTCAAACAAGCAAATTCAGGCCTTGGCACAAGTTATAGATGATTCGATTTTGAGTAATTACAAATTGTGGCCGACTAATTATATTGCTTATGATATTTTGAATCAAACCGATACGTATTCGCATTTGTACACCGAAAATGAAAAGTCGCTTTTTGAACGTCGATTGGAAATGAGAATAGATCATTCAAATTCATTGGCACTGCAAAGTTTCTTGGCCATGTATGCCAACCCTGTTGTCAACAAGTTGAAATACGAGAATGCAGTCTAAAGCCAAAATACTTCTAATCTATACCGGCGGAACCATCGGTATGAAGAAGGATTTTGAAACAGGAGCGCTCAAGGCTTTCAATTTTAGCAAATTATTGCAAAGAATCCCGGAATTGAAACAATTGGATTGTGAAATCGAAACTATTTCTTTCGAAAAACCAATTGATTCTTCCAATATGAATCCCAATGAATGGTCTAAAATTGCCGAAATTATTGCTGATAATTATTCCCCATTTGACGGATTTGACGGATTTGTCGTTTTGCACGGTTCTGATACGATGTCCTATTCCGCATCGGCATTGAGTTTTATGCTCGAAAACTTGTCGAAACCTGTCATTTTCACTGGATCACAATTGCCTATTGGCGATTTAAGGACCGATGCCAAGGAGAATTTGATAACCGCCATTCAAATTGCTTCCTTGCAAGAAGATGGAAAACCGGTAATCAGCGAAGTTTGCCTTTATTTCGAATACAAATTGTATCGTGGCAACCGAACCACAAAATTGAATTCTGAAAATTTCAACGCTTTTATCTCTCCCAATTATCCTATTTTAATTGAATCGGGAGTGCATCTAAAAACTTATCCCGAATTATTTTTGCCCAAAACAAGAATCAAAAAACTGCGAATTCACAAGAATTTAGACAATCATGTTGTTATAATAAAATTGTTTCCGGGTATTAGCGAAAGCGTTTTGTCGGCCATTTTTAACATTCCGCAACTCAAGGGAGTTGTATTGGAAACCTACGGTGCAGGAAATGCGCCAACAGAAGACTGGTTTTTAACTCTTTTGAAAAACGGAATTGCCAAAGGTTTGCAAATTGTAAATGTTACACAATGTTCGATAGGAAGCGTGACAATGGGAAAATATGAAACCAGCACTTCGTTGAAGGAAATAGGGGTAATCTCCGGTAAAGACATCACCACCGAAGCCGCAATTACCAAATTAATGTACTTGTTGGGGCAAAATGTGTCGCCAACTATGTTCAAAACAATATTCGAAACCTCATTGCGGGGAGAAATTTCATAAAAATCGAATTTTAATTTTCTTTAATCAATTTTTTTCGTGTTCTTTGCAGCCTCAAACAAATAGAGAGGTGTCCGAGTGGTTGAAGGAGCAAGCCTGGAAAGTTTGTATGTGGGTAACTGCATCGTGGGTTCGAATCCCATCCTCTCTGCGATATTTTTATAATCTAAAAAAGCTAGCCTTTCGGTTGGCTTTTTTTTGTAATTTTATCCCACAAAAAAATTAGTATGCGATTATTTCTTAGTTGTTTCCTTTTCTTATTGTTTCTTCCTGTTTTTTCGCAAGAAATCACAAGCAAAGAAAACGCTCCAAAACCAAAAACAGACTCTCTTTACAGGGAAGACCAGTTTTATTTTAGCTTTACCCTCAATACTTTGCAAAATAAACCGGCCGGTTTGACACAAGATAAATTTTCGTCGGGTTTTTCCATAGGGTTTCTTAGGGACATGCCCATCAATAAAAAAAGAACTGTCGCAGTTGCCCCAGGACTTGGTTTTACCATCAACAATTACAATCAAAACTTGGCTATTACTGAATCAAACGGTATACCGGTTTATACTATTATTGATCCTTTGACGGAGTATCGTAAAAACAAGTTTTCCCAGTTTTCGGTGGATGTGCCGGTGGAGTTCAGATGGCGTTCCTCTACTTTTGAAAGCCACAAGTTTTGGCGAATTTACGGTGGTTTTAAAATGAGTTATTTGGTTTACGACAAATCTGTTTATGAAGATGCTCAAGGCAAAATAGTTGTTGCGAACAATAAAGACTTCGAAAAAATTCAATATGGGGCTTATATTTCGTCAGGCTATAATTCAATCAATGTATATGTCTATTATGGTTTGAATTCGTTGTTTCAATCGGCAAAAACCAATGCCGAATCCATTGATATGAATTCGATGAATATTGGAGTCATGTTCTACATCCTATAGCCAGAAACCAAGCAAAAGCAGTTGTGGAATTATTCCCAAGAGAAAACCAATCACCAATTCTTTGGGCGTATGCGCTTTCATTTCTAACCTTGAAGAGGCCACAAAACCATTCATAAGTACCAAGAATGCTGTCAAATTGATGTTTCGGGATTGTGTATGAATGCTTAATACAATAACAAAAACCGTAAAAGCACTTATAGCTATCATGTGCAGGCTGGCTTTTGTTCTGAAAAACAACAAAACTAGCGCTAGTACGGTGCTCAACAATCCTCCCAAAAAGAAAAAATGAAATTCAGGAAAGTGGTCTATAGTGATGCTTTTCCTTACCAATAAAATAGTCAAAAAACACAAAATAACCAACGGGATTTTGCGCTGCGATATTTCAGAAACCATTACGTTGTCTACTTTTCCTGCGGTACGCAACACGAAAAAAAACAGGAAGGGAAGGATAATCGTGATGATCGCGATTTGAAAAACAGCGAAGTATTTTTCTGGAGTTGTATAATAAGAGTCGTTGACAAAAAAGTAAAACAAGGCGGCATATACCGGAATGAATATCGGATGGAATATATAGGAAAAAAAAGGAAGGATTTTTTTTAAATTCATTCTATAAAGTTAGGAAATCTGAAGTAAAAAAACAGGTTTATCAATGTCAAATCTGAAATCCAAAATCTCAAATCGTATGTCAGAACTATATTTTCTTCCTCATTCTAGCCACGGGAATATCTAGTTGTTCTCGGTATTTTGCAATCGTTCTTCTTGCAATAGGGTATCCTTTTTCCAGAAGGATTTCTGCCAGTTGATCGTCGGGAAGAGGTTTGTGTTTGTCTTCCTCTTCGATGGTATTTTGAAGAATTTTCTTGATTTCGAGGGTAGAAACATCTTCGCCTTGGTCGTTTTTCATCGCTTCAGAGAAGAATTCCTTGATGAGTTTTGTTCCGTAAGGTGTTTCCACATATTTGCTGTTGGCCACGCGGGAAATGGTCGAAATATCTAAACCAACCATATCGGCAATGTCTTTCAAGATCATTGGTTTTAGCTTGGTTTCGTCACCTTCAAGAAAGTATTCTCGTTGGTAATGCATAATTGCGTTCATGGTCACGAAGAGCGTTTCTTGGCGCTGTTTGATGGCGTCGATAAACCATTTGGCCGAATCCAGTTTTTGTTTGATAAACTGAACGGCATCTTTTTGCGCATTCGATTTGTCGCGGGAACTTTTGTAGGTTTGCATCATTTCCTGATAATCTTTGGAAACATGCAACGAAGGAGCATTTCTTCCGTTTAGGGTCAAAACCAATTCGTCTTCCACGATTCGAATGGCAAAATCGGGAACTACATGTTCGGTAATTTTGTTGCTTCCGGTAAAAGAACCGCCCGGTTTCGGGTTGAGTTTTTCTATTTCGTGAATGGCGGTTTTGAGCTGGTCATTCGAAACGGCATATTTTTGCAACAGTTTGTCGTAATGTTTTTTGGTAAAAGCATCAAATTGGTTTTCGATGATATCAATCGCCAAAGCCACGTATTCCGTAGGGGTTTTGTGTTTCAATTGCAACAACAAACATTCCTGCAAATCACGTGCTCCAACACCTGAAGGTTCGAGTTCGTGAATAATGTGCAACATTCTCTCGACCGTTTTCTCGTCGGTGTAAATGCCTTGGGTAAAAGCCATGTCGTCAACTAAATCTGGAGTGCTTCTTCGAATATAACCCATGTCATCGATGCTTCCCACAAGGAATTCGGCTATTTCCCGCTCCTGGTCATCCAAGATAAAAGTGTTCAGTTGGTTGATTAAATCCTGGTGAAAACTGATTGGTGCAACCAACGGCGATTCACGTTCTTCGTCGTCATCGCTGTAATTATTGGCCTGGGTTTTGTAATCCGGCGTTTCGTCGCTACTCAGATATTCATCAATGTTGATGTCGCTGGTATCTTCGCTGTCGGTATCGTCATAATCGTCGAATTCGTCGTTGGTATCATCGTTGTTGAATTCGTCATTATCGTAAATTTCGTCGTCTTCTGTTCCTGATTCCAATGCCGGATTCTCGTTCATTTCTTCCAACAAACGTTGTTCGAATGCTTGCGTGGGCAATTGAATTAACTTCATCAACTGGATTTGTTGTGGAGATAATTTTTGGGATAATTTTAGATTTAGAAATTGTTTTAACATAATAAGACGCTAATTTAATTTGCCACGAAGGCACAAAGGCACAAAGTTTTTGTTTTATTCAAAAGAAAAAGGGCAAGGTTTATTGATAATTTGACTTTGTGTTTATGAATCTTTTTATTCCGTTTTTAATTAATGGGACATTAAAATTGATTAAAAATCCCAATTGATTATCTGTTAATTTTAAATGACTAATGATTTGTGATTGCCAAACTGGATTTACAATTTCAACAGCTTTTAATTCTACAATCACAATATTTTCGAGGATTAAATCGAGTCTTAATTTTTCTTTAAGAGTTACTCCATCATATATAATTGGTATGTCAATTTGACTTTGAACATTTAATCCAGCTTTCCTTATTTCATACGCTAAACAAACTTCGTAAACTCTTTCCAACAAACCAGGCCCAAGGTTTTTATGAACCTTAAACGCAGAATTCACGATTATTTTGGCTATTTCTTCCGTTCTTTCGTCTATCATTTTAGTTGCTTTTTTAGCCACGAAGGCGCTAAGGCACAAAGTTTTTAATTATTCAATGCTGTTGAAATTGTTATTTTTGCCACTGTTTTTTGTTATTAAGTCGCAAAGTTATTTATTGTTTTAATCGCAAAAAAACTTTGTGCCTTAGCGCCTTTGTGGCATTTTTTGGTGTCTTAGAAATCTGCGTTTTGTGGTGTTCTCGGAAAAGGAATAACGTCACGAATGTTCGTCATTCCGGTTACGAAAAGCACCAATCTTTCGAATCCAAGTCCAAAACCGGAGTGAACGGCGCTTCCGAATCTTCGTGTGTCTAAATACCACCACAATTCTTCTTCACTAATTCCCAAGACTCTCATTTTTTCGACCAAAACGTCAAAACGTTCTTCTCTTTGTGAACCTCCCACGATTTCTCCAATTCCCGGGAAAAGGATGTCCATCGCGCGAACCGTTTTTCCATCTTCGTTCAAACGCATATAAAAAGCCTTGATATTGGCTGGATAATCAAACAAGATTACGGGTGATTTAAAGTGTTTTTCCACCAAATAACGTTCGTGTTCCGATTGCAAATCAGCTCCCCATTCGTTGATAATGTATTGAAATTTTTTCTTTTTGTTTGGAGTGGAATCTCTCAAAATATCAATCGCTTCGGTATAAGAAACGCGTTTGAAATTGTTTTCCAACACAAAATTTAGTTTTTCCAACAAAGTCATTTCACTTCTTTCGGCTTGTGGTTTTGATTTTTCTTCTTCCAATAATCTTCCTTCCAGAAATTTCAAATCATCCGGACATTTCTCCATCGTGTATTTAATTACAAATTGGATAAAATCTTCGGCCAAGTCCATGTTGTCATCCAAATTATTGAAAGCCACTTCGGGTTCAATCATCCAAAATTCTGCCAAATGACGAGAAGTATTAGAGTTTTCTGCCCTGAATGTGGGTCCAAAAGTATAAATCTGGCCCAAAGCCATGGCAAAAGTTTCCCCTTCCAATTGTCCAGAAACCGTCAAATTAGTATGTTTTCCGAAGAAATCTTTTTTATAATCGATATTGCCTTCTTCGTTTTTTGGCAAATTCTCCAATGGCAATGAGGTTACCTGAAACATTTCGCCGGCACCTTCCGCATCCGCTCCAGTAATGATTGGCGTGTTTACGTACACAAAACCTTTTTGTTGAAAATAATTATGAACGGCAAAAGACAATACCGAACGAATTCGCATAATGGCTCCAAAAGCATTGGTGCGAACCCTTAAATGCGCATTTTCACGCAAGAATTCCAACGAATGTTTTTTGGGTTGCATCGGGAATTTCTCTGCATCCGAATCGCCAAGAATTTTCAGTTTGGTAACTTGAATCTCGTATTTCTGGCCGGCACCTTTGCTTTCGACTAAATTTCCGGTAACCGAAATTGCGGCTCCGGTAGTGATTCTTTTCAGGGTTTCTTCGGGCGTGTTTTCAAAATTGACGACGCATTGTATGTTGTTGATGGTCGAGCCGTCGTTTAACGCAATAAATTGATTGTTTCTAAAAGTTCTTACCCAACCTTTTGCGTTTACTTCGTGAAGTATGTTGGTGCCGTTTAGCAAGTCTTTAACTCTTGTATGTCTCATCTTAATTTAATTATGGATTTTCGATTTGGTAATCGAATTACAAATATAATTTATTTGTTTGGAAAAGTCATTGGATGAGTGGTCTATTCAGGAGCAATTTTGCTATTCGCTCTTTTATATCTGAACATAAAGTAATAAACAGGATTTCTTCTTAATTAGTTGCTTTTTTTTTATAATTTTCCAAGATGTTTAAGGTGCTTCAATAGAAGACATCTTGAAAAATTTATTTTTTAATAACACACTCAATACCTACATCTTAAATGAAAAAAACTTTTTTTACCCTTTATTTATTTCTGCTTGTTTTTAGCTCAATATACGCTCAAAAAGACAAAGCCCATTATGACATCATTGTAGCTGCAGACGGAAGCGGCTCCTACACAAAAGTTCAGGAAGCCTTTGATGCTGTTCCTGAAAATAGTCTAAAACGGACCGTGATTTATGTAAAACCAGGCATTTATAAAGAAAAATTAAAATTAATCAAAAACAAAAAAGTAACTTTAAAGGGAGAATCCTATAAAAATACCATCCTTACTTTTGATGACTATGCTGAAATTGCAGGAGGCACCAGTAAATCTTTTAGCGTTTTGATTCAGGCCGATGATTTTATAGCCGAAAATATTACTTTCGAAAACACTATTGACAGTCAGTTGCCTCAATATAAAAAAGGAGGACAAGCAGTAGCTTTGATGGTTAACGGAGACAGGACTATTTTTCATCTCTGCAAAATAACTGGTTTTCAAGACACTTTTTATCTCAAAAGCAATACCAGAACTTATATAAAAGATTGTATCATTGAAGGTACAACTGATTTTATTTTTGGTTCAGGGATTTCTTTATTTGAAAACTGCTTTATCAATAGTATCAAAGGTTCTCATATTACTGCGGGGAATCAAGATCCAGGGAAAAACAAATATGGTTTTGTGTTTAAAGATTGTGTGTTTTTGACTTCAACAAAAGATACTCCTGTTAAAACAACATTAGGAAGACCTTGGGGGGCTGGCGCCAATGCCGTTATCATCAACTCTTTTGAAAGTTCACACATTGCACCCGATGGTTGGGCTATCTGGTCCAAAGACCCTGAACACAAAGCTTTCAAAAATTGGGAAACCACTTATTATGCCGAATACAATTGTTTTGGTCCAGGTTATAAACCAGAAAAGCGTTTGTCTTGGACACATCAACTGACTAAAAAAGAGTCTTCTAATTACACCAAAAAGAAAATATTTGCTGCTAATACCACTACTGCAACAAAATTTGAAAATGATTGGAATCCTAAAATAGATAATGAGTGTCAAAGTATTTTACCTCCAAAAAATGCTGAAAATGCAGATGCTGTTTTCCAAAAAGGATTCAATTAAAAACTAGATTTAGCTTTTAATATCAAAACCCAAGATAAGTCCAGTAATGGATTGTCTTGGGTTTTTTATTCTGCAGTTTTAAAAACTTACTCCTTTTTCAAAGCATCAATTTCTTCATCGCTATGTTTCAGGATGTCAATTTTTGGCTCGATAAATTCCTACTCGTTAGCCAATGTTTTGTTTAGGGTTAAAATCAAGGGGATTCAAATGATCGATTTGTTTGGAAAAATTATTGACAGGTTAGAGTATGATTTTTAATTCATTCGGTTTTAACGCCATTTTTATAGGTGCATTTTATTTGTCCTATACTAGTATAAAGGATGCCGTTTATTTCTTCACTATTACTCCATTCTCCAACAAATTTTTCCTTGTTTGCATAGAGCATGGTTCCTTGACCATTTTGTCTATTATTTAAAAATGCACCAATATATTTATCTCCATTTGGCCAAATATAAGTGCCTTGACCAGATCTGTTGCCTTCTTTCCATAAACCATAATATTTTTCTTTATTATCATATAGCATAGTGCCTTGTCCGTTGATCTTGCCATTTTTCCATTGGCCAATGTATTTGTCTTTATTGCCAAATATCATAGTGCCTTGACCATTAAAGTCATTTGCTTTAAATTCACCAATGTAACTATAACTTTTACCTAGGTAAGTAAATGTATGGGTGCCTTTACCATTGCGTTTGTCTTCTTTATATTCACCAATATATTTTTCATTTTTATAAAACATAGTTCCTTGTCCGTTTCTTAATCCCGCTTTAAACCCGCCAATAAAAAAATCCCCATTTTGATAAATTCTAATTCCCTGACCATTAAATTTTTCTTCTTTAGGTTCTATGGAATATTTTGCCCCCTTTGCAAAAGTCAAGAATCCTAGGTCTTTTCCTTTGCTGTTACTCCATTTGCCAACATATTTTTCGTTCTTAGGAGTGTAAAAAGTACCTTTTCCATTAAATTTATTATCTTTCCATTCGCCAATATATTTAGCACCATTATTATAAGTTACCGATCCTTGTCCATTTAGCCAACCCTCTTTGTATTCTCCAGCATATTTTGCGTAATCTTTAATTTCATAAGTGCCATAACCATTTAGTTTATTATCTTTCCAATGGCCTTCTGCAATTCCTCCTTTCAATCTTGCCCTGCCTTTTCCATTTGCTTTTCCATTTGCAATTTCCCCTTTGTAATAGCCACAATTATTTTCGAATGGACAAATTTTAATCGAATCTTTTTCAATTGTAGTGCGTTTTGTCTGCTGAGATGTTGTGTTTTGAGAGTTGCAATGGATGCCAATTATTAAAAATAAAAAAACTATGGTTCTTTTCATTTTGTAGGTTTTATATGTATCAAATATAATATTAAAATCATAAAAAAAGCACCCAAAAACCATTAAACTGGATTTTGGGTGCTTTTTATTTCAAGATTCAAGATTTGACAACTTTTAAAAAGTTGTCAAATCTAAGTCACTTCAAAGACTTTTTATTTCTCCAAAGCATCAATTTCCTCATCAGTTGGTTCGATGATGTCAATTTTGGGTTCGATGAATTCCTGCTCGTTGGCCAATGTTTTGTTTAGGGTCAACACCAAAGCCGGCAACAACATTAAATTTGACAGCATTCCGAATAACAATGTCAAGGAAATCAATCCGCCAAGGGCGATTGTTCCTCCAAAACTGGACAACATGAATACCGAAAACCCAAAGAACAACACTATGGAAGTATAGAACATGCTCAAACCGGCATCGTTGAAAGTGGCATAAACCGATTTGCGTATTTTCCAGTTATTTTTCTTTAATTCCTCTCGATATTGCGCCAGGAATCGGACGGTGTCGTCGACCGAAAGTCCAAAGGCGATTCCGAAAACCAATATCGTTGATGGCTTCAAAGGAATGTTGAAAAAGCCCATGATTCCAGCTGTTAGCAACAACGGCAATAGATTGGGTATAATCGAAACCAAAATCATTTTGAACGAACGGAACATAAATCCGATTAAAAGTGCGGTCAGGAAAAAGGCAAAAATCAAGGACGAAAGCAGGTTGTCGAGCAAATATCCTGTTCCTTTTTGGAAAACCAATGCTTTTCCGGTAATTGATACGTGAAATCGGTCTGGAGGAAAAATTTTGTCGGCTTCTTTTCGAATTTCAGCTTCGATTTTCGGGATGGCATCGCCGTTTTCGTCTCGCATAAAAGTGGTAATTCGAGCATATTGTCCTGTCGAATCCACATAACTTTTCATCAGGTTTTCTTTCGAGTTTTTGGTGGCATTTTTGGCATACGACAAAATAAAAGCCTGCTCTTGAGAGGTTGGTAATTCGTAATAATCCGGGTTTCCGTTATAATACGCTTGTTTGGAATATTTGACCAAATTGACAACCGAAATGGGTTTTGACAATTCTGGAATCTCGTCAATGGCTTGTTCCAGCTCGTCCATTCGCTTGAGCGTAGAGAGTTTCATGACGCCTTTTTTGCGCTTGGTGTCAATCATGATTTCTAACGGCATTACGCCATCAAATTCTTTTTCGAAGAAAATAATATCTTGGAAAAAAGCTTCTTTTTTCGGCATGTCTTCTATGATGCTGCCGGAAATTCGCATTTTATAAATCCCTATGATACTAATGACAAGAACAGAAACGGCAACTACATAGATGGAAAATCGATTTTCTTTCACATTACGCAAAATCCAATCCATAAACGATTTTACATAACCACGATCCAAATGCTCGATGTGGCGGTCTTTGGGCGCTGGAATATAACTATGGAAAATTGGAATGACAATGATGCACAAAAAGAACAATGCCATAATGTTGATGGAAGTCACATTTCCAAACTCGATTAGCAGTTTGTTATTTGAAGATATAAAGGTAAAAAAGCCAATGGCCGTTGTCAGATTGGTCATTAGGGTTGCCATTCCAATTTTGGTCGTAACGCGTTGCAGGGCTTTGACTTTGTTTCGGTGCACTTTGTATTCCTGATGGTATTTGTTGGTCAGGAAAATACAATTGGGAATCCCGATCACAATAATTAGCGAAGGTACCAAGGCGGTTAAAACCGTGATTTCATAATTCAACAATCCCAGGAAACCAAAGGACCACATCACGCCAATAATCACGATAATTATGGAAATCAAGGTGGCTCTAAAACTTCTAAAAAAGAAAAAGAAAAGCAGGGAAGTTACCAGTAATGAAGCTCCAATGAAAATACTGATTTCCCCAATAATGGTTTGTGCATTCAGTGTTCGAATGTAGGGCATTCCCGAAACGCGAAGGTCAATTTTGGTTTCTTCTTCGAATGCTTCTATTGCGGGAACTAATTTTTTGAGGATAAAGTCCTTTCGGGCAGGCGTGTTTACAATTTTCTTGTCCAGATAAATGGCAGAGCGAATCGTGCCCGATTTTTTGTTGAACAATAATCCTTCGTAGAAAGGCAGGTCATGAAATAATTCCTGTTTTATTTTCTCCAAATAGGCTTTGTCGGTGGTTTTGCTTTGGTCGACAAAAGGAACCAATTCGAATTTTTCGAGCGACTCGTTTTTTTGTAATTTTTTTAAATCGTTTATGGAGATGACCAAATCAACAGCTTTGTCATTTTTCAGGCTGTTCATAAGTTTTTCCCAAGCAGCATAGGCTTTTGGAGTAAAAAAAGTTTTGTCTTTTACGCCAATGACAACCAAGTTTCCTTCTTCGCCAAATTTGTTTAAAAAAGCATTATACTCAACATTGACGATGTTGTCGTCCGGTAGCATATTGGCTTCTGTTTGGGTAAAATGGATGTTTTTCCATTGCATTGCCAGTAAAACAGTTATCGCTACTACAATCGACAACATTAAAATTCTATTTCTAAGGACGATGCGGGCTATCAATTCCCAAAATCCTAAACTAAACCACTTGATCATTATCCGATTTTAAATGCCGCAAAGGTAGTTAATCAACCCATTATATTATTGGTTTCAGAGGATCCTTTTTTGTTAATTTTAATGTTAATTTTTTGTTTTTATTTTGCTATAAAATAAATTTGTGGGATGTTATTTATATATTTGGATTTCTCATCTTTGTACCGAAATTATTGAAGCATTAACTTATGAAAAACCACAGAAATACCATATTTTATTTAGTTGTTACAGGCGGTTTTTCGGCTTTGATATATTGGATTTTGGGTATGGGAAAAGGATTGGAAGTCCATAAAAAATTCTTGCGTCCCGTAGTTGAAAATGGGCATTGGAATGATTTTATTGATTCGATGTCGCTTAATTTGCACCATCCCTTGGCCATACTTTTGGCACAAATTGTAACCATAATAGTAGTCGCTCGATTTTTTGGTTGGGTTTTCAGGAAAATTGGGCAACCTTCCGTGATTGGTGAAATCATTGCGGGAATTGTTCTCGGGCCATCCTTGTTGGGCTTGTATTTTCCTGAATTTTCACTTTCGTTGTTTCCAGTGGAATCTTTAGGGAATTTACAGTTTTTAAGCCAAATCGGACTGATACTTTTTATGTTCGTCATTGGTATGGAACTCGACTTGAAAGTCTTGAAAAACAGGGCCAAGGATGCCATAGTTATTAGTCATGCCAGTATAGTGATTCCTTTTGCCTTGGGAATTGGGTTGGCTTATTTTGTTTATTTTAGATTTGCTCCTGAGGGTGTTGCCTTTTTGCCTTTTGCCTTGTTTATGGGGATTGCCATGAGTATCACGGCGTTTCCTGTTTTGGCAAGGATAGTGCAAGAAAGAGGTATTCATAAAACCAAATTGGGAGCCATAGTAATTACCTGTGCTGCCGCCGACGACATCACGGCTTGGTGCATACTTGCCGCGGTAATCGCCATTGTAAAGGCGGGAACTTTCGTGAGTTCATTGTATATTATTGGAATGGCAATGGCTTACGTACTTGTGATGTTTTTTGTGGTAAAACCTTTTTTGAAAAAAATCGGGGAATTGTATGGAACGAAGGATAATTTGAATAAACCGGTTGTTGCCATTTTCTTTTTAACCTTGATTATTTCTTCCTATACTACCGAGATTATCGGAATCCATGCTCTTTTCGGCGCTTTTATGACCGGTGTTATTATGCCTGATATAACCAAATTCAGAAATCTCTTCATCGAAAAAGTGGAAGATGTTTCGGTAATATTATTGCTTCCCTTGTTTTTTGTTTTTACGGGATTGCGAACAGAAATTGGATTACTGAACGATCCTTACCTTTTGAAAGTTACTGGATTTATTATTCTTGTTGCCGTTGTCGGAAAGTTTTTTGGGAGTGCCTTGGCGGCCAAATTTGTTGGGCAAAGTTGGCGCGATAGTTTGACCATTGGTGCCTTGATGAACACCAGAGGCTTGATGGAACTGATAGTTTTAAACATTGGTTTGGATCTAAAAGTACTAACTCCCGAAGTGTTTACGATGATGGTTATCATGGCGCTGGTTACCACCTTTATGACTGGACCAGCATTGAATCTAATCAACTATATTTTTAACACAAAAGATGTTGGGGTTTTGGACGAAATTCCAAATGGCAATAAATACAAGATATTGATTTCTTTTGGGAACAATGAGAAAGGAAAATCACTTTTGCGATTGGCAAACAGTTTGGTCAAAAAACAAAAAGAAACCTCGACCATAACGGCAATGCATCTTACCTTGAGCGATGAAGTGCATTCCTATAATTTGGAGGAATATGAAAAAGACCGTTTTTTGCCTTTGCTGGAAGAGTCCAAAATGTTGAAACAAGAAATCACGACCTTGTTTCAAGCGACAATGGATATTGAAGCCAATATTAGTGATATTGCCAATAGTGGCGATTTTGATTTGCTTTTGGTAGGTCTTGGAAAATCCATCTTTGAAGGAACTTTGCTGGGAAAAGTATTGGGATTCACGACAAGAATTATCAATCCCGATCGCTTGATTGATAAATTTACAGGTAAAGAAGGCTTGTTTGAAAACTCTCCTTTTGATGAGAGAACAAGACAAATTATTTCGAAAACCAAGATGCCTTTGGGGATTTTGGTGGACAAGGAATTGCAGGTCGTTAACCATGTTTTTATTCCAATTTTTATTGCCGAAGATGCTTTTTTGATGGATTATGCGCAGAAATTAATTTACAACAGCAATTCCCATATTACGGTTCTGGATGTAAACGGTCACGTAAATACTAATTTTGTATTGAAGAGTGCCATCGGTTCATTGGAACAAAAATATCCTAAAAACATCAGCTTGGTCAATGACAAAATCATCAAAAAAGAGTTTTTGGCAAAGCAGGATTTAATGATAATCAGCATCGAAAGCTGGAAGGCACTGGTTGATTCCCGCAGTATTTGGTTGAGCAGGGTTCCATCGGTTTTGATAATGAAACATTAGTTTTATGCATAAAAAAAAATCCGCAAGAAGCGGATTTTTTTTGATTTGAAAAGTTTTACACTTTCATAATTTCGGCTTCTTTAATAACAAGATGCTCGTCGATTTTTTTGATAAAACTGTTGGTCAAATTTTGAACTTCTTCTTCGGCACTTTTGCAAATGTCTTCGGAGGTTCCTTCTTTTTCCAGTTTTTTAATTTCGGTATTAGCGTCTTTGCGCGCATTTCTGATTCCTATTTTTGCGTCTTCAGCCTCAGATTTTGCTTGTTTTGCCAATTCGCGTCTTCTGTCTTCGGTCAAAGGCGGAACGCTGATAATGATTACATCTCCGTTGTTCATTGGGTTGAAGCCTAGATTGGCCACCATAATGGCTTTTTCTATTGGGTGCAGCATGTTCTTTTCGAAAGGTTGCAATGTAATGGTTCTCGCATCAGGAACACTGATTTTTGATACTTGCGAAAGAGGCGTTGCGGATCCGTAATAATCTACAAAAACACTTCCCAACATTGCCGGAGACGCTTTTCCTGCACGGATATTCAAGAATGCTTTTTCTAAATGGGCAATAGTACCTGCCATAGATTCTTGGGTGCTGTCTAAAATAAATTCTATTTCTTCAGTCATAATTTTTTAATTAGTGTTCAGTATTCACTGTTCAGTATTCAGTTTTTACTGTAAACCAAATACTGAACACTGCTAACTATATATTTACTTCTGTTCCTACGTTTTGTCCTTCGCAAATTTTCAACAAATTACCTTCTTTGTTCATGTCAAAAATTACTATGGGAAGTTTGTTCTCTTGGCTCAATGTAAAGGCCGTTGTGTCCATGACGTTCAACCCTTTTTTCAACACATCTTCAAAAGAGATGTAATTGAATTTTGTTGCAGTGGCATCTTTTTCCGGGTCGGCAGTATAAACGCCGTCAACACGTGTTCCTTTCAGGATTACGTCGGCATTAATTTCCACACCACGCAAAACGGCGGCGGTATCGGTCGTGAAATAAGGATTTCCAGTTCCTGCTCCAAAAATGACGATTCTTCCTTTTTCAAGATGACGATCGGCTCTCCTTTTGATGTAAGGCTCGGCAATAGATTCCATTTTCAAGGCCGTTTGCAAACGAGTTTTCATACCTTTGCCTTCTAGCGCACCTTGTAATGCCATTCCGTTAATCACGGTAGCCAGCATCCCCATATAATCGCCTTGAACTCTGTCCATTCCGGCACTTGCGCCGGCAACACCTCTGAAAATATTTCCTCCGCCTATAACAATGGCTATTTCAACGCCTTTGTCATGCACTTTTTTAATTTCATCGGCATATTCGTCTAATCTTGCAGGGTCAATGCCATATTGTCTTTCGCCCATTAACGCTTCGCCACTTAATTTTAGAAGAATTCTTTTGTATTTCATTCAAGTTGTTTTTAAAATTTGGATTCGTGCTTTCGCAATTTCGCAAGCTCAAGTCATTTTTTTTGGTTGAGTTGTGCAAATATAGTCATAATCTGTTTTTTGAAATAATGTTTTTAAAAAAATACTATTGGATTTTATTCAAAGCTAATTTTGTGGCAAATATTTTTTTCGAAAGTTGTAAATGTTGCCAAATCTTCATTTTTAAAGAAGTAAATTTGTGTAATATATATCAAAAAATTATGAAAACAGCTGTAGCCAAATCATTATTTAAAAGTCATGATTATCATGAATTCAGAAAACTAATTTCTGATTTATTACTGGAAGGAAAATCAACAGGAAATGAGCAATCCGAGAGCCATACCCGCATTTCTGGTTTGAATGATGCCCGAATGGATATGTTGGACAAAACAATCACTATTTCGGAGGAGAATATAGCGAAGTTGAAGTCCTTGAAAAAAAAATATATTTGGTTAGTCTTGGCCGAAGGTTGGTGTGCCGATAGCTCGCAGATATTACCCGTTTTAAATAAAATGGCGCACGAATCTGGCAAAATCGACCTCAAAATTGTGTTGCCTGAAGAAAACGAAGATTTGATGGATTTGTTTCTTACGGATGATGTTAGAAAAATTCCAAAAGTCATTGTTGTTGATAAAGAATCAGGGGATGTTTACGGCAGTTGGGGGCCAATGCCTAAAGGAGTCAGCGATTTAATAAGGAGCTATAAAGAAAAAAACGGATGTATTGACGAAGCCGCAAAAGCCGATTTGCAAACCTGGTATATGAAAGACAAAGGCATTTCTACGCAAAACGAATTGATTGGCTTGATGCTTGAACAGGAGCAATTACATCTTCTAGAAGAATGATGTGGTTGTATTTCAAAGCAATAACGCAAATGCGAAACCTGTTTTTTTATAAAATTATTTAGGTTTCTTTTTTTTTTTTATATAAAAAAAATTGTAAATTAGTGACCTCAACCAAATCTATTATATTTCTTTAAATTTACTTTTTTATTGGTGTTTGCTATTGTTTAACAATTTAAAAAACATCGACATGAAAAATCTATTTGAAAGATTCTACGATTACATTTCAACTATGCTATTTGGAGGCAAAAATACTTCTCATTATTAATCTTAATGATGAAGCATCAAGTAAACAAAATGTGTATGGTATAAAAGTACTTTGATTTTAACAAACACAACGCAAATTAAGTGTTGTGTTTGTTAAGTGTTTTTTATTGCAATTAAAGGGATAAACTTTGTTCAAACAAATTCACGTCTATGGCATTAGTCACGTCATAATCTCCAATTTTTGTCCTGCGCAACACCGTCAAGTGTGAGCCTGAATTCATTGTTTTGCCAAAATCATAAGCCAAGGAACGAATGTAGGTTCCCTTGCTGCAAACGACTCTAAAGTCGATTTCAGGAAGTGCAATTCGGGTAATTTCGAATTCGTGAATGGTGGTTTTTCGACTGGCTATTTCTATGGTTTCTCCGGCACGAGCGTGTTCATACAATCGAACACCGTCCTTTTTTATGGCCGAAAAAATAGGTGGTTTTTGGTCAATTTCACCCAGAAATTGTTTCACGGTTTCGTGAATCAAGGTTTGGTTAATATGCGAAATATCGAAAGTTTGGTCTATTTCGGTTTCTAAATCATAGGAAGGCGTGGTGGCTCCAATGTGAAAAGTTCCCGTATATTCTTTGGCTTGACCCTGAAGTTCGGTAATCCTTTTTGTGAATTTTCCGGTGCAAACCAGCAATAATCCGCTTGCCAACGGATCTAAAGTTCCGGCATGTCCAATTTTGAATTTCTTGGGAAGTCCCAACTTGTTGATTAAAGCATATTTTAGTTTGTTGACCGCCTGAAATGAAGTCCAATGCAATGGCTTGTCAATTAGGATAATTTGTCCATTCAAAAAATCTTCGGCAGTTTTCAAGAGAAATTATTTTAGGTATGAAAAGTAAATCAACAAAAACGTACCCATAATAATTCGGTACCAACCCCAAGGTTTAAAGCCGTATTTATTGATAATTCCAATAAAAAACTTGATGGCTAAAATCGCAACTACAAAAGCAACTACATTTCCAATCAAAAACATCATGATATTGTCGTTTGATTTTAAAATCAGTTCATAACCTTTCATTTGTGAAGTTTCATAGGTTTTCAGAAACACCGAATAACAAGTAACTGCCAACATTGTCGGAACTGCCAGGAAAAATGAAAATTCCGCTGCCGTATTCCGCGACAATCCTTGTTGCATTCCGCCAATGATGGAAGCTGCAGACCGGCTTGTTCCGGGCATCATGGCCAAACATTGCCAAAAACCAATTGTCACCGCTTTTTTAACGGTAATGTCTTCTTCGTTTACAATAGTAGTTTTGTCCTTGAAATATTGGTCAACAAAAAGCAAAATCACCCCGCCCAGAATCAATACAATTGCAATAGGAATTGGGTCTCCCAAAACAGCTTCAATTTTGTCGTCGAATAATTTTCCCAAGACCAAGGCTGGAATTACGGCAAAAGCCAATTTGGTATAAAAATTAATTCCGATTTTTAGAGTAGGGAAAGCCAAGAATTTCTTCCAATACAAAACCACGACGGCCAAAATGGCTCCAAATTGAATAGATACTTGAAAAAGTTTCACGAAATCATCTTCCTGGATTCCAAAATAGGAACTCGTGAAAATCATGTGGGCTGTTGAAGAAATAGGAAGATATTCGGTTAATCCTTCAATAATGGCAATAATGATTGCTTGAAATGTATTCATTTTATTGGATTGCAGATTTAGACTTTAGATTGCTTCGCCTTTTTGTCCGATGGGCTCGAGTGCAAATTTTAGTATCAGTTGTTGCCAACTGAAAACTGAATTCTGAACACTGCAAACTATTTTTTAGGGTTTTTCAGAATGGCATAAATCGTGATTCCAAAACCAATTAAAACGGTAGTCGGAGCCAAACGGATTCTTCTAAAGTTGAAAATTTCTTCGTTGAATACATTAGGATCGTCACTTCCGCCGCCGGACATCAATATAAATCCAAGGGCTATTACCGCGATACCAATCAATAGGATTTTATAATTTACTTTCTCAAAAAGGAATTCGTGTTTTTGTTCTTCTTTTTTCATTTTGTCATTGCGAGGAATGAAGCAATCTCATCCTCTGTTTTATGTTTTTTACTGAACACTAATATAAATCGTCTGTTCTTAAGTTCAAGAATCGTTGTGTTGCAAAATAGGTGCTTATCCAAGTAATCAAAACGCCAGCTCCAAAGACTAGCAGCAAAACCAAGGCAACAAGCAATTTGTCCTCAAGTATTCCTAAACCGGGGAAATTAGTTTCAATATAAATCAAAACTCCAATTAGTGCAATAATGGCCAATCCTGCACCAATCATGCCTAATTTGACACTTCGCATCACAAATGGTTTTCGGATAAATGCTTTAGTGGCGCCTACCATTTGCATTGTTTTAATGATAAATCGGTTGGAATAAATGGACAAACGCAAAGAGCTGTTGATCAATAAAACGGCGATGACAGTCAAGAAGCCGCTAATTATTAATATCCACATACTCACTTTTTTGATGTTGTCGTTGACCAAATTCACCAATTGTTTGTCATAAACAATATCCGAAATCATGGCGTTTTTTCGCAAGCGACTTTCTATTTTTGTGATGCTGTCCCTAACTACATAATCCGCTTTTAAATGGATGTCATAGGAGTTTTGCAAAGGATTTTCTCCCAAGAACGTTATGAAGTCTTCGCCAATAATATCAGTATGTAGTTTTGCCGCCTGTTCTTTTGAGACATATACGAACGATTTTGAAAAAGGAGTCGTTTTGAGTTCTTTTCCAAAAGCCTTCAAAATGCTGTCGTTCGCTTCGTTCTTGAAAAACACCGTCATGGCAATTTCTTCCTTGAAATCGTCAGCCAGTTTTTTGGAATTTATAATGAAAAACCCCAGTATTCCTAATAGAAACAATACCAAGAATACACTTAATACTACCGAAAAATAGGAGGAAATTAACCTGCGTTTTTGAAATTTATCAAAGTTAGAAGCCATAGTTTATTGGAATTATGGGGTAAAAATAACAAACAATTTCTTTATTTAAAGTTAATAACGCTCAAACTTTCAACTTTCGTACAATAAATGTAAATTTGCCACTCAAATTTTTGATATCCTTTCTGGGTTCAAAGCCCTGAAAAGGTTAATAATAGATACTTAAAATGAAATACAATCCGAACGAAATAGAAGCCAAATGGCAAAAACATTGGGCAGACAATCAAACTTTTGCAGCCGAAAATAACTCCGAAAAACCAAAATATTATGTTTTGGATATGTTTCCTTATCCGTCTGGAGCGGGATTGCATGTGGGACATCCGCTGGGTTACATCGCTTCGGATGTGTATTCGAGATACAAAAGACATCGCGGATTCAATGTTTTGCACCCAATGGGTTACGACAGTTTTGGATTGCCGGCCGAACAATATGCCATACAAACCGGTCAGCGTCCGGAAGACACGACTTCGGTAAATATTGACGGAGGCGTGGACAAAGAAGGAAACAAAATTGCGGGTTACCGTAAACAATTGGACAAAATTGGATTCTCCTTCGATTGGAGTCGTGAAGTGCGTACTTCGAATCCCGATTACTACAAACACACACAATGGATTTTTATCCAATTATTCAATTCGTGGTACAATAAAAATACGGACAAAGCCGAAGACATTTCGACCTTGGTTTCCATTTTTGCAACAGAAGGAAATGCGAATGTAAATGCCGTTTGTGACGACAATATCCAAGTTTTTTCATCAAGCGAATGGAACGCATTTTCGTCAGACGAGCAACAAAAAATACTATTACAATACCGATTAACCTATTTAGCCGAAACCGAAGTGAACTGGTGTCCGGGATTGGGAACGGTTTTAGCCAATGACGAAATCGTGAATGGCGTTTCAGAACGTGGTGGATTTCCGGTTATTCGCAAAAAAATGACCCAATGGAGTATGCGAATTTCTGCTTATGCGGAACGTTTGCTTCAAGGTTTAAATGATATTGATTGGAGCGAAAGCATCAAGGAAAGCCAAAGAAACTGGATTGGAAAATCGGTTGGAGCGATGGTTTCTTTTGCTGTAAAACCTCACCCCCAACCCCTCTCCAAAGGAGAGGGGGGGCAAGCTGTTGAGAAGGGATATATGACAGCTAATGCTTCTATTGCTTCGCAACTGGTTGGAAATGCTAGGGAGAATCGTAAGAATCAAACTGAAGCCGAAGATGTACTTTGGCAAGAAGTTAGAAATTCGAATCTAGGATATAAAATAAGAAGACAACATTATATTGGAAATTTTATTGTTGATTTTGTTTCTCTTGATAAAAAATTAATTATTGAAGTTGACGGAGGTTATCACGAGACAAAAGAACAAATTGAATTAGATGAACAACGAACTTTAGAATTAGAGCAAAAACATCTTTACAAAGTAATTCGCTTTACTAATGAAGAAGTTTTAAATGACATCAAATCTGTTTTATCAAAGATAAAAGAAGAATTAAGCCTGCGAAATTCATACAAGACAGACGAGGAGCTCGCTCCCCTCTCCTCTGGAGAGGGGTCGGGGGTGAGGTTTATTGACGTATTCACCACTCGTCCCGACACCATCTTCGGAGTGACGTTTATGACATTGGCACCAGAACACGAATTGGTAGCCCAAATCACGACTCCTGAACAAAAAGCTGAAGTGGAAGCTTACATCGAAAAAACCGCAAAACGTTCTGAAAGAGAGCGTATGGCGGATGTAAAAACCATTTCGGGAGTTTTCACGGGAGCGTATGCCGAGCATCCGTTTACCAAAGAGCCAATTCCGGTTTGGATTGGCGATTATGTTTTGGCAGGTTACGGAACAGGTGCCGTGATGGCAGTTCCTTGTGGAGACGAAAGAGATTATGCTTTTGCGAATTTCTTCAAAGGTCAAAACGGAATGCAGGAAATCAAAAATATTTTTGATAAAGATATTTCAGAAGCCGCTTTTGGAGCCAAAGAAGGTTTTCAATTAGTAGATTCTGATTTCTTGAATGGATTAGGATACAAAGAAGCGACCAAAAAAGTGATTGCTGCATTAGAAGACATAAACCAAGGAAAAGGGAAAATTAATTACCGTTTGCGTGATGCCGTTTTCTCCCGCCAAAGATATTGGGGCGAACCGTTTCCTGTGTATTACGTGAATGGCTTGCCGCAAATGATTGATGCGAAACATTTGCCAATCGTATTGCCGGAAGTGGAGAAATATTTGCCAACCGAAGATGGATTGCCTCCATTAGGAAATGCTAATGTTTGGGCTTGGGATAGTGTAAATAATAAAGTTGTCAATACAAATTTGGTTGACAACACGACTATTTTTCCTTTAGAATTGAACACAATGCCAGGTTGGGCGGGAAGTTCTTGGTATTGGATGCGTTATATGGATGCGCACAACGAAAACGAATTTGCAAGCCAAGAGGCTTTGAAATATTGGGAAAGCGTGGATTTATACATTGGCGGAAGCGAACACGCCACCGGTCATTTATTGTATTCCCGTTTTTGGAACAAATTCTTAAAAGATAAAGGCTTTGCACCAACCGAAGAACCCTTCAAAAAACTGATTAATCAGGGAATGATTTTGGGGATGAGTGCGTTTGTAAATATGATTGGTTTTAATTTACTAGTTTCTAAAAAACCAATCCAAAAAATTGAAGGAGAAAAAGGGACTTTAGCTAATCAAGTTCAAACTCGATTAAGTGAAGATGATGAGAATTTTGAAAAGATTAATCAAATAATTAGCAAAATTGAAATAGTAAAAGATACATATTTTTCTTCTGATATTGTTTCAGAATTGAAAAATTCTGATGAATTGCTTAAAAAAATTTCTGATGAATTTGTAACTCCTATCATTAGTGAATTAGATGAGAATGGTTTTACTTCAGATAAATATAATGTTGTATTTTCTCCATTTTCTCCATTGAAAACTTACAGGTTACACGTTCCTGTGAATTATGTAAATGGAAATGATGAATTAGATTTTGAAAAATTGAAAACAAATGATTATCATTTTAGGGACGCTAAATTTATAATTAAAAACGAAAAATTCATTGTTTCTCGAGAAATCGAAAAAATGTCGAAATCGAAATACAATGTGGTAACTCCAGATGATATTTGTAACGAATACGGAGCGGATACTTTACGTTTGTATGAAATGTTTTTAGGGCCATTGGAACAAGCGAAACCTTGGAACACGGCAGGAATTTCGGGAGTCTTTGGTTTCCTTAAAAAATTATGGCGTTTGTATTTTGACGAAAATGGTTTAATCGTAAACAACGACACGCCAACAAAAGACAACTTAAAATCATTACACAAAACCATCAAAAAAGTGGCAGAAGATATTGAAGGTTTCTCTTTCAACACTTCGGTTTCGCAGTTTATGATTTGCGTGAATGAATTGTCAACGCAAAATTGTCATTCGCGCGCGATTTTAGAACCATTAGCGATTTTGATTTCGCCTTATGCACCTCACATTGCCGAAGAATTGTGGGCTCAATTAGGAAATTCAGGTTCGATTTCAACTGTTGAATTCCCGGTTTTTGAAGAAAAGCATTTGGTGGAATCAGAGAAAGAATATCCGGTTTCTTTCAACGGAAAAATGCGTTTTACAATGGTTTTACCTTTGGATTTAACCAAAGAACAAATTGAGGAAATCGTGATGAAAGACGAAAGAACCATCAAACAATTGGACGGAAAAACACCAAACAAGGTGATTATTGTTCCAGGGAAGATTATTAACTTGGTTGGGTAAAACCGCCAAATTGTCATTCTAAAAAATGGCTTAAAATTTGATGGGTTATTTGTAAATTTATTTAAAAAAGTAAAATTATGTTAGGATTTAGTTTGCCATCGATGATTTTAATGGGCGGTATCATGCTAGCAAGCTGGTTAGTAAGCTCAAGATTAAAAAGCAAGTTTGAAAAATACTCCAAATTGCATTTGCAAAACGGAATGTCTGGACAGGAAATCGCCGAAAAAATGCTGGCCGATCACGGAATTCGTGACGTAAGAGTGATTTCGGTAGCAGGACAATTGACGGATCATTACAATCCAGTCGATAAAACCGTCAACCTGAGTGAAGCGGTTTTTAACCAAAGAAATGCTGCTGCCGCTGCGGTTGCTGCTCACGAATGTGGTCATGCCGTGCAACATGCTACAGCTTATAGTTGGTTGACTTTACGTTCTCAACTGGTTCCAGTAGTAAATATTGCATCCACTTATATGCAATGGATTTTGCTTGCAGGAATCCTGATGATTAATTCTTTCCCATCGCTTCTGTTGATTGGAATCGTGATTTTTGCGGCAACTACCTTGTTTTCGATAGTGACTTTGCCGGTAGAATATGATGCGAGTAATCGTGCCTTGGCTTGGTTGGAAAACAAAAGAATGTTGAATCAGCAAGAACACGCTGGGGCAAAAGACGCCTTGAAATGGGCTGCGAGAACTTATGTTGTTGCCGCTTTGGGCTCCATCGCTACCTTGATGTATTACATTTCTATTTATATGGGAAGACGAGATTAAGCGTCTCAAAACAGCTTTAATCCGCCTCGATTTTATGTTGAGGCGGATTTTTTTTGAACAGTTATTACGAGGACGGGCGCCATCACATAAATAGGGCAAGAATCGAGAACAATAAATGGGGTTTTACCTGTTGCTCGTAAATGATGAGTCAACCGCAAATTCGAAGCTATTTTAGAATTAAGCACAAAAAAAAGCCACGATAAACGCAGCTTTTGTAATTTTATTCAAAAGTATTTTTTCTTCAAATACTTATTTTCCTTTGTTGGCTTCAGCTATATATTTTTCCAAAGCCATTGTCATCGAAGGTGTTCCGGGAGTTGGAGCCATAATGTCAACTCTTAATCCTTTGTCCAAAGCTTCTTTCTGGGTTGTGCTTCCGAAAACGGCAATTCTGGTATTGTTTTGCTCGAAATCAGGGAAATTGGTAAACAATGATTTTATTCCGGTTGGACTAAAGAAAGCCAAAACGTCATAATAAACATCGGCCAAATCAGATAAATCGCTGATAACGGTTTTGTAAAAAACCGCTGGAGTCCAATCTACTTTCAAAGCGTTAAGCGTTATTGGTGCATCGGCATTCAGTTGGTCTGAAGCTGGCAACAAGAATTTCTCGTCTTTGTATTTCTTGATCAATGGCGACAAATCGGCAAAATCTTTCGGACCAACGTATATTTTACGTTTTCTGTAAACCACGTATTTTTGAAGATAAAAAGCTATTGCCTCAGATTGGCAGAAATATTTTAATCCTTCGGGAACTTTGTAGCGCATTTCGTCGGCTACTCTAAAGAAGTGATCGACGGCATTTTTACTTGTTAAAATAATGGCCGTGTAGTGGTTGAGATCAATTTTTTGAAGTCTAATTTCTTTTGCGCTGACTCCTTCTACATGAATAAAAGGCCTGAAATCAATTTTTACTTTATGCTTTTGTTGCAACTCAAAGTATGGAGAATTCTCCACTTTAGGTTCGGGCTGTGACACCAAAATTGTTTTCACTTTCATATTTGACATTTTCTAAGCAATACCTTTTGTAAACCAATAATACATGAAATAATACGGTGCTATTTCGAGAGCGCAAAGATATAAAATAAAATAAAATAACTTGCCGAATATTATATTTTGATAGTTTTTTATTGAAACCAAATAAGTTAATATATTGGCTATTAAAATTGTAGCAATTATAATAGTCAAAAAATTTCTCGAAATGGAGTCGTAATAGAACAAAATAATATTGATTGGAAGTATAAATAATCCGATATAAGTTCTGAAAGTAACCTTTTGGAGGTTGAATTGCTCCACAAATTCTTCAATATCGAATGCTGTGGCAATGATTTTTTCAATCAAAAATTTTGATAAAACGAAGAAAATCAAGAATGTAATTATTTGAATGTACAGAATCCAATCGGTTTTTGAGGCATATCCAAAAAAGGCGAGAGAAAGCTGTATGAAGAAAGCCAAAGAAATAATTTGGACAAAAAACAACGAGATAGTGAAGCTGCTTTTAAGATTGCTACTGTCTTTGTAAATATTGGTGTATTTGTCAGAATAGATTAATCTTGCAAAGTCGGCAAATCGATTCTCAAATGTCGATTTTGTTAATGCAATAGTGGCAAATGAAAGCACGAACAAGACCGTTGCCCAATCTTTATTCTCGATTACCCTTAAATGAAGTACATTCTCTACCATAACGAGTGCAAAATTACTGATTTTTTATTTCATTCTTTTTATTATAATTTTATTATGGATCAAATCGCATAAAAAGTTTACTTTTGCGTTGAAATTACTCAAATTATGAACGATTGTATTGTTATAATTCCTACCTATAACGAAATTGAAAACATCGAAAGCATCATTAGGTCAGTGCTTTCACAGCATAAACCTTTTCATGTCCTTGTCATAGACGACAACTCTCCAGATCATACCGCCAACAAAGTCGAGATGCTGCAAACGGAATTTGAAGGCAGATTATTCTTGGAAAAAAGGACGGGAAAGTTGGGTTTGGGAACGGCTTATGTTCATGGTTTCAAATGGGCTTTAGAACGGAAATATGATTTTGTTTTCGAAATGGATGCCGATTTTTCGCATAATCCAAACGACTTGGAAAAATTATACGATGCCTGTCATTTCGGAGGTGCTGATTTAGCGATTGGTTCTCGTTATGTAACTGGTGTAAATGTGGTAAACTGGCCATTAAGCCGTGTTTTGATGTCCTATTTTGCATCGGTTTATGTGCAATTTATCACGGGAATGAAAATCCATGATGCCACGGCAGGATTTATTTGTTACAAAAGACAAGTGCTCGAAGGAATTAATTTGGATAGAATAAAATTCGTTGGTTATGCCTTTCAAATTGAAATGAAATACAGGACTTATTGCAAAAAATTCGACATTACCGAAGTGCCCATCATTTTCACCGACAGAACAAAAGGGCAGTCAAAAATGAGTAGTGCCATTTTCAAAGAAGCCGTTTTGGGAGTTATTGCACTTCGTTTAAAAAAATTAGTTAACACCTTGTAGGGGATAAAGGAAAGATACGATGAATAGGGTTTTAATCAAGAATGCCAAAATAGTCAATGAGGGAACTATTTTTGAAGGCGATGTTTTAATCGAAAACGACTTGATTGTCGAAATTTCGGAAAGCATCAGCGCAAAATCCTCAGAATGCCAAATCATTGATGCCGAAGGAAATTATTTAATGCCGGGAGCGATTGACGATCAAGTACATTTTAGAGAACCGGGTTTGACCCACAAAGGAGATATCGAATCCGAGTCAAGAGCTGCCGTTGCTGGTGGAATCACTTCGTTCATAGAACAGCCCAATACGGTTCCTAATGCGGTGACGCAAGTTCTTTTGGAAGAAAAATACCAATTGGCTGCCGATAATTCCTTTGCGAATTATTCATTCATGATGGGTGCAACCAATGACAATTTGGAAGAAGTGCTGAAAACAAATCCGAAGAATGTTGCTGGAATAAAAATATTTTTAGGTTCGTCAACAGGAAATATGTTGGTGGATAACGAAGCGGTTTTGGAAAGAATCTTTTCGAGCACGCCGATGTTGATTGCCGTGCATTGCGAAGATGAACAGACCATCAAAAACAATCTGGAAAAATACAAAGCCGAGTTTGGTGATAAAGTTCCGGTAACGGTGCATCATCTTATTCGAAGCGAGGAAGCCTGTTATCTTTCGTCTTCCAAAGCGATTGCCCTTGCCAAAAAAACGGGAGCAAGATTGCATATTTTCCACCTTTCGACAGCCAAGGAAATGGATTTGTTTACCAATAAAATTCCATTGGAAGACAAAAAAATCACTGCCGAAGTTTGTGTGCATCATTTATGGTTTACCAATGATGATTATGAAACCAAAGGCAATTTAATCAAATGGAATCCTGCCGTAAAAACTGCCAATGACAGAAAAGCGTTATGGGAAGCCTTGATTGACGGTAGAATTGACGTTATTGCCACAGATCACGCGCCACATACTTTGGAAGAAAAAAAGAAACCGTATTTGGAAGCTCCTTCTGGAGGGCCATTGGTGCAACACGCCGTTGTGGCTATGTTTGAAGCGTATCATCAAGGGAAAATCAGCATTGAAAAAATTGTCGAAAAAATGTGCCATAACCCTGCCAAGATTTTCAAAATCGAAAAACGAGGATTCATCAGGGAAGGCTATTTTGCCGATTTGGTTATTGTAAATTCAGGTTTGCCTTGGAGCGTAAAAAAAGAAAATATTCTCTATAAATGTGGATGGTCGCCATTTGAAGGATTTACTTTTAAATCCCGAATTACCCATACATTCGTCAACGGACAGTTGGTTTATTCTGCTTTTAAAGTAAAAGACATCCGTGCCGGAAAACGATTGTTGTTTGATAGATAAATGTTTGTAAAGATGAAAAAAATACTGCCATTTTTAGCCATTTTAGCCTTTTTTATAAGCTGTAAAAAGGAACTGGCCAAGGAACCTAAACGTCTTATAGAAAAAGAAAAAATGGTAGATATTATGTATGATTTGTCGCTTTTGGGAGCCATGAGAAGCCAAAATTCGGTTTTATTGGACTCTTTTAAAAACAATTCAAACGAATATATTTATAAAAAATATAAAATTGACAGTACGCAATTTGCCCAAAGCAACATCTATTATGCGGCTGACTACAAGGAGTACAAGAAAATGTACGAACAGGTGAAATCGCGATTGGAGAAGGATAAAACTTTGACGGAAGCTGCCATCAAGGTTGAAAACAAGAAAGCCCTTTTGCTTGAAAAGAAAAACAAAAAGCTGAAACTTAAAAAAGAAGCTGATTCTATTAAAAAAGCAAAAGATTTTATAAAAAAAGTAAAGGATTCCAAAATAAAAAAGACTGATCCCGAAAAAGCAGCAAAGCTTAAAATGGAGAGAACAAGAGATTCGTTAAATAAAATACGCTTACAAGAAAAAAGAAAGCTTTTAGAAAAGCAAAGACGTACTCAATTAACAAACTAAAGGAGGATATTTATAATTTCGAAATGTCTTTAATGTACTGATGAATGTCTAAAAATTCAGTTTGCAAAGCAGTTTTTATTTTTTCATTTGAATAGTAGTTTCTTGAATAAGAAGCTTTGGCTGTAGCTCGATCCAGCTTTCTTTTTTGCCCCAAAACATTCGACAAAAACCAATCTATTTTGTAGGCTAAAGTCACCATAAGTGGGTTTGCATGCATTAAAGGTCTTTTTACTTTTAAGGAATCTGCAATGGAATTCAACAAGTCTTGAAAGGTAATGTTTTCTGCAACCAGCGTAAACCTGTCGTTGGAATGTTCATTTTTCATCAATTCTACCGTCATTCGAACTACGTCAGGAACTGCAACAAATCCGGTTGTGCCTTTGGTATAAAAGGTCAATCCGTTGGCCACTTTCTTGAAAAGCAATCCGCTTCCTTGTTTCCAGAAACCGGGTCCAAGAATGACTCCGGGATTTACAATTACCGTTTCCAATCCTTCTTGCTGGCCTCGCCAAATCTCCATTTCGGCGCCATATTTTGAAATGGCGTAATCACTGTGGGGTTTTTCTGGATTCCATTCGGCTTCTTCGGTAATGATTTTTTCGTTTTCTTTCAAGTCGCCCAGAGCTGAAATAGAACTCACGAAACACAATTTTTTTACGTTTTTGGCAATGCAAAAATTGACCATATTTGCCGTTCCTTCGATATTGGTTTTTCGAAGTAAATCTTCGTCTTTTGGGTCAAATGAAATTAAAGCGGCACAATGGTAGACGTATTCGATATTTTCGAATATAAGTTCTAAAGACGGAACATCGGTAATGTCGGCTTGAATCCAGTCAATTTTTTCGAATAAGGCTTCTTTTTTATAAAGAGAAAAAAGGTCTTTCGTTTTTTGAATAGCATCCAAATTTCGATAAATGGCACGAACGCTTTCTCCATTTTCAATTAAATGAAGTAATAAATGCGCACCCACCAAACCTGTTCCTCCCGTGACTAAAACCATCTTGCGAATTTACGAATTACGAGTTACGAATTACGATTTTTTTTTCAATTAACCGAATAAACAATTAACCGAATCAACATTAAATTTTATCTTTGCCAAAATTGATTTTAAAGATGAAAAATTTTATTGAAGAAGTGACTTGGAGAGGAATGCTCCACGATGTTATGCCGGGCACAGAAGAACATTTGATGGAACAAATGCGTGTGGCATATGTGGGGATTGACCCAACTGCCGATTCATTGCATATAGGACATTTAGTTGGCGTGATGTTGCTGAAACATTTTCAGTTGTCTGGACACAAACCATTGGCGTTAGTGGGTGGTGCGACAGGAATGATTGGCGATCCATCCGGAAAATCGAATGAAAGAAATTTATTGGACGAAGCCACTTTGCGCCACAATCAAGAAGCCATAAAAGGACAATTGTCCCGTTTTCTGGACTTTACTTCCGATGCGGCAAATGCGGCCGAATTAGTGAATAATTACGACTGGATGAAGAATTTTTCTTTTCTGGAATTCATTCGTGATGTGGGCAAGCATATTACCGTAAATTACATGATGGCGAAAGATTCTGTAAAGAAACGTTTGTCGTCTGAAGCTGCCGAAGGAATGTCTTTCACGGAGTTTACTTATCAATTGGTTCAAGGATACGACTTCTTGCATTTGTACAGAGATAAAAGTTGTACGTTGCAAATGGGCGGTTCAGACCAATGGGGAAATATCACCACGGGAACCGAATTAGTTCGTAGAATCGCAGGAGGAAAAGCTTATGCTTTGACTTGTCCTTTGATAACAAAAGCCGATGGAACCAAATTTGGAAAATCCGAAGGCGGGAATATTTGGTTGGATGCAGCGAGGACTTCTCCTTATAAATTTTACCAATACTGGTTGAATACTTCTGATGTGGATGCCGAAAAATACATCAAGATTTTTACCTTTTTATCGAAAGCGGAAATCGAAGAATTGACCGAAAAACATAGAGAAGCTCCGCATTTGCGTTTACTGCAAAAGCGTTTGGCCGAAGAAATCACCGTTATGGTACATTCTAAGGAAGACTTGGAAAATGCCATTAAAGCATCGGGGATTCTTTTTGGAAATGCTACCGCCGATGATTTGAAACAATTGGACGAAGCGACTTTCTTGGAAGTTTTTGACGGAGTTCCTCAAGCAGAAATTGCAAAATCTGAAATCGAAGTTGGAATCAATATTGTTGCTGTTTTAAACGAAAAAACAGGATTTTTGAAATCAAATGGTGAAGCAAGAAGAGCTTTGACAGCGAATTCTATTTCGGTAAACAGGGAAAAAGTAACCGAAGAATTCGTGCTTTCGACCAAAGATTTAATCAACAACCAGTTTGTATTGTTGCAAAGTGGAAAGAAAAATTATTTTGTGATTCGGGTTAAATAATTTTCTAACTTTACTAAAATAACAAAAGCTATGGAAACTCAATTTTTGACCGACGAAAAAGGAAACAGGACAGCTGTTTTGTTGCCCATAGAGAAATACAATAAACTGATCGAGAAATTGGAAGATTTGGAAGATGTACGTCTTTATGATGAAGCCAGGAGGGATGATGATGGGTATCGTATATCTATAGATGAAGCTTTTAAAATTATTGAAGAAAAGCGGAAATTAGCAAAATAATGGCTTACACTATTGAATTTAGAAATAAAGTTTTGAAGGCTTTAGTTAAAATTAATGAGCCTCATTATTCTGCTATCAAAAAAACAAATTTATGATTTAGCTGATAATCCACGACCGCAAGGCTATAGAAAGCTGAAAGGCAGAAAAGGATACAGAATTCGTATTGGAGATTATAGAGTGATTTATGAGATTTTTGATCACATTCTGCTAATTGATGTCATTGATTTAGGTCACAGAAAAGAAATTTACGAATAGAGGTTAAATAACCATCAAATTACAACCACGAATATCAGAATTATCAAAACGTCCCAATACCTCGAAAGAGTTGTTGGGATTTTTTGTTTGTTTGAGTAAAGCTTTGGGTATTCATTCGAATAGTTGTTTGTAAATTAAGTATAATTAAAAAGACTATCGAATAAGTTTCAAATGTATATATTTGTTGTTTTGACAAAATTTCAAATAGTTTATTTGACTATAAAAAATTTCAAAAATTAATTATTTGAATCCACATTAATTTAAATTTTGCTTTGAAAACAAAACGAATTAACGCTTTTTTTGCTTCATTTTTTCTTTCATTATATTCTGTTTTCACTCCTTGTTTTAGCCAATCGCAAGTTGTGTTTAGTAAAATAAACCAAACCAATGGATTGTCTAACGACAGAGTAAGCAGTGTTGTAAAGGAGAAAAATGGTTTTGTTTGGATAGGTACCCAAAACGGATTAAATCGGTATGACGGTAATAAAATTAAGATATATAACAAGCAAAATAGTGCTTTAAGCGCCAATGGAATTTCCGATTTATTGATAGACCATAAAGGGAAAATATGGATTGCCACCCTTGGCGGTGGATTGAATTTATACAATCCTTTGAATGATAAATTTGTAGCCTACAAAAACATTTATAATGACAATCGGTCGATTCCCTCGAATGAATTGAATACCCTTTTTGAAGACTCAAAAGGGACTATTTGGATAGGAACAAAAAATGGAATTTCCTTATTTAATGAAAAAGCACAAACATTTAAAACCTACAAATTCGAGAGTGGAAATAATTATTCCATAAGTCATAATGACGTTACGAGTATTTATGAAGATGGAAATAAAAACTTGTGGATTGGTACCTTTGGTGGTGGTTTGAACAAGTTTGATCGCAAGACTGCCAGGTTTGTTCGAATAAAGTCTTCAAGTGCTATTTCGCCCGATTATATCCATTCGATAATTGGATTGAACAAGAATGAAATCTTGATAGGAAGCAGCGGAAAAGGATTGTTGACATTTGATGTGAATACCTTGGGTTTCCAAAAAAAAAATTATGGGATCGGCAAAGCAATCAATATCGTGCGTTGCATTAAGAGAGATCGAAATGGCGTAATGTGGATTGGAACGGATGGTGTTGGCCTTATTGAAATTAAAAACATAAACAGCCTAAATCCAATAGTTACTATTTATACAAATGATTCCCAGTCTGAATCATCTATTTCCAGCAATGCCATTTATGCTCTAATGGAAGACGAGAATTCCAATATTTGGTTGGGATCTGCGTGGAATGGTGTCGATGTGTTGAGCCATAACAAGGATTATACATTTTTACCCAGCACTATCAAGGGAGGAGCTCCCATTTCGGTATTGTCGGTTTATAAAAACAAGGATGCTTTTTTTATGGGATTAGACGGAAAAGGATTGACCGTTTTAAACAAAAATAATGCTGTAAAACACTACAACAGTGCTAATAGAAATTCAATTGGGGATGATTATATTCAATTCATAAATGAAACTCATAATGGGACACTTTGGATTGGAACTTTCGTAAACGGACTTGTTAATTTTGATTATAAAACGGGAGCCTTTACACAATTCAAACAAGCAATAGGCAATCCAAAAACCTTAAGTTACAATGACGTTCGGTACGTTATCGAAGACGAGAAAAACAATATTTGGGTTGCAACTTGGGGTGGTGGACTTAATTATTATGATGTTGTTACAAAAGAATTTAAAAGTTTCAAAAAGAAAACAGCAGACAAGAACTCGATAAGCAGCGACAATGTCATATCCCTTCAAAAAGACGGTGATTTAATTTGGTTGGCCACTTTTGGTGGAGGCCTAAATCTTTTGGACACCAAAACCAATCGTTTTAAAGTGTATAAAAGTGTTGAAGGAAATAAAAACTCTATTAGCAGCGACTATGTTTACAGCGTTTTAAAAGACTCTAAAGGGAATATTTGGATTGGAACAGCCGGGGAAGGAATCGATTTATTGGATAAAAAAACTCAAAAAATCAATCGGTTTGACAATTACAAGAACGTTCGTTATCAAACCGTGACGGCAATTATCGAAGACAATAAAGGATTGATTTGGTTTAGTACCAAGCAAGGGATTTTTAACTATGATTATTCCACAAAAGCGTTTAACAGCTTTTCTAATCTAAAAGGAGATTATCACATCAATTCCTGTTTCAAAGACGAGAAAGGGATGTTGTATTTTGGCTGTTCCAAAGGGGTTGTTCAATTTAATCCCGAAACCATCAAGGTCAAAAATGTAACCCCAAAAGTAAAATTCACAAGCTTTAAACTTTTCAACAAAGAAGTTCCTATTGGCGAAGACGAGATATTAAAAAGCGACATTTCTTTTTCTAAAAACATTACCTTAAAACACAATCAGGATGTAATCACTTTCGAGTTTGCCGCAATGTTGTTTCCATCATCTTCGGGTTGCGAATACCAAATTAAAATGGATAATTTTGACAGGAATTGGAGGTCAATCGGCAAAGATGGCTCGGCTACCTACACCAACCTTTCTCCGGGTAAATATGTTTTTAAGGTAAGAAGCAGGGAATTGGGAAGCGAATGGGCTGATCAATATAGTGCGTTGAATATCAAGATACAAAAGCCTTTTTGGTTGGAATGGTGGGCTTTTTTGATTTACGCGATTTTGGGAGTTTTAATGTTGCAGCTGTTTACAAAATACGTCATTTCTTGGGAAAAAATGAAAGCCGATTTGAGATTTGAAAAGTTTTCTCGCGAAAAGGACGTCGAGCTTTATAATTTAAAACAAGATTTCTTTACCAATATTTCTCACGAAATCAGAACGCCGGTTACCCTTATTTTGAGTTCCATAAATAAGTTGTTGAAAAGTGATGAACATTCTGAAGAACAACTGCAAAATCCTTTTGGCACCATCAAAAAAAATGGCGAATACCTACTTAATTTAGTCAACGAACTTCTTGATTACAGAAAATTTGAGCATCATCAAATCAAGCTAAAGGTTGTAAAAGGGGATTGGGTCAAGTTTAGCAAAGAAATTTACCTCTCCTTCAAAGAATTTGCCTATCAAAAAGATATTAAGTTTGAATTTGAATCGACAAGCCCGAATATAGAATTGTGGTTCGACAAAAAGCAGATGGAAAAAGTACTTTACAATTTGTTTTCCAATGCATTGAAATTTTCAAGTACGGGAGGCTCCATAAAACTCTCTATAACAGAAACCGATGCAGAAGTTCAGTTAGAATTGGTAGATGAAGGAATTGGAATTCCAAAAAAACAGCTCTCCAAAATATTTAATCGGTTTTATCAAGCTAATAATGCCAGCAAAATAGATGGAGCAGGATTTGGATTAGGTTTGACCATTTCCAATGAAATTATACGACTGCATCAAGGAGAAATAAAGGTTAAAAGTAAAAAAGGAGCTGGTAGCACGTTTACAATTTTATTAAAAAAAGGAAATTCTTTTTTCAATGATGCCGAGATTGGAGCCAATGAAAACAATGATGAATTTATTGAAAGTTATTTTACCAATAAAAAGAATAAAGCAACGGTAGTTTCACAAAGCAGTGATAGTCCCTCAGTCAAAGAGCAAACCTTGCTTGTAGTTGAAGACAATGAAGATATCTGCAACTACATTGTCGAACTTTTTTCGGACGAGTATACTGTATTGCAAGCTTCCAACGGGAAGGAAGGATTGGAAATGGCGTTGGAAAAATCACCAGATCTCATTGTCAGCGATGTCATGATGCCAGTAATGGATGGTATTGAGCTTACCCATAATTTGAAATCAAATGTAAACACGAGTCACATACCCATCATACTTTTAACGGCCAGAGCTTCCTTTATGCATAAAATGGAGGGTTTTGAAACAGGGGCCGACGATTATGTTACCAAACCCTTTAATGAGTCGCTCCTTCGTGCCAGGATCAAAAATATTCTTAAAAACAGAAGTTTATTACACGAAAAATTTCATTCAGAAGAGGCTACCGATATTAGTGAATTTGTAAAAAACAAAAGAGATCAAGAATTCCTTGAAAATTTAGGCTTATTTATCGAAAAAAATATTGATTCGGATAATCTTAGTGCTAATCTAGTCGCTCAAGAACTTGGGATGAGTCATTCCGTGCTTTATAAAAAGCTAAAAACATTGACAGGTTTGTCACTTGTGGAGTACATGCGTGATTACAGATTGAAAAAAGCCAAACAACTTCTTAAAACAAAACAATATACCTTAAGTGAAGTTTGTTACCAGGTAGGTTATTCCGACCGAAAATATTTCAGCAAGCTATTCAAAGAGCGTTTTGGCAACCCTCCCACTTTTTACATAAAGGAAAAATAAAACCATTCCTTTTGATTTTTCAAATGACCATTCCCCGGTTGTAAAAATGTTTTATCCCGTAAATTCAAAACCTGTTTGGTGTAATCAAATAGGCTTTTTTTTGGAAATAAAGCGAATGCCAATCATTCTTTTGGGTCTTCCATATTTTTCTAATAGTCCAAGCAATAGAAATTCTTCTTTATGCTGTTTTTCAAGGATTTTCTGCCGGTTAGTTTGTGAAAAAAAAACGATTTCGTACCCCTGAAAAAACGATTTCGTGCCCCTTTTGTTTTCGGTGTCAAGTATAATTTTACGATTCAAATAAAGTCTTTTTCTGGTCTGCTATTTTAGATTGGAAATGAAATTTAAAAACAAACTATAACCAGCTAAAAAATTTAAACCAAAAATGAATTATGAAAAAACAAATTAAACCGTAATCAATCTTAAACCAAATTAAAAAAAATTAACTATTACAATCAAAACCAAATATGAATACGAAACTAAAACGAAAAAGAACCCTTATAGCACACAAGCTATCTTGCTCATTGATTATTTTCTTGATACCACTCCTGTTTTTTGGACAAAAAGGAACAGTAAAAGGTACAATTGTCGATGAAGTTACCAAGGCAAGTCTTCCCGGTGTTACGGTAACATTAAAAAACAATAGTAATTCTACTGTTTCCGATAATAATGGAAATTACCAGATTAATGCAGCAATTGGAGATATTGCGGTATTCTCATTTTTGGGATATGCAACTGTCGAGAAAAAAATCACGGGAAACACCTTGAATGTGTCTCTTCAAGAAACAGCCAAAACACTTAACGAAGTAGTGGTTATTGGATATGGGTCAACCAAGAAAAAAGACCTTACCGGTTCCGTAACCCAAGTAAATGCCAAAGATTTTCAAAAAGGATTTGTAACCAATGCCGAGCAATTGATTGCCAATAAAGTTCCCGGGTTACAAATAACACCCATCAGCGGAAAACCAGGTGCGGGGAGTTCCTTTTTATTAAGAGGAGGAGCATCCTTGAGTGCATCAAATAATCCGCTATTCGTGATTGATGGCGTTCCCATTGGTCTGGAAGATGGTCCTGGCGTAATTAGTGCCTTGAATCCTGACGACATTGCATCTTTCAGTATTTTGAAAGATGCGTCTGCAGCCGCAATTTATGGTTCAAGAGGGTCGAATGGAGTCGTGATCATTTCGACCAAAAAAGGAGTAAATGGGGCGTTGAAAGTTTCATTCACTTCAAAGTTTTCGGCTTCGAGCAATATCTACAAACAAGATGTTTTGACGGGAGACCAATATAGGGATGCTGCCCAGCAAGCCTCGGTAGTTGCCGGAGTACCTGTTTCGGATTTTAAATTGGGTACGGCCAACACCGATTGGCAAGACGAAATTTACCAAACCGCTTTGACCAAAGATAATTCAATCAGTTTTACTGGTGGGATAAAAGTATTGCCGTATCGTTTGTCTTTTGGATTTTTGGATCAAGACGGGACATTAAAAACGGGGAATTTCAAGAGAAATACCATTACATTGAACATTAACCCCACTTTTTTCGACAATCATCTTAAAGTGAATTTGAATGTAAAAGGCATTAGCCAAAAAGAAAGAAAAGCCGATGAAAGTGCCATTTATACCGCCGTTACATTCGACCCGACACAAGCGGTAAAAGATCCCAATTCCATTTATGGAGGCTACTGGCAATATTATGAATTCGCTTCAAATCCAGCAGTTTTGCACGGTCACAACAATCCTGTTTCCAAGCTTGAGCAGATAAATGACAGGGTTTCAAGCCTTAGAAGTATCGGAAATCTTCAATTGGATTACAATGTGCATTTCTTGCCTGATTTAAGCATAAAAATCAATTCGGGTTACGATTTTGCCAAGGGAACTTGGGATTATTTTGCACCAGCCGATTATTTTCCTGCAAGTATTTCCAATGGATATGTTTCTAAAGGAAATCCAGGTTCGAAAACCGAAAATGTGTTCTCGGAAACTACCTTGAATTATGTAAAAGAAATCAAGTCTATCGACAGCCGTATCGAGGCTATGGCGGGTTACTCGTATAACGATTTCAAAACGACCAACTATTTTTATCCATCCTATGATGTTGATGGAAATGAGCAAGCGGGTTCTAAACCAAATTTCAGTTTTGACATTCCCCAGAACACTTTGATATCTTATTTTGGCCGATTAATGTACACTTTCAAAGACAAATATGTACTTACAGGAACATACAGAACGGATGGTTCTTCCCGTTTTTCTCCAAAAACAAGGTGGGGTTCATTCCCTTCAGTGTCTGCAGCTTGGAAAATTAATGACGAAAAGTTTTTAGCCGATTCTAAAGTGGTATCCAATCTTAAATTTAGAATAGGATGGGGAGTTACAGGACAGCAAGAAGGAATTGGTAATTATGGATACATTCCTATTTATAACTTGGGAGCTTCCAATATCAAATATCCAATAGGAAATGAGTTTATACAAGGAGTTGATCCAAGCGCAACTGACCGTAACAGGAAATGGGAACAATCAACAACTTCCAATATAGGCCTGGATTGGGGATTGTACAACAATAGAATCACGGGGGCTTTTGAAGTGTATTACAGGGTTACCGATGACTTGTTGAACGATGTGACCATTCCATCAGGAACCGATTTTGCCAATAACATTGTGAAAAACATTGGTAGCTTGGAAAACAAGGGGTTTGAAATAAATGCCAATGCAATGCTGATTCAAAAAACAAATTTCAATTGGAATCTAGGATTCAACTATAGTTACAATGAAAATAAAATAACAAAACTTTCCATTGGCGACGATTCTGGAGCGGGTTTATTGAGTGGAAATTTATTGGTAAACACTGTTGGCTATTCCAGAAATACCTTTTTTGTGTACCACCAAGTTTACAATGCGCAAGGAAAACCCATTGAAGATCAAATGGTCGATTTGAATAGTGATGGACTGATAAATGAACAAGACCGATACAGAACCGAAAGCTCCTCGCCAAAACATATTTTGGGTTTCAACACTTCATTTAATTACAAGAAGTTCGCTATGGGCATGGCATTTCATTCCAATATTGGTCAGTATGCTTTTTACCTGCCTAATGATAATTTATCAGCAATTTATAGCGGTATAACGCGGAATAATATTAACCAATCGTATTATGAAACGGGTTTTACGCAAGCAGGAAATGTCAACCAACAATACAGTGATTATTATTTGCAAAATGCTTCCTTCTTAAAAATGGACAATATCAACCTAAGCTATGATTTTGGTAATTTGATAAATCCTAAAAAAGATAACAACAATGTTGTATTGTCGGCCTCGGTCCAAAATGTATTTGTGATTACGGATTATACCGGAGGCGATCCAGAAGCATCGTATAATTATGGAACCAATTTCGGGGGAAATTATACCTCGCCAAGAACGTATTCAGTTTCTTTGAATTTCAATTTCTAAGAAATATTTAATTTATTAAAATAATAAAAATGAAAAAAAGACTATTTAAAATCAAATATATAGGACTCGTTTTGGTCGCTTTAATCGTTACTTCTTGTACCGAAGATTTGGATCGATTTCCGACCAATGCGTTGACCAACGACGTACAATTTAGCACGATTGAAGGATACAAACAGGGACTCGTTTCTACTTATATCCAATTGTCGGGAGCCAACAATTTCTTTTACAGAGACTATTGGGAATTGCAGGAAGTTTCCAGCGATGAAGCCGTAAATACTTGGAACAGCCATAAAACAACAGAATTGGACTGGTCTTCGGATCATACGGAATCGGCCGATGTATACAAAAGTGGCTTGTATCTCATTACGCTTTGCAACAACTTTATAATTGAAGCCGCACCGGATGTGGTCAATAAAAGAGGATTTTCTGTTGAAGATAAAGCCGAAATTGCAAAGTACTATTCCGAAGTTCGTTTTGTTAGAGCTTATGCCTATTGGATGCTTTTGGATTTGTTTGGAAACCCTTCGTTTGCAACAGAAGCAACATTGGCCAATGGCGAAATTCCAAAACAAATCAAGCAAGCCGATTTATACCGTTTTATTGAATCCGAATTGAAAGCGATAGACGAGTCGATGATTGCTCCCAAAGCCAACGAATACGGGCGTGCCGATAAAGCCGCGGTTTGGTCGCTTTTGGCTAGATTATATCTGAATGCTGAGGTATATTCAGGCGAAGCACATTACACGGAAGCCATCACGTACAGCAAAAAAGTAATCGATGCCGGTTATTCGCTAGTGTCGAATCACCAATGGTTGATGCTTGGTGACAACAATAAAAATTCCAGCGAATTTATTTTTACCTTCAACTATAATAACGAATATGTAACTTCTTGGGGAACCACCAATGTTTTTGCTCTCGGAGCTTCGGGCATTCCTGAAGAAATTAACGGAATGAGTGCCAGTTGGAATCTGTATCGTGTCACGCCATCTATTGTGTCATTGTTTCCAACGCACGACACCAGTGTCGATAAAAGAGCAGTGTTTTGGACAGAAAAAGAGGAAGCAAAACGCACCTTGGAAATAGAATCCTTGTCCAATTCAAAAAGTGGGTATTCTATTTATAAATACCGTAACGTTGATAGAAATGGAGTTAAAATTCCACAAAAAAACACCTACAATAATTTAAGTGATATCGATTTTCCGGTTTTCCGTTTACCCGAAATGTATTTGATTTATGCCGAAGCGGTTTTAAGAGGCGGTGCTGGTGGTGATTCACAAATAGCGCTAAATAATGTCAACAAGATAAGAGGAAGGGCTTACGCCAATGATCCTAGCAGCACACTAGGAAACATAGCTTCAAAAGATTTGAATTTACAGTTTATTTTAGACGAAAGAGCCAGAGAATTGATGTGGGAAGGTTACCGAAGAACCGATCTTATTCGATACAATAAATTCACGTCGGGAGATTATCTATGGGCTTGGAAAGGCGGTGTCTTGAATGGAAAGGCGGTGGACAGCAAATACAAATTGTTTCCAATTCCAGTGTCAGAAATATTGTCCAACCCCAATTTGAAACAAAACCCAGGGTATTAAAATTTTAAAAAAAAAACAAGATGAAAAAATTAATCTATTCCATATTATTTATTTGTAATGTGCTATTATTTAGCAGTTGTACAGATGACAAACCAATTTTTATCGCTGATTTAGGGTCGGAAGAAATTGCTTTTACAAACAGTTTCGCCAGCGAATATCTATTGTCTAAAGAAACAAAAAACAATATTGCCGATCGATTTATTTGGAACCCATCAATTTTGGGAGTGAATAGTGACTATGAGGTTCAAGCGGCAATAGACGAAGCGTTTACAAAACCTGTTTCCATTGGAGTTTCAAAGCAAACCAACATTCCCGTTTTGGTAAGTCAATTATTGGATTTAGCCGATCAATTGGGGTTGGATGAAGACCCTAAAACTACTGATAGCGCTGGAAAACCAAATAATACTGGAGTTGTCTATTTTAGGGTAAAGTCCAAAATAGGAAACGGTGGTGCAGGGACAGAGGAAATCATTTCTACAATTCAAATGATAAATATTAAATTGATCGAAAAAGTGCCTACTTCAACTGCTTGCAACCCACTTTGGGTTGTGGGAGATGCCATCAAAAATGTGGGATGGAATTTCACGTTACCCACAAAATGTGAATCGGATGTGCAACGCGTTAAAATTTCATTTCTAAATGGGAAATTCAGATTTTTTACCGCCGAAAATAATTGGGCTACAGGATTAAATTACGAATACTATAAAAACAAAGGATATGTAATTGATGCTCGTTTAAAAAGTGAAGGAGCAGGAGATTTTAATTTCGAATTTATCGGTACGCCCGGAATTTATGAAATGGTGGTTGACAGCGTTAAAAAAACCATTGTATTAAACCCGTCAGGTTCACTTTGGGCTGTGGGCGATGCCACGCCGGGAGACTGGAATTTTAGCGGAGGCGAAACAGAATTGGTAGAAACCAGTCCCGATATTTGGGAAGCTACGGCTGCTTATAAAGTTGGAGATTTCAGATTCTTTCAATCAAAAGGGGTTTGGGACACCAACAACAACTTCAAACATTATAAAGATTTAGGATATACAATTGATGCTAAATTGACAAATGGTGGCGGAAATGACGAGAATTTTCACTTCAACGGCCCTGCTGGAACCTACAAATTAGTCATTAATGCCATTGATAAAACAATCAAAATGACTAATTAACAACATGTTGGATGTGATAGAACAAGAATCACGTCCAACAATTTAAAAAGCAATAAGTTTTAAAAAAATCAATATAGTTTAAGAAGGTTTTTGTTTCTTTATGCTTTAAGTAGTAATTGTCAAAACAATAAATCCCGCCTGTTTCAGGTCTAAAAAATGAAAAATACACCAACACAATTCCGATTCTTTTGGATAGCGCTTACAATGTTGACGGCATTTTCTTGTAGTAATGCACAAAATGCCGATACAATTCCAACTCCTCCTGTTCCTACGCCACCGACAACTGCTACTTTTTCAAAGGGCGCAGATGTAAGTTGGTTACCACAAATGGAAGCTACGGGATATAAATTCTATGATACCGATAATTCCGAAAAAGATTGTCTCCAAATTCTGAAAGACAGAGGGATTAATACCATTCGTCTTCGAGTTTGGGTAAATCCGTCCAATGACAAAGCCAGTGGACATTGCAGCCCGGCCGAAACGGTTGTCATGGCTGTTCGTGCCCAAAAACTGGGAATGCGCATCATGATTGATTTTCATTACAGCGATACATGGGCTGATCCCGGCAAGCAAACCAAGCCCGCAGCTTGGGCAAACCATTCATTTGCTGAATTGCAAAATGACGTGTATAAACACACTTTCGATGTTTTGACTGCGCTAAAATTGGCTGGAGTAACGCCAGAATGGGTACAAATAGGCAATGAAATTCCTGATGGAATGTTGTGGCCGGAAGGGAAATCTTCAAATTTCAGTCAACTTGCACAACTTTTGAACAAAGGCTATGACGCTACAAAAGCGGTCAATGCGGCCACCAAAGTAATTGTTCACATTGATAAAGGAAACGATAATGCAAGATTCAGGTGGTTTTTTGACAATGTCAAAGCCAACAATGTAAAATACGATGTGATAGGAATGTCCTATTATCCGTACTGGTTGAACAGCGATTACAAAGTTACGATTGCCGACTTGCAAAACAATCTAAACGACATGGTTTCCAGATACGGAAAAGAGGTAATGGTAGTAGAAGTTGGTGGCGATTATACCTTGGTTCAAAACACCAAAGACATGTTGACAGCAGTAATAAATGCAGTAAAAGCAGTGCCAGACAACAAAGGTCTTGGCGTGGTTTATTGGGAACCGGAGGGCGAAAAAAGTTGGAGCGGCTATCAATTGAGTGCTTGGCAATCTAATGGAAAACCTTCGCCGGCGCTGGATGCTTTTAAAAATTAATTAAAAAACAATGAAATTCATTTTAAGAAACTTATTTTTTATAGTGCTGTTTTTTTCTATTGGAAAAACGAATGCGCAATCAAGGACAAAAGTCAATTTTGGTTCGGACTGGGAATTCAAAAGAGAAGAAGCCAATTCCAATTGGGAGAAAATCACCATTCCGCATACGGCAAAAATAGAACCTTTGGTGGTCAACAACCAGTTTCAAGGAACCTGTTGGTATCAAAAAAATTTCAAGGTTGCCAATTCAAAAAACAAGAAAGTTTTTCTTTATTTTGAAGGTGTGATGCAGGAAGCCGATGTCTGGATAAACGACCAGAAAGTGACCAATCACAAAGGCGGATATTTGCCTTTTACGGTTGATGTCACTCCTTTTTTGAAATCTAATGGCAACATAATTAAAGTAAAAGTCAACAACGAGGACAATCCAGAATTTCTTCCAGGGAAACCTTTAAAAGATTTGGATTTCAATTATTATGGCGGGATTTACAGAAACGTATATTTGGTTACAACCAATAAATTATACATTACCAATGCGGTTCAGGCCAACAAAAAAGCCGGTGGCGGAATTTATGTGAATTTTGACAACGTCAACAAAAACAGTGCTTCAGGGTCAGTTCAGGTACATTTAAAAAATGAACTTTCTGTCGAAAAAAACGCTTCTTTGAAATGTATCCTAACCAATATTGAAGGCGAAAAACTGGAATTCAAGTCGGAAGTATTTACCATAAATGCCAATTCAGACAAAGCCATTACCCAAAATATTGTGCTGGAAAAACCAAAATTATGGTCGATTTCAAATCCCAATTTATATCATTTGGAAGTCCAAGTAATTTCAAATAATAAAGTGATTGATGTTTATTCAGAGAAAGTGGGCGTTCGAAAATCAGAACTAAAAGAGGATGGCTATTATCTCAATGACGAAAAATTATACATTACCGGAACAAACGAGCATCAGGAATATCCGTATTTGGGTTATGCCATTTCAGACGAAGCGCAATACCGCGATGCCGTAAAAATAAAAAATGCAGGATTTGATTTCGTGAGAATGTCCCATTATCCTCACGCAGAAGCTTTTTTGGATGCTTGTGACGAATTGGGAATATTGGTAATGAACAGTTTAACAGGTTGGCAGTTTTTTGGCAACGAAACCTTTCATAAAAATGCCATTCAAGACATTAGGGAAATGGCCAGAAGAGACCGGAATCATCCCAGCATCATTTTTTGGGAAGCTTCTTTGAACGAAACCCAAATGAGCGAAAGTTTTATGAAAGAAGCAACAAAAGCCTTGCAAGAAGAGTTGCCTTTTCCTCATAATTACAGTGCTTGTTGGATCGACAATGCCAATTATGATATTTTTATTCCGGCCAGACAACACGGAAAAGCACCCGATTATTGGACAAAATACAACAAAGGAAACCGAAAAATTTTCATTGCCGAGTACGGTGATTGGGAATATTATGCTCAAAATGCAGGATTTAATCAAAAGGAGTTTTCGAATCTAAAAGAAGAAGAAAGAACATCCCGACAATTGCGTGGTTTTGGCGAAAAGCGATTGTTGCAACAAGCCTATAATTTTCAGGAAGCGGCCAATTCAAATCGAAAAGGAGAACAAACTATAGGCGAGGCCAACTGGGCAATGTTCGATTACAATCGTGGATACAGCAATGATTTAGAGAGCTCGGGAATAAGCGATATTTTCAGGATTCCAAAGTTTGCCTATTCTTTTTACCAAAGCCAGCGTGATGCCAATGTGGTTTTGGACGCAAAATTAGTTTCCGGTCCAATGGTGACTATCGCCAATTATTGGACAGCAACTTCCCCTTTGGACGTGACGGTGTACAGCAATTGCGATGAGGTGGCCTTGTATCTGAACGATGTTTTGGTAGCCAAAGAAAAACCATTCATAAATGAAAATAGCGACAATTTAAAACATGCTCCCTTTGTTTTCAAAATGGATAAATTTATTCCGGGATCTTTACGTGCCGAAGGTTTTATAAACGGACAAAAAGTGGTTTCAAACCTTGTCAAAACTCCGGAAAATGCCGTTAAAATCGAATTGAGTTATGACCTTTCCTCTAAACCAATCCATACAGATTTACCGGACATGGTTTTTGTTTATGCCAAAATTACGGATGCCAACGGAACTGTAATTCCGACTGCAACAAATGAAGTCACTTTTGTTTTAACAGAAGGAAACGCGGAATTAATAGGCGAAAATCCATTGAAAGCCGAAGCGGGAATTGCAACCATTGTTCTTAAAACCAAGAATTTGAAAAGTCCAATAAAGATAACCGCTACAGGAATAAATTTGAAAAATGCTTCTTTAGAAATTAAATAAGGCCAGAAAATATTTTTAAATAACCATTTAATTACAATCTCGAATATCCGAATTATCTAAACGTCCCAATACCTCGAAAGAGTTGTTGGGATTTTTTTTGTTTAATTTTTGAAGATTTTTTTTTAAATTAAACTGTTTTATAGTTTTATTTTGTAAGTTAGTACTTAAAAATCGAAGACTTATGATTGGACTTTTATTTATTTATTGGATTTGGAAAGGATTCAGTAACTTGGCTATTGAATACAATAAAAACAAATGGAAATATTTCTTTATTGGGCTAGGATCTTATTATGGCGGAACGATTGTAGGCGGATTTCTTATTGGAATTACGTTGGTAATCATTAATGGTTTCGATTCTGTTGCCAATGAGAATTTTGAAGATACCGGATGGAATGTCTTTTTTGTGCTTTTTGGAGGTTTGGCTTGTTACGGCATTTATAAATTCCTCGAAAATAAATTAAAAAAGGAAAGAGAATTATTAGAAAAAGAAGGAATAGAAAGTATTGGTTTGGTAGAAGAAAATTAAAGAACCATCAAATTACAACCTCGAATATCTGAATTATCGAAACGTCCCAATACCTCGAAAGAGTTGTTGGGATTTTTTTTGCCCAAATCCTGCGTGGCAATAAACGAACAGGAATTAATATTGGCCAAATCAATCACGTTGATTCCGCCAGTTTTTCCGTTGGCAACATAAGTCAGGGCATCTTCGGTGTCGCGAACAAGGATTTGCATCCAGGAAGGGTATTCAAATACGCCATTCCCTAACGAATAAGCCTGCGATAACAATTCGGTCATCCCGTATTCAGAATGTATGGCGTTGACGCCAAAACCTTGGCAAAGTTGTTCGTGAAGTTCTTCGCGAATCATCTCTTTGCGCATACCTTTCATTCCGCCGGTTTCCATTATGATGGTGTTTTGCAATTGGAATGGATGTTTCTCGATCAAATCCAATAAAGCATAAGTCACGCCAATCAAAATCACGTTTTGTCCAGAAGTGTCCAATCGTGTCAATTTTTCGATGAGTTCTTCGTGGTTGTGAAGATAAAATCCGCTTTCGGGATTGTTGGTCATTTTTATCAAGTCTTCGACCATATAAATCAAGGACGAACCTTCGCGCTCCAAATAGGAAGGAAGTAAAGCCAGGACAACATAATTTTCGATATTGCCGTAGAATTGCGAGAAACCTTTTCGATAGCTTTCTTCGTATAAAGTAATGTCGGTAACAAGATGTTTGCTGGTCGACATTCCTGTTGTTCCGCTGCTGGTGAAGGTTTGCTGAATGGGATTATGGTTAGAAACTACCTTGTGACTTTTAAAAAATTGAATCGGTAAAAACGGAATTTGTTCTAGTGATTTTACTTTTTGAACATTGGTTTTTAAAAAATCGCAAAATTCACGATAAACCAAGTTATTTTCATATTGAAAGCGAAACACTTTGAGTGCTGCTTTTTCGAATTGCTTTTGGCTTGAAATGGCAAATATGTCGGGAGTTGGAATCAAGAATTTTTTTTACAAAAGTAATTAAATAAAAAAAACTCCAACTTTACAATTGGAGTTTTTAAAATATAAGAGAAAATTAATTATTGAATAATTAACTTCTTGGAATCAGTTTTTCCGTTTTCAGTGATTTTTATGATGTAAGAACCGCCTTTTAAGTTCGAAACATTTACGGCATTGTTTGAAGTTTTCGTATTTAAAACTTGTTTTCCCAACAGGTCATAAACCAAAACAGATTTTGCTTCGCTACTTTTGGAAGTAATGAATAAAGTGCCATTGACAACAGGATTTGGATACATATTTAAACCTGCAATTGCATTTTGTTTAACGCCTAATGGCACATAAGTTCTTATGTTAAAATCATCGATGGCATACATTCCATTGGCAAGTGCATCGTTGTTATCTGTCCATTTAATCCATAAATTTGTCCCGTTAGTCCAATTTAACCCAGAAATAAGGCTTGTTAAATTACGGTAATTTCCGGATAAATTTCCATCAAGCGCCGCGCCTCCAGTTGCAGTAGTCAGTTTTTCGTTTAAATTTAAGGCAGTTACGGGAACCCAAATTGCTGATGGATCGCTTAAACTTGCGGCATTTAGACTATAGGAAAAAGCAACGATTTCATTTAAGCTGGCATTGCCAGATTCTTTCCATTGTTCCATTCTGGAAAGAATTAATATACTTGTAGCTGTACTTCCTGTGTTGTTTTGAAATACAGCACCCAAGGTAGGAGTCGTTGTGGCGTCTGCCAATGTTCCAAAAGCCCTGTCCGTGTTGCCTGTAGTGCCAACATTGTAGATGTTTCCTGTGAGTGTGCCGCTTCCGTCTGTTACACCCATTGTTAATGTCGAACCACTATTATTAATGGCCGTCCAACCAGATGGAAAAGTTGTAGTAGCACCCATTCCGTTGAAATCCTGATTATAAGGATCGCCTACTCCAGTAAGACTAATAGGTATTTGTCCGAAAGACAACGAGGTTAATAAAAGAATTGATAATGTGTATAGTTTTTTCATATTGGGGTTAATTTAATGTTAAGTTACAAATATAGTATGTATTTTCTTTGTATGGAAGCAAAAAATTAGTTTTATGCATTCGAAGATGTTATTAATTGTTTGATAATAAAAGTATTATAGCTTTTTTTGCCTAAAGCTCTAAATTAAAAAAGCTCCAATTTTGCAATTGAAGCTTTTAAAAATATAGGGTGGAAATTAACTATTCAATAATCAATTTTTTGGTGTCAGTTTTTCCTTCTTCAGTGATTTTTATAATATAAGCACCACCTTTTAGGCTAGAAACATTTACTGCATTATTAGCTGTTTTAGCACTTAAAACTTGTTTTCCTAATATGTCATAAACTGCAACTGTTTTAGCCTCGCTACTGTCAGAAGTTATATATAAAGTGCCTTTGGTAACAGGGTTTGGATAAATGTTTAGACCAGCAATTTCGTTTTGTTTTAAGGATAAAACAAGTGCAGAAGTTGTAACATATGCCCAAGTACTTCCTGCTCTTACATCATCATATTCCACATTTCCAGTTCCAATTGTTGCATTTCCAGCTTGTCTTAAACAAATACTTAAAATTGATGCTGGAGCAGCAGTTGTTCCAGTTGCGTTTGTTAGACTTGGCGTAGCAGGTTCGGTACTATCTAATGCTGGATTTACAAATAAATAAGCTGTATTATTTGATCTGTCATATTTAATTACAACAAAAATGGGTGTGCCTGTAGGATAATCGGTTGCCAGATAAGTTGGTGTAGTTCCTGTGCCGCTAGTATTTACAAGTCCAATATTAAAAGTATTTGCGGCAACACCCGTTTTAAGCATTAACCTTCCATATAATGCAGTAACAGTAGCACCAACTTGTGAGCCAAGAGCGATTGAATAATCCCCAGTAGTTGTTAAGCCAGTAGTGTTTGGAAAGTTTAAAACCGCTGAATAGTATGCGGCAGTGGTGATTGCGGTACCGACACTTTTATTCACGTCTTCTGAGTTTCCTGCAACTAATGCGATTTTATTTCCTGTTGGTGTTAATCCTGAATAAGTTAATGAACCAGATGAGATGGTTAATTGACTTGCTGTTCCACTGTGAAGTGTCCAACCATTTGCGCTTAATAAACCTGTTCCAGTAAAAGTGTCTGTTACTTGTCCAAAAGACAAAGAAGCCAATAAAATAAAAGATAAAGTGTAAAATTTTTTCATAACATTTTTTTTAAATTAGTTATACAAATATAACAATTGTTTTTTCTTTGTAGGAAAAAATCAATGTAAAAAAATCATTAAATTATGAAAAACTTTGAGAATCCTTTATTTTACAATCAATTTTCTGGTGGCTGTGGCTTCGCCCTCGTTTATTTTGATGATGTAAACTCCCGGAGACAGGTTGGAAATGCCAAGTTCTTTTGAACTAATGGATGTTTGAAGTACTTTTTTGCCCAAAACGTCAAAAATAATAATGTCTTTATCTAAGTCGTTTTTTGAAGTGATATATACTTTGCCATTGCTCACAGGGTTTGGGTACAAGTTCAACCCTTCAATAGAAGCTGATTCTTGTGATTTGGATTGTTGCTTTGTCTCTTGGGCGGAAAGACCAAGAGTAAAGAAAAAAACCAGTAAAGTGGCAATATAAAAGTAATTTTTCGTCATCGTAAAAATTTGGTTATGTCAAAGATATAAAAAAAACATTTCAAAATGTATACCAAACTGTGTAAAAATGCGTTGTTTCGGTCTTTTTACCATTAAATTAACTTAAAGGAATGCGTTGTGTGTACTTATTTGAAGCAAAAAAAGCGATTGAGCTTTAACTAATATATAGGAATCCAGTTGCTTGATGTGTAAAAACTACCAATATTCTTATCGAATGCAGAAAATTATTTTAAAGTACCGGAAGCTATACTATTTGCAATTCTTATTTACTGTTGAGTAAGTAGTATAGAGGACTTGTTGCAAGGTTACTGTATAGTTACTGTATAGTTACTATAAAGTTACTATACAGTTACTATATATATATGCTTTATCCATACTCTTGCCGAGTTCTAAATAACTATACAGTTTAAATTAAATAAGTCCTAATTACAGCCATTTAAATATTAATGATTTCACCTAGGATTAAAAGAGGTTTTTTGTAACGACAATGTTACTAATTTGTTTATGGCATATTACCAAATGGTTAACTTATTAAACATAGTTTAACACATCTAGTGGTTTTGTTTTATATTTACCTTCGTAAACAAAATATAGCATTGCTGTTAACATGAAAAAACGAAATACAAAGATTTTATTAGTTGATGACGAACCGGATATTTTAGAAATTGTAGGATATAATCTTGCCCAAGAAGGGTATCAAATTGTTACTGCTTCTAACGGTAAAGAGGCCATAGCAAAAGCCAAAAAAGAAATGCCGGATCTTATTATTATGGATGTGATGATGCCAGAAATGGACGGAATGGAGGCTTGTGAAAATATCCGTAAAATCCCTGAACTCAATAACGTAATTATTACTTTTCTTACTGCCCGCAGCGAAGATTATTCGCAAGTGGCCGGTTTTGACGCCGGTGCAGATGATTATATCACAAAGCCTATCAAGCCCAAGTTGTTGGTAAGTAAAGTCAAAGCATTGTTGCGTCGTTCAAAAGAACAAGAGGCAAGGAGCGAAACCCTGAATGTGGGCGGAATAGAAATCAACCGTGAAGAATATAAAATAATAAAAGACAATTTGGTAATTGCTTTGCCTCGAAAAGAGTTTGAACTTTTTTATTTATTAGCTTCCAAGCCCGGAAAAGTATTCAAACGAGATGAAATCCTGGACAAGGTTTGGGGCAATGAAGTGGTCGTGGGCGGAAGAACAATTGATGTTCACATCAGGAAACTGAGAGAGAAAATTGGAGATGATTTTTTCAAGACCATAAAAGGCATAGGTTATAAATTCGAAGTGTAATTTTTGTGTTAAATTTGCACGAATCACCCAACTTTGAAAGATGAAAATAAGTTTTAAAAAAACCTACAGGTTTGCCGTAATTTCAGCTTTATACATCAGCCTGTTTTCTACAATATTTGTAATGCTGTTGGTGACAATGGTGTTTAAATATACTCCCAAAAGCATCTTTTTGTTTGGTGCAATTTTCCTTTTCTTCATTTATACATTTTCCTTTATTGTCATACAGTATAGGGTGGAGCGTTTTATATATCGAAGGGTAAAAAAAATCTACGACGATGTCTCCCTGTTGGAATCGAGTAGCTTCATCAACCAGCCCATAACGACTGATATGGAAACCCTGACACAGGAAATGAAAAAATTTGCCACCGGTAAAAAGCTGGAAATCGAAATGTTGAAAGTTCGCGAAGAATACCGAAGAGAATTTCTGGGCAATGTTTCCCATGAACTAAAAACGCCTTTGTTCACCGTACAAGGCTATATTTCCACTCTGCTGGATGGTGCAATGGACGATAAAATCATTCGAAAAAAATACTTGAAACGTGCCGAAAAAGGTGTGGAACGATTGATTTACATCGTCGAAGATCTAGACATGATTACTAAATTGGAAGTGGGTGATTTGAATCTGGAGTTTTCCGAATTTGATATTGTCGAATTGATTCAAAATGTTTTTGATTTATTGGAAATGAAAGCCGATAAAAAGAAAATCACCCTCGCATTCGAAAATTATCACATTCAACCCATTTTTGTGAAAGGAGACAAAGATAAACTACAGCAGGTTGTCGAAAATTTGATAGTCAACTCCATAAAATATGGTAAAGAAGGCGGTTTGACTGAGGTTAGTGTTATCAATCTGACCAAGAAAAAAGTGTTGGTTCGAATCACCGACAATGGTGAAGGGATAGAAAAGCAAAATCTTCCAAGAATTTTTGAGCGTTTCTATCGCGTCAATAAAAGCGGCTCTCGCTCAGAAGGAGGTTCCGGATTGGGACTTGCCATCGTAAAACACATTATCGAAGCCCACAAGGAAAAGATATATGTAGAAAGCGAATTTGGTATTGGCTCTGAATTTTCCTTTACCATGACCAAGGCTAAATTAAATATTTCTTAATGCTAAAACAACACTTCTATACAATTGATTATTAGTTTAATGCGTAAATTTGTTCCATAAAAAATCATTAAAATTCTTTTTTAAGAAAACACGTGTTAACATTAAATTATCATCTAAATAACATTGAGTTAACCTTAACTTAACATTGCGGCATCACCTTTGCGAAAAATAAATCATAAAACAAAATGAACAAATTTTTATTTGCAAGTTTACTAGCTGTTTCATTTGCAGCCAATGCGCAAGATGTAAAGAAAGACGAAATCAAAAAAGAAGTGGTTCGTATTTTAGACTCCATCAATTCAATTAATAAGGAAAAGCAAGTCGAAAAGGAAAAGCTAGTTGAAAAAGAAAAGGCGGAAAAAACCAAAGCCGACAAAGAGGCTTGGTACAATAAAATTTCCATTCGTGGATATGTGCAAGTTCGTTACAACGGATTGCTTTCCACTAACGATAAAGTTTCTTGCGACCAATGCGACAAATCTTGGGGTACAACTTCAACTGCTCCTGATGCAAAATCAAACAATGGTTTCTTTTTAAGAAGAGCCCGAATCGTTTTTTCTGGACAAGTTCATCCTAATGTATATGTTTACATACAGCCGGATTTTGCCAGTTCACCAGGATCTGGAGTGAATCATTTTGCCCAACTTAGAGACGCTTATGCCGATATTTCGTTCGACAAGAAAAAAGAATTCAGGGTTAGATTGGGTCAAAGTAAAATTCCTTTTGGTTTCGAAAATTTGCAATCAAGCCAAAACCGTTTGACCTTGGATCGAAACGATGGTTTGAATAGTGCGATAGTTAACGAAAGAGATTTAGGAGCGTTTTTCTATTGGGCTCCAGCCGAAATCAGGGAACGTTTTGCCATGCTTGTAAAAGACGGATATAAAGGGTCGGGCGATTATGGTGTGTTTGCTTTTGGAGCTTATAATGGTCAAACAGCCAATAAATCGGAAGCCAACAGAAATTTACACGTTGTTACCAGAGTTACTTATCCTTTTGTTATTGGAAATCAAATCATAGAGCCAGGATTACAGGCTTATACTGGAAAATGGGCTTTTACCAATGAATTATCTACAGGAGTGACAACTCCTAATAAACAAAACACCGTAGACCAAAGAGTGGGAGCTACTTTTGTATTGTATCCAAAACCATTCGGAATCCAAACCGAATACAACATTGGGAAAGGGCCACGTTATGATAAAGTAACCAATACAGTTGATGTTTCTAATTTAGAAGGTGGTTACATAACCTTGAACTACAAATGGGATATTAATTTAGCCAAACACCATTTCTTGTATCCTTTCGCCAAGTTCCAATATTATGACGGAGGAAAGAAATTTGAAAAAGATGCCAGAAGTTATGTGGTAAGAGATTATGAAATAGGTCTAGAATGGCAGCCAATCAAAGCTTTCGAATTAGTGGCCGAATGGGTTATCGCCGACAGAACATTTGAAGACAGTGCGCTTAAAAACAACAGACAACAAGGAAACTTGTTGAGATTACAAGCGCAGTTCAACTTTTAGTTTTCTAAATATAAATAGGAAGAGGCTATTTCATGTATCGTGAAATAGCCTCTTATTTTTTTAAAAATTAGTTGCGTTATTGTTCTGATAATCAATAGTAAATATTTAACTTTGATTATGGTTATATCTCTTTTTTGTAAAATTAATGTAAAAACTACCCAAATAGTAAAGATTGAATAATACTGGCTTAACATAGCCTTAACGTTGGGGATTTACTTTTGTAAAAAATTTAAAATACACTTTAAAATGAATACAACTAAATTGAGAATTGCAGCCCTTTTGGTAGTCGTGATGACTATTGGATATTCGTTTACTACTTTGAGTAAAATAACGATTAAAGGTTCGGATACCATGGTGATTTTATCACAACAATGGGCTGAAGCCTATATGAAAAAACACCCAGAAACAACTATTCAGGTTACTGGTGGTGGATCCGGAGTTGGGCTTGCGGCATTGATCAACGGTTCTACGGATATTGCTAACTCAAGTCGTCCAATCAAACCGGCAGAATTGGAAAAAATCAAGGCAAAATACAACAAAAGTGGTGTTGAAATCGCTTGTGCCAAAGACGGATTGTCTGTTTTCTTGAACAAAGGAAATACGGTTTCAGAATTGACGGTTCAACAAATTGGGGATATTTTCTCGGGTAAAATAACCAACTGGAAACAAGTGGGTGGAGTTGATGCCAAAATCCAATTGTACGGAAGAGAAAGCAGTTCGGGAACTTTTGAATTCTTCAAAGAACACGTGGTTAAAGGAGATTTTTCACCAGCTTGTCAAACTTTGCCTGGAACTGCAGCGATTGTAAATGCAGTAAAAAAAGACAAATACAGCATTGGTTACGGTGGAGCCGCTTATGCTGAAGGAGTAAAAGATTGCAAAGTAAAAAAAGACGCCAAAAGCAAAGGTGTTTTGCCAACGGAAGCTACCATAAAAAACAAAACCTATCCAATTTCAAGATACTTGTACATGTATTTGAAATCGAAACCAACTGGCGATACAAAAAAATTCATCGATTGGATTTTGAGTCCAGAGGGTCAAAAAATGATTGCAACAGTAGGATATTTTCCAGTAAAATAATCAAAGTACAAAAATCCCTCTCTTTCATTAGGGAGGGATTTTTTATATCTATGAATTCTTAAATCCATTAAATGAATTCTCCACTTCCAAACAAGCAAACTTTCACAAAAGAAAGTTTAAAAAAACAATTTAGGCTTTCCGAGTTTCTGGCCGAGAAAGTCATTTCTTCGGTAGCTTTTCTTTCGATTGCCATTATTTTCCTGATATTTATTTTTGTTTTCAAAGAGTCTTTGCCGTTATTCAGTTTTGGTGATAAAGCCAAAGCAAATACCGAAATACAAGCAACCACGGGAGCCGAAGTTGAAACTTATGGAGCCGAAACTTCCACGGAAGAAAGTCAACCAGAAACCTATGGTGCTCCAGCCGAAAGTCTGGAACCTGAAACTTACGGAGCTCCAACCGAGGATTTGAATCCAGTTGTTGAAGAAACAGCAGCATCAGAACCTGAAACTTATGGAACCGTAACCGAAGATTTAAACCCTGATTCCGCTGCGGAAGAAGTAGTTGCCATTGACGAAAAAGTTACAGCAAACAAAGAAGGAGCAGACAGGACATGGAGTACTTTTTTCTCCACCGAATGGGTTCCTGTTTCCGATAATCCACGTTTTGGTTTGATTGCTTTACTTATCGGAACTTTGAAAGTGACGATAATCGCAATGCTGATTGCTGGCCCTTTGGCAATATTGGCAGCGGTTTATACTTCTTGTTTTGCATCCAATAGAAGAAAAGAAATCATCAAGCCCATCATCGAAATGCTGGCTGCTTTCCCATCGGTGGTCATTGGATTTTTTGCCATGATGGTTTTGGCTACTTTTTTCCAAGATATTTTTGGATACGATTCTAGATTAAATGCTTTTATTGGTGGTGTCGCAATGGCATTGGCAGCAATCCCCATTATTTACACCATTTCAGAAGATGCTCTTTCGGCAGTTCCCAAAACATATACCGAAGCCAGTTTGGCTTTGGGAGCCAGCAAAGCACAAACCGCCTTTTCGGTGATTTTGCCGGCGGCAACACCGGGTATTTTTGCAGCCTTGCTTTTGGGTGTGGGTCGTGTTTTTGGTGAAACGATGATTGCGCTGATGGCCACCGGAAATGCAGCATTATTATCCGCAAATCCATTCGAAAGTGTGCGAACTTTTGCGGCAACAATTGGTTCTGAAATGGCGGAAACTGTTTTTGGAGAAACCCATTACAGCGTTTTGTTTTTCATTGGATCGTTACTTTTCATTTTCTCCTTCATATTAAATGCAGTGGCAGAATTTTATGTTAAGGGAAGATTAATCAAAAAATTCCAAGGTAAATAAACATGGGAAATACAATTAGCATATCGGAAAATCCTTTTGCCAAGACGAATGGCAAGGGAAAAGACATTAAAGAAAAAGCAGTTGTGGGATTGACCCAAATTGCGGTTATTTTGATTATCGCCATTTTGTTCATCATCTTGGGGATCATAATTTATCAAGGACGCGAGAAATTTTCTTGGGAATTCATCAGTTCTTTTCCAACCGACGGAATGACCAAAGGAGGGATATTTCCAGCCTTGATTGGAACTTTTATATTGGTTATCGTGATGTCTATTGCGGCCGTTCCTTTCGGGACAATAACGGCTATTTATTTAACGGAATATGCGCACGAAAGTTCCAAATTTGCGGCAGCGGTTCGATTTTCCATCAGAACATTGGCGGTAGTGCCTTCGATAATTTTTGGACTTTTTGGTCTTGGTTTTTTCATCCAATTTGTGGGAACCGGAATGGATTCTGCTTTCAATGACGGCGAATTGCATTGGGGACAACCCAATATTCTTTGGGCCAGTTTGACAATGGCATTATTGACGCTTCCCGTAATTATCGTTTCGGTGGAAGAATCACTTAAAACAATTCCAAGAGAATTAAGAGAAGCCAGTTTGGCATTGGGTGCGACCAAGTGGCAAACCATTAAAAAAGTGGTTTTTCCGGGTTCTATTTCTGGAATCATGACGGGAACAATTCTTGCCGTGAGTAGAGGCGCCGGCGAAGTTGCTCCTATATTGTTTACTGGAGCTGCTTATTATTTGGCCACATTGCCGGGTTCTTTGAGCGACCAATTCATGAATTTGGGCTACCATGTTTACATCATGTCAACCCAGTCTTCGGATGTGGAGAAAACAATGCCAATTCAGTTTGCAACCACTTTGGTATTGTTAATTCTTACATTATCTTTAAATTTGGTGGCAGTAATTATCAGATCCAGAATTAGAAGAAAAGCAAAATGATGCCACAAAGTCGCAAAGTCACAAAGTAAATAGGTTTTAAATAATTAAAATTTGTACTTATTTGTCTTTGTGGCAGAAATCAATAAAAATATGTTTTAAATAATAAAATTCGTGTCTTTGTGCCTTTGTGGCAAAGAAAAGTTGGATAGTTTTAACAAAAATAAAATGAGAGATATAAAAATACAGGTTAATGATTTGTCATTGTACTACGGCGAGAAAAAAGCGTTGAAGGAAATTTCGATGCAGATTCCGGCCAATAAAGTAACCGCCTTGATCGGGCCTTCGGGTTGCGGGAAATCTACTTTTTTGAGATGCATTAACCGAATGAATGATTTGATCCCGAGTGTGAAAATCACCGGAGAATTGCTTGTGGAAGGAATCGACATCTACGACAAGAACGTGGATGTGGTGAATATCCGCAAAAAAATCGGGATGGTATTTCAAAAATCAAACCCTTTTCCGAAATCCATTTATGAGAATATTGCCTATGGTCCTCGAATCAATGGCATAAATGACAAAACGGAATTGGACGAAATCGTGGAAACTTCTTTGCGACAAGCCGCTATTTGGGACGAATTAAAAGATCGATTAGGAGATTCTGCCATGGGATTATCAGGCGGACAACAACAGCGTTTGTGCATTGCAAGAACATTGGCGGTAAGCCCGGACATCATTCTTATGGATGAACCAGCGAGTGCATTAGACCCAATTTCGACTTCTAAAATTGAAGAGTTGGTGCATGAATTGAAAGAGCAGTACACTATTATTATCGTGACCCACAACATGCAACAGGCTGCAAGAACCAGCGATCACACGGCGTTTTTTTATATGGGTGAATTGATTGAAATGGGAAAAACAAATACTATTTTTACCAAACCAGAAAAAAAACAAACCGAAGATTATATCACCGGAAGATTCGGATAGTAAGTGTATTCAAAATCTTTTATCCAATATCCAATATCTAAAATCGTATATCAGTATGACACACTTTGAAATAGAACTAGAAAAATTAAATAATATAATCGTGAAAATTGGCGGTTTGGCCGAAAGCCAAGTTAGCGAATCTGTAAAAGCATTGCTTTCAGAGCCAATTGAAGGCAAGGAAGTAAAAAAAGTGGAAAGCAAGATTGATAAATTAGACGTGAAAATCGACGAAATTTGTCAAAGTATTTTTGCCTTGCAACAGCCTGTGGCCACTGATTTACGGTTTATCATGGGATGTTTGCAAATTAGCAACGAGATAGAACGAATAGGGGATTTAGCCGTGAGCATCATCAAAAGAACTAAAAATATCAAAGGCAAACACGATTTGATAGCCAAGTTTGCCATTGCAGATTTGGGCAAGCAAGTTGAACTCATCACAACAAAAACCAATTCCTATTTTTTGACGCGTGACGAGAACACTTTTGCGGAAATTTTTAGTTTGAATACGGCAATTAAAAACATAAGTGACGAAACCATTCAAAACATCATTTCTGAAATGAAGGCGCATTCAAAAACGGTTGTTTCGGGAACCAATCTTGTTATTGGGATTAAACATTTGGAACGAATTTCCGATCATTGTTCCAATATAGCCGAGTATGTTTATTTTATTGTCCATGCCAAGATTATCAAGCATGACAAACACGAAGATCCAAGTGCAGAATAGTTTTTGTTAAAAATACTAAAACCCGAATTGAACTAATTAAGTTAGTTTAATTCGGGTTTTTTAATGGGTAAAACTTGCTGTTTATTTCTCAAATACTTTGAATAATTCTTTCCAATCAACGGTGTTTTTTGTTGAGGTCAAACCTTTGTAAACTTCGATTTCCAGGATGTTTTCCATCTTGAAATCATTTTGTTTTGCATACGGAACCAGGCCTTCTTTTTTGAATTTTTCGGCTAAATATTCTTGTTCATATTGGCCGGGAGTAGGGATAAAAAAAGCTTTTTTCTCCAGTTTTGCCAAGTCCATGATAGTGGTGTAACCCGAACGACACAAGATCGTTTCACTTTCGTTAAAAGTTTGTTCGAGTTGACGAGAATTCATGAAATTATAGTAAGTGACATTGTCAATTTCCTCCTTTTTTTGATCCTTTTCGACAATGCCTTTGATGAAGACTATTTTGCCGTCAAAGCGCAAGATTTCTTTTTTCAGTTTCTCTTCCAATAAGCCGCGTTGAGGTTCCGGTCCCGAAAGAATAATCATCAAGTCGTATTGTTTTGGAATAGTTTTTTTCTGGATTCTACTCAAAGAGCCAATGTATTTTATTTCGAAATCCGCCTTTTTGATGTGGCCCAAATTGCCGGTTAGATTTGGAATTCCTTCAAAATCGGGAACCCAACATTCCGCATATTTTTTGATGAGGTGTTGGTGCAGTTTGCTCGTAATCCAGGTGGTGTTTCCCGTCATCACGTTCAGTTGATGTGTCATGAAAACCGATGGCACTTTTTGGCTGAAAACCCCCAGTCGATTGTCCGAGATTATGCCGTCAATAGTATATTTCTTGATCCATTTTTTGACCATTTTCTTTTCTTCCAAAATGGCTTCAATCATTTTTGGACAACTTTGCAACAGTTTCCATTTGAAATTCTTGCCGTTCTTGGCATATTCTATTTGATACGAAGGCAATTCCAGCGATTTCAGATACGGGAATTCTTTTCGCAATAACTCCAGCGCGATTCCATCCGAAGCTATAATCGGAACATAATCATTTTCCTGTAATGCCTTGATAATGGGAATGCATCTTGTGGCGTGACCCAAACCCCAATTTAGGGGAGCAATGAGGATGGTTTTTTGAGAAGTGTTAAATTCCATTGGTGGTTTCAGGTGTTGTTTTGAAATGGCAAGGTAAGTAAAACCCTGATTTGTATATATTAAGAAAATAGTATCAAAAGATTAATTTTTCAAGATTTGATTGTTTTGTTGATGACATAAAAAAAGTTTTCAACAACAGGTGTTTTGGTCTACTGGGATTATTTTCAATGTTTTAACGCTGGGATTGTGTGGTTTTTAATTTTTTTTAGATGTGGTTTTTGTGGCTCTTTTACGATTTTTTTTTTAATTTTCGCCTCAAATTTACCATTTGTCGACATTTTAAGTTTTTAATCGATTTTGCTAAAATTGCATCACTGTGTGGGAATTATATTGCTACTTTTGCTGGTTTTTTAGATGTGTATATGTTGGCGTATTATGTGATAATATGATATTTTTTAAACTATTTCGTTTGAAATCACACTACATTATTCAATTAAATTAATGTTTTTTTAAATATAGTTTTAAAAAGACGCCTCCTTTGTCGTGAAGGATTATTCTTGAAAAAATGCCCTAAATTAAACAATATTACTAATTATGTTATTAACATTTAATGCAATGGGAAATTAAATGTTTTTTTACACTAACAAAACGGTGTGTTTTATCGTAAAATTGGTGTTTAATCTAGTATGTTGCTCGATGTATAGTAATATGGGAAATTTTTTTGAATTTTTATCAACTATGCGTGCATGGTGTTTTCAGGACTTATGTTCTGAAGTTTATCTAAAAAAAAAGTCTAAAAAAAGAATTAGACAGATTAGAGTTTTATAGAATTTTTTTGTTTAATGTTTTTTAAAATAATACAATAAACAAATATTTTTCAAACAAAATTTAATGACATTATTTTAATTACTATAGAGTTATGAATAAAAAATTACTTTCTTCAACAAAGCTATTCAAAAGCCTACTTACTGTGCTATTTGTAATGTTAGCAACTATACAGTTACAAGCACAAGCAGGAAAGGCTACTACAGGTACTGGTTTGTATAAAGACAAAATTTTTTGGCTCAATTGGGATTTGAACGGATTAGGAGATGAATCGGATCCGATCGTCAATGGCACGAGTCGCTCCTTTACTGCGCCCTCAGGAGTTGTTTATACCGCTACAATATCCAATGTTGCAGGAACACCTAAGTCTCGTTCTAGTTATAGTTATACTGCTGGAAGTAATTTCTATTGGGGTTATGGCGAAATAGGAGGAAATACGGGTGCGGGTAATATTATTGGTATTGACAATGGTGATAATGGAGCTACAGCATCTTTTACTGTAACTGTGGTTGCTACTTACCCCAATGGCACTGTTACCACTGCTGCTGCATTTGTGGTTGCAGGTACGGAATCTCTAGATCCATTTATCCCAGGTGAGTATTATCAAATTACTGCACCATCGGGTATTGTGCGCTATATGGATAAGTTTGTTTACAATAATGATTGGGCAAATATAGCACTAAAGCTTACTGTTTCTAATACTGGCAGAACGGTTCGAGCTGTTGCTACTGCAACTGGAAACAAAAGGGGTGATGCGCTTCTTGTTGCGGAAGATGTGCCATCAATTGACGTGTCATTGAGAGGGAGAGGAACACAACATTTAGCAATAGGTTTTATAGAAGAAATAGATTATTCTGATGCGCCAAATTCTTATGGGATGGCAAATCATATTGTCAATAACTCCATTACTGGGGGTGATTTGCCACTAGGAGATACGAATATATCAACATCAACAAATGTAGCCGATGCAAAAAGAGGTACTTTTGTAGATCCATTACTATTGCTTGGAACGACTATAGATGCCGAAGCTAGCTATACTCCTGTTGCTGCAGGATTAAATCCTAATGCTGATGATTTAGCAGGAATTGATGATGAGGATTCGATTGTAGGTTTCTCTTGGCCACTTTGTGGAGCTACCATAAAAGTAAAAAACCAAACAGCCAACCCGGCCTATCTTAGTTTATGGATAGATGCAAATAGTAACGGTGTTTTTGATACCAATGAAAAAGCCACTTACACAGTAGTTACAGGCACAAATGGAAATGTCACAGTACCTCTTTCGGCTATTATGGGACTCAAATCTGGCAGTAATTATTACACAAGAATACGACTTTCTTCTACAAATAATTTAGGCCCTACAGGATTTGCTCCAGATGGGGAGGTAGAGGATCATTGGGTAAGCATTACCGCCGTAGCTGTAACACCAACACCTTTGACCATTTGTCAAGGACAAACAGCTACTTTAGAAGGAGTAACAACTACTGGAGCTACTTACAGTTGGGTAGGTCCTAATGGCTTTACATCCAATTTGCAAAGTCCAACAATACCCAATGTACAACCTATTAATGCTGGAACATACACATTAACTATTGCCTATGTATCGGGTTGTATTATTTCTACAGATATCACTCTAATCGTTACTCCAACAAATACCATCGCAGCTGGTGTAAACCTTACTACTTGTATCAACAGCCCCATGACTAGTATTAACCTAGCCACTACAGGAGCTACAGGAGCCACATTTTCTGAATTGCCATCAGGTGTTACCGGCTCTTGGTCTGGGAATATTGCAACAATAAGTGGTACACCAACAGTAAATGGAACTTTCAATTATACTGTAACAACAACAGGTGGATGTCCTCCAGCTGTAACCACAGGAACTATAATAGTGCAAGCAGCACCTACCGCAGGAGCTATTGCAGCAGATCAAACGATTTGCAGCTCAGGTGATCCAGCGGCATTTACAAGCACTACAGCAGGAACAGGATCGGGAACAATTACCTACCGATGGGAAAGTGCAGTAAGTCCATTTAGTACATGGAATACTATAGCATCCGCTACTGCGGCCACTTATGATGAACCATCTGGCTTGACAGCAACCACACAATATCGAAGAATTACCATATCAACATTAAATAGTGTTGCTTGTGAGTCAGTAGCTACTACGCCTGTGACAGTGACGGTGAATGCTTTGCCAACAGCAGCCACATTGAGTTCGAATACTCCTGTTTGTTCAGGTGCAAATGCCATTTTCACAATTACAGGAACTGCTGGAAACACGGTTACTTATACAGGAGCAGCTTCAGGCACAGCTACAATAGGAGCTGGCGGAACAGTTGCAGTTACGGTAACTGGAGTTTCAGCAAACACCACTTTAAACTTAACCAATGTAAGTAACGGAACTTGTAATCGTGCATTAACGGCTAGCACTACGGTAACGGTAAATGCCTTGCCAACAATCACAGGAGTAAGTGTACTATTATCAGGTCAATCTGCAACTCTAATAGGAAGTGGAACACCTGCAAGTACCAATCCTTGGATTTCAAGTAATCCTGCAATTGCAACAGTCACAAGTGCAGGTGTAGTAACTGGTGTTTCAACAGGAGCAACAACGATCATTTATACGAATAGTAATGGATGTCAAACCACTAAAATAATTACTATAGACATCGATTCTGACGGAGATACAATTTTTAACACTGTAGATTTAGATGACGATAATGATGGAATTCTTGATAGTGTAGAGAACTCATCTTGTGGTTTGACAGGTACATACATAAATCCTTTGTTTGCAGAAAATTTTGGAACTCAAAGTACCGCAAATGGCACTTTAAGTATTTCTTCTCCATATACAAATTATAATTATTATCAAGCTCAAGTTGGATTAACCCCAACAGATTGGCAGAATGGATCATCAGCGCCACAATCATTGCAAGACGGACGTTATACTATATTTAATGACATAAAATACACATCTTCTTGGGTGCCGGGAGTTTGGCAAACCATTGGTGATCACACGAATGGTGGAACTACGCCTACTGCGGGTAGGATGGCTATTTTTAATGCCAGTTATGCAGCAGGAGAGTTTTATAGAAGAACATTAACAGGCGTTGTTGCAAACGCGCCTATTAATACTTCTTTTTGGGTTATGAATATTGATTTGGCTGCTACGGGTAGAATTCTTCCCAATGTAACTGTGGAATTTCAAGAAACAGGAAATCCTACAAATGTTTTATATAGTTTTTCAACTGGAGATATACCTGTTGAAGCAGCAGGGAATACAAATGCTTGGAAAAATTTTACAAACCCAACTCTTTTTATTCCTTCTTCAGATGTAAATATAGATGTTGTATTTAAAAATAATTCTACTGGCGGCAATGGTAATGATTTAGCGTTAGATGACATCTTAATAAATCAAAAAATATGTGATACGGATGGTGATGGAATTCCTAATTATCTAGATTTAGATTCTGATAACGATGGCTGTTCAGATGCCAATGAATATTATAATTTAGCAACAGCCGATGGTAATGATGGAGGCGTTTATGGTGTTGGAGTTCCAACTGTGAATGCAAACGGTCAAGTGACTGCAGCCTCTTATTCGGGAAATTATACAAATGCTGTAACGGTTGGAACACCAAGTACAGTTAGTGTTCCTGCAAATCAGACAGCAACCTTTGGCGGTACAGCAACCTTTTTGGTAACAACTTCTGGAGGTTCTGGAGTCACACAATTCCAATGGCAGCAAAGTACAAACGGAACTACTTGGACTAATATTGGTACCAACTCATCTTCTTTAAGCTTGACTGGGATAACCTGTTCCATGAATGGTTATCAATATAGAGTTATAGTAACAGAATCTAATTTTGTCTGTGCCTATGTGGTTTCTACCGCTGCTGTGTTAACGGTATCTAATCCTACCGCATATAGCGTTACTGGTGGGGGAGCTTATTGTAGTGGAGGAACTGGGGTCGCTGTAGGTTTAGGTAATTCCCAAATTGGAGTAAATTATCAGTTACAAATTGGAGGTGTTAATACTGGTAGTGTTGTAGCGGGTACTGGTGCTGCAATCAGTTTCGGAAATCAAACAGTAGCAGGAACTTATACTGTCGTGGCAACTGCAGTAACAGGATGTACTTCGAATATGACAGGAAGTGTGGTTGTAACGGTAAACACGACCCCATCGGCTACATTAGTATTAAGCGGAACAAGTTCAATTTGTACAGGGGCAACAACAAACATAAGTGTAACGGATTCGGAAGTTGGTATCAGTTACCAATTGCGAGATGGAACAACAAATATAGGTACGGCAGTTATTGGAACAGGAGGAACGATTAGTCTATCAACGGGAGCGTTGAGTACAACTACTACGTTTAATGTTTTGGCAACTAATACTTCTACGACTTGTACTATTCAATTGATAGAAACTGAAATTGTAACTGTAAATAATTGTCCGCCAATAGCTTCGAACAGTATTATAAATGTAGCTGAAGAAAGCATCAATACAGCACTTGGATTAACCGCTCCAACGGATCCTGATAGTGCTATCCTTATTATTACAGTTACAGGATTACCAACTTTGGGAACAGTAACCTTGGCAGACGGCACAGCCGTAACCAACGGACAAACCTTGACCGGTACCCAATTGACAGGACTACAATATGATGCGCCAGCAGACTATAATGGAACCGATGTTGTAGGGAACTTCACGTACAGCCTAAGCGATGGCACGACTACAGTCAATGGACAAACGACCATTGCGGTAAGCCCGGCCAACGATGCTCCAGTGGCGGTTGACGACAGCTACACCGTGGCCGAAGAAGGCACGGTAACGCTAAACCCATTAACAGCCGACACCGACTTGGATGGCGATACCTTGAGCATCCAATCCATCAACGGAACCACCTTGACACCGGGAACGGCGCAAGTGATTGCGGTAACCAACGGAACGGTCAACATCACGGCAGCCGGCGTGATTACTTTCACTCCAGCATTGAACTTCAATTCAGCGACAGCAGTGAGCATTCCATATATCATCACGGATGGAAACGGCGGTAGCAGCACGGCCAACGAATTGATCACGGTAAGCCCGGCCAACGATGCGCCAGTGGCGGTTGACGACAGCTACACCGTGGCCGAAGAAGGGACGGTAACGCTAAACCCATTAACAGCCGACACCGACTTGGATGGCGATACCTTGAGCATCCAATCCATCAACGGAACCACCTTGACACCGGGAACGGCGCAAGTGATTGCGGTAACCAACGGAACCGTAAACATAGATGCAGCCGGCGTGATTACTTTCACTCCAGCATTGAACTTCAATTCAGCGACAGCAGTGAGCATTCCATATATCATCACGGATGGAAACGGCGGTAGCAGCACGGCCAACGAATTGATCACGGTAAGCCCGGCCAACGATGCTCCAGTGGCGGTTGACGACAGCTACACCGTGGCCGAAGAAGGGACGGTAACGCTAAACCCATTAACAGCCGACACCGACTTGGATGGCGATACCTTGAGCATCCAATCCATCAACGGAACCACCTTGACCCCGGGAACGGCGCAAGTGATTGCGGTAACCAACGGAACGGTCAACATCACGGCAGCCGGCGTGATTACTTTCACTCCAGCATTGAACTTCAATTCAGCGACAGCAGTGAGCATTCCATATATCATCACGGATGGAAACGGCGGTAGCAGCACGGCCAACGAATTGATCACGGTAAGCCCGGCCAACGATGCTCCAGTGGCGGTTGACGACAGCTACACCGTGGCCGAAGAAGGGACGGTAACGCTAAACCCATTAACAGCCGACACCGACTTGGATGGCGATACCTTGAGCATCCAATCCATCAACGGAACCACCTTGACACCGGGAACGGCGCAAGTGATTGCGGTAACCAACGGAACGGTCAACATAGATGCAACCGGCGTGATTACTTTCACTCCAGCATTGAACTTCAATTCAGCGACAGCAGTGAGCATTCCATATATCATCACGGATGGAAACGGCGGTAGCAGCACGGCCAACGAATTGATCACGGTAAGCCCGGCCAACGATGCTCCAGTGGCGGTTGACGACAGCTACACCGTGGCCGAAGAAGGGACGGTAACGCTAAACCCATTAACAGCCGACACCGACTTGGATGGCGATACCTTGAGCATCCAATCCATCAATGGAACCACCTTGACCCCGGGAATGGCCCAAGTGATTGCGGTAACCAACGGAACGGTCAACATAGATGCAGCCGGCGTGATTACTTTCACTCCAGCATTGAACTTCAATTCAGCGACAGCAGTGAGCATTCCATATATCATCACGGATGGAAACGGCGGTAGCAGCACGGCCAACGAATTGATCACGGTAAGCCCGGCCAACGATGCTCCAGTGGCGGTTGACGACAGCTACACCGTGGCCGAAGAAGGCACGGTAACGCTAAACCCATTAACAGCCGACACCGACTTGGATGGCGATACCTTGAGCATCCAATCCATCAATGGAACCACCTTGACCCCGGGAACGGCCCAAGTGATTGCGGTGACCAACGGAACGGTCAACATAGATGCAGCCGGCGTGATTACTTTCACTCCAGATGCTAACTTCAATTCAGCGACAGCAGTGAGCATTCCATATATCATCACGGATGGAAACGGCGGTAGCAGCACGGCCAACGAATTGATCACGGTAAGCCCGGCCAACGATGCTCCAGTGGCGGTTGACGACAGCTACACCGTGGCCGAAGAAGGGACGGTAACGCTAAACCCATTAACAGCCGACACCGACTTGGATGGCGATACCTTGAGCATCCAATCCATCAACGGAACCACCTTGACACCGGGAACGGCGCAAGTGATTGCGGTAACCAACGGAACGGTCAACATAGATGCAGCCGGCGTGATTACTTTCACTCCAGATGCTAACTTCAATTCAGCGACAGCAGTGAGCATTCCATATATCATCACGGATGGAAACGGCGGTAGCAGCACGGCCAACGAATTGATCACGGTAAGCCCGGCCAACGATGCTCCAGTGGCGGTTGACGACAGCTACACCGTGGCCGAAGAAGGGACGGTAACGCTAAACCCATTAACAGCCGACACCGACTTGGATGGCGATACCTTGAGCATCCAATCCATCAACGGAACCACCTTGACACCGGGAACGGCGCAAGTGATTGCGGTAACCAACGGAACGGTCAACATAGATGCAGCAGGAGTGATTACTTTCACTCCAGCATTGAACTTCAATTCAGCGACAGCAGTGAGCATTCCATATATCATCACGGATGGAAACGGCGGTAGCAGCACGGCCAACGAATTGATCACGGTAAGCCCGGCCAACGATGCTCCAGTGGCGGTTGACGACAGCTACACCGTGGCCGAAGAAGGGACGGTAACGCTAAACCCATTAACAGCCGACACCGACTTGGATGGCGATACCTTGAGCATCCAATCCATCAACGGAACCACCTTGACACCGGGAACGGCGCAAGTGATTGCGGTAACCAACGGAACGGTCAACATAGATGCAGCCGGCGTGATTACTTTCACTCCAGCATTGAACTTCAATTCAGCGACAGCAGTGAGCATTCCATATATCATCACGGATGGAAACGGCGGTAGCAGCACGGCCAACGAATTGATCACGGTAAGCCCGGCCAACGATGCTCCAGTGGCGGTTGACGACAGCTACACCGTGGCCGAAGAAGGGACGGTAACGCTAAACCCATTAACAGCCGACACCGACTTGGATGGCGATACCTTGAGCATCCAATCCATCAACGGAACCACCTTGACACCGGGAACGGCGCAAGTGATTGCGGTAACCAACGGAACGGTCAACATCACGGCAGCAGGAGTGATTACTTTCACTCCAGATGCTAACTTCAATTCAGCGACAGCAGTGAGCATTCCATATATCATCACGGATGGAAACGGCGGTAGCAGCACGGCCAACGAATTGATCACGGTAAGCCCGGCCAACGATGCTCCAGTGGCGGTTGACGACAGCTACACCGTGGCCGAAGAAGGCACGGTAACGCTAAACCCATTAACAGCCGACACCGACTTGGATGGCGATACCTTGAGCATCCAATCCATCAACGGAACCACCTTGACCCCGGGAACGGCGCAAGTGATTGCGGTAACCAACGGAACGGTCAACATCACGGCAGCCGGCGTGATTACTTTCACTCCAGCATTGAACTTCAATTCAGCGACAGCAGTGAGCATTCCATATATCATCACGGATGGAAACGGCGGTAGCAGCACGGCCAACGAATTGATCACGGTAAGCCCGGCCAACGATGCTCCAGTGGCGGTTGACGACAGCTACACCGTGGCCGAAGAAGGGACGGTAACGCTAAACCCATTAACAGCCGACACCGACTTGGATGGCGATACCTTGAGCATCCAATCCATCAACGGAACCACCTTGACACCGGGAACGGCGCAAGTGATTGCGGTAACCAACGGAACGGTCAACATCACGGCAGCCGGCGTGATTACTTTCACTCCAGCATTGAACTTCAATTCAGCGACTGCAGTGAGCATTCCATATATCATCACGGATGGAAACGGCGGTAGCAGCACGGCCAACGAATTGATCACGGTAAGCCCGGCCAACGATGCTCCAGTGGCGGTTGACGACAGCTACACCGTGGCCGAAGAAGGGACGGTAACGCTAAACCCATTAACAGCCGACACCGACTTGGATGGCGATACCTTGAGCATCCAATCCATCAACGGAACCACCTTGACACCGGGAACGGCGCAAGTGATTGCGGTAACCAACGGAACGGTCAACATCACGGCAGCAGGAGTGATTACTTTCACTCCAGATGCTAACTTCAATTCAGCGACAGCAGTGAGCATTCCATATATCATCACGGATGGAAACGGCGGTAGCAGCACGGCCAACGAATTGATCACGGTAAGCCCGGCCAACGATGCTCCAGTGGCGGTTGACGACAGCTACACCGTGGCCGAAGAAGGGACGGTAACGCTAAACCCATTAACAGCCGACACCGACTTGGATGGCGATACCTTGAGCATCCAATCCATCAACGGAACCACCTTGACACCGGGAACGGCGCAAGTGATTGCGGTAACCAACGGAACGGTCAACATAGATGCAGCAGGAGTGATTACTTTCACTCCAGCATTGAACTTCAATTCAGCGACAGCAGTGAGCATTCCATATATCATCACGGATGGAAACGGCGGTAGCAGCACGGCCAACGAATTGATCACGGTAAGCCCGGCCAACGATGCTCCAGTGGCGGTTGACGACAGCTACACCGTGGCCGAAGAAGGGACGGTAACGCTAAACCCATTAACAGCCGACACCGACTTGGATGGCGATACCTTGAGCATCCAATCCATCAACGGAACCACCTTGACACCGGGAACGGCGCAAGTGATTGCGGTAACCAACGGAACGGTCAACATAGATGCAGCCGGCGTGATTACTTTCACTCCAGCATTGAACTTCAATTCAGCGACAGCAGTGAGCATTCCATATATCATCACGGATGGAAACGGCGGTAGCAGCACGGCCAACGAATTGATCACGGTAAGCCCGGCCAACGATGCTCCAGTGGCGGTTGACGACAGCTACACCGTGGCCGAAGAAGGGACGGTAACGCTAAACCCATTAACAGCCGACACCGACTTGGATGGCGATACCTTGAGCATCCAATCCATCAACGGAACCACCTTGACACCGGGAACGGCGCAAGTGATTGCGGTAACCAACGGAACGGTCAACATCACGGCAGCAGGAGTGATTACTTTCACTCCAGATGCTAACTTCAATTCAGCGACAGCAGTGAGCATTCCATATATCATCACGGATGGAAACGGCGGTAGCAGCACGGCCAACGAATTGATCACGGTAAGCCCGGCCAACGATGCTCCAGTGGCGGTTGACGACAGCTACACCGTGGCCGAAGAAGGCACGGTAACGCTAAACCCATTAACAGCCGACACCGACTTGGATGGCGATACCTTGAGCATCCAATCCATCAACGGAACCACCTTGACCCCGGGAACGGCGCAAGTGATTGCGGTAACCAACGGAACGGTCAACATCACGGCAGCCGGCGTGATTACTTTCACTCCAGCATTGAACTTCAATTCAGCGACAGCAGTGAGCATTCCATATATCATCACGGATGGAAACGGCGGTAGCAGCACGGCCAACGAATTGATCACGGTAAGCCCGGCCAACGATGCTCCAGTGGCGGTTGACGACAGCTACACCGTGGCCGAAGAAGGGACGGTAACGCTAAACCCATTAACAGCCGACACCGACTTGGATGGCGATACCTTGAGCATCCAATCCATCAATGGAACCACCTTGACCCCGGGAACGGCGCAAGTGATTGCGGTAACCAACGGAACGGTCAACATAGATGCAGCAGGAGTGATTACTTTCACTCCAGCATTGAACTTCAATTCAGCGACAGCAGTGAGCATTCCATATATCATCACGGATGGAAACGGCGGTAGCAGCACGGCCAACGAATTGATCACGGTAAGCCCGGCCAACGATGCTCCAGTGGCGGTTGACGACAGCTACACCGTGGCCGAAGAAGGGACGGTAACGCTAAACCCATTAACAGCCGACACCGACTTGGATGGCGATACCTTGAGCATCCAATCCATCAACGGAACCACCTTGACACCGGGAACGGCGCAAGTGATTGCGGTAACCAACGGAACGGTCAACATAGATGCAGCCGGCGTGATTACTTTCACTCCAGATGCTAACTTCAATTCAGCGACAGCAGTGAGCATTCCATATATCATCACGGATGGAAACGGCGGTAGCAGCACGGCCAACGAATTGATCACGGTAAGCCCGGCCAACGATGCTCCAGTGGCGGTTGACGACAGCTACACCGTGGCCGAAGAAGGGACGGTAACGCTAAACCCATTAACAGCCGACACCGACTTGGATGGCGATACCTTGAGCATCCAATCCATCAACGGAACCACCTTGACACCGGGAACGGCGCAAGTGATTGCGGTAACCAACGGAACGGTCAACATAGATGCAACCGGCGTGATTACTTTCACTCCAGCATTGAACTTCAATTCAGCGACAGCAGTGAGCATTCCATATATCATCACGGATGGAAACGGCGGTAGCAGCACGGCCAACGAATTGATCACGGTAAGCCCGGCCAACGATGCTCCAGTGGCGGTTGACGACAGCTACACCGTGGCCGAAGAAGGGACGGTAACGCTAAACCCATTAACAGCCGACACCGACTTGGATGGCGATACCTTGAGCATCCAATCCATCAACGGAACCACCTTGACACCGGGAACGGCGCAAGTGATTGCGGTAACCAACGGAACGGTCAACATAGATGCAGCCGGCGTGATTACTTTCACTCCAGATGCTAACTTCAATTCAGCGACAGCAGTGAGCATTCCATATATCATCACGGATGGAAACGGCGGTAGCAGCACGGCCAACGAATTGATCACGGTAAGCCCGGCCAACGATGCTCCAGTGGCGGTTGACGACAGCTACACCGTGGCCGAAGAAGGGACGGTAACGCTAAACCCATTAACAGCCGACACCGACTTGGATGGCGATACCTTGAGCATCCAATCCATCAACGGAACCACCTTGACACCGGGAACGGCGCAAGTGATTGCGGTAACCAACGGAACGGTCAACATCACGGCAGCAGGAGTGATTACTTTCACTCCAGATGCTAACTTCAATTCAGCGACAGCAGTGAGCATTCCATATATCATCACGGATGGAAACGGCGGTAGCAGCACGGCCAACGAATTGATCACGGTAAGCCCGGCCAACGATGCTCCAGTGGCGGTTGACGACAGCTACACCGTGGCCGAAGAAGGGACGGTAACGCTAAACCCATTAACAGCCGACACCGACTTGGATGGCGATACCTTGAGCATCCAATCCATCAACGGAACCACCTTGACACCGGGAACGGCGCAAGTGATTGCGGTAACCAACGGAACGGTCAACATAGATGCAGCAGGAGTGATTACTTTCACTCCAGCATTGAACTTCAATTCAGCGACAGCAGTGAGCATTCCATATATCATCACGGATGGAAACGGCGGTAGCAGCACGGCCAACGAATTGATCACGGTAAGCCCGGCCAACGATGCTCCAGTGGCGGTTGACGACAGCTACACCGTGGCCGAAGAAGGGACGGTAACGCTAAACCCATTAACAGCCGACACCGACTTGGATGGCGATACCTTGAGCATCCAATCCATCAATGGAACCACCTTGACCCCGGGAACGGCGCAAGTGATTGCGGTAACCAACGGAACGGTCAACATAGATGCAGCAGGAGTGATTACTTTCACTCCAGCATTGAACTTCAATTCAGCGACAGCAGTGAGCATTCCATATATCATCACGGATGGAAACGGCGGTAGCAGCACGGCCAACGAATTGATCACGGTAAGCCCGGCCAACGATGCTCCAGTGGCGGTTGACGACAGCTACACCGTGGCCGAAGAAGGGACGGTAACGCTAAACCCATTAACAGCCGACACCGACTTGGATGGCGATACCTTGAGCATCCAATCCATCAACGGAACCACCTTGACACCGGGAACGGCGCAAGTGATTGCGGTAACCAACGGAACGGTCAACATAGATGCAGCCGGCGTGATTACTTTCACTCCAGATGCTAACTTCAATTCAGCGACAGCAGTGAGCATTCCATATATCATCACGGATGGAAACGGCGGTAGCAGCACGGCCAACGAATTGATCACGGTAAGCCCGGCCAACGATGCTCCAGTGGCGGTTGACGACAGCTACACCGTGGCCGAAGAAGGGACGGTAACGCTAAACCCATTAACAGCCGACACCGACTTGGATGGCGATACCTTGAGCATCCAATCCATCAACGGAACCACCTTGACACCGGGAACGGCGCAAGTGATTGCGGTAACCAACGGAACGGTCAACATAGATGCAGCCGGCGTGATTACTTTCACTCCAGCATTGAACTTCAATTCAGCGACAGCAGTGAGCATTCCATATATCATCACGGATGGAAACGGCGGTAGCAGCACGGCCAACGAATTGATCACGGTAAGCCCGGCCAACGATGCTCCAGTGGCGGTTGACGACAGCTACACCGTGGCCGAAGAAGGGACGGTAACGCTAAACCCATTAACAGCCGACACCGACTTGGATGGCGATACCTTGAGCATCCAATCCATCAACGGAACCACCTTGACACCGGGAACGGCGCAAGTGATTGCGGTAACCAACGGAACGGTCAACATCACGGCAGCCGGCGTGATTACTTTCACTCCAGCATTGAACTTCAATTCAGCGACTGCAGTGAGCATTCCATATATCATCACGGATGGAAACGGCGGTAGCAGCACGGCCAACGAATTGATCACGGTAAGCCCGGCCAACGATGCTCCAGTGGCGGTTGACGACAGCTACACCGTGGCCGAAGAAGGGACGGTAACGCTAAACCCATTAACAGCCGACACCGACTTGGATGGCGATACCTTGAGCATCCAATCCATCAACGGAACCACCTTGACACCGGGAACGGCGCAAGTGATTGCGGTAACCAACGGAACGGTCAACATCACGGCAGCAGGAGTGATTACTTTCACTCCAGATGCTAACTTCAATTCAGCGACAGCAGTGAGCATTCCATATATCATCACGGATGGAAACGGCGGTAGCAGCACGGCCAACGAATTGATCACGGTAAGCCCGGCCAACGATGCTCCAGTGGCGGTTGACGACAGCTACACCGTGGCCGAAGAAGGGACGGTAACGCTAAACCCATTAACAGCCGACACCGACTTGGATGGCGATACCTTGAGCATCCAATCCATCAACGGAACCACCTTGACACCGGGAACGGCGCAAGTGATTGCGGTAACCAACGGAACGGTCAACATAGATGCAGCAGGAGTGATTACTTTCACTCCAGCATTGAACTTCAATTCAGCGACAGCAGTGAGCATTCCATATATCATCACGGATGGAAACGGCGGTAGCAGCACGGCCAACGAATTGATCACGGTAAGCCCGGCCAACGATGCTCCAGTGGCGGTTGACGACAGCTACACCGTGGCCGAAGAAGGGACGGTAACGCTAAACCCATTAACAGCCGACACCGACTTGGATGGCGATACCTTGAGCATCCAATCCATCAACGGAACCACCTTGACACCGGGAACGGCGCAAGTGATTGCGGTAACCAACGGAACGGTCAACATAGATGCAGCCGGCGTGATTACTTTCACTCCAGCATTGAACTTCAATTCAGCGACAGCAGTGAGCATTCCATATATCATCACGGATGGAAACGGCGGTAGCAGCACGGCCAACGAATTGATCACGGTAAGCCCGGCCAACGATGCTCCAGTGGCGGTTGACGACAGCTACACCGTGGCCGAAGAAGGGACGGTAACGCTAAACCCATTAACAGCCGACACCGACTTGGATGGCGATACCTTGAGCATCCAATCCATCAACGGAACCACCTTGACACCGGGAACGGCGCAAGTGATTGCGGTAACCAACGGAACGGTCAACATAGATGCAGCCGGCGTGATTACTTTCACTCCAGATGCTAACTTCAATTCAGCGACTGCAGTGAGCATTCCATATATCATCACGGATGGAAACGGCGGTAGCAGCACGGCCAACGAATTGATCACGGTAAGCCCGGCCAACGATGCTCCAGTGGCGGTTGACGACAGCTACACCGTGGCCGAAGAAGGCACGGTAACGCTAAACCCATTAACAGCCGACACCGACTTGGATGGCGATACCTTGAGCATCCAATCCATCAACGGAACCACCTTGACCCCGGGAACGGCGCAAGTGATTGCGGTAACCAACGGAACGGTCAACATCACGGCAGCCGGCGTGATTGCTTTCACTCCAGCATTGAACTTCAATTCAGCGACAGCAGTGAGCATTCCATATATCATCACGGATGGAAACGGCGGTAGCAGCACGGCCAACGAATTGATCACGGTAAGCCCGGCCAACGATGCTCCAGTGGCGGTTGACGACAGCTACACCGTGGCCGAAGAAGGGACGGTAACGCTAAACCCATTAACAGCCGACACCGACTTGGATGGCGATACCTTGAGCATCCAATCCATCAATGGAGCCACCTTGACACCGGGAACGGCGCAAGTGATTGCGGTAACCAACGGAACCGTAAACATAGATGCAGCCGGCGTGATTACTTTCACTCCAGCATTGAACTTCAATTCAGCGACAGCAGTGAGCATTCCATATATCATCACGGATGGAAACGGCGGTAGCAGCACGGCCAACGAATTGATCACGGTAAGCCCGGCCAACGATGCTCCAGTGGCGGTTGACGACAGCTACACCGTGGCCGAAGAAGGGACGGTAACGCTAAACCCATTAACAGCCGACACCGACTTGGATGGCGATACCTTGAGCATCCAATCCATCAACGGAACCACCTTGACCCCGGGAACGGCCCAAGTGATTGCGGTGACCAACGGAACGGTCAACATAGATGCAGCCGGCGTGATTACTTTCACTCCAGATGCTAACTTCAATTCAGCGACAGCAGTGAGCATTCCATATATCATCACGGATGGAAACGGCGGTAGCAGCACGGCCAACGAATTGATCACGGTAAGCCCGGCCAACGATGCTCCAGTGGCGGTTGACGACAGCTACACCGTGGCCGAAGAAGGGACGGTAACGCTAAACCCATTAACAGCCGACACCGACTTGGATGGCGATACCTTGAGCATCCAATCCATCAACGGAACCACCTTGACCCCGGGAACGGCGCAAGTGATTGCGGTAACCAACGGAACGGTCAACATCACGGCAGCCGGCGTGATTGCTTTCACTCCAGCATTGAACTTCAATTCAGCGACAGCAGTGAGCATTCCATATATCATCACGGATGGAAACGGCGGTAGCAGCACGGCCAACGAATTGATCACGGTAAGCCCGGCCAACGATGCTCCAGTGGCGGTTGACGACAGCTACACCGTGGCCGAAGAAGGGACGGTAACGCTAAACCCATTAACAGCCGACACCGACTTGGATGGCGATACCTTGAGCATCCAATCCATCAACGGAACCACCTTGACACCGGGAACGGCGCAAGTGATTGCGGTAACCAACGGAACGGTCAACATCACGGCAGCCGGCGTGATTACTTTCACTCCAGCATTGAACTTCAATTCAGCGACAGCAGTGAGCATTCCATATATCATCACGGATGGAAACGGCGGTAGCAGCACGGCCAACGAATTGATCACGGTAAGCCCGGCCAACGATGCTCCAGTGGCGGTTGACGACAGCTACACCGTGGCCGAAGAAGGGACGGTAACGCTAAACCCATTAACAGCCGACACCGACTTGGATGGCGATACCTTGAGCATCCAATCCATCAATGGAACCACCTTGACCCCGGGAACGGCGCAAGTGATTGCGGTAACCAACGGAACGGTCAACATAGATGCAGCCGGCGTGATTACTTTCACTCCAGCATTGAACTTCAATTCAGCGACAGCAGTGAGCATTCCATATATCATCACGGATGGAAACGGCGGTAGCAGCACGGCCAACGAATTGATCACGGTAAGCCCGGCCAACGATGCTCCAGTGGCGGTTGACGACAGCTACACCGTGGCCGAAGAAGGGACGGTAACGCTAAACCCATTAACAGCCGACACCGACTTGGATGGCGATACCTTGAGCATCCAATCCATCAATGGAACCACCTTGACCCCGGGAATGGCCAAGTGATTGCGGTAACCAACGGAACGGTCAACATCACGGCAGCCGGCGTGATTACTTTCACTCCAGCATTGAACTTCAATTCAGCGACAGCAGTGAGCATTCCATATATCATCACGGATGGAAACGGCGGTAGCAGCACGGCCAACGAATTGATCACGGTAAGCCCGGCCAACGATGCTCCAGTGGCGGTTGACGACAGCTACACCGTGGCCGAAGAAGGGACGGTAACGCTAAACCCATTAACAGCCGACACCGACTTGGATGGCGATACCTTGAGCATCCAATCCATCAACGGAACCACCTTGACACCGGGAACGGCGCAAGTGATTGCGGTAACCAACGGAACGGTCAACATAGATGCAGCCGGCGTGATTACTTTCACTCCAGCATTGAACTTCAATTCAGCGACAGCAGTGAGCATTCCATATATCATCACGGATGGAAACGGCGGTAGCAGCACGGCCAACGAATTGATCACGGTAAGCCCGGCCAACGATGCTCCAGTGGCGGTTGACGACAGCTACACCGTGGCCGAAGAAGGGACGGTAACGCTAAACCCATTAACAGCCGACACCGACTTGGATGGCGATACCTTGAGCATCCAATCCATCAACGGAACCACCTTGACACCGGGAACGGCGCAAGTGATTGCGGTAACCAACGGAACGGTCAACATAGATGCAGCAGGAGTGATTACTTTCACTCCAGCATTGAACTTCAATTCAGCGACAGCAGTGAGCATTCCATATATCATCACGGATGGAAACGGCGGTAGCAGCACGGCCAACGAATTGATCACGGTAAGCCCGGCCAACGATGCTCCAGTGGCGGTTGACGACAGCTACACCGTGGCCGAAGAAGGGACGGTAACGCTAAACCCATTAACAGCCGACACCGACTTGGATGGCGATACCTTGAGCATCCAATCCATCAACGGAACCACCTTGACACCGGGAACGGCGCAAGTGATTGCGGTAACCAACGGAACGGTCAACATAGATGCAGCAGGAGTGATTACTTTCACTCCAGCATTGAACTTCAATTCAGCGACAGCAGTGAGCATTCCATATATCATCACGGATGGAAACGGCGGTAGCAGCACGGCCAACGAATTGATCACGGTAAGCCCGGCCAACGATGCTCCAGTGGCGGTTGACGACAGCTACACCGTGGCCGAAGAAGGGACGGTAACGCTAAACCCATTAACAGCCGACACCGACTTGGATGGCGATACCTTGAGCATCCAATCCATCAACGGAACCACCTTGACACCGGGAACGGCGCAAGTGATTGCGGTAACCAACGGAACGGTCAACATAGATGCAGCCGGCGTGATTACTTTCACTCCAGATGCTAACTTCAATTCAGCGACAGCAGTGAGCATTCCATATATCATCACGGATGGAAACGGCGGTAGCAGCACGGCCAACGAATTGATCACGGTAAGCCCGGCCAACGATGCTCCAGTGGCGGTTGACGACAGCTACACCGTGGCCGAAGAAGGGACGGTAACGCTAAACCCATTAACAGCCGACACCGACTTGGATGGCGATACCTTGAGCATCCAATCCATCAACGGAACCACCTTGACACCGGGAACGGCGCAAGTGATTGCGGTAACCAACGGAACGGTCAACATCACGGCAGCAGGAGTGATTACTTTCACTCCAGATGCTAACTTCAATTCAGCGACAGCAGTGAGCATTCCATATATCATCACGGATGGAAACGGCGGTAGCAGCACGGCCAACGAATTGATCACGGTAAGCCCGGCCAACGATGCGCCAGTGGCGGTTGACGACAGCTACACCGTGGCCGAAGAAGGGACGGTAACGCTAAACCCATTAACAGCCGACACCGACTTGGATGGCGATACCTTGAGCATCCAATCCATCAACGGAACCACCTTGACACCGGGAACGGCGCAAGTGATTGCGGTAACCAAGGGAACCGTAAACATAGATGCAGCCGGCGTGATTACTTTCACTCCAGCATTGAACTTCAATTCAGCGACAGCAGTGAGCATTCCATATATCATCACGGATGGAAACGGCGGTAGCAGCACGGCCAACGAATTGATCACGGTAAGCCCGGCCAACGATGCTCCAGTGGCGGTTGACGACAGCTACACCGTGGCCGAAGAAGGGACGGTAACGCTAAACCCATTAACAGCCGACACCGACTTGGATGGCGATACCTTGAGCATCCAATCCATCAACGGAACCACCTTGACACCGGGAACGGCGCAAGTGATTGCGGTAACCAACGGAACGGTCAACATAGATGCAGCCGGCGTGATTACTTTCACTCCAGATGCTAACTTCAATTCAGCGACAGCAGTGAGCATTCCATATATCATCACGGATGGAAACGGCGGTAGCAGCACGGCCAACGAATTGATCACGGTAAGCCCGGCCAACGATGCTCCAGTGGCGGTTGACGACAGCTACACCGTGGCCGAAGAAGGGACGGTAACGCTAAACCCATTAACAGCCGACACCGACTTGGATGGCGATACCTTGAGCATCCAATCCATCAACGGAACCACCTTGACACCGGGAACGGCGCAAGTGATTGCGGTAACCAACGGAACGGTCAACATAGATGCAGCCGGCGTGATTACTTTCACTCCAGATGCTAACTTCAATTCAGCGACTGCAGTGAGCATTCCATATATCATCACGGATGGAAACGGCGGTAGCAGCACGGCCAACGAATTGATCACGGTAAGCCCGGCCAACGATGCTCCAGTGGCGGTTGACGACAGCTACACCGTGGCCGAAGAAGGCACGGTAACGCTAAACCCATTAACAGCCGACACCGACTTGGATGGCGATACCTTGAGCATCCAATCCATCAACGGAACCACCTTGACCCCGGGAACGGCGCAAGTGATTGCGGTAACCAACGGAACGGTCAACATCACGGCAGCCGGCGTGATTGCTTTCACTCCAGCATTGAACTTCAATTCAGCGACAGCAGTGAGCATTCCATATATCATCACGGATGGAAACGGCGGTAGCAGCACGGCCAACGAATTGATCACGGTAAGCCCGGCCAACGATGCTCCAGTGGCGGTTGACGACAGCTACACCGTGGCCGAAGAAGGGACGGTAACGCTAAACCCATTAACAGCCGACACCGACTTGGATGGCGATACCTTGAGCATCCAATCCATCAATGGAGCCACCTTGACACCGGGAACGGCGCAAGTGATTGCGGTAACCAACGGAACCGTAAACATAGATGCAGCCGGCGTGATTACTTTCACTCCAGCATTGAACTTCAATTCAGCGACAGCAGTGAGCATTCCATATATCATCACGGATGGAAACGGCGGTAGCAGCACGGCCAACGAATTGATCACGGTAAGCCCGGCCAACGATGCTCCAGTGGCGGTTGACGACAGCTACACCGTGGCCGAAGAAGGGACGGTAACGCTAAACCCATTAACAGCCGACACCGACTTGGATGGCGATACCTTGAGCATCCAATCCATCAACGGAACCACCTTGACCCCGGGAACGGCCCAAGTGATTGCGGTGACCAACGGAACGGTCAACATAGATGCAGCCGGCGTGATTACTTTCACTCCAGATGCTAACTTCAATTCAGCGACAGCAGTGAGCATTCCATATATCATCACGGATGGAAACGGCGGTAGCAGCACGGCCAACGAATTGATCACGGTAAGCCCGGCCAACGATGCTCCAGTGGCGGTTGACGACAGCTACACCGTGGCCGAAGAAGGGACGGTAACGCTAAACCCATTAACAGCCGACACCGACTTGGATGGCGATACCTTGAGCATCCAATCCATCAACGGAACCACCTTGACCCCGGGAACGGCGCAAGTGATTGCGGTAACCAACGGAACGGTCAACATCACGGCAGCCGGCGTGATTGCTTTCACTCCAGCATTGAACTTCAATTCAGCGACAGCAGTGAGCATTCCATATATCATCACGGATGGAAACGGCGGTAGCAGCACGGCCAACGAATTGATCACGGTAAGCCCGGCCAACGATGCTCCAGTGGCGGTTGACGACAGCTACACCGTGGCCGAAGAAGGGACGGTAACGCTAAACCCATTAACAGCCGACACCGACTTGGATGGCGATACCTTGAGCATCCAATCCATCAACGGAACCACCTTGACACCGGGAACGGCGCAAGTGATTGCGGTAACCAACGGAACGGTCAACATCACGGCAGCCGGCGTGATTACTTTCACTCCAGCATTGAACTTCAATTCAGCGACAGCAGTGAGCATTCCATATATCATCACGGATGGAAACGGCGGTAGCAGCACGGCCAACGAATTGATCACGGTAAGCCCGGCCAACGATGCTCCAGTGGCGGTTGACGACAGCTACACCGTGGCCGAAGAAGGGACGGTAACGCTAAACCCATTAACAGCCGACACCGACTTGGATGGCGATACCTTGAGCATCCAATCCATCAATGGAACCACCTTGACCCCGGGAACGGCGCAAGTGATTGCGGTAACCAACGGAACGGTCAACATAGATGCAGCCGGCGTGATTACTTTCACTCCAGCATTGAACTTCAATTCAGCGACAGCAGTGAGCATTCCATATATCATCACGGATGGAAACGGCGGTAGCAGCACGGCCAACGAATTGATCACGGTAAGCCCGGCCAACGATGCTCCAGTGGCGGTTGACGACAGCTACACCGTGGCCGAAGAAGGGACGGTAACGCTAAACCCATTAACAGCCGACACCGACTTGGATGGCGATACCTTGAGCATCCAATCCATCAATGGAACCACCTTGACCCCGGGAATGGCCCAAGTGATTGCGGTAACCAACGGAACGGTCAACATCACGGCAGCCGGCGTGATTACTTTCACTCCAGCATTGAACTTCAATTCAGCGACAGCAGTGAGCATTCCATATATCATCACGGATGGAAACGGCGGTAGCAGCACGGCCAACGAATTGATCACGGTAAGCCCGGCCAACGATGCTCCAGTGGCGGTTGACGACAGCTACACCGTGGCCGAAGAAGGGACGGTAACGCTAAACCCATTAACAGCCGACACCGACTTGGATGGCGATACCTTGAGCATCCAATCCATCAACGGAACCACCTTGACACCGGGAACGGCGCAAGTGATTGCGGTAACCAACGGAACGGTCAACATAGATGCAGCCGGCGTGATTACTTTCACTCCAGCATTGAACTTCAATTCAGCGACAGCAGTGAGCATTCCATATATCATCACGGATGGAAACGGCGGTAGCAGCACGGCCAACGAATTGATCACGGTAAGCCCGGCCAACGATGCTCCAGTGGCGGTTGACGACAGCTACACCGTGGCCGAAGAAGGGACGGTAACGCTAAACCCATTAACAGCCGACACCGACTTGGATGGCGATACCTTGAGCATCCAATCCATCAACGGAACCACCTTGACACCGGGAACGGCGCAAGTGATTGCGGTAACCAACGGAACGGTCAACATAGATGCAGCAGGAGTGATTACTTTCACTCCAGCATTGAACTTCAATTCAGCGACAGCAGTGAGCATTCCATATATCATCACGGATGGAAACGGCGGTAGCAGCACGGCCAACGAATTGATCACGGTAAGCCCGGCCAACGATGCTCCAGTGGCGGTTGACGACAGCTACACCGTGGCCGAAGAAGGGACGGTAACGCTAAACCCATTAACAGCCGACACCGACTTGGATGGCGATACCTTGAGCATCCAATCCATCAACGGAACCACCTTGACACCGGGAACGGCGCAAGTGATTGCGGTAACCAACGGAACGGTCAACATAGATGCAGCCGGCGTGATTACTTTCACTCCAGCATTGAACTTCAATTCAGCGACAGCAGTGAGCATTCCATATATCATCACGGATGGAAACGGCGGTAGCAGCACGGCCAACGAATTGATCACGGTAAGCCCGGCCAACGATGCTCCAGTGGCGGTTGACGACAGCTACACCGTGGCCGAAGAAGGGACGGTAACGCTAAACCCATTAACAGCCGACACCGACTTGGATGGCGATACCTTGAGCATCCAATCCATCAACGGAACCACCTTGACACCGGGAACGGCGCAAGTGATTGCGGTAACCAACGGAACGGTCAACATAGATGCAGCCGGCGTGATTACTTTCACTCCAGATGCTAACTTCAATTCAGCGACAGCAGTGAGCATTCCATATATCATCACGGATGGAAACGGCGGTAGCAGCACGGCCAACGAATTGATCACGGTAAGCCCGGCCAACGATGCTCCAGTGGCGGTTGACGACAGCTACACCGTGGCCGAAGAAGGGACGGTAACGCTAAACCCATTAACAGCCGACACCGACTTGGATGGCGATACCTTGAGCATCCAATCCATCAACGGAACCACCTTGACACCGGGAACGGCGCAAGTGATTGCGGTAACCAACGGAACGGTCAACATCACGGCAGCAGGAGTGATTACTTTCACTCCAGATGCTAACTTCAATTCAGCGACAGCAGTGAGCATTCCATATATCATCACGGATGGAAACGGCGGTAGCAGCACGGCCAACGAATTGATCACGGTAAGCCCGGCCAACGATGCGCCAGTGGCGGTTGACGACAGCTACACCGTGGCCGAAGAAGGGACGGTAACGCTAAACCCATTAACAGCCGACACCGACTTGGATGGCGATACCTTGAGCATCCAATCCATCAACGGAACCACCTTGACACCGGGAACGGCGCAAGTGATTGCGGTAACCAAGGGAACCGTAAACATAGATGCAGCCGGCGTGATTACTTTCACTCCAGCATTGAACTTCAATTCAGCGACAGCAGTGAGCATTCCATATATCATCACGGATGGAAACGGCGGTAGCAGCACGGCCAACGAATTGATCACGGTAAGCCCGGCCAACGATGCTCCAGTGGCGGTTGACGACAGCTACACCGTGGCCGAAGAAGGCACGGTAACGCTAAACCCATTAACAGCCGACACCGACTTGGATGGCGATACCTTGAGCATCCAATCCATCAACGGAACCACCTTGACCCCGGGAACGGCACAAGTGATTGCGGTAACCAACGGAACGGTCAACATAGATGCAGCCGGCGTGATTACTTTCACTCCAGCATTGAACTTCAATTCAGCGACAGCAGTGAGCATTCCATATGTTATTACAGACGGAACCACCACGGCTACCGCCAATGAATTGATCACCGTAACCCCAGTAAACGATGCGCCAGTGGCAGTGAACGATACAAACACTATTATTCCTTCAACGGCAGTTGCGACAGCAATTAATGCTTTAGTTGCCACAGATTTAGATGGAACTATCGCTAATTATACTATTTTAAGTCTACCTGCAAATGGAATTTTAGCTTTGTCAGGAATGGCAGTGATAATTAATCAAGTATTAACTCCAGTTCAAGCAGCTATGTTGACCTATGATCCAAGTGGGGCATTTACAGGGAATGATAGCTTTGTGTTTACTGCAACAGACAACGAAGGAGCATTAGATATTTCACCTGCAACTATTGTTATTCCAGTTGGAAACAATGCGCCTGTAGCTAATGATAATGCTAATGCCGGGATTTCATCCGCCGCAGGAGCCACTTTAATTGCACCATTGACAGCTACAGATACAGATGGAACGATAGTGAGTTACACTATTTTGAGTTTGCCTTCAAAAGGTGTTTTGGCTTTGTCAGGTACTGTAGTGGCCATAAATCAGATATTGACTCCAGCTCAAGTGGCTATGTTGACGTACGATCCAAGTGGGGCATTTACAGGAGAGGACTTGTTTACTTTTACTGCAACAGACAATAATGGTAGTTTAGATGTAACACCTGCAACAACAACAATAGTGATTAATCCATCAGTCGATGCTACAGATGATGTTGCGACAACAGTTCCAGGAGGAGTTATAACAACGATACCAAGTTTATTCGCAAATGACACCGTAAATGGCAACCCATTTACGCCATCGCAAGTAACCTTGACTACCTTACCAATTGGTGGAGGCATCTTGATGAATGCAGACGGAACGATAACGGTTCCTGCCAATGCACCATCAGGAAGTTATCCGGTAACTTACACGATTTGTACCGTTGCCACACCATCGGTTTGTGATACGGCAACAACAACTGTAGTTGTCAATCCATCAATCGATGCAACCAACGATGTGATACCTGTATCAGTGGCAGGTGGAGTTGTAACCACAACCGCAAGCTTGTTTGGTAACGATACTGTAAACGGCAACCCATTTACGCCATCGCAAGTAACCTTGACTACCTTGCCAATTGGTGGAGGCATCTTGATGAATGCAGACGGAACGATAACGGTTCCTGCCAATGCACCATCAGGAAGTTATCCGGTAACTTACACGATTTGTACTGTTGCCACGCCATCGGTTTGTGATACGGCAACAACAACTGTAGTTGTCAATCCATCAATCGATGCAACCAACGATGTGATACCCGTATCAGTGGCAGGAGGAGTTGTCACAACGATACCAAGTTTATTCGCAAATGACACCGTAAACGGCAATCCATTCACGCCATCGCAAGTAACCATGAGTACCTTGCCAATTGGTGGAGGCATCTTGATGAATGCAGACGGAACGATAACGGTTCCGGCGAATGCACCATCAGGAAGTTATCCGGTAACTTATACGATTTGTACTGTTGCCACACCATCGGTTTGTGATACGGCAACAACAACTGTAGTTGTCAATCCATCAATCGATGCCATAAATGATGTTGCTGCAACAGTTCCTGCAGGAGTTGTAACGGTACTCCCAACTTTGTATGCTAATGACAATGTAAACGGAAATCCATTTACACTGTCACAAATTACTCTAACAGTGCTACAGCCAATTGGCGGAGGTATTGTTATGAATGCAGACGGAACGGTGACTGTCCCTGCCAATGCACCATCAGGTACTTATGCTGTAAATTACACAATTTGTACCGTTGCAACACCAGTGGTTTGCGATACGGCTACAAAAACAATAATTGTTGATGAAAAACCAAGTATTGCCATCATAAAAACAGCAACTTTCAATGATGAAAATGCAGATGGATATGCTCAGGCCGGTGAAACTATTTCGTATGTTTTTGCAATTACAAATACAGGTAATGTGGTTCTTTCCAACGTTACGGTAGAAGATAATTATTTGCCGGATGTAATTCTTACGGGTAGTCCAATAGCCAGTTTGGGAATAGGAGAAACGAATAGCAACGCCTATACAGCAACTTATGCCATCAAACAGAATGATATTAATATGGGTTCAATTAAAAATCAAGCTATGGTGACTGCTACAAGTTTGAATGGTACTATTGTAACCGATTTGTCAGACAACACAAATATTCTTGACGATAAACCAACTGTAATGGGAGTTTCAGGATGTTTAATAGAAGTATTCAATGCAGTTTCTCCAAATGGAGACGGTGATAATGATGTGTTCTATATAAGAGGATTGGAATGTTATCCTAAAAACTCAGTTGAGATTTATAACAGATGGGGAGTTTTGGTTTTCGAAAGAAGTGGTTATAATAATTCCGATAGAGCCTTTAAGGGAATTTCAGAAGGAAGAGTAACTGTAAATCAATCTGAGGAATTGCCGGAAGGAACTTATTATTATATTCTGAGATACCAAGATAGTGCTTCAACAGGACACGAAAAAGCAGGGTATTTGTACATAAACCGATAAATGATTTCTGGGGATTGTGGTTAATCCCCAGAATTAAAACGAAAAAAATGAAAAAAAGATTAGTATTATTTTTACTGCTATTGACGGGAATGGTCAGTGCCCAACAGGATGCCCAATTTACCCAATACATGTACAACACCATTAATATCAATCCCGCTTATGCCGGCTCGCGCGAAGCAATGAGCATATTTGCGTTGCATCGAACCCAATGGGTAGGTTTAGACGGTGCACCGGTTACCAATACTGCCTCTGTCAACACTCCAATAAATGGCAGTAATATTGGTTTGGGATTTTCTGTTGTAAATGACCGGATTGGACCATCAGACGAGAATAATATTTCAGCGGATTTCTCTTATACCATTAATGCGTCTGAAAGATATAAATTGTCATTTGGATTGAAGGCTTCGGCTAATTTGCTCAACATCGATTTTACCAAACTGAATATATATGACAAGAATGATTATTCATTTGACACCAATGTCGACAACAAATTTTCTCCCAACATAGGAATCGGATTGTATTTGCATTCAGACAACACTTATGTAGGATTGTCGGTTCCCAATTTATTGGAAACCCAACATTTTGACCGTTATGCAGGTACTGGAGCCAATAGCCACGTAGCCAAAGAGCACATTCATTATTATTTCATCGCTGGGCATGTATTTGATTTGAGTGCAGAGGTAAAATTGAAACCTTCGATATTGACCAAAATGGTTCAAGGGGCGCCATTGCAAGTAGATTTATCGGCAAATTTTTTAATAAACGAAAAATTCACTGCCGGTCTAGCCTATAGATGGGATGCCGCATTTAGTGCTTTGGCAGGATTTCAAGTGAGTGATTCCTGGTTTATTGGCTATGCTTACGATATGGAAACCACAAAATTGGCCAATTATAATTCAGGATCCCACGAGATTTTCTTGCGATATGAATTGTTCAATGCCTATGATAAAATAATTTCTCCAAGATTCTTCTAAACGTACCTCTATGAAAATTCAAAACTTTATTTATAGTGCCATTTTGTTTGCCATAGTCCATGTTGGTCATGCGCAGAAAGCAAAAGTGGCGGGAGCTGACAAACAATATGAACGCTATTCTTATGTCGATGCAATTGCAACCTACGAACGCGTGGCCGAAAAAGGGTACAAGGATGAAAAAATGTTTCAAAAATTAGGAAACGCCTACTATTTCAATGCCGAACTAGAAAAGGCAGCCAAATGGTATGAAGCACTTTTTGCAATGAACCAAGAGCAAGAACCAGAGTATTATTACAGGTATTCCCAGTGTTTGAAAGCCATTGGCGATTATGCCAAAGCGGATAAAATGCTTGAATCCTTCAACAAAAAATCAGGCAACGATCAAAGAGCCAAATTATTCGAAAAAAACAAAGATTATTTAGCCGAAATCAAGGCAAATTCAGGACGTTTCAATATAGAAGACGCAGGAATTAACTCGGAGTTTTCAGATTATGGAAGTTCTTTTTCCGGGAATAAATTAGTCTTTGCCTCCGCCAGAGATACTGGAGGTGTGTCCAAAAAAGTATTCAAGTGGACCAATCAATCTTTTACCAATTTATATAGTTCCGAGGTCAATTCGAGCGGAAAACTGGAAGCGCCAAAAAAATTCAACAAAGGAATTAATTCCAAATTTCACGAATCTACACCAGTCTTTACAAAAGACGGAAACACTATGTACTTTACCCGAAACAACTTCTTAGACGGAAAAAAAGGAAAAGACAGCCAAAAGATAACCTTGTTGAAATTATACAAAGCCACTCTTGAAGACGGCCAATGGAAAAACGTGACTGAACTTCCTTTCAACAGCGACCAATACAGTGTGGCGCATCCAGCCTTGAGTGTAGATGATAAAACCTTGTATTTTGCTTCGAATATGCCGGGAACATTAGGACAATCGGATTTGTTTAAAGTAAACATAAACAATGACGGCAGTTTTGGCACACCCGAAAATTTGGGCAAAACCATCAATACCGAAGGCAGGGAAACCTTTCCGTTCATCTCGGAAGACAACGAATTGTATTTTGCCACTGACGGACGTCCCGGATTGGGCGGATTGGATATTTATGTGACCAAAATTCTAGACAATGGCAGTTTTGGCGATGTGCAAAATATTGGCGCTCCAGCCAATAGTTCCAATGACGACTTTGCACTATTGATGGACAGCAAGAGTCGCAACGGATTTTTTACTTCCAATAGAACCGGCGGACATGGTTATGATGATATTTACAAGTTTACCGAAACCAGAAAATTAGCTTGTGAGCAAATCCTGAAAGGTATCGTGACGGATCGGGAAGACAGAAGAATCTTGCCGCAATCGAAAGTAAGTTTGTTTGACGAAAAATTCCAATTGTTAAAAGAAACTACTGCAGATTTAAATGGAGCTTATCGTTTTGAAGTGGTTTGCGGAAAAGTATATTATGTAAGAGCCGAAAAAACAGATTTTGAAACCAAGGAAGCCACAATTGCTATTCCAAAAGCTTCTGGCGAAAGCGTGTTGGCATTACTATTGGACAAACGAATCAAGGCTATTGCCGTGGGTACAGATTTGGCTAAAACGTTGAATATTCCAATTATTTACTTCGATTTGGATAAATCATTCATCCGCAAAGATGCCGCATTTGAGTTGGAAAAAGTCTTGGCGGTCATGAAACAATATCCTAAAATAAAAATCGATGTTCGTTCGCATACCGATTGCCGACAAACCGCAAAATACAACGAAGCTTTGTCTGACAGAAGAGCCAAAGCGACAGTGGCTTGGTTGATTAAAAACGGAATTGAAGCCAATAGATTGACCGGAAAGGGATATGGAGAATCACAATTGGTAAATGATTGTGGTTGCGAACCAACCAACAAATCCAACTGTACCGAAGCACAGCATCAAGCCAACAGACGCAGCGAGTTCATTATCGTTTCGATGGAATAACTTTAGAATTTTTAGTTATAAAAAAGAGGCCGTTCCATATCGAACAGCCTCTTTTTTTTGATTTTTTTTGGAAAATATTAGTCCTGGATATAGGTTTTGTTTCCGTTTTTGTTAATGTAATATTTACCGCCTCTTGAACCGGTATATACTTTTTTGCCCTTGTATTCGCCAGTAACTTTATCTGGAGTTTTTGGAGCTTTTTCGTTCGATTCTTTCAACGTTGGCGCTTTCTTGCTCGAAGTGCCTTTGGTGTATTTTTCGTCTTTTATTTTGGCGTCAACCTTGTTTATATCTGATTTGTTCGTTTTTTTGTCGTAATCATAACCTGATTTTGTTTTGGCCGTTTCTTTCTTGGCCGTTTCTTTTGTGGTAGTGGATTTAGAAGTTGCCTCTTTTTTAGTAGATTTTACAGTGACGTCTTTGTCATAATCATAACCCGATTTCTTTTTGGTAGTTTCTTTTTTTGCAGGTTCTTTTTTTTCTTTGGTTTCTTGAGCATAAAAGCTATTAGAGAAAACTAAAAGGAAACACAGTAATGCTAATTTTTTCATAATGGATTGATTTTTAAGTTTGAAGAATAAAAATAATAAATTAATTAGTACAAAAAAATAATACTATAATTTTGTTTAAAAATAAGCCCTCAATTGCACGCTTCCCGTATGAATGGTTTGACTGGTTTCGCTTTTTCGACCCTGATAATTCAAGTTAATGTCCAGAAAGTTGGTCAAGTTTTTTTGTAAAAGCAGTCGCCAAGTCAAGTTTTGTCCGGTTTGCAATCCTTCAAGCATCTGGAATCCCACCGAGGAAAATTCATTGCCAACGAATTTGTTTTGGTAAAAAGAAACTTCGCCGTTCATCGTAATTTTTTTCTCGCCTGCATAAGAAAAGGAAGTCCCGAATCGGCTTTGCGATAAAGTTTCAAAGTTGCCTATTTGATTTTCCTTGTTTAGCCATTCATAAAACAAATCCCAACTCGTGCTTTTGGAAAACAAATAACTGATTTTTGGTGCCAATTGGTAGCCTTTGATTTCATAATTTTTCTCGGGATAATTTTCGGATGTCAAAGCAGTTTGAATGGTTTTGGCAAACATTCCAAACAACCAACTTTTGCGGTACAAATGATTGTATTGTATCTGGTTTGAACTGTTTTTAACTTCCTGCGAACCTATGGAAAGCAAGTTTTTATTTTCGTTTTGAACATAAGTATAAGTCACGGAATGCAATTGTTTTCCTCTATTATAGAACAAACTATTTCGGAAACTCGAGTTCAATCCCAAGACATTTTCCTCGGATTTGCTGAAAGGATTCAAGTCGAAATTATCGCCTTTGTTTTCCACTTTTCGATCAATAATATAGGAAGTTTGGTTGTAAAAATTGGAAAGCACTTTCTTGAATCCAGCCTCATTTTGCCATTGATTTGGGTTCAAAACTATCGATTGGGAGAATTTATTTTGGTGGGTTTTGATGTAAATTCGGTTGGGCAAATAGATTCTGATATATTTTGCCTGATCGATAAATGGCGCCACTTCAAACTCTTCTAATTCCTGGATTCCGTTTGTGTTGTAATCATTCCAAGTATAAACGCCTTGCCCGACTGGAACTTCCAGATACGTAAATTCCTGTTGCGGAATGGATCCAGAATTGGTTTCAAATACAGTTGTCGATTGAATCAATTGATTGAAAAAACGGTCGTTGTAAATCATTCTGGAATTCAATGAAGGTTCATTCTTTTTGGTCGCATCCACAAAATCCAAAACTCGGTAATTCACAAAAAGAGACAAATCGCTTTTGTTGGTTTGAATCAATTTAGACCGCAAGGCAAAGGTTTGCGAATGGTTCACCCGTTGAACGATTCCGTTTTGCAAGCTGTCGTTGGCTCTTTTGAAATAGCCCAATTCCACAAAAACCTTGGTGCTGTCGCCACGACCGGCAAAAATTCCATACTCGGTAAATCGTTGGCTCAAGGCAGAAAATTGATAGGTGGTTTTGTCTTTTTCTTGGTTGTCTTCCAATTTTAATCGTGTACCAACCCAGTTTTTCTTGAAATGATACTTAACCTGGGTTTGATTTCGCAAGAATTTAGATGTAGAAGTCGTGGCGTCGCTGTTCAAGAAACTTCCCAGACTTTGAATTTTCCAATGGTTCAAATTAAAGGACGCATTCAAAAAATGACGATTTCCGGAAAAATTCTCCGAGAAATCCAGTTTTTCGAATTGGTAAACCAAGTTTCCTTTTTCGGGCAACGTCATTTGCAATCCCGAAACCAAATAACTTTGATTGCCAATGGCAGTGGTTCCTAAATTCCAGTCTCGGCTAAATTCAATGCTGTAAAGGCGTTCCACGGAGCTGAAATCTTTGGCAATAAATTGATAATTGGCAAAAGCATCCACGTTCCATTTTTTGGAAAAAAGCCGTTGTCGTGCATTGATTTTTGTCGCCAAACCTTCATTGTTCGAGTCGTCTTGGGATGAAAACAGGTTTTTGTCATTGTTGCTTACGCCAATTTCAAAATCGATCGCGGTTTTCTCCGTTGGATTGTATTTTCCCAAAAACGTGGCCACTTGGGTTTTTATGGGTGCAACCAATTGAATAACCGGTTCGTAATTTCCCTGTGGGATTCCATTTACGGGTTCGATATATTCATAAATCCTTCCAATGGCAGCACTGTTTTTCAGGATGTAATTGCCTTTATTGGCAGCAACTTGACTGAAACGGACATTGTACAACACATCGTCTGGATTATTAGAATATTCGAAAACTTCGACGGTGTTTGCCGCTATTTTTTTATACAAAATTTTGTTATCGGAATAGGAATCCAGATAAGCGGAAGGTGCTACCATCAAGTCTTGGTTGTCACCGGCATCGACCAAAATTTGCGCCTGTTCTGCCGAAAGACTTTGTTGCAAAGGTTGGTTTTTCAAATCATTTTCGGAATACAGATAACTGCCAAAACTCCATTTTTTGGTTTCTTGGCTTCCGCCAACGTAAGTAACGAGTCGGGTGTAATTTTGGTTGGAATATTGGTATTCGACGGCAATTCGCATTTCGGAAGTGATGGTAAAAAGCGGCGTGAATATAATTTCTCCCGCATTGTAATCGATGGTGTAATCGTTGTTTTCGCCCCGTTTCAAAAGGATTCCGTTTACATAAACTCGTTCCGAACCCGAAATGACCAAAACATACAATTCTCCGTTTTGTCCAATCAATTTATATGGCCCCTGATTGCCTTCCTGACCCACAAAATCGCTCTTGGCATATTGCCCCTTGACCAAGGCCGCCGAGGCAAAAACATTGGTCTTGTTGTCTTCGTCTCCAAAGTCGAAACTGGCTGCTATTCCTTGTGCTTTTTTGTTGAAATTCAGGAATTGGGTTTTATGGTTTTCCAGGAAAACATCGCCGGCTCGAATGTTCCATTTTTCGCTGAAAAGTTCCATAAAAACATTGTCGAATTGATCCAGTTTTTGTGAATAGCCGCCGTCTTGCAAGGGAATGTTGTTGTCTTGCAAGGAAGCCCGCAAACTCACTTTATCGGAAAGTTTTCCCGTGATTTGCAAATCGAGATTGGAATTTAAAACCGAATTTTGATTGTTGCCGACAGTCACGCCACGCGTAATACTTCCCGAAGTGTTGAGTCCTTCAAACGGAGTGTTTTTTTTCTGGAGACTTTCTTCTTCAATTTTGTATAAACTTCCTGCGGCCGCTTCGTTGCTGACCACTTTGCTGTCGTCATAAATGCGATATTCCTTGGTCAGCATTTCGGGAAGTTTCAGGTAATGAACCGTTAATGAATCCGAGCTTGCAGGGAAATTTTCGTTTAAAATCAGTGTTCCTTTTCCAAAATTTATTTTGTAAAAAGTAGAGTCAATGGGCTTTTCATTGGCGTCGAGCAATTTAAAATTGCTCGAATTGATGCTTGTGTTTTCGAGATGAATCGTATCGCGAGTGAAGGGAATTTTTTTGATTTTGTACGACGAATTCACTTCCTGCGCTTGAAGCCCAGAAAAGCAGATTATTGCCAATAAAATCAGGATGTTTTTTAACATAAATACTTAAACTCGAAAGTATCAAAAGTAGTATTTATAATTGGGAAAATGTAATGACAAAAAAAACCGCAAATCCACAAATTTTAAAATCTGCGAATTTGCGGTAAAATTATTTTCGGTTTCGTCTCCCTTTCCTTTGGAGAGGGTCGGGGTGAGGATTTTCTAGCTTTCTTTCGTCACAATTTGCATCGTTTCACGGCTTACTTGTTTCAAGATAACCGTTTTGTTTTCCTCAACGGTTTGTGCCGCTTTTTCGTCGAAATGGCGAATGGTGTATAACGTCACGTTTTCGGTAAAATCAACCTTGAATTTTTTGGACAAGATAGCATTCAAATCCTTGAAGTTGCCAAATTTATCCTCAACACAAACTGAAAAACTAATGGCAGAATTCTGTATCAAGTTTACTTTTAGTTTGAATTGGTGAAACAAGGCAAAAATCTCGCTGATGTTTTCTTCCATGATGAAAGAGAAATCTATTGACGAAAGCGAAATCAACAATTGGTTTCTTTTGACAATAAAACAAGGCATGTAAGGCTCTAAATCGGCGCCTTTGGCAACGCTTGTTCCGGGCAACAATGGGTTTATAAACGATTTTACATACAAAGGAATTTCTTTTTTCTGTAAAGGTTGCAATGTTTTTGGGTGAATAACGGTTGCTCCGTAAAACGCCAATTCGATGGCTTCACGGTACGAAATTTGGTTCAACAAACTGGCGTTTTCAAAATATCTTGGATCGGCATTCATCACTCCCGGTACATCTTTCCAGATGGTTACGCTTTCGGCATTCAAGCAATAGGCAAAAATTGCTGCAGTATAATCGGAGCCTTCACGACCAAGTGTTGTGGTGAAATTATTTTCGTCCGACCCCAAGAATCCTTGAGTGATGTTCAATATTTTTCCTTTTACGTTTTTGGAAATGTTTTTCTGGGTCAATTCCCAATCCACTTCGGCATCTCTGTAGTTTGAATTGGTTTTCACGAAGTTTCTCACATCAAGCCATTGTGTTTTGATACCCATGTGGCTCATGAAATGACTTAGAATGGTGGTCGAAATCAATTCGCCATAACTCACGATTTGGTCGTAAACAAAATTATAATTCGGCGATTTGTTGTGTGCCAAGAAATATTCCAAATCCGAAAACTGCATGTTTACGGCAGTAAAAACTGGATTGCTCTCGTCTTCGAATAAATCCAACAGGATTTCGTTGTGGTATTTTTTTACTTCTTGAACCGATGATTGCAATTCTGCCGATTTGTCGAAATAGTTTTTGATGACCAATTCCAAGGCATTCGTGGTTTTTCCCATGGCGGAAACCACCAATAATACATCTTCGTAACCTGCTGTTTGCAAAACGCTGTACACGTTTTTAATTCCTGCGGCATCTTTCACCGATGCACCACCAAATTTGAATACTCTCATGTTAAATTCAGATTTCAGATTCCAGATTTCAGACTAACAGTTGAAATTTGAAATCGATTTGTTATATGTTTTTTATTTTTCTTACTCCTTCTTTGGGCGTGACCACTTGTGCAAAAGGGGGCACTCTCGCAACCGGTTAGTTGCCCCCTTTCACACAAGCGGTCGGGCTATCCGCGCTACTTCGGTAGCTAGCTGCTATCCCTCACGCACTCTCGTAATTCCAATCACCATAAAATGTGTCAATTATAAACCTTTATAATTTTCCAGTTTCGGCTCCCTCTCCTTTGGAGAGGGCTGGGGTGAGGATTTTTATTTTAACTTGTTTTCAACAAAATAGTTGATTGCTGCTTCGTCCATTTGCACCACTCTCCATTCGTCGAGAATTCTGGCCCCTGATTTTTCATAGAATTCTACCGCCGGCCTGTTCCAATCGAGTACATTCCATTCAATTCTTCGAACCTTGTCTTTTTTTCCGTGTTTAATCACTTCCGAATATAGCGCATAACCCAATCCTGTGCCGCGCATTTTCTCTTTGACTATCAAATCTTCCAAGTGGATGGTTTTTCCTTTCCAAGTCGAATATCGGTAGTAGTACAAAGCGATTCCTACAATTTCCAATTCCACTTCGGCAACAAAAACATCAAATAATGGTAAAGATCCAAAGCCATCACGAACTAAATCTTCCACGGTTACAACAACGGCATTAGATTCTTTTTCAAAATCTGCCAATTCTTGGATGAGACCTAAAACAGCCTCCATGTCTTCTGGTTTGCCTTTTCTGATGTTCATAATTTCTAAATAGACGTTGTTTTTTGTGTAAAGATAAATTTTACAAACAAAATGTTATAAAATTAAGTAGCAAATATACGATTCTGATAAACGATTTGGATAAGATACATTCATTTTCACAAAAAAAACGATATTTGTGACTTCAAACCAACTACAACGATTTCATAATGGAAGAACGCAACAAGACCTTAGGTGAATTCATCATCGAAAACCAAAATGCCTTTCAATATTCGTCAGGCGAATTATCCCGAATTATCAATTCAATCAGATTGGCCGCAAAGGTCGTCAATTACAAAGTAAACAAAGCCGGTTTGGTTGATATTGTTGGTGCTGCAGGTGAGCAAAATATTCAAGGCGAAGACCAACAAAAGCTTGATGTTTACGCCAACGAAGTTTTTATCCAAACCTTGATTAATCGCGAGATTGTTTGCGGTATTGCCTCCGAAGAAAACGATGATTTTATTACGGTTGAAGGCAGCGACAGCAGTCACAACAACAAATACGTGGTTTTGATGGATCCGCTAGACGGTTCGTCAAATATTGACGTCAATGTTTCGGTAGGAACCATTTTTTCGGTTTTCAGGAGAATTACCCCAATAGGAACTCCGGTAACCATTGAAGATTTTCTGCAACCCGGAATCAACCAAGTCGCGGCGGGGTATGTTATTTATGGCACATCAACTATGTTGGTTTATACCACTGGTCACGGGGTAAACGGATTTACGCTGAATCCTGCCATTGGAACATTTTACTTGTCGCATCCCAATATGGAATACCCAAAAGACGGAAATATTTATTCCATAAATGAAGGGAATTATGTTCATTTTCAGCAAGGAGTGAAGGATTATATCAAATATTGCCAACTCGAAGAGGAAGATAGACCTTATACTTCACGTTACATCGGAAGTTTGGTTTCGGACATTCACAGGAACATGATCAAAGGCGGGATTTATTTGTATCCAACCAGCACTAAAGCGCCAAAAGGAAAATTGCGATTGCTTTACGAATGTAATCCAATGGCGTTTATTGTCGAACAAGCCGGCGGAAAAGCATCGGATGGTTTTAACAGAATAATGGAAATCCAGCCCACGGAATTGCACGAAAGGGTGCCGTTCTTTTGCGGAAGTTACAATATGGTCGAAAAAGCGGAAGATTTTATGCGATTGGCCAAATTAAGCAAATATTAGTGCAAACAAAAAAGCTCCCAATTTGGGAGCTTTTTTTTAATTATCTATATGTTGCATTTCGTCAATAAAAGTATCTAAATCTACTTTTTTGTCTGCCAATATCAGTGCTTTAGTAACAATTTTATCTACATTTTTATGATTAAAACCTAAAGCAACGGCAAATTTTCTTAAAAGAGTTTCTTGTTTGTCGCCCAAGTGATGATCGTGATGCACTACTCTAGAAATATTGTATAAATATTGCAGTCTGTCTACGTGTAGATAAGGAGGATTAAGAGGATATTTTAATGGATCCTTTAAAATCTCTTTATATTCTTCATCAGAAATATCAAGCTTTACGGCTAATTTGTCTAAAAACTTTTTTTCATCGGGATCAAATTTTCCCTCATCTGCATACAAGACACGTACTGCTGCTGAAAAACGTCCTTTTATACGGTTTTTGAATTCGCTATCAAATAATTCTGCTATTGACATAATATTGAGTTTTAAATGATTTATATAAAGATACTAAAAAATTCGATTTCAAGAAATACTGGATGTTATTATTTTTACTCATTTTAGTAAAATAAATCAAACAAGTATTGCTTTTAACGGCTTCGTTTCAAACTAATTTCAAAATAAATTGTAAGTTTGGCAACCCCTAATCTTTAAAAGTATTTGTGATGTCTGAATTTTGGATTTATTTTGAAAAAGGCTTGAGGCATATTCTTAATCCTTACGCTTATGATCATATCTTGTTTTTAATTGCATTGTCGGTTCCTTATGCTTTCAAAGACTGGGCGAGATTATTGCTTTTAGTGACTATTTTTACCATTGGACATTCATTGGCATTGCTGTTGTCTGTTTTTGGAGTGATTATTATCAAAGGCAATTTGGTCGATTTTTTAATTCCAATAACGATTCTTATTGTGTCTGTATTTCACCTTTTCACGGCGGGAAAATCTTCCAAAAAAGAAAGTATCGGCGTGGTGTTTTTCGTGACTTTGTTTTTTGGAATCGTTCACGGTTTGGGGTTTGCCACTTATTTTAAATCGATGTTTGGCACTTCCTCCCAATCTAAATTATTACCGTTATCTGAATTTGCGTTAGGGATAGAAGCGGCTCAAATAGTAGTGGTTTTTGTGGTTTTGATACTGGCTTATATTGTTCAAACCTTCTTCCGATTTTCGAAAAGAGATTGGATATTGGTAATGTCGTCTTTCATAATTGGCGTAGTTTTGCCGATGATTATCGAAAGTAAAATCTGGATTAGATAAAATTTATAATGGAAAAGAAAAAATTAAATAAATACGACAGGGCTTATCTTCGAATTGCCAAAGAATGGAGTCTTTTGTCTTACTGCAAACGCAAGCAAGTGGGAGCGATAATTGTTAGGGATCGAATGATTATTTCCGATGGCTATAACGGAACGCCTTCGGGTTTTGAAAATTGTTGCGAAGATGACGAAGGCTTGACCAATTGGTACGTGCTTCACGCCGAAGCCAACGCCATCCTGAAAGTGGCAAGATCAACCCAAACTTGTGAAGGTGCTACCTTATATATTACCCTTTCGCCTTGCAAGGAATGCAGCAAATTGATACATCAATCCGGCATAAAAAGGGTCGTTTATCAAATAGGATACAGGGATACTTCGGGAGTGGATTTTCTTGCAAAAGCGGGTGTAATCGTTGAGCAAATTGAAGTTTTAGAATAGCTGAAAAGAAAACAATCGGAAATATAATGTAATCATGGGTTTTGTATGTGAATTGCATTTGACCGTTAAAAAACAATGAAAATTTCCAAATGAAAATAAATTCCAACTATTTGCCAATACTTGTTTTTGCAGCCATTGCTTTTGGTATCCTTGTTGGCGGATGGGTAAATTTTCCTGGCGAGGATCATTTTTTGGTTAAAAACATTTCGAAAAATAAACTCAACAAGTTGCTTGATTTTATTGACAACGAATATGTCGATAGCGTGAATTCTGATTCGATCATGAAGTACACCATTGATAATATTCTGGGACAACTCGATCCACATTCCATTTATATTCCGCCAAGCGAACAAGAGCAAGTTGCCGAAAGCATGAAAGGCGATTTCGTGGGAATTGGCGTGAATTTTTATATGTACAACGATTCGGTGGCGATCATAAAACCCATTGAAAATGGTCCTTCTGAAAAAGCAGGAATCAAAGCGGGAGACCGAATCCTGTATGCCGACAAGACAAAAATGTTTGGACGCAAATTGCCAAACGACAGCTTGTTTGCCAAACTAAAAGGAAAAGAAGGTTCTGAAATTGTGCTTACAGTTTATAGAAAATCAGAAAACAGAAAACTCAAAATAAAAATAAAGAGAGGGATTGTTCCAATAAAAAGTGTTGATGCAGCCTTGCTTTTGGACGCGACAACAGGCTACATAAAAATAAATCGTTTTGCCGAAACTACTTACAATGAGTTTAAAATTGGCTTGGATAATTTAAAAAAACAAGGAGCAAAATCACTCGTTATCGATCTTCGGGACAATGGCGGTGGTTATATGGAAGAAGCCATTTCCATTGCCGACGAATTTTTGAAAGACAAGCAACTCATTGTCTTTACAAAAAACAAAAAAGGGACGATAGACAAAACATTTGCCACTAAAAAAGGAAGTTTCGAAACGGGAAAAGTAGTTATTTTAATTAACGAAAATAGTGCTTCGGCAAGTGAGATTTTGGCGGGAGCCATCCAGGATAACGATAGAGGAACCATTGTGGGTCGCCGTTCCTTTGGCAAAGGATTGGTGCAACGCGAAATGGATTTCTCCGATGGATCGGCAGTGCGATTGACTATCGCCCGATATTACACTCCCACGGGACGTTCGATTCAAAAGCCGTATTCAAAAGGGAATGAAGATTACTCCAAGGAATCGGAATTGCGATTTAAAAATGGGGAATTATATAATAAAGACAGCATAAAAACCACTAAAACCCTCAAATACAAAACGCCAAAAGGCAGAATTGTCTATGGCGGTGGCGGAATTGTTCCCGATATTTTTGTTCCGCTGGAGGTGGATCACGGCAATGAACACACAACTTATTTATTGCAATCGGGCTTCGTGGGTCATTTTGTTTTCGAACAATTGGATCGTGACAGAAATACTTTTAAAGGCTTGTCTTTCGAGCAATTTAAAGCCAAAATCAATGCAACTAATTTGTATTTCAATGCATTCCAAAAATATATTTTCAAGAATGGAATGGATTTGAAACTGGACAAAAATAAAGCTTTGGTCAAACGCTATTTGTCCGCCGAATTTGCCCGACAATTATACAATGAAGGCAAATATTATGAAATCGTGTTGAAAGACGATGCAATGATTAACAAGGTTTTGAAAAAAGGTTAGTAAATACCTAATTTATAGCGATAAATTTAGTCTTAGCTACCTTATGCTGTCGTGAGCCTGAGTATGATTGCCTCCATTCCATAAAGTAAGAATGTCGGTTGCAACTGAAGCGCCACTTCCTGCAGCAATCGCCACTTGGCTTCTAGAACCTGCCAATGTCCCTGCAACATAAATCCCTTCGGCTACTTTGTGGTCGTTGTTTTTGAGTTGGATTCTTTGCTTTTCAGTCGGTGCTTTTTGGTGAGGCTCGACATAGTGCATCAAGCCTTCTATGGCAAAAGTATTAGCCGCACCAATTCCAACAACAATCATTTTCGATTTATAAGTGTTTTTGTTCGTGATTACTGAAAATTCGGGATATTCGCCTTCAATTTTCAGGACTTTTTCGTCTGGAATTTGATCGATGTGAGGATAGGTTTCGGATAAATGCTGAATGCTTTCAGATAATAACTCGGAGCCTAATTTACCCGGACTAATTCCGTAACCATTGTTGATTAGGGCTTCTTGAAGTGCAGAAGCTTTTTGATGCGTAATAATCCCGATTTTTTTGTCGGCAACAAAGGCTTTGTTTTTGGCCGAACCTAAAACAAGGGCACATGACATTCCCGAAACGCCACCGCCAATTAATAAGACATCAAACACCATTAGAATTTATCATTCATTTTTTCCTCGATACTCTTTGACATCTTGAAAATCAAAAGAATTAAAATTGCGCAAAAAGAAGCGGCAATCCCAATGAATGCAACCATACTGTTGCCTTCGAAAGGGTTTTTAAAATCCAAAAGGCAGATGTTAAAAACGATTAATCCTAATGCCAAAACAACCAATATATTAGTAAACACTTTCATAAAAAAAATTTTTCATTTACAAAAAACAGGTAATATTTTTAATAACTCTTACGTTAAGTAGTCGTTTTAAAAAAACTTGAACTGCTTCTCATAAAAAATAACGGGTAAATTTATAAAAATTTATTTTAGACAAACAAACCTTTAACATTAGCGGCGAATAATTTAACAGCAATGGCCAAAAGAACCACTCCAAAAGCCTTTCTGATCACGTCCAAGCCGTTTTTTCCCAACATTTTTTCAATTCTTGCCGACAATTTCAAGACGACATAAACCACGATAATGTTCAAGACAATGGCAACAACAATGTTTTCGGTTTGGTATTGTGCCTTTAAGGATAATAAAGTCGTCATTGTACCTGTTCCGGCAATTATAGGAAAAGCAATAGGCACAATGGAAGCTGAACCTGAAGATTCGTCACGATACAATCGAATGCCCAGAATCATTTCCAAAGCCAAAAAGAACAAAACAAAGGAACCTGCCACGGCAAAAGAATGAACGTCAATGCCAATAAGATTCAAGAATTCTTCTCCTATAAAAAGGAAAATAATCATGATTAAACCTGCTACCAGCGAAGCTTTTTCAGACTCTATATGTCCGTGTTTATTTCTCAAGTCTACCACAATGGGTAGCGTTCCCACAATGTCGATTACCGCAAAAAGCACCATGCTGACAGTGGCTATTTCTTTAAAATCCAGTTCCATAAATTAGTGTTTTTGATAAAACAAAAGTATTGAATTTCAGGTGTGAATAATTAAATTTATAACATTTTTTTGAATAATCCGCAATAATCAAACAGCAGTTGTTGGTTTTGTTGGTTTTTCGACATAACTAAAAAGATAAAACACGATAGATGTTAAAGTCGTGAGAAACTCAAAATTTAACATTCAAAATTCAGAATTGAAAAGTATCTTTGCAAAATGTTTCAACTAGGAAAAACCATTGTATCGGAAGATATTCTTGAAAAAGAATTTGTTTGTAATTTATCGGCTTGCAAAGGCGCATGTTGTGTCGATGGCGACGCTGGAGCGCCTTTGAGCGAAGCCGAAACCAAAATTATGGAAGCCATTTATCCAAAAGTAAAACCATTTCTACGCAAAGAAGGCATTGCCGCCATCGAAGCGCAGGGGGCTTGGACAAAAGGTACCGATGGCGATCTTGAAACGCCGTTAATTGACAATAAAGATTGTGCTTACGTCATCTTTGACGGCAAAACCGCACTCTGCGGAATCGAGCAAGCCTACAATCAGGGAATTGTCGATTGGAAAAAACCAGTTTCTTGTCATTTATATCCCATTCGCGTCAAGGATTTCACGGAATTTGCCGCGGTAAATTATGACAAGTGGGACATTTGCGACGATGCCTGTTCTTTGGGCAAAGAATTGGAAGTTCCGGTTTATAAATTTGTCAAGGAAGCACTCATTCGCAGATTTGGCGAAGACTGGTATTTGGAACTCGAAAAAGTCGCCGAGGAACTCAAAAGAGAACGTTAAAACAATTAATAAATTTCCTGTCTTATCTCTTTTAAACCCCTATGTTTTAGGGCGTTTTCTGGTTTTTACATTTTTTAAATATTTGATATACAGCTATTTGTTGTTTACGTAAAAAGCATTCCAATTGTTAAAAACTCAAGCCGATTGTGGATAAGTTTGACTTTTTATAACCGTCATAATTCACAATCTTTGTAATCGAAGAAAACGTAATAATTCGTTTAAAATTTCAAAAAATAAAAATCGCAATGTCACAAATCGAACCAATCTTACAAGAAAACAAAAACCGTTTCGTAATTTTTCCTATCAAACATCAGGATATTTGGGAGTTTTATAAAAGTATGGAAGCCAGTTTCTGGACTGCAGAAGAAATAGATTTGTCCCAAGATTTGAACGATTGGAACAACAAGTTGAGCGAAGACGAAAAATATTTCGTGAAACACATTTTGGCGTTTTTTGCGGCTTCGGACGGAATTGTCAACGAGAATTTGGCCGAAAATTTCGTGAATGAAGTACAATATGCCGAAGCAAAATTCTTCTACGGTTTCCAGATTATGATGGAAAACATCCATAGCGAAACCTATTCACTTTTGATAGACACTTACGTAAAAGACGAGGCCGAAAAAACACAATTATTTACAGCAATAGATGTCTTTCCAGCTATCAAGAAAAAAGCGGATTGGGCTTTGAAATGGATAGAATCAGATTCTTTTGCCGAAAGATTAATTGCTTTTGCAGCCGTTGAAGGTATATTCTTTTCAGGAAGTTTTTGTTCGATTTTCTGGTTGAAAAAACGGGGTTTGATGCCGGGATTGACCTTTTCGAACGAATTAATTTCTCGTGACGAAGGCGTTCATTGTGATTTTGCCGTGCATTTACACAACCACCATTTAGTGAAAAAAGTGCCAAAAGAACGTATCCGGGAAATTATTGTCGATGCCTTGAATATCGAAAGAGAATTCATCACCGAGTCTATTCCTGTGAGTTTGATTGGAATGAACGCCACCTTGATGACTCAGTATTTAGAGTTTGTTACTGATAGATTATTGGTGGAATTAGGTTGTGAAAGAGAATATAATACACCAAATCCCTTTGATTTTATGGATATGATTTCGCTTCAGGGAAAAACCAATTTCTTTGAAAAGAAAGTAGCCGAATACCAAAAAGCAGGAGTTATGAATAACGACTCAGATGCTCAAAAAATTAGTTTCGACGCTGATTTTTAAAAAATAGAAACATTTTTTACAAAAAAATCTTAAATTTAAAAGAGATTAGCTTCCTCTCGATTGTTTCGGGACAAGGCGAATATACCCTAATTGTTGGAACAAAATTAGAATAATACCGGGATTGGTTTCCCAAAACAGTAATACAAATTCACCAAAACAGGAAAGGGATTTTCTGTTTTAAAAAACAACAAGATTATGTACGTAGTAAAAAGAGATGGCCACAAAGAGCCGGTAATGTTCGACAAAATCACGGATAGGATTAAAAAACTATGCTATGGTTTGAATGATTTAGTAGATGCCGTAAAAGTGGCAATGAGAGTAATTGAAGGACTTTACGATGGAGTTTCAACATCAGAATTAGATAATCTTGCGGCAGAAACTGCAGCCTCTATGACCATTGCGCATCCTGATTATGCACAATTGGCTGCCAGAATTGCCATTTCGAATTTGCATTCCAATACCAAAAAATCATTCTCGGAAACCATGAACGAAATGTTTCATTATGTAAATCCGAGAACCAATCTGGAAGCACCTTTGCTTTCGGACGAAGTGCATAAAGTAATTATGGAAAATGCCGAATTCTTGGATTCGCATATCATATACAATAGAGATTTCAACTACGATTATTTTGGTTTCAAAACCTTGGAACGTTCGTATTTATTGAGAATAAACGGAAAAATTGTGGAGCGTCCGCAACACATGTTGATGCGTGTTTCGGTGGGGATTCACTTAGATGATTTGAAATCGGTAATAGAAACTTACGACTTGATGTCGAAAAAATTCTTTACACACGCCACGCCAACATTGTTCAACTCGGGAACTCCAAAACCTCAAATGTCTTCTTGTTTCCTTTTGGCAATGAAAGACGACAGTATCGACGGAATTTACGACACCTTAAAAAACACGGCAAAAATCTCGCAATCGGCAGGTGGAGTAGGGCTTTCTATTCACAACGTTCGTGCAACGGGTTCTTACATTCGTGGCACCAACGGAACATCGAACGGAATTGTTCCGATGTTGAGAGTTTTTAACGATACTGCTCGTTATGTGGATCAAGGTGGTGGAAAACGTAAAGGTAGTTTTGCGATTTACATCGAAACTTGGCACGCTGATATTTTCGAATTCTTGGATTTGAAAAAGAATACCGGAAAAGAAGAAATGCGCGCCAGAGATTTATTCTTTGCAATGTGGACTTCGGATTTGTTCATGAAACGGGTGCAAGAAAATGGAGATTGGACATTAATGTGTCCAAATGAATGTCCAGGTTTGTATGATGTTTATGGCGAGGAATTCGAAAAAATGTACACCGATTACGAAAAAGCAGGAAAAGGCAGGAAAACGATCAAAGCACACGAATTGTGGGAGAAAATTCTGGAATCGCAAATCGAAACCGGAACGCCATATATGTTGTACAAAGATGCCGTAAACCGTAAATCAAACCAAAAAAATCTGGGAACCATTCGTTCATCGAATTTGTGTACCGAGATTATGGAATATACCTCAAGTGATGAAATTGCCGTTTGTAATTTGGCTTCGCTTTCGTTGCCAATGTTTGTGGAAAACAAAACATTCAATCACGAATTGTTGTTTACTGTTACCAAACGAGTAACCAGAAACTTGAATAAAGTTATCGACAGAAATTACTATCCAGTTGTCGAAGCCGAGAATTCCAATATGCGTCATCGTCCAATTGGTCTTGGAGTGCAAGGTCTTGCCGATGCTTTCATTATGTTGCGTATGCCTTTTACCAGTGACGAAGCCAAGAAATTGAACCAAGAAATTTTCGAAACTTTGTACTTTGCAGCCGTAACCGCTTCGATGGAAATGGCAAAAGAAGAAGGACCTTATTCTACCTATGGAGGATCGCCAATTTCGCAAGGAGAATTCCAACACAACCTTTGGGGAATGAAAGACGAAGAGCTTTCAGGACGTTGGGACTGGGCATCCTTGAGAAAAGAAGTGATGGAACACGGAGTAAGAAACTCCTTGTTGGTGGCACCGATGCCAACCGCTTCGACTTCACAAATTTTGGGTAATAACGAAGCATTCGAGCCATATACTTCCAATATTTACACCAGACGCGTGCTTTCGGGAGAATTTATCGTGGTAAACAAACATTTGTTAAATGATTTGGTGGAACGCGGACTTTGGAACGAAACTTTGAAACAAGAATTGATGCGCAACAATGGTTCGGTTCAGGACTTAAATATTCCGCAAGACTTGAAAGAATTGTACAAGACCGTTTGGGAAATGTCAATGAAAGATATCATCGATATGTCTCGTCAACGTGGTTATTTTGTAGATCAATCGCAATCGTTGAACTTGTTTATGCAAAACGCCAATTACTCTAAATTGACTTCAATGCACTTCTACGCTTGGCAATCTGGATTGAAAACTGGAATGTATTACTTAAGAACAAAATCAGCTGTTGATGCCATTAAATTCACATTGAACAACGACAAAAAATCGGAACCAACTGAAGTTGCAGCGCAAGTAGCCGAACAAAGATTGCAACCTGTTGCTGCTGTAAACGAACAAGTCGAAATGACAGCCGAAGAATACAGGGCAATGATTGAATTGGCCAAAAATGCCGGTCCGGAAGATTGCGAAATGTGCGGTTCGTAATTTTATATAAACAATAATGAAAGGCTTCGTAATTGAAGCCTTTTTATGCAATATTAATCAATAAATTAAATGCTGGGGTAAAGAAAAAACAAGAATGGCATAGCATAAAAAAAAAGGGATGTCCGTGAAGATATCCCTACTTTGTAACTTAATTATTTTGGATCCGACTCCCTAAAAATTTAAGTTATATAAAGATGATGAGGTTACCTCACCCGCTTATTTATACTTCAAAAGTATAAAAAAATATCATCTTTCAAAGTTAAATTATTCACAGAATTTAAAACGTTGATAAATTTTTTTTCAACTCTTTGTTTTTACAAGGGTTGTAGAAATTATTAACAAATCAAAACAATAATTTAAAATAAGAAAAGTAATGATAAATTTAAATATTTACAGATTTATGCTTTTGAATAAAGCAAAAGAACAACAAGTATTGAGTTTTTACAATGAAGATGAAGACTTGTTAGATACGATGAATGATTTTTGCGGATATATACACCAAAATATAAGAGGCTATATAGACAATCAAGGAAAATATAGGACTTTTACTTTGAGTGATTTGCAAAATAAAAATTCAGCAAACAGAACAATTTCAGGTTATTTTGATTCTGCTTATACTGGTGAAAAAGGAAAGATAAAAGACAGAAAAACAAATAAATTAAAGTTTGATATAAAAGGAGTTGATCTGGTTTCAAAAGATTTTTTCTATTTGATTCATGTGCCTAAAGGATCAAAAATTGGTTTTTTGATTGTGCAGAAAAAAGAAAATCACGGAGTTAAGTCAATTTTTGAAAATGCTTTTAATAATTTTATGAGAACCAAAGGTGTTTCAAATTTTTTATTGGAATTAAGGCAGGCGCCTCCAAGATATTTTATTGAAAATTATCTTGAATTTGGAAAGCTCAAAGAGTTTAAGTTGATTGAAAATGATTTGTTGTTAGGAAGAGAAGAGAGAGTTTTTAAGTTGAATAACGTTATGAATGAAGGGCAAAATCTTAAAGATATATTGTTAGAGCTCTTTAATACATTTTCTTCTTCAAATGAAAAAATCCCTTTTTTGAATAAAGGAGAGTATGACGAAATCACTTTCGTATTAGGAATAAATGGCTCCACTAAGACATTTTATGTAAAGAATCAAGAAAAGATAAGGTCAAATGTCGATGTTACTAGTTTGGTTGAATATGATGAAGGAGAGCCTACTACAGAATCTTTAATTAAGATTTCTTTAGATATAATAAGACAGGCATCATAATTGAATTTTAATTTTTCAAAGGCAGCTATCAATTTTGGTAGCTGTTTTTTTTGTAACTATTTACAAATCAATGAGGCTAGTTTTCTCTGTTCTAAAATCATTTTTTGTTAAAATAATTCACTATATTTGAGTGAGTTATCGCTACAAAAAAGCTTTTTTCCCTGAAAATTAAAAACCTTCAAAATGGAAAATATAAAATTTACTGTTACAGATGATTTATTGGCAACACGAGGGCAACGTTTTTTGAATTGCATTCTCGATTTATTGATTGTCCATACTGTCTTGATTAGTATTGCAACAACAGTCGCCATCATTGGTGATGTTACAAACAATTATGACTTGAAGGTTTGGGTCGAATCGACAACAACTTTCGAGAAATTGTTTTTTTGGTCCGTAATACTGTTTTTATACTACTTTTTGACCGAAACGTATTTTTCCAGGACTTTTGCCAAGTATTTTACCAAAACAATCGTGGTGACAAAGGATGGGTTGAAACCAAGCTATAAAATTATTCTCTTGCGAACACTGTGTCGTTTTATTCCCCTTGAAGCAATTACTTTTTTAGGAAGTAATGTCAGGGGATTGCACGATTTTTTTTCGGATACCTACGTGGTGCGAAAACACGAATTCAATCATAAAAAGGGAGTTGTTGCTTTTCCTTGATGAAATTATAAAAAGCAAATATTTAAAAAAAAAACACCCAGTGAATTATTGAAATTACTAGGTGTTTTTTAGTTAAAGGTTATGCAGTTGCACTATTTTCAACAGCAATTCGCATTTCTTTAGCGGCAGCGACCATTTCGATCAATGCCTTTTTGGTTTCGTCCCAATGACGTGTTTTCAAACCACAATCAGGATTCACCCAAAGTTGGTCAACAGGAACAACGGCCGAGGCTTTTTCCAATAAATGAACCATTTCATTTCGTGAAGGAACTCTTGGTGAATGAATGTCATAAACGCCGGGGCCTATTTCATTCGGGTATTTAAAATCGGCAAAAATATCCAATAATTCCATTTGCGAACGCGAACACTCAATCGTGATTACATCGGCATCCATATCGGCGATATTTTGGATAATGTCGTTGAATTCGCTGTAACACATGTGCGTGTGAATTTGCGTATCGTCTTTTACACCGGAAGCCGAAATTCTAAACGCTTTTATGGCCCAATCCAAGTAGTTAGCCCATTCTTCTTTGCGCAAAGGCAATCCTTCACGAATCGCAGGCTCGTCAATTTGAATGATTTTGATACCTGCTTTTTCTAAATCTACAACTTCATCACGTATCGCCAAAGCAATTTGGGTGCAAGTTTCGGAACGTGGCTGATCGTTACGAACGAATGACCATTGCAAGATAGTAACTGGTCCTGTCAGCATTCCTTTGACCCATTTTGGCGTAAGCGATTGCGCAAATTCTGCCCATTTTACTGTCATTGGATTGGGACGGGAAACATCACCATAAATAACGGGAGGTTTCACGCATCGGCTGCCATAACTCTGAACCCAGCCGTTTTTGGTAAAGGTAAATCCGTCCAATTGTTCTCCAAAATATTCCACCATATCGTTGCGTTCAAATTCTCCGTGAACCAAAACGTCGATTCCGGTTTCTTCCTGAAAACGAATGGTTTCTTCGGTTTCTTTTTGAAGTAAATCATCATATTCTGCTTGAGATAATTCGCCTTTTTTGAACTTAGCTCTCCAGCTGCGAACTTCAGTCGTTTGCGGAAAAGAACCGATTGTTGTCGTTGGAAACAATGGAAGATTCAAGGCTTCAATTTGTTTTTTTCTTCGAACTGCAAATGGATTTTCTCTTTCATCGTCGCCTTTTGTAATGCTCGCCACACGATTTTTAACTTCGTCATTATGAATTAACTTTGAGGTTTTACGGTTCTCGTTGGCTATAGTGTTTTCTTGAAAAGAAACCGAATCGACCAAACTTACTTCGTCTAAAGCGAAATTCTGAAGCAATACGATTTCTTCAATTTTTTGTTTGGCAAAAGCCAACCATTGTTTGATTTCGGGTGTCAATGTGGCTTCATTAGTTTCTAAATCCAAATCGCACGGAGAGTGAATTAAAGAACAAGACGGAGCAATCAAAACCCGATCTTTTCCAATTGCGTTGGTTGCTTTTTCGATTAATGCCAAAGATTTTTTGAAGTCATTTTTCCAGATGTTTCTTCCGTCCACAACTCCTAGGGAAAGATTTACGTTGGTAGCCAACTTTCCCGACTCCAAAATGTCATCCAATTGAGAAGAACAACGCACCAAATCCAAGTGCAAAGTATGAACAGGCAAAGCCAAGACAGTCTCCAGATTCTCTCCAAAACAGTCAAAATAATTAGCCAAAATTATTTTTAGAGAAGGGAAATTTTTGTTGATTTCATTGTAAACGAAAGTAATGGCAAGACGTTCTTTGTCGGTTAAGTTCAATGCTAAAAACGGCTCGTCCAATTGAATGTATTCCGCTCCTTCGTTTTGTAAGGCGTTCAGAATTTCAAAGTAAACAGGCAATAATTTTTCAATAAGATTAATTCTATGAAAACCTTCTTCTTTTTCTTTACCCAATAAAAGATAAGATACAGGCCCTATAAGTACAGGCTTGGTAGTGATTCCTAATTTTTTGGACTCCACAAATTCGTTAATTATTTTGGTCGAAAACAATTCGAATTTTTGGTTTTGGGTAAATTCAGGAACGATATAGTGGTAGTTGGTGTCAAACCATTTGGTCATTTCCATTGCCACTACGTCTTGTCCTTCTTTTTGCGAACCTCTTGCCATGGCAAAATACAAATCCAAAGTGGAGTTTGTTTTTGCAATTTCGTTATAACGTTTCGGAATTGCTCCCAAAGTAAGCGTTAAATCCAACACCTGGTCGTAGAAAGAAAAATCGTTGGAAGGAATTAAATCGATTCCTGCTTTGGCTTGTAATTGCCAGTTTGTTGCACGGATGTTTTGTCCAACTTCCAACAATTCATCTGCAGTGATTTTTCCAGCCCAGTATAATTCGCTGGCTTTTTTCAGTTCTCTGTTGCTGCCAATTCTAGGGTAGCCCAAATTATTTGTTTTCATTTTTTTATAGTATTTTTTACTGCACAAATGTATTGTATTGGGTTTTTAAACTTAAGTAAGTTTATTTTTTCAGTAAAATGATTTGTGTTTGGTTATTTTTGCAGTAATTTGTAATGAGTAAAACTTTTTAATTGAATCCTGACAGTAAAAAAAACTATGGAAAACTTAGACCACATCGATTTGCAGATATTAAAACAGCTACAGGAGAACTCGAATATCAACACAAAAGAGCTGGCCAGCAAATTATTCCTGACCGTTACACCCGTTTATGAGCGAATCAAAAGACTGGAACGAGACGGATATATCATGAAATACGTGGCTTTGTTGGACAAGAAAAAACTCAATCTTGGGATGACGGTTTTTTGCAATGTCCGACTCAAAGAACACGCAAAAAATGTGGGAAGCAATTTTGTGAAAGATATCGTGGCACTTCCAGAAATTATCGAATGCTACAATATTGCCGGCGATTATGATTTTATGCTCAAAATTTTGGTCGAAGACATGTCCAGTTATCAGGATTTTGTGATGAATAAATTATCCACCATCGAAAATATTGGCAACACGCACAGCGTTTTCGTGATGGGAGAAATCAAGAATAGCACGGCATTGGCGATTTGACCTATAAAAAAAGAGAAATGTCCCCTCATTTGGCATGGCAAATGCCCTAAATTTGGTAAAAATAATCACTTCTAAATAAAATCAGTTAATAAATCTAAAATGTACCCAAAAAATCTAAAACCACTATTCGTTTTTTTATTTACAGTTTTAACCACCACAATTTCATTTGCCCAGCAACGTATTGTGCAAGACATATCCAAGAATAACTGGCAACTTTGGTTGGATCCAGCAGCTCAATGGCAAAATGACGTTTTGTTCACTCCTCCAGTTGACCTTAAAAAATTACCAGTTAATTTGCCTTCTGGCGGTTGGCAAGCATTGGAAAAAGGAGAAAAAAAAACGGTGCAACTTCCGGCAACGGTCGAAGAATTTCATTGGGGGTTGAACAAAAACCCTTTTGGAGTTTCGGGAAATTATTTGGGCATTTCGTGGTTTACGACCCAAGTGGATGTGCCGGCAGCAATGAAAGGCAAGCGAATTGTTTTACATTTTGAAAGCGTTCGTTTCCGCGCCGAAGTATTTGTAAACAAAAAATTGGCAGGTTACGATTTGATAAACGGAACTCCTTTTGATGTCGATATTACCAATTTTGTAACCGTCGGAAAACCCAATTCGATAGCGGTTCGGATTACGGATCCAAACGGAAATTTTGATTGGAGAGACAGTTCCAATTATATGTGGGGTGATTATCGCACGAATCCAACCCACGGTTTCGGAGGAATTACCGGGAAAGTGAGCCTTGTGGCAACCGAAACTGTTTTTGTAAACGATGTTTTTATTAAAAATAAACCAGCCTTGAATGAAGTTGATGCGGAAGTTTCGTTAACCAACAATGCACATTCAACTTTTAAAGGAAGTGTTTTGTTGGAAGTAAGCGAAAGAAAAACAGGCGCGTCAGTTTGGTCAAAAGCCTATCCAATTGAAGCAGTTCGTGGAAATAATGCTTCGCAATCTTTCACCGTTAAAGTCGATAATGCCAAGCTTTGGGACGTGGATAATCCTAATTTATATGTGCTAAAAACCACGATTAAAAAAGATAATGTTGTAAAGGATGTTGTGGAGAAAAAGTTTGGTTTCCGCTGGTTCGAAGTCAAAGACATTGAAGGCGACAAACAGTTTTATCTGAACAACAAACGCATAGTGGTAAGGACAGCAATCTCCTGGGGCTTCTGGCCTGTAAACGGAATTGCGCCAAGCGATGAACTGGCCAAAAAACAAATTACCGATGCCAAAGCACTTGGTTTGAACATGCTTAATTTTCATAGAACCATTGGTCAAACCAATGTCTTGGATTATGCCGATGAAATGGGCTTGCTTTATTATCAGGAACCGGGAGGAAACCAGTATCCAGAAAAACAATTCAATCCTAAGAATGAGTTGGAAAAGAAACAAGCCAATTTTTATTTTGCAGCTCGCGACGAAAAATTCTTTAGAATGATAAAACGCGACCGAAGTCATCCTTCCTTGGTTATTTATAATATGCACAACGAAAGAGGAGCCGAACCACAAAAAATAGACAGTCTGCAAATGTTGGCTGGTCATAAATTGGATCCAACAAGAATTTTGACTTACAATTCTAGCAATGGTTCCATAAAGAAAGGGCCAGATGCACGTTTTAAATTGCATTTGTTGCCTTACGATAATCAATTTTACAATTATGGCTGGTTTGATCAGCATCACGCCGGTGGCCCTGGAGTGTATCACGATAACTTATATAGCAGTCCTAAAAAGTATGCAAAGTTCTCGGATAATAAAGCCGAAATCATTTATTACGGAGAAGAAGGAGCAATAGGAACGCCTCCAAGATTACAGCTAATTAGAGATGAAATTCTGAAAAGAGGGAAAAACATCGGCTGGGAAACCGACGATTATCTTAAATGGTATGACGCTTACGATAATTTCCTGAAGAAAAATGATTTCGAGAAGTCGTTTCCAAATGTGGACAGTTTGACGCGACAAATGGGGAATGTAGCTTTTTATTATCAAGGAAGAACGATTGAAAATGTGCGAATCAACAATACCATTGATGGTTATGCAGTAAATGGCTGGGAAAGCATGAAGCTGGAAAACCATTCGGGAATTGTGGATAATTACCGAAATCTAAAGGGTGATGCTGATGTAATTGCCCGTTACAACAAACCTTTGTATGTAGCTGTTAAGTTGACGAATAAGGTTTTGTCCGTGAAAGATACAACAACTGTTGATTTTTTTATCGTGAACGAAAAAGACATAAAAGGATCATTCGACCTAAAAGTTAAAGCTACAAATAACAAGAAAGAAACCGTTTGGACAAAAACAATTCCTGTAACCGTGAGCGGAGGAATTAAATATGGAGAATTACTGTCTTCTAAAAACACTTTTGTACCACAAACAGAAGGTTATACCAGTATTACTGCCGAATTGGTATCGAAAGACAATACGGTTATCGCAGCAGGAAACGACGAATTGTTTGCCGTAAAATTGAACAAGGAAAAAATCGCTTCCAATATTATGGTTGCCGATACTACGGGAGTTGTTGGTAAATACTTTGACTCTGAGAAGATAGCTTTCAAAGATTATAAAAAAGGGAATCCATCGGGAAATTGTTTGGTAATTGGAGCTTTCAAGCCACTTCAAACAGGAAATCCATTGGTTACGGATCTTTTAGAATGGGTGAATAACGGAAACACCATAGTCGTGGTCAATGACATCGACATTTGGTCAACCTATTTTGCCAAAAAAGAAGCCGTTGATTATAGAGGTTTCAAGACACTGGGAACATCTTGGTATGGCGGAAATTATTTTGTAAAAGAAACGAAATGGTTCGAAGGTTTGCCACAATCTTGCGTGTTCAATTGGGAATACCAATGTTTCGCAACCTATAATAAAAATAGACTTGGACTCCGAATATTCAACGGTGAAACTATCGTTGGATGCGTTTCCGATCACAAGCAGGAAGTCTATTCAGCCCTAAGCGTGGTGCCTCACGGACGAGGAAAAATAATTTTTTGTGCGCTGGACATTTTTAGTTGCATCAAAGAAAATGAAGTAGCCAAAAAAGTAGAAGGTGATGGCGAAAATGCGTCCATGAAAACTTTTAACGTCTCGGCTAAAAACAAGGCCAATATCGTGGGACAACAACTTTTGCTGAACCTGTTGAAATAAACTGAATTCCATTTTTTTAGGAGCAGGAATTATGAGGCGTTTTTAGCCGCATAGTTCCTGCTCTTCGTTTTTCTTTTCTTTTTTAAAGAAAAAAGGAAAAGGTAATTGCGAAAGCAATTGACAATCAGGACTAAAAGTAGCTCTTTTGCCTTTATTGCTAATTGTTTCCAAAGCTTTTAAATAATTTTAGAGTTAACTTTTTTATAAAAGAATGTTTCTTTTATCTTTGAAGATAAATATCAAAAAGATCAAAATGAACTGGGAACAACTATTGTCTTTAAAACGTCAAGGCGACACGAGCAAACGATTACGAATTGAACAAGACGACACTCGTTTGGGTTTCGAAGTCGATTATGATCGAATTATATTCTCGGCGGCATTTCGCAGTTTGCAAGACAAAACACAAGTTATTCCACTTTCGAAAACCGATTTTGTGCACACCCGATTGACGCACAGTTTGGAAGTTTCGGTTGTGGGACGTTCCATAGGGAGATTGGTTGGCAAGAAAATCATCGAAAAATATCCGCATCTGAAAGAAGTTCACGGTTTTCAGGCTAATGATTTTGGGGCCATTGTTGCCGCTGCTTCTTTGGCACACGACATTGGTAATCCGCCTTTTGGACATTCCGGAGAAAAAGCCATTGGCGAATATTTTTCCATTGGAAATGGACAACAATACAAAGACCAACTTTCGGCCAAGGAATGGCAAGATTTAATCGATTTTGAAGGCAATGCCAACGGTTTTTCGGTGCTTACTGCCAGTCGTCCTGGAATTGAAGGCGGTTTGAGAATTTCCTATGCCACTCTTGGTGCTTTCTTGAAATATCCAAAAGAAAGTTTGCCCAAAAAACCAACATCAAATATTGCCGACAAAAAATACGGTTTCTTTCAATCAGACAAGGAATTCTTTCAAGATGTAGCTTCCGAATTGGGAATGATTTCCAATAAAGACGGAGACGACATTGGTTTCGAAAGACATCCTTTGGCTTATTTGGTCGAGGCTGCGGATGATATTTGTTACACCATTATCGATTTCGAAGACGGCATCAATCTAGGTTTGGTTTCCGAAGATTTTGCCTTGGAATATTTAATCAAATTAGTCAAAGACAGCATAGATTCTTCAAAATACAATACGTTGACCACCAAAGAAGATAGAATCAGTTACCTGAGGGCTTTGGCCATTGGCAGTTTAATAAACGATGCAGTGAAAGTTTTTGTCGAAAATGAAGAGGCTATTTTGGATGGTAGATTCCCTTTCGCCTTGACCGACAAAAGCAAATACAAAGTCCAAATGGATGACATAATCAAGTTGAGCGTCAAAAACATCTATCAAAGTCGCGAGGTAATCGAAAAAGAAATCGTTGGTTACCAGATTATCCAAACCTTGTTGGATAAATTCATCACCGCTTTCAATAATAAATTCGACGGAAATTCGTCCAATTACGACAAATTATTGCTGAAGATATTGCCCGAAAAGTTCTGGGAAGAAAAAGAGGATTTGTACAAAAGACTCTTGCATATTTGCCATTACGTAAGTCTTTTGACTGACGGAAATGCCTTGGAATTATATGAAACCATCAACGGCCGAAAAACGAATTAAGGTTTAAAAAGCATAAACCATTCCGATGCCAAGGGTTTGTTTTAGCTGCAATACTGGGCCTTTGGCAACTTTTTCGCCATCAATTACCTCGGTAGTTTTTACGTCATCGTCATAAATGGCGTGCGCTCCAATGTTGGCACTTACATATTGATTGACAACTAAATCAAATTGCAATTTCCATTCCACATCGATGTTCCCGAAATTGTTGGCATAATCAGAATATAAACTCAATCGGTTTTCCATCGTGATGTTTTTCCAAACTTCTTTTTTGTAGTAGTTGGTTACCAAAAATCCAAATTCGGTTTTGGATTGTTTTCCTTTTGAAATCATGTTTCCTTCCGAATCGTAAGTTGCCTTGGTTACACCAAAAGCGCCTTTGTTGGCCAAAGTTTGGTCTAAAACCAGAGTGCTTTTCAAGGTCACTGGCGAAATATAGACGTCAAATTTCTTCGCTTTGTCGAAATAATCGGCACCGGCTCCAAGGAAAGTGTAGGCTGGCGCAAATGGTTTTGAAATGGGATGTTCGGTGTCTGGGTATTTGTAACCGTTGGTAAACTGGGTATTAAAATTGAATTTGGCCGAATGATACCAATTCGAAGATTCGTTCTTTCTATAGCCATAAGTGGAATTAATTCGAAACTCGTCATCGGATTTTCTGATATCCAATCCATCTTGCTTGTTGATTCCATATTTCACGATGAGTTCACTTACCCATTTGCTTTTTTCCGTGTTGTAAACTCGAGTAAAATTCCCTTTTACCAAGCCCGAAATAGAACTGGTACCTCCAGCGCTCCAGTTGACAAATGCAATTTCACTTAGGTCAAACCCTACCGTGTTCTTTTTTGTCCAAGCCGAAACCGGGAACAGGAGGGTTATGGCTGGTTTTATTGTTTTTGTGGCTGTTATTGGGGGTAAAAAGGCTGTGATCGGGATGATTTCAACCATTATTGGGGTCAGCTCTTCTTTTTCTTGTGAATAACTATTTGCAAAAAATGTTAATGAAACTAGTATAAGTAGGATGTGTAGTAACTTCATTATTAAATATTTAGTTTGAAAATGCAAAAATAATTCATTTCAATAGTTCGAAAAAATATTCTCCAGACTTTTGACGTCAATTTTGCAATATTGTTGTAATTCTTCAATAGTTCCTTGTTCTATGAATTCGTCAGGAATTCCAAGAATTTTCACCTTTGAAGTATAATTATTTTTCGTTGCAAACTCAGCAATAGTCGTGCCAAAACCTCCTTTTGCAACGCCATCTTCAATGGTGATTATGTTTTCAAATGCCGTGAAAATGGTATGCAATAAATTTTCGTCCAAGGGTTTGACAAAAGCAAAATCGTAGTGGGCAATGGTTTCTGGATTGTCTATTTTGGATAATGCCAGAGTCACGTTATTGCCGATGGTGCCGTTGGATAAAACCGCCAATTTCGTCCCTTCTTGGAGGCAATTTGCCTTGCCGATTTCAATTTTTTCGTAGGGTTTTTGCCAATCCACAATTTGACCACGACCACGAGGATAGCGAATCGCAATTGGGTGATTCAACCCCAATTGGGCTGTGTATAGAATGTTTCGCAAAGCCATTTCATTCAATGGCGAATAAATAATCATGTTGGGAATACAACGCAAATAAGCCAAGTCGAAAACGCCGTGATGCGTGGCGCCGTCCTCGCCAACCAATCCTGCCCTGTCTAAACAAAAAATAACTGGCAAATCCTGTAAAGCCACGTCGTGAATGACTTGGTCGTAGGCTCGTTGCAAAAAAGTGGAATAAATATTGCAAAAAACAATCATTCCCTGTGTTGCCATTCCTGCTGAAAGAGTGACTGCATGTTGCTCGGCAATTCCCACGTCAAAGGCGCGTTTTGGAAAAGCGTCCATCATGAATTTCAACGAACTTCCCGATGGCATGGCAGGCGTGATTCCAATAATTTTTTCATTAGCTTTCGCCAAATCTAAAATGGTCAAGCCAAAAACATCCTGATATTTTGGAGGCAAATTTTCTTCTGACTTTGGGTGAATTTCTCCGGTTGAAGCATCAAATTTTCCGGGAGCGTGGTATTTTACCTGGTCTTCTTCGGCTTGCTGTAACCCTTTTCCTTTTGTGGTAATTATGTGAAGGAATTTTGGTCCTTTTACTTTTTTCAGCCTTTTCAATTCCTTGATGACTGCAAAAATATCATTGCCATCAATTGGTCCTGAATAATCAAAATTCAGGGATTTAATCATATTGTTTTTCTTCGGGTTTTTTCCTTCTTTCACGGCAGTGAGATACTTTTTCAAAGCGCCAACACTTGGGTCAATCCCGATGGCGTTGTCGTTGAGAATTACCAGTAAATTGGCATCGGTAACGCCAGCGTGATTCAAACCTTCGAACGCCATTCCAGATGCGATGGAAGCATCGCCAATAACTGCTATATGATGTTTTTCTAAATCGCCTTTCAAATTCGAGGCAATCGCCATTCCCAAAGCTGCCGAAATGGAAGTGGAGGAGTGGCCTACGCCAAAAGCATCATAAATACTTTCGCTTCTTTTAGGAAAACCTGAAATGCCGTTCAGTTGGCGATTAGTATGAAAATTTTCTCTTCTTTCAGTCAATATTTTGTGTCCGTAAGCTTGATGTCCCACGTCCCAAATTAATAAATCTTCCGGTGTATTAAATACATAATGCAAAGCAATAGTAAGTTCTACAACGCCGAGGCTTGCGCCCAAATGACCTTCTTTTGTGGCAACAATGTCAATAATAAAATTGCGCAATTCTTGGGCAACTTGAGGAAGTTGGGCTTCATCGAGTTGACGTAAGTCGGTTGGATTATTGATGTGTTGGAGTAAGTTACTTTTCATTAGAATTCAAAAAGCGAATTTACGGTTTTAAATTTAATTCTGTTTTTGAATTTATTCTGCGTCAAAAAATGTCAAAACTAAAAAATGAGGCGATTATTTTTACTAATCGCCTCAAAATTTCATCTTTTTTGAGGCAATTAGTTATTGGAAATTTTAATAATAGGCAAAAGAAGATTTTTTTTGAATGTTTGTTAATGGTTATAAGACCCACAAAATTGTTTCAAAATCGTACTTTTGCCGTATGGAAAACCCTTTCACCGACGAATATTTCATGAAGAAAGCCTTGCAGGAGGCAGAAATGGCTTTTGAAAAAGACGAAATTCCCGTAGGTGCCATCATCGTAATCGACAACAAAGTCATTGCCCGAGGTCACAATCTTACCGAAATGCTCAATGACGTTACCGCCCACGCCGAAATGCAGGCCATAACAGCCGCCGCCAACTTTCTGGGTGGAAAATACTTGGTGGGTTGCACGCTGTATGTCACCTTGGAACCTTGCCAAATGTGTGCCGGCGCTTTGTACTGGAGCCAGATTTCAAAAATTGTTTATGGAGCCAGCGACGAGCATCGCGGTTTCGAAAAAATGGGAACCCAATTGCATCCAAAAACCACAGTAATTCGGGGAGTTTTGGCCAATGAAGCTTCGGAATTGATGAAGCGGTTTTTCAAAAAAAGGAGGTAAAAAAATATTTTTATTTATCCTGAAAATTCTTCTTAAAAGTAATTCAAAAATACTATACTTTTACTACAATATAAAATGCATTTTCGTTGTTGTGCATTTTGTGTTGGAATACTTTTTTGTCATAAATATATTTTTCGTAACCCATTAACTCTTTATAAAAATGAAAGCAAAAGGATTAGTTTACGTGTTTTTTGTTTTTTTGGTATTTCAAGCGTGCAGCAAGAAATCGTCTGATTTTAATTCTGATTTTTCATTGTTTAAAGAGTATATAACGGGTTTTACCGGAGGGGTTGTCTCGACGACTTCTGATATTAGGGTGGTTCTGGCTTTCGACAAAAAAGAATGGAAAGCGAACCAAGTTTTAGACAGCGATTTGTTCGATATTTCGCCAAGTGTTGACGGGAAGGTTATCGCACTTTCAAGCAATACCATTGCCTTTATTCCTGAAGAAAAATTGAAATCGGACACGGAATATCAAGTCAGCCTGAATTTGTCCAAACTGATAACCGTGAAAAAAGAACTTTCCCAATTCAATTTTACCATTAAAACCATCAAACAGGATTTCGTTGTCGAAACACACGATGTCCAGTCCTATAATAAAGACTTCCAGTATTTGAACGGAACGCTAAAAACGGCCGACAACATCGATCTTGAAACGGCTAAAAAATTGATTACGGCTGAACAAAAAAATAAGGAGTTAAAAATTAAATTCGACAAAACCGTTAACTCCGGAACGGAATTCAAGTTTATCATCGACAGTATTCAACGTTTTTCGGAAGAAAGCAAGGTTGAAATTTCGTATGACGGCGGCGATTTCGATATCGACCAAAAAGGAAAAATGGAGTATGCCATTGCCGCAAAAGATGTTTTCAAGGTTATGAAAGTAGAAATTCCGGAAGGAAATGTCCAAACCTTGTACATCAATTTTTCCGACCCTTTGCAGAACAGACAGGATTTTAGCGGATTGGTAGCCATACAAAACACCAGTAATCTCAAGTTTGTGGTTCAAGGGAATTTGTTGAAAGTGTTTTTCAATAACGATGGGACAAGTGCATCCACCTTGAATGAAGACGAAGTGGATGAGTATGGAAACAGAAAGCCTTTGCAGGAAATTAGCGGAGAACTTTTGGTTGAAGTTTTCCAGGGGATCGAGAATGACGAAGGGCAAAAGATGTTGCAAAATTTTATGACAAAAGTCTCTTTTGAACAAACCAAACCAAGTGTGCGTTTTGTGAAAAACGGAACCATTTTGCCAAGTTCCAACAATTTGAAACTCAATTTCGAAGCCGTGAACTTGGGTGCCGTTGACGTGAAAGTTTACAAGATTTACAAGAACAATATCCTCCAATTTCTTCAGGACAACGAATTGAACGGAACCCGTAATTTGAAGCGGGTGGCGCAACCCATTGCCAAAACGACCTTGAATTTGAAGGAAAACAAACTGCTGAATTTTGGCAGATGGAACACGTTTGCCCTAGATTTGTCCAAAATAATCACGCCCGAACCCGGTGCCATTTACAGGGTGGAGTTCTCGTTCAAGAAAGCGTATTCGCTTTACAAATGTCAATCTCCCTCGACCGAAGAGAATCAGGAGGAAGAAGAAGTGGTCGATGAGAAAGACGTGAATTACAGCGGAAACAATTACTATGACTACGACGATTATTATGACGATGATTACGATTGGCAACAAAGGGACAACCCTTGTTCGAATTCCTATTACCACAATACCAAAATAGGAACTAACATTCTCGCTTCCGATTTGGGAGTGATAGCCAAGCGAGGTGAAAACAAATCTTATTTCATTGCGGTAAATAATATAGTGACTACCGAGCCGGTTTCAAATGCAACCGTCGATTTGTATAGTTACCAACAACAAAAATTGGCATCCGTGGCGACAAACAGTGAAGGAATTGCCAATTTTCAGTTGGATAAATTTGCCTATTTCGCCATCGTGACTTTAGGAAACCAATCGACTTATGTCAAGCTTGACGACGGAAATTCTTTGTCGGTCAGTAATTTTGACGTTGCCGGCGAAACTTTGCAAAAAGGACTCAAAGGCTATATTTATGGGGAACGAGGCGTTTGGCGTCCCGGCGATAAATTGTATTTGTCGTTTATCTTGAACGATGCGGCGAATAAATTGCCCCCATCACACCCCATTAAATTCAGGTTGTCCGACCCCAACGGCAAAGTGGTTTACCAAACCGTTCAAAGATCGAACGATTGGAACCACTATCTTTTTGTTGTTCCGACAAATTCTGATGCGCCAACGGGAAATTGGGAAGCAATGGCCAATGTGGGTGGAGCAAAATTCTATAAAAGCATCAAAATTGAAACCATAAAGCCCAATCGCCTAAAGATAAAAAACAGTTTCAAAAACGCCGTACTTTCCTCTTCGTATCCCAACACCAGCAATCTCGAAGTGACTTGGCTTCACGGCGCTGTCGCCAAAGATTTGAAGGTGGAAATGCAGGCAAAATTTATCCAACAAACCACTACTTTCAAGAATTACTCCAATTATGTTTTTGATGATTTGGTGCGTCAATTCAGCACCGAGGAAATCAATATTTTTTCCGGTAAAGTGGATGCCAATGGAAAGGCTTCTGTAAACATCGAACCCAAATTGCAGGGACAAGCCCCGGGAATGTTGAAGGCCTCATTCATTACCAAAGTATATGAGGAAGGTGGCGATTTCAGTACCGACGTGATGTCCACCGCATATTCTCCTTACAAAACTTACGTGGGGATAAAATCTCCGGAACTCAATAAGTACGGAATGTTGGAAACCCGAAAAAACAACCGTTTCGACATCGTCACGTTAGATGAACAAGGGCATCCAAAAGCGGTAAAAAATCTGGAAATCAAGGTTTACAAAGTCGAATGGCGCTGGTGGTGGGATGCTTCGAGCGATAATTTGTCGAATTATAATTCGTCGAATGCCACAACTTCCTATAAAACTTTCCGATTGAGTACGGGAGCAAACGGCAAGGGAATGGTGCAGTTTGCCTTGAATGATGAAGAGTGGGGGCGCTATTTAATCAGGGTTTCGGACGAAACAGACGGGCACGCAACAGCCCTGACAGTGAATATTGATTGGCCTATCTGGTCAGGAAAAACCAGAAACACCGATGCTTCAACTGCAAATATGCTTGTTTTTTCCGCCGACAAAAAGAAATATGCCGTTGGCGAAAAAGCGCAGATTTCCTTTCCTTCCAGCCAAGGTGGTCGCGCCTTGATTTCCATCGAAAATGGCTCGAAAGTGGTTCAAACACTTTGGGCAACGACCCAAACAGGAGAAACGAAAGTAGAAGTGCTAATCACGTCTGCTATGGCGCCGAATGTGTATTTCAACATCACCTTGTTGCAGCCGCACGCCTCGACCAAGAACGATTTGCCCATTAGGATGTACGGTATCATCCCGATTGAAGTCATTGATAAAAATACCATTCTCGAACCGAAATTGGTAATGCCCGATGTCTTGAGACCGGAACAGCCGTTCAATGTCAAAGTAAGTGAAAAATCAGGGAAAGCAATGACTTATACGATTGCCATTGTTGATGAAGGTTTGCTGGATTTAACTCGTTTCAAAACGCCGAATGCCTGGAATGCCTTTTATGTTCGAGAAGCTTTGGGCGTGAAAACCTGGGATGTTTACGACGATGTTATTGGTGCCTATGGCGGAAAAGTTAACCAGATTTTTAGTATTGGAGGCGACCAAGATTTGGGTGGCGGAAAAGCCAAGAAAGCCAATCGTTTCAAACCGGTCGTGGTGTATATTGGCCCGTTCAAGTTGGAAAAAGGACAGACGAAAATGCATCAATTGAAATTGCCCAAATACATTGGATCGGTAAGAACGATGGTCGTGGCCGCCGATGCCAACTCGAGTGCTTACGGAAGTGTCGAAAAAGCAACTCCAGTTCGCAGTCCTTTGATGGTATTGGCTTCTTTGCCAAGAAAAATTTCGCCTTCGGAAAAAGTGACTATTCCGGTTACTGTTTTTACGATGGAAAAAAACATCAAAAAGGTGACTGTTCAAATAAAAACCAACAATGGATTGAGAGTTATAGGAAGCACTGTCCAAAGTTTGAATTTCGCACAACCTGACGAAAAAATGGCGTATTTTAACCTGGAAGTGGGTGGAGCCACAGGAATTGGAAAAGTGCAAATCGTTGCAACTTCCGGAGCTGCAAAATCGACCTATGATGTCGAAATCGACATGACGAATCCCAATCCGGTGACGAGTACATTTACCGATGTCGTTTTGCCACCCAACAGTTCCAAAGCCATTTCCTGGAAAACTTTTGGAGTCGCCGGAAGCAACAAGGCCAAGCTCGAAGTTTCGTCAATGCCGACCATCGATTTCAACAGGAGATTGCAATATCTGATAGAATATCCGCACGGTTGTGTCGAGCAGACTACTTCGGCCGTTTTTCCGCAATTGTTCCTGAATGATGTTGTCGATATTGATGCCGTTCGCAAACAAAACATCCAAAAAAATGTAACTGCCGGAATCACGAGATTGGGAAGTTTCCAGTTGTCGAACGGAGGATTCTCCTATTGGCAAGGCGAACCAACGGCGGATGATTGGGGCAGTTCCTATGCGGGACATTTCTTGATAGAAGCCGAGAAAAAAGGCTATGTTTTACCCATTAATTTCAAGTCAAAATGGATTTCGTATCAACAAAAAGAAGCCAAGCAGTGGCGATTTGTAGTGCAATACGGCAATGATTTGGCGCAAGCCTACCGATTGTATACCTTGGCATTGGCCGGTTCACCTGATTTGTCCTCGATGAATCGATTGAGGGAAACCGCGGGAATTTCCAACGAAAGCAAATTGCGTTTGGCATCGGCTTATGTTTTGGCCGGACAAAAAGCGGCAGGACTGACCTTGTTGGCAAAAAGCAAAATTGACGAGATCAACACGAGGTATAATTATTACTATTATGGTTCCAGCGACAGGAATCGCGCAATGACATTGGAAACCTTGATCTTGTTGGGACAAAAACAAAATGCCTTTTTGATGGCGAGCAAACTGGCCAAACAAATGTCCAGCAGCGAATGGATGAGCACGCAAACGACGGCTTATTGTTTGTATTCGATGTCGAAGTTTGCACAAAGCAACGGAACCAAGGGCATCGATGTTCAATTCAATAATGAAGGTAAAAAACAGGTTGTAAAAACAATGAAATCGATAGCCGAAAGGACTTTGGGAGTAAAATCTGGGACAAATGGCATCACGATAAAAAACAACAAAAACAACACGCTTTTTGTTCGAGTGCTCAACACAGGAATTCTTCCAATTGGTCAAGAGCAGGTTGTTCAAAGTAATTTGTCTGCCAATGTAGTTTTCAAAAACAGGAAAGGAGCAATTATCAATGTGGCCAAAATAAATCAGGGAACCGAATTTGTGGCCGTGGTAACTGTCAAAAACAGGAAGAATGAGAGGGTGGAGAATGTGGCCTTGTCGCAAATTTTGCCTTCAGGATTTGAAATCGTCAATACGCGTTTCACCGATTATGGCGATGCGACAAGCAACATTGCCGATTATATCGACATTCGTGATGACAGAACCAATTTTTATTTTGGATTGAATGCCAATGAGGCCAAGACCTTCAGAATCTTGCTCAACGCTTCCTATTTGGGGAATTATTATTTGCCCGGATTGCAATGCGAAGCGATGTACGACCATACGTTTTTGGCTAGAACCAAAGGATTTTGGGTTGAGGTGATTAAGTAAGTATAGTTAACGAGCCCTTTCAGAGTTTCAAACTCTGAAAGGGTTATTTTTATATTTTTAAAAACTTGAAAAACAAACTGAAAGCGTTCTCGCAACGTATCATCAATTGGATAAAGCAGTATAAAATTAAATCATTAATTGCATTCGTGCTTTTGGTGGTTTATTATTTTTCGTTGCCCAGGACCTTGTTTCAAGAACCGTATTCCACGGTAATTGAAAGCAAAGAAGGAGAGCTGCTCGGAGCTAAAATAGCCGATGATGGCCAATGGCGGTTTCCTGCCCAAGACAGCGTTCCGGATAAATTCAAAAAGTGTATCGTTTATTTCGAAGACGAGTATTTCTACAAACACCCCGGATTCAATCCTGTGGCGATGGTCAATGCTTTTAAGGAAAACAGGAAAGCCGGCAAAGTGGTTCGCGGGGGAAGCACAATTACGCAACAGGTAATCCGCTTGTCCCGAAAAGGAAAAAGTAGGACGTATTTCGAGAAGATTATCGAAATTATCCTTGCCACACGATTGGAACTTCGAGATTCCAAAGAGGAAATTTTGGATTTGTATGCGGCCCACGCTCCTTTTGGAGGGAATGTCGTGGGTTTGGAAATGGCTTCTTGGCGGTATTTTGGCGTGCAATCCCATCAATTGTCTTGGGCAGAAAGTGCAACTTTGGCAGTGTTGCCCAATGCACCGAGCTTGATTTATCCTGGAAAGAATCAACAGAAACTGCTCCGAAAACGAAACCATCTTTTGTTGAAATTGCATCGCGAAGGGATTATCGACAGGCAAACGTATGAATTGTCGATTGACGAACCCTTGCCTCAAAAACCTTTTGATTTGCCCCAAATTGCACCCCATTTATTGCAGCGTGTGGCCAAAAACCAGGAAGGAACTCGGGTGAAAACCACGGTTGAAATGGCTTTGCAAAATAGGGTGAACCAAATTGCCAAGCAATATTACAACCAATACAAACAAAACGAAGTCAATAATTTGGCGATTTTAGTGATTGATATTGCCAACAGGAACGTGATAAGTTATGTGGGTAATGCGCCAACGGACGGAAACCATCAAAAGGATGTCGATATTATCAGTGCGCCAAGAAGCACCGGAAGTATCTTGAAACCGTTTTTGTATGCTGCAATGTTGGACGATGGCGAGTTGTTGCCAAACACTTTGGTTGCCGACATTCCCACCCAAATTTCTGGATACACGCCCCAGAATTTTAATCTCACTTTCGACGGAGCTGTTCCTGCACATCGGGCTTTGTCCCGTTCCTTGAATATTCCGGCGGTTTTGATGTTGCAAAGTTTCGGGGTAAACAAGTTTTACGAAGAATTACAAAAATTTAAATTGAGCGATATTTCAAAACAGCCAAACCATTACGGATTGTCCTTGATTCTGGGTGGTGCCGAAAGCAATTTGTGGGATTTGTGTCGAACCTATGCCGGTTTGTCTTCGACGGTTGATTTTTTTGGCAAAAATCAGGGAAGATATCGAAGCAAGGAATTTGCCGAATTGAATTACCAAAATGACTTCAAAACCGATTTTGGAATGGAAAGTTTCGACAAAACCATTTTGGGCGCAGGTTCTATTTGGTTGACCTATAATGCAATGGAAGAAGTGAATAGGCCGGAAGGAGACGAGGCTTGGAAGTTTTACGACAGCTCGCAGAAAATCGCCTGGAAAACGGGAACCAGTTTCGGGAATCGCGATGCTTGGGCAATCGGCACCAATTCGCGTTACGTTGTCGGTGTTTGGGTTGGAAATGCTTCTGGTGAGGGACGGCCAAGTTTGACCGGGGTTACTAGTGCGGCACCTATTTTATTCGACGTTTTTAATTTGTTGCCCAGACAAAAATGGTTTGAACCTCCGTTGAATGATTTGGAAGAAGTCGAGGTTTGTAGTTTGAGTGGTCATTTGGCGCAGGATGATTGTTCAAAAATTAAACAATTGGTTTCCTTGAAAGGAAAAACAACTTCGGTTTGTCCATATCATAAAACGGTTCATTTGGACAAAACGGGGCAATATCGGGTAAACAGCAGTTGTGAAAATATAGAAAATATCATTACCAAGAAATGGTTTGTACTGCCGCCGGTTATGGAATGGTATTATAAAAATCAACACATAGAGTATCGACCTTTGCCTCCTTTTCGGGGAGATTGTGTGTCGACCCAAACGACTTCGATGGATTTTATCTATCCAAAAACTAATGGAAAAATTTATTTGACCAAGAATTTCAATAGCGAAATTCAGCCGGTTATTTTAAAAGTTGCCCATTCGTCGAGAGGAGTCCAGTTGTTTTGGTATGTGGACAATATTTATAAAGGAAGCACGAAGACTTTTCACGAAATGCCGATTACACCCAGTTCAGGAATTCATTGCATTACGGTGGAGGACGAGTTTGGAAATGAAATCAGGAGAAAAATTGTGATTGTAAGGGAATGATGGTGTTTCGAAGTTGAATGCCCTAGCCCAGATAGCAGTGGAAATCCTTTTCTTTTTTTCTTTATAAAAGAAAAGATTGCAACGAATAGCTGGATTAAGCTCCAGATTGCTTCGAAAAATCTCGCAATGACGCACAAAAAAACCGCCAATCTCACGAAAGGCGGTTTTTGTTTTATTCTATAATAACATTCTTCTTTTTGTCGTAGAAATGATATTCTAAATACGTGTAAGCGTCACGCGGTATGATTTTCACCCATTTTTTATGTTCAAAAAACCATTTTGAACGTATCGATGGAAAACCTTTGGTAAGGTATGCGGCCACAAATGGATGCACGTTAAGCACGACATCTTTGTGGGTTTTTAGTATGCTTTCTAGGTCAAGAGCGATTTTGTCAATGATTTGAATTGGCGCTTCGATTTCGCCTTCAATATTGTTTGGATCTTCTTCTCTAGTTTTGATGTTGACTTCCGGTCTTACTCTTTGTCGGGTAATCTGGACTAATCCAAATTTACTCGGAGGCAAGATTTTGTGTTTCGCTTTATCATCGCTCATTTCTTCTCTAAGGAAGTCGAACAGGACTTTGCGATTTTCAGGATTGGACATATCGATAAAATCAATTACGATTATTCCACCCATGTCGCGAAGACGCAATTGTCTGGCGATTTCGGCGGCGGCAATCATATTGACTTCCATGGCAGTGTCTTCTTGGTTCGATGCTTTATTAGAACGGTTTCCGCTGTTGACGTCGATGACGTGCAAAGCTTCGGTGTGTTCGATAATAAGGTAAGCACCTTTACTCATGGAAACTGTTTTTCCAAAGGAGGTCTTGATTTGTCTCTCTATATTGTATTTCTCGAAAATTGGAGTGTCTTTGGATTGATAAAACTTAACAATCGATGTTTTCGAAGGGGCTATTTCTTGTAAATAATCCTTCGTTTGGTGGTACAACTCTTCATCATCTATTTGGATACCGCTAAAGGTATCGTTGAAGACGTCTCTCAATATTGATGAAGCTCTATTGAGCTCTCCTAATACCTTGGACGGATGATGGGCGGTTGGTAATTTTTTACACATTGCAGTCCATCTCTCTATGAGGTTCTGCAAATCTTTTTCTAATTCTACTGTGCTTTTGCCTTCGGCTACTGTGCGAACAATAACACCAAATCCTTTTGGTTTGACGGCTTGAACGAGTCGTTTCAAACGTTCCTTTTCTTTTTTGTCTTCTATTTTTTGAGAAATAGAAACACGGTCAGAAAACGGAACCAAAACAATAAATCTTCCGGCAAGGGAAAGCTCGGCGCTAATCCTTGGTCCTTTGGTAGATATTGGTTCTTTGACGACTTGTACTAAGATAGATTGGTTGGGATTGATAATTTCTGTTATCGACCCATCTTTGTCTATCTCTTTTTCAAACTGAAAGTTTTTTAGGGAGAAATCTTTTATTTTACCTGCGCTTACAAGTTTTATGAATTTCAGTTGGGAAGCAAGATTAGGTCCCAAATCGTGATAATGTAAAAAAGCATCTTTTTCGAAGCCCACGTTTACAAAAGCAGCGTTTAGTCCGGCAACTGGTTTTCTTATTTTGGCAATAAAAATATCGCCAACCTGGAAGTTGCTCGTTTCTTGTTCTTTGTGTAATTCAATTAGTTTTCCATCTTTTAATAAGGCAAAATCTACGGCTTCAGAACTAGATCTAATGATTAATTCTTTATTCACTCTGTAAATTTTTATCCTAACTTTTAGTTTTAGTTTCAAGTTTCAGGTTTCAGGTTTTTGTAGTTACAAAAAAACTTCCAACTTCCAACTTCTAACTTCCAACTTCAGCAAGGATGGATTAAACAATAATTTTAACAGGTATTGAACCCGGGGAAAACTAGCTGGCAGTTGACAGTTTTAAGTTGCCAGTATACTGAATACTAAAAACTGAATACCGAACACTAATTTTCGATTTCAATGAACGTTTAAAAAGAAAAAAGTAGTTATAAACTACTTTTTCTTTTTGTGACGGTTAGCTCTCGCTCTTTTTTTGCGTTTGTGCGTTGCTACCTTATGTCTCTTTCTTTTTTTACCACTTGGCATAGTAGGGTGATTTTGTGATTAATAAATATTTTTATTTTGCTTCGTTATTAACTTTTACTCCTTCAACAAAAACTTTTGCAGGTTTAAATGCAGGGATGTTGTGAGCAGGAATTTTAATTGTAGTGTTTTTAGAAATATTTCTTCCAGTTTTTTCAGCTCTTGTTTTTACAATGAAACTTCCAAATCCTCTTAAATAAACATTGTCTCCTTCTTCTAATGAACTTTTTACTTCAGTCATAAAGGTCTCTACTGTTGCTTGAACATCTCCTTTTTCAAGACCTAATTTTTCTGCGATCTTTGCAACGATATCTGCTTTCGTCATTTTCTTTCGTATTTATAAATGATATACTAATTTTGAGTTTGCAAATATATGAATTAAAAAAACAATTATTCAAGCTAATTCATTAAATTTTAATCATATAAACTTTTACTTTTGTCAACTAATATTTAAGGATGATTTTTTCCAATGTCTTGATAAAATGGTATTTACAAAATAAACGCGATTTGCCCTGGCGCAAAACCGACAATCCATACCTAATTTGGCTCTCCGAAATAATGTTACAACAGACTCGAGTAGCGCAAGGAACGCCTTATTTTCTGTCTTTTACAACGGCTTTTCCAACCGTTTTTGACTTGGCCAAGGTCGATGAAGAACAAGTTTTGAAACTTTGGCAAGGTTTAGGTTATTATTCCCGTGCTCGAAATCTACACAAAACCGCTCAATACGTAGCTAATGAATTGTCTGGAAAATTCCCTGGCAATTATAATGACTTGTTGAAATTAAAAGGCGTTGGTGAATATACCGCCGCTGCGATTGCTTCTTTCTCCTATAATGAACTCGTTCCAGTGGTCGATGGAAACGTTTTTCGGGTTTTGTCTCGTTATTTTGATGTGGAAACCGATATTGCTTCGGCTTCCGCCAAAAAAGAGTTTGCCGCTTTGGCTTTCGAATTGATGCCTAAAGACAATCCGGCGCTTTTCAATCAAGCCATTATGGAATTTGGCGCTTTGCAATGTGTTCCTAAAAATCCCAATTGCGATGTTTGTGTTTTCAATACCAGTTGTGCCGCTTTACAAAAAAAGAAAGTCGATCAATTGCCTGTTAAATTAAAGAAGACTAAAGTCAGGAATCGATTCTTTAATTATCTCGTGGTTTCTGATGAGAATGAAAATACCATAATCCAAAAAAGAACCGCAAAAGGAATTTGGCACAATCTCTATGAATTTCCATTGATAGAAACGGAAACACCTGAAGATTTTGATTTTATTTCGGCCAACGTTCAAGAAGAATTTTTCAAATACAATACCGTAATAAGTATCGAAGATTGTAACGATAAAAGCATCATTCATAAATTATCGCACCAGCATTTGCACATCAAGTTTTGGAAAATAAAGGTTGACGGAACGGTTGAAAATGGAGTGGATGCAACAACTTTGAAAACATTTCCTTTCCCGATAGTGATTTTTAATTTTATCGAAACGAATTAAATATTTTTTAAAACATGTATCTTTGGGTTTAATCCCTACCCAATAAAATGAACGGAACGTTAAATAAGGTTATGCTGATTGGTTATCTTGGCGAAGATGTTAAGATGCATTATTTCGATGGAGGAAATTGCATAGGAAGATTTTCTTTGGCAACAAATGAAGTCTATATCAACAAAACTACCAACGAAAAGATTACGTCCACCGAGTGGCACAATCTGGTTGTGCGCAATAAAGCCGCCGAAATTTGCGAAAAATACTTGTCAAAAGGAGATAAAATTTATGTCGAAGGACGAATAAAATCACGTCAGTGGCAGGCCGAAGACGGATCTACAAAACACACTATCGAGATTCAAGTCACCGAGTTTACTTTTTTGACAACAAAAAAAGGAAGCGAAGACAAGCAAATTCAAAGTCCCGAGACTGCAAAAAACACTAACTTTGACCCACAAAACAACGACTTGCCCATAAATGACTTGCCGTTTTGATTGTTTAACTAATCTATTTCAATTTGGACCCAGAGCCCAGTTTTCTTTTTGCTTATACCATAGATGCCAATTTAGTATTCGGTTTTGTGGCAATATTTGCGTTGTTGTTTTGTTCTGCGCTAGTTTCTGGTGCCGAAGTGGCGCTGTTTTCTTTGTCGGCAAAAGACATCGACGACACTTTGCAGGAGCACCCATCTAAAGGAAAAATTATTTCGGAATTGCTGGAAAAACCCAAAAAATTGTTGGCCACGCTTCTTGTAGCGAACAATTTTATCAATATAGGTGTCGTAATTTTGTTTTCCTATGTGGGTCATAATATATTTTCGGCCATTACTTCGCCTATTTTGAAATTTATCCTGGAAGTAATTTTGGTTACTTTTTTAATCTTGCTTTTTGGCGAGATTTTGCCCAAAGTGTATGCCAGTAGAAACAATATCAAGTTTTCCAAATGGATAGCTTATCCAATTGCCGTACTCGATAAATTGCTGTCGCCAATAAGTTTGCCAATGCGCAAAGTCACCATCTATTTGCACAATAAATTAGGGAAGCAAAAAACAAATTTCTCGGTCGATCAATTGTCGCAAGCATTGGAACTCACGGACACGGAAGAAACATCATCCGAAGAACAAAAAATACTGGAAGGAATCGTGACTTTCGGAAACACCGATGCTAAGCAGGTAATGAGTCCGAGAATGGATATTTTTGCATTGGAAATTGAAGAATCTTTCCAAAACATTTATTCGAAAATTGTAGAAAAAGGTTTTTCCAGAATTCCTGTATATAGAGACAATATTGACCAGATAGAAGGCGTTTTGTTTGTAAAAGATTTACTCCGACACATTGACAAGGAAGAATTTGACTGGAAAACATTGATACGAGAACCGTTTTTTATTCCTGAAAATAAAAAAATCGACAATTTACTGAAGGATTTTCAAAATATGAAAAGCCATTTGGCTATTGTGGTCGATGAATACGGAGGAACATCTGGACTGGTTTCCTTGGAAGATATTATAGAAGAAATTGTGGGAGATATTAGCGATGAATTTGACGGAGACAACACCAATTTTTCTAAAATAGACGACAAGAATTATCTTTTTGAAGGAAAAACAAATCTCAAGGATTTTTATAGAATTATCGATGTCAACGAAGAATTATTCGAATCAACAAAAGGCGAAGCTGAAACGTTGGCAGGATTTATCCTTGAAATTTTGGGAAATTTCCCCCAGAAAGATCAGAAAATTGCGTTCGAAAATTGCACATTTACCATCGAGTCTGTCGACAAAAAAAGAGTGAAACAAATAAAAGTCACCATTGAATAAATATAAAATGACCAAAAAACAACTTGCTATTTTCGCGCTTTTGATCGTGATGTTTTCTGTTTTTAGCTGTAAGGACGAAGTTTTGCCCAAACCGTCAAGCTATTTGCGATTGGATTATCCCGTGGCGGAATACGTGAATTTTGAAAATAAATGTCCATTCTCATTCGAAATGAATTCTGAAGCAGTCATCAAAGGGGAGAAGAATTGTGGATTCACTATCACGTATCCAAAAATGAAAGCCACGATTTATTTGACTTATAAACCCGTAAATAATGACATCAATAAATTACTTCGCGACGCCCAAAAATTAACCTATGAGCACGTGATAAAAGCTGATGATATCTTGGAACAGCCATATTTGGATCCTTCCAAAAAAGTGTACGGCATGTTTTATCAAGTGGATGGAAATGCCGCCACGAATTCCCAATTTTACGTTACGGACAGCATCAAACATTTTGTGACGGGTTCTGTTTATTTCTATGCCAAACCTAATTTTGACTCTATTATGCCGGCTGCCAGTTACGTCAAAAATGATATGCAGCGTTTGATGGAGACTTTGAAATGGAAGTAATTAAAAAGTTTTATAAACAAAAAAATCCCAAATTGCTTTGGGATTTTTTTATTTGAAATTTGAAAATTTATACGTTTTTCAAATTGATGATTTCTTGTTCGGTAAGCAATCTCCAGTTTCCTCTTGGCAAATTCTTTTTGGTCAAACCTGCAAAAGCAACCCTGTCGATTCTCAAAACATCATAACTGAAATGTTCGAAAATAGAACGAACCACCTTAACGTTGGCCGATCTTAATTTCAATCCTATTTCGCTTTTTGCTTCTCCTTCTATATAACTTACGTCTTCCACGAAAACACGGTGTCCGTCAAGAACCAATCCTTTTTGTATTTTTTCCAAGTCTTCGAATTTCAAGTTTTTATCTAACGAAACTTGGTAGATTTTGGATGATTTGTTGGTTGGTAAAGTAAACTTACGAATCATGTCTGTATCGTTGGTAAACAATAATAATCCTGTCGTGTTTTTATCCATTCTTCCCACAGCACCAATTTTTGCCGTGGTGGAACCTTTTACCAATTCCAAAACATTGCGGTATTCCTGACCTTCGTCAAGTGCCGTCGTGAAGTTTTTTGGTTTGTTCAGCAAGATATATACTTTTTTCTCCGGAGTTAAAGTTGCTCCGTCAAAATTCACGACATCGCCTGGTTTTACCATATAACCCATTTCGGTTACGGGAATTCCGTTCACTTTCACGTTTCCGGATTGGATATAAATATCGGCATCACGACGAGAACATACTCCTGAATTAGAGATGTATTTATTCAAACGAATTTCGTCTTTTACTTTAGGTCTCTTTGGTGCCTGATTTGGTTTTTTCTCTACTTTATCAGCAGCAGCCTCGGCAACCTTAGTATTTGGTTTTACTTTTTTAGGACCTTGTGCCCTTTTTTGCATCGCAGGTTTTGGCTTATTTGAGCTTGGTCTAGAACTGTTTGCCCTGCCGCCGCTTTTTTTATTATTGCCTTCCTTGTTATTCATAATATTCTATAATTTGTGCAAAGATAGTTTTTTATTGCTTAATAGTTGATTGTTTTTGGATTAGGACTCGGCATTCACTTTTAAAAACAAGACTGTTTTATAAAAGTTACGGTTTTGAAATTATTGATTCTTGCTATTTGTCAGGCTGGAAGCGTCTTGTTTTTGTTGAATAAGGAATTCACTTTCTAAAGAAGTTGTACAACGCTACCGTTTTTGAAGCAGTACTAATTCCATTCGTTTAGTTCATTGTCAAATTCTTTGGTGTTGTGATTTAAGAATTTAAGTTCTAAAATGTATTCTTTATCTGTTTTTTTGTAAATAATATTATTGTCAACAATGTATTTGTCAATTGGATTAAAATCAATTTTATCGATTATGGTTTTTACTTCATTTGGATAATTACCAAATTCGGTTTTATAAGTTTCTATTTTATTGGTTAATTGGACTCCAATTTTATTTGTTGTGTAATCATAAGTTTTAAAAGCAAGAACTATTAAAATCATATTTGTAAATCCTAAATAAGCTATTCTTTCCGAGTATTTTCTTAAGCTGGAGTTGTTATTTGTTCCTCTATACCATCTTGCTATCAACCCACCAATACCCATTGCAATCATTATTATCCAAAAAGCATAAAAATTACTCAAGGAAATAACGAACATACACATTAAAATTAATAGGTAAGCAACGTATTTTTGGCTGTTGAAAACTGTATTTAACCTTTGGTTAGAATTGAAGTTTTTGATTAGATTATTTCGTTGATATTTTTCAGTTATTCTAATAGTATTGATAAAATCTGTCAGCTTGGCTTCGTCAATTTTGATTTGACTTAAATTTATGTTTAATTTTTGAGCGCCAACATATTTATTTAAATTGCTTAACCAACTAAATGCATTTTTTTTGAACACAAATGTATCATCAGTAATAATTGAAATAAATCTTTGATTATATATTTCTATTAAATAGCTTTCTTTAATTTGTTCCCATTTGATTTCATTTTGCTTTATTGTTCTGTCCCAAATTCCATTTTCATTTATTATAATTTGTGGTCTTTTGTCTAATAAATTAAAAATGCTAATTGGAATTCCTAAACCAAAAAGTGAAACAATAAACCAACCCATATAATAATCAAAAGTTCCATTTTGCTTTTCCGAAATCATCCAAATTCCAATTAATATTAAAGGTAAGCTTAAAGCCAAAATTTTAATTCCTTTCGAGTTAGATTTATATAATTTTAGTTCTGTCATTTTCAATTTCATCTTTTTTTACAAATAACATAAATATCGCAACAATCCATTAATTTGGATAATTATTTCAATTACATAGTCGTAGTATTACTCTCGAAAGATGCAAATTTTCCTGTAAACGTTAATATGAAAACAAATGCCATAGCCCTGATGGAAACGGCATCCTCTTGTGGCGGGGTTCGCCATAAGAGATATAGTGAACAGCAGGATAAAGCTCTTGAAAAATTAAAAAGACCGCAACAATTTTTCGCCATGCCACAACACGCTTGGATTGATGAGAACAATGCAGAAAACTCCCGCCACAATCAGGAATTTCAAGACATTGTGGAGTAATACATATTGCTCTTTGGTGTTGGATTTCCATAAATAAAGCAAGAAAAAAATCAAAATGATGAGGCAGGAATAAAAATAGATGTCCATGTAGCCCACGTCGAAAATTTCGATTAAAACATAGACTGGAATTACAGTCGAGATGGTTAAAAAAGTAATTATTTTTTTCGAAATTTCTTCGCCGTAAACGATAGGAATGGTTTTGTAATCGTTGGCCAAATCGCCTTTGATGTTTTCCAAGTCTTTTATCATTTCGCGAATTAAAAGCAGTAAAAAGAGGAATATTGCGTGACCAAAAATGACTTCGTAGAAATTTTTATAATACAAAAGAATGGCAAAAAAAGGCAAAACTGCCAAAAGTGCGGCTGTTAAATTCCCGATTATAGGGTATTTTTTGATGCGATGCGAATAATACCAAATCAAGAAAATATAAACCGAAAAATATAGAAATGCACGCCAAGAAACAATAATGGCCAATAAGGCTACAATGAAATTCAGTGTAAAATAAACATAAAGCTTTGTTTTCTGGCTGACCAATCGGTCAAGCATCGACTTGTTGGGACGATTGATTAAATCTTTCTTGCTGTCGTAAAAATTGTTGATAATATATCCAGAAGCAATAGTCAACGAGGAAACAAAAACGATGATAAACAAGTCGAAATCGAGTAGGATGGATAGGGCTCTTTTTTCGGGAGCGAGGATGAAAATCGCCGAAAGATATTGCGCCAAAACGATTATCGGAATGTTGTAACCTCTAACCACAGAGAACAAACTGATGAATTTCAGGGCTAAAAGTTTGTGCTTTCTGCTCAGCATTTTTTAGAATTGGTAAACGACTTCTAATTTATAATCTTTCAGTGCTAATTTTGCTTTTTTTAGATCTTGGGTAAAGCCTAAAATATAACCACCACCACCTGATCCGCAAAGTTTTAGGTAATAATCGTTGGAGTCAATTCCTTCTTGCCAAATGCCGTGAAATTGTTCCGGAATCATCGGTTTGAAGTTGTTCAAAACGACTTTCGACAATTTTTTGGTGTTTTCAAACAAGGATTTCATGTCGCCACCAAGGAAGTTTTCGACACAAGCATCGGTGTGTTTTATAAATTGCGATTTCAACATTTTTCGAAAACCTTGATCTTTCAAGTTCTCCATAAAAATATTGACCATTGGAGCAGTTTCGCCCACAATTCCTGAATCTATCAAAAACACGGCACCGTTCCCTTCCAAACTTTGGGTTGGAATTCCGGTTGCCTCGATATTGTCTTTGGAATTGATTAAAATAGGGATGCTCAAATAGCTGTTCAAAGGATCCAAACCAGAACTTTTTCCGTGGAAAAAAGACTCCATTTGGGAGAAAATAGTTTTGAGTTGCAATAGTTTTTCACGAGTTAGATTCTCGAGAACGGTAATTTTATTTTGGGCATATTTGTCGTAAATAGCAGCAACCAAAGCACCACTACTTCCCACGCCGTAACCTTGTGGTATGCTAGAATCAAAGTACATTCCAGTTTCGACATCATTTTTTAGGGTAACCAAATCGAAAGTGACCAATTCGGGTTGCTCACTTTGCAAGTTCTCCAAATAAGAAACAAAACGTTTCAAATGACCGTTGGATTTTATGGCTTCGGCTGATGGATTTTCTTCTCTCTTCAGTGCGCCATTGTAAAAATTGTAAGGAATAGACAAACCTTTCGAGTCACGAATAATTCCGTATTCTCCAAAGAGTAATATTTTTGAGTAAAATAAAGGTCCTTTCATATAGGTGTTGAACTTATTTTATTTTGTTGATTTTTGTTGGGTTTTGTCTGGTATCGAAAACAGAAAGTACAATAATGTGTTTGCTGTCGAAATGATAAAACAAAGTCGATTGTTTATTAATTACGGCTTTTCTAATCTTTCTATTTACATTCGAAACTGGAAATAATTCCGGATTTTCACCGATTAAATTTATAATTGACTTGATCTTGTTTGAAAACTGCTTTTTTGTTTTTTCATTCCATTTAGATTCCAAATAATCAAAAACATTTTGAATTTCAATTTTGGCTCGAGGAGTAATTACGACTTCTCTTTTCATTTCTAAAGGTGTGGTTTTATAAACTCATCAAATGATGTATATTCACCTCTTTCATATTGCTCCAATGATTCGTTTAAAATATCTTGTTGCTCCTCCGTCAATTCATCCCAAAAATCTTTTTTCTTGGCTGTGAATATTTTTTTGATGGATGCAATAATCGACTCATCGTTGGTTTCTTCCAACAACTTCATCAATTTTGATTTTTCCAATTCAATGTTCATTTGTGTATCAAATTAAAAATTAAACGTTTTTAGTTTTCAATCGACCCCATTCCAATGTGGTCACAAAGGTACTGACCATTTTGACAACAGCCAACTAATTCGTCCTTAATAAATTGCAAAACAGTTTCTTTTACATTTTCTGGGTATAAAACGTGAACGTTGGCACCCGCATCTAATGTAAAACAAACCGGAATTTTGGTTTCGTTTCGGAACTTCCAAATCGCATTGATGATTTGTAATGTATTTGGTTTCATTAAAATAAAATACGGAATCGAAGTCATCATCATCGAGTGCAAAGTCAAGGCTTCGCTTTCGACAATGGTAATGAATTCCTCCAAATTTCCGCTTTCGAAAACGTGGATTAATTTGTCCAGGTTTTCGTGAGCTTGTTCAAATCGCCTTTCGGCAAAAGGATGTCCGTTCATTAAATTATGACCCACGGAACTCGAAACTTGTTTTTCGCCTTTGTCAACCAACAAAATGGTGTCTTGAAAATTCTGAAAATTCTCGTGTACGGCATTCGGAAATTCCACTCCAAACAAATCGGAGCTTCCTTGAATGTTTTTGTGATTTCCCCAAACGACCAGTTTTCCTTTTACGCTTCGGCAGGCACTTCCCGAACCCAAACGTGCCAAAAAAGAAGCTTTTTGGTAAAAGTATTTCTCGCTCATTTCCGGGTTTAAAGCTTTTTCCAAACTCATCAAGTTCATCGCCAAAGCCGCCATTCCCGAAGCCGATGAAGCGATTCCTGAACTGTGTGGAAATGTGTTTTCTGTATCAATGGTAAAATGATAGTCTTTCAAAAATGGCAAATAAACCAAAACTCTTTCGAAAAACTGCTGGATTTTGGGTTTGAAATCTTCTTTCGGTTTTCCTTCAAAAAGCAGGTCGAAAGAAAATGTATCTTGGTTTTGCTTTTGGGCGAAAGCCAATTTTGTAATCGTCTTGCAATTATTCAAAGTGAAACTCACCGAAGGATTGGCTGGAATTTGCTTGTCTTTTTTGCCCCAATACTTCACCAAGGCAATGTTGCTGGGAGAACTCCATTGGAATTTTCCGGTTTCCAAAGAATGAGTGTAAGGAGACGGAATAAAATCGTTTGCTGAAAACATCAATTATAAAATTTGGGCAAAGATACTTTTTTATCGTTTAAAGGTTTAAAGGTTTAAAGGTTTAATCGTTTAAAAGTTTTGATTAATTTTGAAAAAAAATAAAAGATGAACAAAATTTCCAGAATTCTAGTTGTAGTGGTTACCTGTTTGGTGGTTGGGTATTTCTCCGGAATGGTCACTCGTTCGGCAATAACGACTTGGTATCCGACCTTGGTAAAGCCTAGTTTTAATCCGCCTAATTGGATTTTTGCACCCGTTTGGAGTGCGCTTTATATAATGATGGGAGTTGCCGCAGGATTGGTTTGGAATCGAATGGAGCAAGAAAAAGAACTGGTCAAAAATGCCTTAATTTTCTTTGCCGTTCAATTAGGATTAAATGCCTTGTGGTCGTTTTTGTTTTTTGGATTGAAAAACCCAATGTTGGCGGGTTTGGAAATAATTATACTCTGGTTGATGATTTATGAAACTTATTTGAAGTTTTCTAAAATCAATAAAATAGCGGGTTATTTGTTTATTCCGTATTTGCTTTGGGTAAGTTTTGCAACGGTTTTGAATGCCAGCATTTGGTGGTTGAATAAGTAGTTTTAAAAAACCCAGTCAGGGTTTTAAATCCTGACTGGGTTAATTGTTAAAAATTACTCGCCAAAACAAACCTGTTGTCCAAGTTTTTTTGAAAGTTAAATTCTTTGTTGCATTTTAGCTAAATCTGTCCATTTTATTTCTTCGTGAATTTTAACTAATTTTCATAATCAATTAATCAACGGCAATTTTTTGTATAGCCCATTCATTCACCAAACCAGATCCCTTTGCTTTTGTCAAGACAAGTATGCTATTTCCAGTCGAATTACTAAAAACAAAATATGGCTCTGCATCGTAATAGGTGAATCCGCCTGTGGTGTTTGGAACTTGATATTTTTCTAATTCCAATTTATTAATAAAACTTAGGTTTGTAGAATTATAGGTATAAATATATGACGATCTTGTTACGGTCCAAATATCTCCGGTATTTAAGATTACAAATAAGTTGTTCTTAACCGCTGAATGATCAAGCCATTCTATTCTTAAATTTGAATCGGTATTTATAGTGCCATTATAAATCATGTCTGTAGTCTTGATTTCTGATGTTTTCAAGACCGTTTTCCCTCTTGTAAAAATTCTGTTACCATCTTCTGTAAACCATAAATTTCCTGTCATTGGATAATCACCATGATATGGAGAATCATAAAGCATATTTGCTACTCCATTTTGAATGTCATATTTTTCAATATCAGAAGGAGACAATCCATTATCTGCTCCATAAATAAATTTTCCTGACGGATGCAATCTCCCTTTTGTTCCAGCGTATATGGAACTTCCTGTACTATTTGATTCGTTGTCGGTTGATAAATTCATATTAATACATCTTATAGTAGTCCATTGATTTTCTTTTGGAAAAACATAAGCCCATTTATTGTTTCCCAATACGATATCAAGAGCGTAGCAGGAGGCACCATATGTTTTTATGATTGATTTCGTTTTTAAATTCACGTAAGTGATGTGTCCATCATGTCCAACTACAGCAGTTTCTCCATCTTGTGAAATAGAAATACAAGTTGGCGTGTACAATAAAGGTATATTTTCAATACTTGAAGTGCTGGGGTTAAAAATGGTTACTTTTGAAGGATTGGCCGAGACGAAAACAAGTTGGTTTTTGACTTTCGAATACTCCGCATCCATTACATCTCCACTTACCGCTAATTTTTGCTCTTTAAAATTGTCAACATTGACAGCTATTGTTTCTGATTTATTATTGATGTTTAAGTTCAAACTAAAATTGGATATTCCATTTGGCAAACCATCTCTATTGATCGTTACGATTATTTCCTTCTGGCCTCCAATTGCAACATCTCCTGTGTTTGATGAAAGGGTTATTTTGGTATTTGTATTTTCAATGTTATATGAAAATGGAATGTTACCATCATTTTTAATTGTAAATTTTATGCTGTTTTCGAGAATAGAGAAATTCAATATTTTTGGAAAAGAGTAAAGTAAATTATCGCCAACAACTCCCTTTAGTAAAACGCTCTTATTTCCTAATGTTGTCGTGAATTGTAATTTCCCTTCATAAATCCCAGGTTTTAAGTTCGTGAAATTTGAGGAAATTTTAATTTCACTGATACTATTATTCAAGTCAAGATTTCCAGATTCATGGTCAATTGTTACCCAACTAGGTTTGGAAGTGATTTGGTAATCACAGTCTGTTTTAGGTTTAGTGGTTAGGAACAAGGATTTTGTTTCACTAGCATTAAAAGTCAATACGTCATCTGAAAATACTAATTCTGATTCATTATTAGTGTCTGGTGTACAGCTAAAAAAAGCAGTTAATAATATTCCGAGGTAAATAATTTTTTTCATTTTATTTTTTTGGTTAAAAAGGTTTTGTCTTATTGGCTTGAAAAATTTCAATTAATGGCTATTTTTTGAATTGCCCATTGATTAATTAGGTCTGGACTCACCGCTTTTGTTATAGTGTACAAACAATTTCCTAATGAATTGCTGAATACAAAATTAGGCTCGGATGCATAATTAGTTCCTCCGCCTTTATTATCCGATATAAATGTTTTTTCTAATTCTAATTTATCCATAAACACTAAATTCGAAGCATTGTATATAAAAATATGAGGGAAGATTTTTTGATACGAATAGTCTCCTTCAGATGCAATTACATAGAAACTGTTTTTTGTAGTCGAAAAATCAAACCATTTAATAAAAAAATTTGTATTTGGGTCAATTGTACCGTTATATGACATATCCAGACTATTGATATCAGATGTTTTTAAAACTAATTTTTTTTCAGTGAAAACCCTTCGGCCATCTTCGGAAAACCAAATGTTCGGACTATTTGAATAAATTCCTTGAAAACTAGACTGAAACTTGTCATTAATATCGCCGTTTTGAATATGAAATTTTTCAATTGTAGATTGAGACGAACCATTTGCAGTATAAATATAGTTTCCGGATGGATGTAATCTTCCTATAGTACCCTGATATATTTGATTGTAAATGGATCTTTTCGCCTCATTATCATAAGACAAATTCATGTTTACACTTCTGATGTAGGTCCATTGACCTTCTTTTGGAAAAACGTAAGCCCATTTATTGTTGCCAATGACAATATCTAGGGCGACACAAGAAATACTGTAAGAATTTAGTATTGTTTTTGTTGTTAAATTCAAATAAGTAATATATCCGTCATGACCTACAACAGCGGTTTCTCCATCTTGAGCAACAGAGACACAGGTAGGAGGATAGTTTAAAGGGATACTTTCTGTTTTTTCAGAATTGGTATTAAAGACATTTAGAGTTGAAGGGTTAGATGAAATATAAACCAGAGACTCTTTTATTTTAGAATACTCAGCATCGATTACATCTGTTTTTAATAATATAATATTTGGATTGGTTTTTATTATTGGGATGGCTGAGTCCTTTTCACAACTCATTATTATAAAAAATAAAATTACGAATCCAATAATGTTTTTCATTTTCAATTATTTGATAATTGTTTTAATTATATAAATACACAGACTTGTATATTGTAAGCAAATATACACAAAATAATTTATATAGCATTAGCTAAAATAAACCCACTCGTCCAAGCATTTTGGAAGTTAAATCCACCTGTAATAGCATCAATGTTAATTATTTCTCCAGCAAAATAAATGTTTTCGTGGAGTTTGCTTTCCATAGTCTTGAAGTTGATTTCTTTTAAATCAATTCCGCCGGCAGTCACGAATTCTTCCTTGAACGTACTTTTTCCATTGACTTGAAAACTCGAATTCGTCAATTGACTGACCAAGTTTTGCAATTGAATTTTGGATAAATCAGCCCATTTGGTTTCTTCAGTAATATTCGAAGCCAAAACCAAACTTTCCCATAATCGATTTGGAAAGTCGAAAGGAGATTTTTTGGAAACTGCTTTTTTGGCGTGTTTTTGTTTTAACTCTTTCAAGATTTTTTCGGTATCATCAGCATCAAGGTCATTTAGCCAATTGACGAAAATGGTAAATTGGTAATTTTTTTCGAATAAAATTCGGGCACCCCAAGCCGATAATTTCAAAATTGCTGGACCGCTCATTCCCCAATGTGTGATTAATAATGGTCCGGTTGAGGTTAATTTGGTGTCTTTTACTTTTACCGAAACGATTGCCGAAACTCCCGGCAATTCTTTTATTCTCGAATCTTTGATATTAAACGTAAACAAGGAAGGAACGGGATTCACGATGGCGTGACCAAAAGTCTGCAACATTTCCCAAATTTTCGGGTTGCTTCCCGTGGCGAGAATTAGTTTTTCGGTGATGTAATTTTCGCTTTGGGTTTCAATTTTCCAAAGATTATCTTTTTTGAAAATGGATTGTACGCTTTGTCCAGTCAAAACTGCAATTCCCAACTTTTGAGTAGCTTTTAGAAAACAATCAATGATGGTTTGCGACGAATTCGAAACGGGAAACATTCGGCCATCTTCTTCAGTTTTGAGTTCCACGCCGTGATTGCTGAACCATTCCACAGTGTCGCCAGAGCAAAATTGATGAAAAGGCCCGCGCAATTCTTTCTCGCCACGAGGATAAAATTTCACCAATTCGTTGGGTTCAAAACAGGCGTGGGTCACGTTACATCTTCCGCCGCCAGAAACGCGAACTTTTGATAATACTTCGCTTCCGCGTTCGAGAATCGCAACTTTTAGCTTCGGATTTTTCTCCACGATATTGATTGCCGTAAAAAATCCAGCAGCACCACCACCTACAATTATAATGTCAAAATTTGAGTTCATATTCTATCTGGAAAATCGGAAATGATTCCGTTTACGTTGAATGATTTTATTTTTTGAATGTCTTCTGACTCATTGACGGTCCAGGCGAATACTTGAAAACCTTCTTCCTGCATCTGCATCGTCATTTTTTCGGACAATAAATGATAATGAGCGTGAACAGAATTTGCGTTGATGAATTTGGCGAAAGCAAAAGCAAGTTCCAAATCATATTCTGTCAAAACGCCCAAAGGAATTTCAGGATTCAGCAAATGAATGTCCAACAACGAAATCCAATCGAAACTTGAAATCAAAAATTGGTCGTGTTTCCAGTTTTTATTTTCTACATACGATTCAATCAACTCGATAACTGGTTTTATCATTCCTTTTCCCTTGATTTCAATATTGACCAAACATTGTTGGTTTACCAAATCAAAAACTTCCTTCAGTGTTGGGATTTCATACTCATTTTCTATCCGCGACATCTTCAATTCGGGCAAAGATAGTTTATTTACAAAACCTTTTCCGTTGGTGGTTCTGTCAATTGTATCGTCGTGAATCACGATTATTTCCCCATCGGAACTCAAATGTACGTCCAGTTCGATGCCGTCAACTTTCAAATGAATGGCTTTTTGGAAAGAAATCAAAGTATTCTCGGGTTGATGCCCTTTTGCTCCGCGATGACCAATTTTGAGAATGGAATTCATTTACGTCAAATTTACCGTAAAGGTAATTAAGAAAAAACGCAAAGTTCCCAAAGCATTAAATTTACTTTGAGAACTTTGCGAATAATTTTTAAAATTTTGAGAATGAATTATTTTTCCAATAAAACAATATCAAATTCAGTGTCAATTAGAACTTTTCCATTCGAAACGACCGCATTTTTTCCGGAATAAACATCTTTCAATTTTGTTCCGTTTTCGAAAATAGTTCCAACAGAAATTTCTTTTTGTCCTTTTGGTAAATCCAATCCAACAACTACTTTATCTGTTAAATTATCTTTGGTAAAAGTTCGGCTGAAAACATAAGGACTTGCCGAAATTTCTTGGTGAATTCCAGCTCCAATCGCAGGATGATTTTTTCTAAAATTACCCAGTTTTTGCCAATGCAAAAGCACTTTTTGAGTTTCGGGATTGGTTTTTATTTCGTCCCAATTCATCATTGAACGCAAGGTTGCATCGCCTGTAGTTCCCGGAATATCCAGCGGACGTGCGCTTTCGTCACCATAATACACTTGCGAAATTCCCGGTGCAAGCAGCAATTTTGTGCCGCTTTCGAATGTTTTTTCGCGTTTCTTGTCATAGGGATAACTGTCATCGTGAGAAGAAACATAGTTCATCACCGTGTTTCCTTTTAAGTCATTTTGAAGAATCGAATTGTATTTGGAGAATAATTCTTCGTAATTCATTTTGGCTTCGTTTCTAAAATCAAAATTGATTAAACCGGTAAAGCCATTTTCAAAATAGTTGACTTTTTTATCTCCGAAATCAAATAATTTTTTCGCTCCAATGTTGTAACCATACACTTCGCCAACGGTAAAAAACGCATTGTTGTCCAATACCTTTTTTGGATTATTTTTTTTGAAATCGGCAAAAGCTCCATCGCAAACTTTCTTGAAATCTGCCCAAACATCTTCATAAGTATGCTTTGCAGTATCCACGCGGTAGCCATCAATTCCATAATCGGTGATGTAATCCGACAACCATTTCATAATGTAATATTTTGGTGCACGAGGATAACCTGTTTTGGCAAAAAAGGCATCCAATTCGGCTACTTCTTGTTCGTACCGGCCTTCTTTTTTCCATTTTTCTATCAAGAAAGGAGGCAGAGCTACAGTCTCGTTGCTTTCGGTTTTTACGTCTGGAAGATTTTCGACCAAGGTACAATTGATGTAAGTATCGTAGGATTTGTAGGTGCATTTTGGAGAGGTTCTCGCCCAATCATCTGGATAAGCAGGATCTTCGGCAGTAACAGGTCCAGTATGATTGATAACGGCATCCAAAAGAATTCGAATTCCTTTTGCGTGCGCTTTTTGAACCAATTCGGCCAAATCTTTTTTGGTTCCAAAACTCGGATCCAATGCCGACCAATCTCTTGCCCAATAACCGTGAAAACCATACGTATATCCAGTTCCTTCATCGACTCCATCGTGGATTTGTTCTACAACCGGCGTCATCCAAATGGCATTTATTCCCAGTTTTTCAAAATACCCTTCGTCCATTTTTTGAATAACGCCTCGAATATCGCCACCTTCAAAACCTCGTAATTTTGCCGTTGGTTTATTTCGGTTATAAGTCTGGTCGTTCGTTTTATCTCCGTTGTTGAATCGGTCGATTAAAAGAAAATACACATTGGCATTTTCCCAGACAAAAGGAGTTTTCGAGGCTGTTTTCGTTGTTTTGGTTGAGGAACAACTGGCGAAAACTAAAGCAAATGCAAATAGTAGAATTGATTTTTTCATTGGTCTTTTTTTGAACCATTAAGAAAATTAAGGCTCATTAAGCTGTTCTTAATTTTCTTAATTTCTTAATGGTTTAGTTTTTTTATTACAATTGAATTTTGATTTCAACTCCAGTTCCTTTTTTCCAAGAAACTGGAATTTCTATATTGTTTTTTACGGTTTTGAAAGCAATCGTTTTTCCATTTACGGTCACTGATTTTGCTTTTATATTGTGGACAATTAGCGAAACATTTTTATCGAATGACTGAAAGTTTTTTCCAATTTCCGAATTCAATTTTACAAAAACTGTTTTGCCATTGGTATTGCCATTGAAATTCAAAATTTCAAATGCGCCTTTTTCGAAAGCGTTTGCCGTTGCTCCATCGTCATTGTATATTTTTCCAGAACTTTGGGTTGTTTTTGCATCAAAATAATAATGCAAGTCGAAGTTTTCCAATGAATATTTTGATGTATTTTGAATGGTTTTTATCATTGGAATGAAAGCGCCACCACGCACAAAAACTGGAATGTGGTCTTCGGCAACTGCAATGGTTGAAGTCGTTCCTGCCAATTGTTTTTTATCGGAATAGAAATCAAACCAGTTGTTGTTTTTTGGAAAATAAACAGATGTTGCAGTTACGCCAGCTTTCGTGATTGGAGTAACCAAAAAATCATTCCCCCAAAGATAGGTTTCGCAAACGGTTAATAATTTGGTGTTGTTGGGTTCTTCAAAAAATAACGGGCGCATTAATGGCGTTCCTTTTTGATTGTTTTCGAAAGCCAAAGTATAGTTGTACGGCAAAAGTTGGTAACGCAATTCCACTAGTTTCTTGGCTTTTGCTTTCGTAATAATATCTTTTCGAGCCACTTCCGAAGCGACTTCTTCTTGTGCGTGCGGACGAAATATTGGTTGGAAAACGCCGTATTGCAGCCAACGAAGGTATAATTCATTGTCAAAATAATCGCCTGCAAAACCACCTAAATCGGAGTGCATATAACCCATTCCCTGCATTCCCATTTGCAGGGAAATCTCGGTTTGCGACTGTAGTCCACCCCAAGTTCGGCTCACGTCGCCAGACCAAGGCATCATCCCAAAACGTTGCGAACCTGAATAACCAGCGCGCATTAATATAAACGGACGTTGATTTGGGAAATCTTTTTTGTAACCGTCGGCAATCAATTTTGCCCAGTCGTGGCCGTAAATATTATGAACTTCATCGGCTTTTCCGCCGGCAGTTATGGCTTCGGACGGAAAAACTTCGGGTTCGCCCAAATCGCCCCAAAGTCCGCCAACGCCTTGATTAATTAATCGTTTGTAAACATTCCAAAACCAGTCTTTTCCTTCGGGTTTGAAAATGTCGATGATTCCGGTGTTTCCAAAGTAGAAATCATAGGTAAATGGATTTCCGACTTTGTCTGTCGCCACCACTTTTTTGTCCACGGCTTCTTGCCATTTTTTGGAAGTTGTCAAGACGAAAGGTTCGGTAATCAGTACGGTTTTTATGCCTTTAGCATTCAAATCGGCCATCATTTTTTCAGGATTCGGAAAGGTTTCTTTTTCCCAGTCCAAGTTGCCCATATTACCTTTCATGTCTTTGCCAAACCAGTACAAATCCAGAATTATGGCATCGACAGGAATGTTGTCGTCTTCAAATTTCTTGATGGTTTTCTCCACTTCTTCTTGCGAATGATATCCAAAACGACTGGAAAAATTTCCCAAAGTCCATCGAGCCGGTAAAGGTTGTTTTCCGGTTAAATCGGTATAATTTGAAATCAAATCCGTCCAAGAATCGCCTACAATTACTTGGTATGTTTTTCGACCAGAGATGGTTTCATATGCCAAAGTATTGTCTTTTTTGCTGTCTAAATCCAAGTAGCCAATGGCGGGATTGTCAAAATGAACGGCATACATTTTTGATGACAACACCATTGGAATACAGAAATTCATTAAATCGGCGTGGGTTTCGTAACCGTAACTGGCGCGATTGTACAATTGCAAACGATTCCCGCGACGGTTCATTCCCAAAACTCTTGCGCCACCTCCATAAAGCATTTCGGTCTTGTCGAGATTGAAATCCAGAACTTCTGCATTTTCTTTTTTGGAGTAACCGTTTTTTTCCGAAAGGATTAAATTATTTTTTCTGTCGAAATATTTAATTTGGAAAGGACTATGAACAACTTCAATCGTGATATTCTTGGAGGAAATTTTTGAAGAATTATCGGAGAATTGACCGTCATAAAGAATTTCTTCGTCATTCAACACAACTGCTTGTGATTCTTGATTGTTGGTTTGTCCGTTTGGAGTAAATTGAACTTCGGCTATTTTGTCAGTCTTGAATTTTATAAAATAAATTCCATCGGAAGTCTTTATTTCCAAACCTTCTTTTTTCAAGTCTTGCGAAATATATTTCCTATTTGCGTTTTGGGCAAAGGAAAGCGAACTTATGAATAATAAGAAAAGTAGTTTTTTCATTGTTTATGTGTTTAAACCCGACAGGTTTCAAAACCTGTCGGGTTTGGTAGGTGTGATTTTTTATTTCAATTCCAATATCAAAACCGATTTTGGTTCCATCGTAATTTCTTTGGTCACGTCAATTATTTTATCCGTTATGACGTCTTTTCCGGTTTTGAAATTCCCGATATTTTCGGCAAAGCGGTCCGTCTTTAGTGTTTTGGTTTCGCTACTGTTGTTGAATACAACCATTACACTTTCAGTGGCATTATACCTGAAATAGACATAAGTATTGTCTTCGGGGATGTAATGCGTCATTTTTCCGAAATGAACCACTGATTTGGTTTTTCTCCAATTGAACAACTTGGAAGTGAAATCGAAATAATCGTTTTGCCCAGACGTTCTTCCTTCTTTGGTAAAAGCATTAATGGGATCGCCTTCCCAACCGCCGGGGAAATCTTGGCGAATAGCGGCATCGCCATCGTCTTTGTTGCCTGCCATTCCCACTTCGGAACCATAATACAATTGAGGAATTCCACGAACGGTGGCCAGCAAAGCCATCGCCATTTTGTATTTTCGAATGTCGTTGTTGTAGACGTGATTCACTCGATGGGTGTCGTGATTTTCGGCAAAAATCAATAAATTGTTAACGTCTGGATATAGAAAATCATTGGCAAAATTGTTGTAGATTCTTGCCATTCCGGTTTCCCAATTACCATCTTCGTTGAAAATAATCAAAAGAGCATCCGATAAAATAAAATCCATTACGCTCGGTAAATGGGAATTGAAATTTTGGATTTTTCCAATTGGGCTGTCTTTTTGCCAATACGAAAGTTGGGCTTGATCCCGCATCGAAATTTCGCCAACAATATTGAAATTTGGATATTCATTGGTGATGGCTTTGGTCCATTTTGCAATGGCTTCTGGATCGGCATAATTATAAGTGTCGACCCTGAAACCGTCCAAGTCTGCATATTCAATCCACCAAATGGCATTCTGTGTAAGATAGTTTAGCACCAAAGAATTCCTTTGATTCAAATCGGGCATCGAAGGGACGAACCATCCGTTAAAACAGATTTTAGTGTCGATTTTTGATGCATTAATATCGTGGACAAGGGTTCTTCTGTGATTGGTTTGGGTGTAATTTTCGAATTGGTTAATCCAGTCTTTGGTAGGTAAATCCTTGATCATCCAATGCTGTAATCCCCAGTGATTGGTCACATAATCGAGTACCAATTTCATTTTTCGTTTATGAATTTCCGAAGACAATCTCACATAATCTTCATTGGTTCCGTAACGAGGGTCAATTTTATAAACGTCAGATTGGGCATAAGTGTGATAGGAATAAGCGGCATCATTGTCTTCGCAAAGTGGCGTGTTCCAAATGGTTGTTGCGCCCAATTCCTGGATGTAATCCAAATGATTGATGATGCCCAGAATATCGCCGCCGTGTCTTCCTCCAGGCAAATCACGGTTGTATTTTTCTTGGGTCAAATCACTGGAATCGTTGTCTTTTTTGCCATTCGAAAATCGATCCGGCATTATTAAATACATCATATCCGAGGCATCAAAACTTTTGCGTTGTGCCGAATTTTCTCTTCGTTTTTTCAAGGAATATTTTTGGGTGAAAACCACGGAATTATTGCCTTTGAAAGTGAAAACAAAATCGGATGCGGGACTATTTTTAGTGTTTATAGTGACGAAAACATAGTTTGGATTTTCAGTCCGTTGCACTTTAGTGATTTTAATCGAATTGGAAACTGTGACCTGGTATTTTGCCATGTTTTTGCCATAAAACATAATTTGTAATTCCGGGTTGTGCATTCCGGCATACCAAAAAGGAGGTTCTATTTTTTCGATTTGTGCAAACATAGTGGAAGTTGTGAAAATGAAGAGTAAAAATATCTTTTTCATTTGATAAACAATTAAATTTAGTTCAACATTTTATATAGAAGAGAAGGTATTTTAGTTGTTTAAGTTTCTCTTAAACAACTAAAATACCTTTATGGTTCAATGTTTTTAAACCGTTGTCAAGCTGTTTGGTTTAACCAAAGTAGGCTCGCCATTGACGAAAACAGTCAGATTTCTAGTGCCTTCGAGTTCAAACAGTGTTTCACTGTGGTTAATGGCAACCTTCAAAATCTGGTTTCGGAAATTAATTTTAAAGGAATAACCTGTCCATTCTTTCGGAATTTTTGGAGAAAAATGGAGCGTGTTATCTTTCACCCGCATTCCTCCAAAACCTTCCACGATACTCATCCAAGTTCCCGCCATCGAGGTGATGTGGCAACCTTCTTCCACTTCTTTATTGTAGTCGTCCAAGTCTAGTCTTGAAGTTCTTAAATAGAAAGTATAGGCCATATCCATTTTGTTCAATTTAGCTGCTTGAATCGAATGGACACAAGGCGAAAGAGAACTTTCGTGAACGGTAAATGCTTCGTAAAATTCGAAATTGCGTTTCAATTCTTCTGTCGAAAAATGGTCTTCAAAGAAGTAAAACCCTTGTAATACGTCGGCTTGTTTGATGTAAGGTGAACGCAAAATTCTGTCCCAAGACCATTTCTGGTTAATGGGTCTTTGGCTTTTGTCCAAATCTTTTACCAATACTAAATCTTTGTCCAAGAATCCGTCTTGTTGTAAATAAATACCCAACTCTTCCGATTTGGGGAAGTACATATTACTCGACACTTTTTTCCAATCTTGCAATTCAGCATCGGATAATTTTACTTTTTCGATAATTCGTTTGTGGTCTGATGGGTATTCCAAAAGCACTTTTTGAATTTGGTCATACGTATAATCAATACACCATTTGGCAATATAATTGGTGTAGAAATTATTATTTACGTTGTTTTCATATTCGTTTGGTCCGGTAACTCCCAGAATAACGAATTGGTTTTTGTCTTTCGAAAAATTGGCTCTTTGATGCCAAAAACGCGCAATTCCAATCAATACTTCCAATCCTTTTTCGGGAATATAACTGTAATCGCCAGTAAAACGGTAATAGTTAAAAATGGCAAAAGCAATCGCGCCATTTCTATGGATTTCCTCGTGGGTGATTTCCCATTCGTTGTGGCATTCTTCTCCGTTCATGGTTACCATTGGATACAAAGCAGCTCCATTTTTGAAACCCAGATTGATCTCGGCATTTTCGATGGCTTTGTCCAATTGATTGTAACGATACGTCAACAAATTTCGGGCAACTTGCTGGTCTTTGGTCGCCATGTAAAACGGTATGCAATAAGCTTCGGTGTCCCAATAAGTAGAACCGCCATATTTTTCGCCGGTGAAACCTTTTGGCCCAATATTCAAACGAGAATCTTTTCCAGAATAGGTTTGGTTCAGTTGAAAAATATTGAAACGGATTCCTTGTTGTGCTTTTACGTCGCCATCAATGGTGATATCCGACATTTCCCAAATTTTTGCCCAAGCGGTAATTTGCTCTTCCAACAATTTGTCATATCCTTTTGCCAAGGCTTCTTTTATGGTGTTTTCAGCTGCCGAAAGCGTGTTGGCGTGGTTTAAAGAAACGGTGTATCCACCAATTTTTTGGATGGATGAACTTTCTCCTTTTCCAATAATGACATCATAAGAAAATTGAATTTTGTCGACGCCAGTTTTGATGTTTGATGGCGAAATGTTGCCGTTTTTCCCATTGACCAAAATACTGTTTTGCATAAAAGTGGTCGCCTTGAAATTGGTTTTAAAAGTTTGTGCCGTTACAAAACCTTCGTTTCCAGTTCTTTTTATTTCCAGCGTTTCCCAGAATTTTTCTTCCCAGTTGGCGTCTTCATTGTGAATTCCAGCATCGATATAAGGCTTGTAAACTATTTTTGCATCCTTGTTCAAAGGCGTTATTTCATAGTTGATGACTCCCACTTCGTCCAAATTCATGCACAGAAAACGGCGAATGTTTACGGCAATTTCGGTTCCATTTTTCAAAGTCGCTTCGAATGAACGGTTGTACCAACCTTCTTTCATGTTCAATTCACGGCGAAAGTTTTTAACCGCCGTGCAAGTATTCAAATCCAGGTTTTCATCATTGATTTCGATGTCGATTCCAATCCAGTTTGGAGCGTTCAAGACTTTGGCGAAATATTTTGGATAACCGTTTTTCCACCAACCCACTTTAGTTTTATCAGGATAATAAATTCCTGCGATATAACTTCCTTGGAAGGTTTCTCCGGTGTAATTTTCTTCAAAATTAGCGCGTTGTCCCATCGCGCCATTGCCAATACTGAAAAGGCTTTCGGACGATTTTACGCTCTCTGCATCAAATCCTTCTTCAATGATGGACCAACTGTCTGCTTTTATATAATCTTGGTTCATTTCTTCTTTTTTTTAAAGTTTCAAGGTTTTAGTTAAAAAAACTTTAACCTTGAAACAAAATTTAATTTATCAAAGCGTCTATAAAGCTTTTATCCATTTGGGTAAAGTCTTTGAATAGATGCTTTGCTTCGTGCAAAGTTTTTGCATCTCCAATTCCCACGCTGGTCATTCCTCCAATGTTTGCTGCTTGGATTCCCGCCACCGAATCTTCGAAAACTATCGAATCTTCTGGTTTTATGTTTAATAATTTGGCGGCAAGCAAGAAAACCTCGGGGTCGGGTTTAGCGTTAGAAACATCATTTCCGTCCACAATCGCATCAAAATAGGGAAGTGTTCCCGTTTTTTCGAGAATAGGTCTGGCGTTTTTACTGGCCGAACCCAATGCGATTAATTGGTTTTGTTCTTTTAAATATTTCAGGATTGGCATCACTCCCGGCAGGATTTCGCTTTCGTCCATATCGACTAAATAGGACAAATAATCTTCGTTTTTTTGAACGAGCCATTTGTTTTTGTCTTCTTGTGAAGCTTCCACTTTTCCTAATCCCAAAATAATATCCAAAGAACGATCCCGACTCACGCCTTTCAACAATTCGTTGTGTTCGTGCGTAAATTCAATCCCCAATTGATTGGCAATTTTTAGCCAAGCCAAATAATGGTATTTTGCCGTATCGACGATGACACCGTCAAGGTCGAATATAAATGCTTTTGTATTCATTAATAATGATTGTAATAATTTATTTAACTGTCGAAATGTTTTCTCTGACAAAAAATACTGCCAGACCTGCAATCAACATAGAGACTCCCGCGATTACTATAATTGCCATTGGAAAACCTCCAAATAATGCAATAATAGTGCTGCCTAATAAACCCGCAGCGATTTGTGGAATGGTAATGGTTGCGTTGAATAATCCCATGTAAACACCCATTTTGTCGGCAGGCAAAGAGCCTGATAACATGGCGTAAGGCATTGCCAATATGGCTGCCCAAGCTAAACCTACTCCCGAAATGGATAATAGCAAGATGTTTTTGTCGTGCACAAAATACATCGAAGCCAAGCCAATTCCTCCCAATAAAAGCGAAAAACTATAGGTTTTTTTTCTGCCTATTGATTTTGCAATTGTTGGAATCAGCAAGGAAAATAATGCTGCAACAGCACTGTAAAAAGCAAATAATACGCCGGTCCAATCTCCGGCTTCGTTGAAACCTATTGATTTTGGGTCTAAAGCTTCTGCTCCCCAAACTTGATTGGCGATGGCTCTGGTGGTGTAAACCCACATTAGAAATAAAGCAAACCAAGAAAAGAATTGCACGATTCCCAATTGCCAAAAAATCTTCGGAGCATTTGCAATCAATTTGAAGATGCTTGTTTTTTCTGTCACGGTTTCGGCTTCCAAGTCGATGTCGTTGTATTGTGCGTGTTCTTTTGGAGCATATTCTTTGGTTCTAAAAACAGTCCAAAGAACGGTTGCCAATAAAATAGCGCCACCAATATAGAAAGACCATATTACGGATGCAGCCACTTTTTCGCCGGCGGCAGGAACATTTGCCACTCCGGCTTTGGCAAGAATCCAGGGCAACAAGGAACCGAAAACAGCTCCAAAATTGATTAAGGCACTTTGCAGCGAATAACCCAAATTTTTCTGTTCGTCGTTTACCATATCGCCAACAAGGGCTCTAAAGGGTTGCATTGTAACATTAAATGAAGTGTCCATTAAGAGGAGCATCACGGCACCAAAAATTAATGGTGGCAGCAAATAGGTAAAGTATTCTGCATTGGGCATAAAAAACATGGCCAAAGCCGAAACAATTGCGCCGAAAAATATAAATGGAATTCTGCGCCCTAGACGTGTCCAGGTTTTGTCGCTGGAAAGACCAATTATGGGTTGGACAATTAATCCCGCCAAAGGAGCTGCGAGCCAAAAATAGCCAATGCTGTGAACATCGGCACCTAAGGCTTCCAATATTCTACTAGTATTCCCGTTTTGTAGAGAATACCCAATCTGCACTCCCAGAAATCCAAAACTTAGATTCCAGATTTGCCAAAAACTTAATTCAGGTTTTTTCATTATCGTATATTAAATGAATGTACGATAAGCGCCTTGCTTATCAAAACTTAACTTATTTTCGAAGTAAAGGTAAAAGTTTTGAATGCCGTAAATGTATAAAAGAATTTGGGATTTAGATTTTCAGATTTTTGAATATGTTGATTTACATGTTACTACAACGAAATAGTTTGATAAGTTATTGCTGGATGCGATTAATTTGTTGATTCTCTTTCGATGAGATGGGTTTCGATAACTATGGTTTTGTAAATTTCTTCCTCTTCTTCCTCCTCATTTTCGTCGTGTTCAGCTTCCAGTCTGTCGATAAGGGTTTTGGCGGCGATGTTTCCCATTTCTATTCCGTTTTGGGTCACCGTGGTGATGGATGGCGTGGAATATTTCGAGATAATTCCATCTGTAAAAGCGATTACGGCTATGTCTTCGGGAACTTTTATTCCCATTTTATGGGCGGTTTTGATGGTTGTCACGGCGAATAACTCGTTTACGGCAAAAACGGCGTCGATGGCTTTTTCTTCCAATAATTTTGCGATGGTAATTTCGCAATTATCCACGTTTTCGATTTTTATGATCAGGTCTTCGTCAAACGGCAATCCGTTTTCCAATAATGCTTTGGTGTAGCCGTCGGTTCTAAGTTTGCCAACGCTGACATAATCGACCGTTGTTACAAGGGCGATTTTCTTTCTTCCCTTGTCGATTAGACTTTGAACGGCTTCAAATGCGGCCAATTCGTCGTTGATGATAACCTTGTCGCATTCGATATCATCGGTCACCCTGTCAAACATGACTACCGGCATTCCTTGGTTGATTACTTCGGTTATGTGGTGAAAATCTTTTTTCTGTTGGGTTTCTTTGGAGAGCGACATAATAAATCCGTCAATGCTTCCATTGGCCAACATTTCCATATTCAGGACTTCTTTGTCGAAGGAATCGTCAGACAAACAAATGATTACGCTGTATCCGTTTTCGTTGGCAATTTGTTCAATTCCATTGATGACGGTGGAAAAGAAGTGATGCACAATTTCCGGAATAATGATTCCGATGGTTTTTGTTTTTCTGTTTTTTAAACTAAGGGCTATATTATTGGGTTTGTAGTGATAAAATTTGGCAAAAGCCTGCACTTTTAGCCTGGTTTCTTCGCCTATTTCCAAGCTGTTTCTCAAGGATTTTGAAACGGTTGAAATGGAAACATCCAGTTCTCTTGCAATTTGTTTGAGCGTAACCTTCTTTTTCATATTGTGTATATAATAAAAATCATTTTCGTAAAAAAGTTTCAAATAAATTTATGTAATCATAATTTTAAGTCTAAAAACAATAATAAAACAGAAAGTTTTCAACACTATCACGTTTTCGTAACCTGTTTGGATTTTGCTTTTGTCGGGGGCTTATAAATTTATCTAATTTTGATACTCGAAGTAAAGGTAAAATAAACAAAAAACCTAATTAACTTAAACAAAAAGTATGAAAACAATTTACAAAAAGTTGTTATTTTTAATGTTGCTTCTGCCTTTTTGTGTTCTGGCCCAGAATACATTTAGCGGAAAAGTTCTTGATAAAGTATCGGGACAGCCTCTTCCGGGAGTAAATGTTAATATACAAGGAAGCACAACTGGGGCTTCAACAGATTTTGACGGAAAATTTCAATTAGCCAATGTTAAGAAAGGCGATATAATCGTTTTTTCGTTCGTTGGATACAGAAGTGAAACCCTAAAGTTCACCAATCAACAATCGGTAACAGTATCTCTTGAAGAAGATGCAAGTCAATTAAAAGAGGTTGTTATTCAGGTAGGTTACGGTTCTGTCAAGAAAAAAGATGCAACAGGAGCCGTGGCGGTTTTGACGGCTAAAGATTTTAATAAAGGAGTTGTCGTAAATGCGGACAACTTATTTAACGGACGCGTGGCTGGACTAACTGTAAATGCCGGGGGTGGTGCTCCAGGTTCGGGTTCCACAATCCGAATTAGGGGAGGATCTTCTCTAAATGCTTCAAACGATCCATTGATAGTAATTGATGGTTTGCCAATTGAAAATTCTACAGGAACAGGTTCAACCTCTTTTTTGGCTTCATTGAATCCCAGCATAATTGAATCCTTTTCGATATTGAAAGATGCTTCGGCTACTGCTATTTATGGATCTAGGGCTTCTAACGGGGTTATTTTGATTACTACCAAAAAAGGAAGTAAAAATCTTTCGGTAGATTTTAATTCTATGCTTGGAGTTGGAAATTTAATTAAAACTGTCGATGTTTTTGATGCTGCCGCTTTAAAAAATGTTGTAACGGAACAAAATCCAAGTTTACTTTCCAGGTTAGGAAATGCAAATACCGATTGGCAAAAAGAAATATACAGACAAACCGCTTATACAGATGCCAACTTAAGTGTTAGAGGAAATTTGTTGGGGGTATTGCCTACCCGTTTAACATTTGGAAAAACGTATCAAGAAGGTTTGCGTTTGACTAATGTTTTTAACAGAAATGCAGTAGGTCTTGCCTTGAATCCGACTTTGTTCAAAGACCACTTAAAATTGCGTTTGAATGCCAATTATAGCAATGAAGACAACCGTTTTACAGACGCAGTTGAAGGTAGTGCCATAAATTTTGATCCAACACAACCAGTGTATGATCCTACCTCTAGATATGGTGGTTTTTATGAAAACCATGACCATACAACGGGAGCTTTAACACCCCAAACGACAAGAAATCCGGTAGCACAATTATTGCAAACAGATAATACGGGATATAGCAATCGTCTTTTCGGAAATTTTGAAGTTGATTACAAAATGCACTTTTTGCCAGACTTAAGAGCCGTTGTAAATGTAGGTTTTGATGAAACTCACGGGCAAACTTCTAAATATGCAGGAACTGATGTAGCTTCTTCGGGCTCGAATAATAATATACCTTATGGAACCAACGAGATTTCAAGAGGTCATAGAAAAAACACGTTGTTTGATGCTTATTTGGCCTATAACAAAACTTTCGGCAAATTAGTTTTCGATTTAACGGGTGGTTATTCTTATCAAAAATTTGAAAACAATACTTATATTCAAGGGAATCTTAATGATCCCAATTTACCAGTTACTGGAACAGGTGGATTTCCTCAATATAAAGTGGCAACACCAGTGGTATTGTTGGGTTATTTTGCCAGAACCAATTTAAACTACAACGACAAATATTTATTGACTTTGTCTTACAGACGTGATGGTTCTTCTCGTTTTGCTGAGGAAAATCGTTTTGGGAATTTTCCAGCAGCCTCTTTTGCTTGGAAAGTTAACAATGATTTGTTTAAAGACAATGAAACCGTATCTGATTTGAAATTAAGAGTAGGTTGGGGTATCACGGGACAACAAGATATAGGTGATGCAGCTAATATTTATTTGCAAAAATATGTAACGGGTAGTGGTTCTTCACAATATACTTTTGGAACAACAGCAGTGCCTATTGCCATATCATCGGCGTATAACGAGCAAATTAAATGGGAGGAAACCACAACTTACAATGCCGGAATAGATTATGGTCTATTCAAAAACAGGATAAACGGTAGTGTGGATGTTTTTTACAAAGTTTCTTCTGATTTGTTGGTAAAAGGACCATTGGCTGACGGTAGTAATTTTTCGAATGCCATATTTCAAAACGTAGGTAGCTTTACGACAAAAGGAATTGAGTTTACCATAAATGCTGATATAGTAAAATCAGATAATTTCAATTGGAATGCCAGTTTTAATGTTACTCACTTTGACAGAAAAATTGACGAATTGATATACCACAGCATTATCAGGACTGGTGACAATATTGCTGGTACTGGTACTCAGGCAAAAGTGTATCAAGAAGGTTTTGCTCCAGATTCTTTTTGGGTTTACAAACAATTATATGATGTAAGTGGACAGCCTATTGAAGGAGCTTATGAAGATATGGACGGGAATGGCGTGATCAATGCCGATGATAAATACATCTACAAAAATCAAGATCCAAAAGCTATTCTAGGATTTTCCACTAATTTGAATTACAACAATTTTGATTTGTCATTCGCTTTGCGTTCCAACATTGGTAACAGGGTTTTTAATGCCGTAGATGCCAGCCGAGCTCAATATGGCAGGCTTAATACAGGTGCTGATATTACTAATTTGCCTACATCGGTAACCGATACAGGATTTAAGACTACATCAACCGTAGTTTTATCTGATATTTATGTTGAAAATGCCTCTTTCTTAAGAATGGACAACATTTCCTTGGGATATACTTTTCCCAAATGGTTTAATGACAAATTATCTTTAAGATTATCTGCAGGATGCCAAAACGTGTTTGTTATTACTAAATATTCAGGTTTAGACCCAGAGATAAATAATGGTGTTGATGGTGCTATTTATCCAAGACAACGTTCCTTCTTATTTGGGACTAATTTAAAATTTTAATAAAATAAACTAAAGTCATGAAAAAAATAAATTTAATAGTATCTATATTTTCATTAGTAACGCTACTATCTTGTACAAATGATTTAGATGTAATTTCTACTGACAATACGGTAAAAACTCCCGAAGCCCTCTTCTCTACTCCACAAGGGTACAAGCAAGCACTTGCAGGGGTTTACGGAAACCTTTCCTTGACCGGAACAGGTGATGCCGGATCTTCCTTTTTAGAAGGAATAGACGCAGGTACCAGCCAGTTTGGACGTTGCTTGTGGTACTTGCAAGAATTGACTACTGACGAAGTGGTTTGGAGTTACGAAAATGATGAAGGAACCGCGGAACTAAATAGAAACACTTGGGGTTCAAGTAATCCAATTTTGCTAGGATTTTTTAGTAGAACGATGGCCGAAGTGGCTATTGTCAACGACTTTTTACGTCAATCTGCTCCTGAAAAATTAAGTGCTCGTGGTATTACAAATACTGCCGATGTGGCCAAAATAAATGATTACCGCAACGAAGTACGAGTTTTAAGGGCTTATGCTTATTATAACTTGATGGATATGTTTGGTAAAGCTCCCTTTTATGATGAAAATTCAGCCATCAACTCACAAGGTCCAGAGTATAACAGAAAGCAGCTTTTTACTTTCATAGAAAACGAATTGAATGCCGTTTTGCCGAATTTAAAAGCAGCCAGAACTAATGAGTATGGTCGTGTGGATCAAGGTGTTGCCAACATGATTTTGGCCAAGATTTACTTGAATGCAGAGGTTTACATTGGTGAACCAAAATATACCGAATGTTTGGCAAAATGCGCTACAATTATCTCTAGCGGTTACGGCCTGAATACCAGTTACTTAAACAACTTTAAGGCGGACAACAATACTTCGTCAGAAATTATTTTCACACTTCAATCAGATGGGAAAGTGACACAAAACTATGGGGCCACAACCGTAATTATCAATGGTCAAGTGGGTTCTGTAGAAAGTAATGGAGCTGACTTTGGAGTAGGAGGATGGGGCGGAGCCTTTAGATTAAGAAAACAATTTGTTCAAAAATTTGATGGTTCTGATTATGCAAATGATGTGAGAAACACCATTATTAGTGGTTCTAGGCCTATTGATATTACAAATATTAGTACTAATGGTCAAGGCTATGTATTGGCTAAATGGTCAAACAAAACTGCGGCTGGTGTTGCAGGAAGCAGCTCAAATTTTGTAGATACTGATTTTCCTGTATTCCGTTTGGCAGATGCTTATTTAATGTATGCAGAAGCTCAAATGAGAAAAGACGGAGCCATAAATGGAGGAACTTTGGCAAATGCCAATGCCACTTCTTTAGGTTATATTAATGATTTGCGTACTCGTGCCAAAGGAGTAACTGTTGCTTCTGCAGCTGTAACTCTCGACTTCATCATAGATGAAAGAGCCAGGGAATTACACTGGGAAGCTTTTAGACGCCAAGACTTGATTCGTTTTGGAAAATATACTACTGGTTACAATTGGGCTTGGAAAGGGAACAGCTTGAACGGAACATCTATTTCAGATAACATGAAATTATTTCCTATTCCTGCAAACTCGCTTAAATCAAACCCAAATTTAACTCAAAACACAGGTTATTAGAGTAATTCAAAATATAAAAAGATGAAAAACACAATTAAATTATTAATAGCTTTCATTAGTATTCTTACACTTTCATGTACTGAAGACGTGGAACACAAAGCGGCAGCCGAGAAAAGTTTAGGTATTAACCTGCTGGCACCAACCTCCAGTTTTAATCTTATCCTGGATGGGGCCAAATTAAACGACCTGGCTACAACTTTCGTTTGGGATGATTCTGAAAATAGTACGGCTGGCACTTCGGTAAGTTATACCATTGAAGTCGCCAAGTCAGGAACTAATTTTGCAACACCCGTGGTTATAGGTACAGCAACAACTAATCTTTATAAAGATATAACTGTTGGGAATTTAGACGCTGCAGCAAAAGCTATCGGTTTGCCAGCTCTTGTGGAAGGTCTTATGGACGTACGCGTAAAATCACCAGCCGGAGTTTCTAATTATTATACTATCAAAGTTACCCCATATCAACCAAACTGGGGTATTATTGGCGATGCCACTCCAAAAGGTTGGGATCTTAGTACTGACATGGTTTATAATGCTGCAACCGATACGTATTCAATCTCACTTGGTTTGAAAACTGGGGAATTTAAATTCAGATTGGACAATAGTTGGACGACCAATTATGGCGATGATGGAAAGAATCTATCATTGGAAGCTGGCGGGGCTAATATTCCCGTAACAGCCGGTAATTATACCATTGTGGCAAATTTTAAAACAAAAACTTATACCATTACACCTATTGTCAATGCTTGGGGTGTTATTGGAGATGCCACGCCTACCGGTTGGGATTCTGATACTCTAATGGATTATAATGCCACAACCAAAATGTATTCCATAATCATGAAAATGAAAGTGGGAACTTTCAAATTCAGATTGGATCATGGCTGGGCATCAAATTATGGAGATGACGGAAACAATTTGACATTGGATGCCGGTGGAACAAACATTGCCATAACCACAGCCGGAACTTATTACATCACTGCTGATTTTACAGGATTGAAGTACACAATCAAACAATTATAACAAGGATAATATGAAAAATACAATTAAATTTCTAATTGCTTTTATAAGCATGGCGACAGTATCTTGTACTGATTCAGTAGAAGATAGAGAAGCTGTTGCGACAAATGCTGCACCTGTATTGGTTGCGCCTGCAACGGGTTTTACTCTTGTTCTGGATAAGACTAAACCAAATGATTTGGCAACAACGGTAGTTTGGAACTATGCAGCCTATAATGGTACTGCAACTGTCGTAAACTATAGTGTGGAATTTGCAGCAGCGGGAACCAAGTTTGCTTCTCCTGTTGTAGTGGCAACTTCTACAGACAGGTTTAAAAACTTTACCGTAGGTGAGCTAAATGCAGCAGCATTAAACTCAGGATTTCCTCCTTTTGTCGAAAGTTCTATTGATGTTCGCGTAAAATCTACTGTAGGTACAACAGGTAGTGTAGTGCAAGCATCTAATTTTTATACCATAAAACTAACTCCGTATCCGGCATGGCCAGACTGGGGAATTATCGGAAGTGCTACTCCAACAGGATGGGATTCAGATACCAACTTGAATTATGATTTAAACACCAAAACCTATTCAATTACCATCAACATGGTTCCGGGTGCTTATAAATTTAGGTTGGATGATGGTTGGGGAACCAATTATGGCAGCAATAGTGCAACCGGTGGAGACTTAGTTTTAAAAGGTGCTGATATTCCAATAACTGTCGCAGGTACTTATAAGATTACCGCAGACTTTAATGCCAAAAAATATACAGTTACTAAACTTTAGTAAATGCCGTTAACCGAATAAAGGGCTGTTTTTTAACAGCCCTTTTTTTCTTAATACCAGAAAATTATGAAAAAAATTACATTTTTATTCTTGTTTTTTTTGACGATAGTAACTTCTGCCCAGCAGCAAACGGTTACTTATTCCGTAAACCCTGCTTCATTCGAGGAAACAACTGCCATAACTATTACCATCAATGGAAACAGTATAAACGAAGCCTCGTGGGGAGTTGTCGGCAATGCACTGTATATGTGGGCCTGGGCTTTTGACTTGAATGATACGACCCAAAAAGGAACACCGCTAAATGGTACTTGGAATGCTTCTGACGAAGCCAGTAGATTCACCTACAATTCCGTTTCGGATACTTATACCAAAACAATAACTCCTACAACGTATTACAACACGACAGGAATTGGAAAAATCGGTTTTTTAATAAAAGCAAAAGACGGTACAGGTGACAAAAAATCGCAAGACATTCTTGTTGAGGTAGGACTAATGAACGTAAACTTGACCACTCCATTGCAAAATAGTGCCAACATAATTGCATCAGGCGGAAGTTTGAACATTGTGGCAAATAACACCAATGGAGTTGCCAGTTATAATTTAAAAGCCAATGGCGTTTCCATCAACACCAATCCAAGCACTTCAAACTATACTTATTCCCATACGAATATTACGGCGAATCAAAATTACGAGTTGGAGGTCACGCAAGGGGCAACAACAATAATAAAAAAGTTCTCGGCAATCGTCAATCCAGGAACTGTTTCCCAAGCAATGCCGGCGGGATTGGTTGACGGAATTAATTACAATTTTGGCGATGCCACAAAGGCAACTTTGGTATTGGACGCTCCATTAAAAGATTTTGTATATGTGGCAGGAAGTTTCAATAATTGGCTGCCAACTGCCGCTTATGCCATGAAAAAAGACGATGCTTCAGGCAAATTTTGGCTGGAATTGACGGGTCTGGTTTCCGGAACTAATTATACTTATCAATATTGGGTAGTCGATGCGACTCCAATGTCCAATACGCCCTCCGTGGTGAAAACGGCCGATCCCTATTCTACCTTGGTTTTGAATCAAGACGAAGATGCTTCGATTCCAGCCGGTAATTATCCCAATCTTCCAGCTTATCCAGTCGGACAAGAGCGCGAAGTTACTGTTTTGCAAACCGGGCAAACTCCTTATGATTGGAGTACATCAACAACCAATTTCGTGAAACCGGAAAAAGACAAACTGGTGGTTTACGAAGTTTTGGTCAGGGATTTTGATGCCAACAGAAGTTACCAAAACCTGATTGACAGAATCGATTATTTCAAAAATTTGAAAATCAACGCCATCGAATTAATGCCCATAATGGAATTTGAAGGTAACGAAAGTTGGGGGTACAACACCTCTTTTCATATGGCTTTGGACAAGGCTTATGGTACAAGCGCAAAACTGAAACAGTTCATAGATTTATGTCATCAAAACGGAATTGCCGTGATTCTGGACGTTGCATTGAATCACGCATTTGGAAGAAACCCGATGGATAGAATGTGGATGAATGATCCCGACGGTGACGGCTGGGGAAGTCCATCTGTCGAGAATCCTTATTTCAATTTCTCGGCGATGCACAGTTACAATGTTGGGAATGATTTCAACCACCAACAACCCAGAACAAAAAATTATGTAAAAAGGGTCATCAAACAATGGATAGAAGAGTACAAAATTGATGGTTTCCGTTGGGATTTGACCAAAGGTTTTACCCAAAACTGCCCTTTTACGACTACTTCAACTGCCCAGGATAATTGCACCAATGTTTACCAACAAGACCGGGTGGATTTTCTTAAAGAATATGCCGATTATTCCTGGAGTTTGGATCCAACGCATTATGCCATTTTCGAGCATTTGGGCAATGACAACGAAGAGCAACAATGGGCCAATTACAGAATTGCCGAAACACCAAGCAAAGGCGTGATGATGTGGGGCAAAATGACCGACAGGTACAATGAATTGTCGATGGGTCAAACCGGAGATAAAAACATCGAAAGAATGGGTTATGACAGCCGCGGGTTTACCGGAAAAAGATTGATGGGATATGCCGAAAGCCACGACGAAGAACGATTGATGTATAAAAACCTGCAATACGGTCAAAGTTCTAATCCTGCTCATGATGTAAAGAATCTGAATGTGGCTTTGTCCAGAATGTCGGCCATTGGAGCCGTGTCACTTCTGGTTCCTGGTCCAAAAATGATTTGGCATTTTGGCGAATTGGGTTGGGAAAAGTCTATTTGGACTTGTAACAACGGGACAGTAAACACGGATTATGATGGAGGCGTGCCAAGTGGAGATTGTAAGTTGGACACGAAACCGCAACCGCAATGGGCAAACAATTGGCTTGGAGATGTCAATAGAAATAAAATCTATTTTGATTGGGCAAAAATGATAGCCCTAAAAACAACGGAAGCTGTATTTAACGGAAGTTTCGATATTCAATCCGGAACTTATACTCCAAGATTGTTTATTTGGGACAATTCATTGCCTTCCACGCAATTGAAAAATGTTGTGGTGCTTACTAATTTGGACGTGACGACCCAAAATGTCGTTCCAGATTTTCCTTATACGGGAACTTGGTACAACTTGATGGATAACTCTCCTGTTCAGGTGACAAGCACAACGGCAACCATTGCCATAGAAGCAGGTGGATTTAGGATTTATGGCAACAAACAGTCTTCATTGGGAACTGACAAGTTTGAAGTGAACGGCGAAATTTATTTGTACCCAAATCCAGCCTCGGATTATTTTACTTTAAACGCAAATAGTTCCAAAGTGGAGATTTATTCCATCACGGGACAATTGGTAAAAAGATTTAATGCTAGGCAGACAAAAGAAAATCAATTTTACATTAGTGATTTGAATAAAGGAATTTATGTGGTAAAAGCACTTGACGAAAACAATGAAATTAAAGTAATGAAGCTATTAAAGCAATAGAATTTGCTTTGTAAAAGTAAAAAGGCTGTCTTTTGACAGCCTTTTTTGTTGGCGAGATTGAAAATTGTTATATTCTGGTTGAATAATTTAATACCAATCGACACTTCCATCATTCTTTAGCAAGAAGACTTTATTGATTTTGTTCGATTCATCTACGAAAAGATACAATGTATTGGTTTTTAGACTGTCTTTTGAAAAAAGAATCCATTCGTCCTTTTTTAAATTTTCTTGAACAACCTTGCGGTAAAGTTCTGTTTTAGTCTCGAAATCCAAAACTTGGGCGTTGTTTTTTGCGTTTTTTAATTCTTTGTTCACATAATCATTCAAGTTGATGTCCTTTTTTAATCCAATTGAACTGATATATTTTATTTCTCCATATCTGTTTATTATAAAGGGTTCGTTTATTTCTTCTGTGGCAAAAAAACGATATTTGGTAAGGCAGTATAAATTGTCTTTGGATACATTCTTAAAAGTTACAGTAGTTTGATTCGATTCATAAAAGTAATCCACAGGTTTCCACCAGCCTTTGTGCCAAATGCTTAAATACAAAGGTTCTTGGTATTTCTTCTCTAAAGCAATTGCCACATTTGTTGTTTCAAAATACTCGGAGGTTACATCAAGGGAATTATCTTCGAAAAAATCGGGATGAATTATAGATTGATCCTTTTTTATGGAAGCATCAAGTACAAGAGCAAATTGTTTCCGAAGTACTTTAGGCGCATTTTTGTAGGGCAGATTAAAAAAACCTGGACCATTATTGGACAAGGCATCAAAAGGATAGTTTTTGTTTGTTTTGGTATCTAGAACAAAAACCCATTGATGTCCCACATCATTGGAGGCTCTTTTGTACCGAATGCCATCAAAACCACTTGGAATTCCCAATGCTCGAAGTGCAAAAACTACCAAATTGCACATATCGTCACATTTTCCCGCTTTGTCACGCAATAATTCAGAGTAGGAGCGAACGTTTTTTTGCTTGAAATAACGATTTCCTCCAAATTCAAAGCGTTTTTGGTATATTCTGTCCACATAATTGGCTGCGGCAAGAACAGTTGTAAAACTGTAAATTGAATCTTTTTGTGCTTTCGAAAAGTCGTTTAAAACACTGTTTCTCCACGATTCCAATTTTTCGGTATTTACTCGATAGGGTAATATGTATTCATAGAAATCGGCTTCGGACAGGTCTTTGCAAAACGGACTTTTTTGCCTTGCTTCAAACGCCCTATCAATATTGTCTATCAAGAATTGAGAAGTAATGTGCTTAGAATCTGGAAGAAAAATTTCTTTTTCATTTAGCTTTCCTCTAACTGTTGTAACAGAATCTAACCATTTCTTTTCGGTTGCTTCATTTTCAAAATTAGAAATATTGAAATCAACAGAAATTCCTTTACTATCCACCAAATCGTTGCTATAAGTGCCTTTACTATTCATATTGGCAATCAAAAAGTAAGCGGCTCGCAGCTTGTCCTGATTGTCTTCTTTTTTGTAATGGTTGATGACTGCCTCAAGTTGAGTATTGTTTTTGATTGCTTCCTTTAAAGCGTTTTTGTTTTGTTGCGAATAGCTATTCCAACCAATAAGAAGTGTTGATAGAAATAAAATAAGTTTTTTCATAATTTAGGGTAACGTAATTTGGGTTGTATAAATAGCAAAAGCACCAAGCTTTTAAATTTGGTACTTTTGCATTTTGTGTTTTACGAGATATTTATTCGTCTGAATTGTTTTTATTATCAAAATACTCCGTAGCCTTGTCTAAAAAACGCCAGACTTTTTTTATTGTAACAGCAATTATAAAAACGCCTAGAATCATTATTGCTATTGTCAAAATTTGATATAACATCATTGTTAAGTCAAAATCTTCTACTATTGTTGCATTATCCATAATTAATTGTTTTGGTTTCGAAAAGCATTAATAAAATCATCATATTTTGAGAGATTTGAAGAGATGTCTTCTTTAATTAAAAACCAATGGCTAGATTGTGGAAAAATCATTTTATGGTCTTTATCAAATTTTGAATTAAACACAAACTGGATTTTACAAACTTTTGTTTCACTATCGCTGTCTAAACTTTGGGATAATGAAAATTCTATGTTTTTTAATTCTTTTGAATAGTATATTAGCGTTGTATCAGGAGAAAATTTTTCTTTTACTTTAGGAATATAAATCTCTATTTTCGCATATTCTCCTTTGCTTTTTATGATTTTGTTTAGATTATATTTGTTTCTATTTTTAAAAAGATCTCCATCTAGAAAACCTGTTTTTTGTAATAGTGAATCGGCTAATAATTTGCGATTATTTCCTACATTTAAAGAGTCATAGAGAAAACCATACCTCTCTCCTTTTTTTATGATAAAGTATTTATACTTGACCTGTTCATCGAGTATTGAGTCTTTACGAATTTTAGATGTATGATTAGGCATCATTTCATATAGTGTGAAATTATCCTTATAAATTATGGATGTGCTGTCTATTAATTCATGAAGTTTTCCATCAATAATTGAAGGAAAACAATAGGTTGTTATTATTTTTCTAATTGGTTTTTTGTAGTTAACAAAAGAATAGAATGTTAAGGCTATAATAAGGATTAAAGCGGTTGAGGCCGCTTTAATCCTTTTGTTTGAATCAATTTGCACTAAAAGTTTTTTTAGGAGTAAAATAAAAATATCTATTTACTGGAGTGCCTGCCGCTTCAGACGTAACATTTAGGCCTAAGCTTAATTCCATTTCAGCAAAATATTTGCCAACTGTAGCAATGTGGGCTTCAGAAGTGATTGAGATAGAACCACAAATCAATGTGCCTTTGGGAGAGAGACTAGCGTGTGTAAAAGAAACCCATTCTTTAGGATAATTAGGATTACCAGTTAGTTTTGTTGTTCCTATTTCGGTACTTATTATGCTATAATACAGATTATCGTTTATACACTTCCAAGTATAAAATTTCGAATCTGTTGAAGAAGTTGTAGATAATTTAGAATTCGATGGGGAATTCACAGGTGTAATACTAATCAATTCGTCTGAAATGGCTAGGCTATTGAAAATGGCTTCGGGGTCAGCATTAGCACATTGATTTATAGGAACACAATTCCCATTAGCATCCTTTTCGTATCCTGTTGGGCAAGGTGGGCCAGTTGGATCAGTCGGATCAGTCGGATCAGTTGGTTCATCAGGCACTTCCCAGCAACTCCATTCATAATTATACCAACAACTTTTGCCAGTTTCATAACAATTAACCCAAGTCTCTCCAGAATCATAGCTATCACATTCTGAATATGTGATACAAATTTCTCTAACAGGAATATCTCCACATACTGTTTGCATTGTTTTTAAGCTTTTGTTTGATTTTAAAATTTAATTAATGATATAATCTCCAATTTCAACTTCTAAAACCCATTGTTCTTTTAATTTCTTCATTACTACAACTGAATTTTGAAAGTGCGCAAAATTTGTTGAACCAACTGTTACTGAAAACAATAGATACTTTTTATTTTTATAATAAATAGGTTCTGAAAAAGAATATATCATTGTTTGTTGCTCTTTAGGGAATAACGAACGTTCTAATTTTACAAAGACATCTTCAAAAGGTTCGAAAGTTATATGTTTATTTTTAAAATTTTCGGGTTTCCAATAACTGTTTGTTAACCACTTTTCTTTATTGTCAGAAATTGTATCCTGATATTCTTTTTTCATTTTTATAAAATCTTCTTCATTGTATAAAAGAACATTTTCCCTGTTTTCCCAAACTTTATATTTGCATAAAAAAGGATTATATTCATCGCATAAAAACATTCTTATTGTTTCATTAGTATTTATTTTTTCTTTTGTAATAATGATTTTTTCAGATTTTTCTTTTAAAGTGGTGTCTAAATAGCTATTAATGGCTTCTATTTTATCTTTTTCAAAAACATTTTTTGGTTGTGAATATCCCTCTCTGCAAATAATACCCAATAGTATAAAAATTATAAAGTTTTTCATTTTTATTTGATTTTTAATTACAAGGTTTACCTATTGGAGTTTGTGCGTTTGGTGTGCCTGCACCTTGAGTACTTCCAGCTTGTTCACATTTAGACCTATTCTCCACTCTTGCTTTTTCATTCGCTTTATTTTCAAAATGTTTTTCATATGCTGGTGTGCCATAAAGACCTCCCCAAGCTAAATCAGAATAAACTTGATAAGGAACAAGCCCATTAGGGTCGTTAATATTATTGTATTCTTGTAGAGCATTAGCAATGGCACTTACATATTTATTTGCCATTACTTCGTGGTGAACATCCTGTTTCTCATTTGGATTTAGAGGGTAATTCTTGTCGCAAAATGCTTGAAATAACGCCTCAAGATTATCATAAGCGGCAGGATTTGTTGTAGTATTATTTGTATTATCATCCACCAAACTCAAAAAATACGCATGTACTATTTCATGTAATAAATTTGCCGCTTTATATAATTTTGTTGCTGAAGTATATCTATCATTACTCATTGTAATTAAATAACAAAAAGGACTTGTCATTTTAGTTGTTGCAGGATTAGTCCCTGAATTACCACTAACCATAGTTACAGTATAAATTTTACTCGCTCCGAATTTTGTTAATATATTTGCAATATCATTATTTGTAGCATTCTTTAATTCGTTTAAAATTTGACTTGGACAAGGATCAAGATTGTTTTTAATTTCGTTCTCTATTGAAATGCCACCACCACCTTCACCACCTTCACCACCCTCATCAGGCACATCATAACATACTGATTTATAAACTGGATAAGTGTAAATTATTGTGGCAGAAGAAGGTTCAACATAATATTCTCCGTTTTCAACATAATATTCAACATAATAAACACCCATTTCATAGTCAAAAACATCTTCACAAATCGTTCTTGCTATAGCAGAGCTATTTGTTTTTCGTTTAGAATTTGTTTCAATTGGAGTGATTTTAAGGCCTGGATTTCCGTTTTTTATTCCTAATATATCTTTGTCTAGAGCCATGAAATATCCAGCCCAAATGCCTCGTTTCCAAAACGGAAGTGTTGCCGATTTGGTCATAAGATCTTTACGTACTACCATATCAAAAGTTGTTTTTCCTTCGGAGTCTTTAACTAAAGACAAAACTCCTATAACATTGTCCTTGTTAATGCTTAAAAACGGCACTAAAATTCTTTTTTTATTGTCGATAATAACAAATTTGGATTCTTTCCATAATACATCATTCTTTAAGAGTCTTCTTTCTAGCTTTTCCCTGTTGGGGCCGCTTTTTAGTTCTTGAATCACTTTGCTCAAAGTGGTATTGTCTCCGTCATAAGCCCAAACGGTTTCCGGATTGTAACTTGCTTTGTCCTCTGTGGTTTCTATTTTCTCACTGACACAAGATGCAGTTAAAAATAGTAAAAATAACATTGCATAATAAAAATGTTTTTTCATAGTTTTTTGGGGTGTTAAGTAACAGGAACTGTTTATTGTCGTATAAATACATTTTGAAATCCGTTTGTTTACAAGCCTTCATCAGTGATTCAGGAAAAACAAAAGACGACATTATATCAGTCTCACTACTTAAATGTTAATAATTAAAATTGTTTTAAAATATTTTTTGCTTTTAGTTTAATGCGTACTACTTCCTGACTGGGTATTTTTATCGGTGTTTCCATAATTTTTTTTGCATACAATTTTGCTTTTGATGTATTGTTTCTTCGGGTATAAAAATCTACTAATTCTTCCTGTGGTTTAAATAAGTGAGGACTGATAAAATGCAGTTTCAAGAGGTCTTCTTCGGTGCTTTTGTAGTTGCCTAGTTGTTCGTTTAATCGGGCTGTTTTGATGTATAATGTGGGCGTATTAATTAGCTGTTTTGCTTTTTTAAACAAGGCTAAAGCGGTATGAGTATTTTTATCTTCCATAAAAAAGCCATAATGCATAAAAAAGCCACCCTCGTTTTGCAAGCGTTGATAGGAGTAATCATAAAGAATTTTAGTAGAATCGGGGTTGGAGAATTGCAACTCGCTACCGTCTTTCCAAGCACGGAAACCTTTATGTTGGTAATTGCTTAAATAAAGCAAAAAGCAACTCGCTACACCAAACAGTAATTTTTCAAAGTTTTTATTTACACTAAAGCTATATCGCAATGGAGGGTATTCTTGCAACGCAATTTGGTTGAGCAAAAGCAATTGGAAAGGCAAGAATTGCAGAGGAAAAGAAAAGGAGGCAAAAACAATTATAGTGCTATAAAATGCTAAAGAGGCTAATGGGAAATTTTGTTTGCCGGAATTTGGAATCGTGTTTTTTGATTTGAATATCCAAAAAAGGCTTGCTAGAATTAGAATAATACCCAATATTCCATTTTCAATAATGAATTTTAAAAATTCGTTGAATGCCTGAATATTTGCTCCAGCCAGCAAAATCTCTTCTTTTGTTCCTCCTTTCGAAAAATAATCGGCTTGAAAATTCAGGTATTCCACTCCAAAAAAATTATGGCCCACACCTGTAAAGGGACGGTCTAAAAACGACAATAATGAAATTTTCCATATCAATAATCTGCCACTAATGGAGTCTGTACCTTTGCTTAAACCAATAAAAATAAAAATGGGGAGTAAAGAAAGTAGCGAATATTTAAAGTGTTTCCACTTTTTGAAACCATAATAACTCGCTAAAACAGTTATTGAAATAACCGCCGATAGCATTGCTGCCCGAGACTCGCTTTTGATGAGTACCAATACCATTAATGCGGCAACGATTACATACACTACTAATTTTACCCATTTTTCCAGAATGGTTTTTTGTGACAATTCATAAAATACCAATGATAGTATTGCGGCAATAAATCCACCCAAAGGGCCGGGATTAGGAAAATTACCTTTCATTCTCCAATATAAATTGGTGCGTTCCAGAACATCGTATAGCTCCAGCATACAATATCCACACAAGAACATACCAATACCAATGAGAAATTGATGGTAGGTTGTGATTTCTTCTTTTTTTAAACGAATTGTTTTTAGTACTATATAATAAATGACAAGAGATAAGGTGTTTATTACGTGTATTTCGTTCAATGAACCCAAATGCAAACTTCTTGAAATGGCTAAAAACAGCAATAAGGAAATTACCACAACATCAACTTTTCCTAGTTGTAATTGTTCTTTGGACGTGAAAAATAGGATTGTTGAAAATATAAGCAGGAAGAATAATCGATAGTATTCATACTCTTTGCCTATCCAAAAATCAGCATTATGATTAAAAATTAAGCTCAATGCAAGGAGCAAAGTCAAGAGAATAATTTTGAAAATGTTTCTTTTTAGGAAGTGCATTTTAATAAGTTTTTGTCTTTAAATAATAGTGTTAAGCTTTATTGATTGAGCTATTATTATTATTATTATTATTCCTGTCGTAATTTTTTTATTACAAATAAAGTTATAATTTTACGACTAATAAATGTGAAAACAACATTTGTTATGTGGATTAAACATAATTGATATTCCTTACAAAAAAATGCAGCTACACGATAAAATAAAAAGGATTCGAAAGGACAAGAAACTCTCTCAAGAGGATCTTGCACACGAGTTAGGTTTAGACCAATCGCAATATAGCAGGAGGGAAAAAGGAGAAATACCGTTTGTGCCTAATGAAATCCTTAAGATTTCAAAAGTGTTAAAAACCAGTGTGGCGTTCTTGTTTGGAGAAGAAACTACAAATAAAAATGTTTCTATTGACGAAAAACTAATACAGCAATACGAATTGCGTATCAAAGAAAAAGAAGAAATGATTACTTTACTGAAAAGTAAAATTAAATTATAAAAAAAGGCTGTCCGGAAATTTTCCAGACAGCCTTTTTTTTATTGAAATAAAACTACTAGTTTAAATTTTTCCGTCTTTTATCTCGTCCACAATTTCTGGATTCAACAAAGTGGTGGTGTCTCCAAAGTTGGAGAAATCACCTTCGGCTATTTTGCGAAGAATTCTACGCATAATTTTGCCGGAACGGGTTTTTGGCAAACCGGAAACAAACTGGATTTTGTCCAATTTGGCGATTGGGCCAATATGATCTGCAACGTGTTGATTGATTTCTTTGAAAAGGTTTTCTCTATCTCTGTATTCTCCAGATTCCTTCAAGATTACAAAACCGTACAAGGCATTTCCTTTTACTTCATGTGGGAATCCTACAATAGCACTTTCTGCAACTGCTGGATGTTCATTTATCGCATCCTCAATAGGTGCTGTTCCAAGATTGTGACCCGAAACGATGATAACGTCATCTACGCGACCCGTGATTCTGTAATAACCAACTTCGTCACGCAAAGCCCCGTCTCCAGTGAAATATTTCCCAGGGAAAGTGCTGAAATAAGTGTCTTTATAACGTTGGTGATCTCCCCAAATGGTTCTTGCAATTCCCGGCCAAGGAAATTTGATGCAAAGACTTCCCGTAACTTGGTTGTCTTCAATTTCGTTGCGTTTTTCATCCATCAAAACGGCTTGAATTCCCGGTAAAGGCAAAGAAGCGTATGTTGGTTTTGTTGGAGTTATAAAGGCAAGAGCCGAAATCAAGATTCCACCAGTTTCCGTTTGCCACCATGTATCAACCAATGGACAACGTTTTCCGCCCACGTGGTCATTGTACCAGTGCCAAGCTTCCTCGTTGATTGGTTCTCCTACAGATCCAATAACTTTCAATGATTTTAAAGGATATTTCTGTACGTAAGACAAGTTTTCTTTTGCCAAGGCTCGAATGGCTGTTGGTGCAGTATAAAATTGGGTTATTTTGTGTTTCTCGATGATTTCCCAAAAACGACTGAAGTCAGGATAAGTAGGTACGCCTTCGTACATTACTGTCGTGGCTCCATTCAATAAAGGGCCATATAAGATATAGGAATGTCCGGTAATCCAGCCAATATCGGCAGTACACCAGAAAATATCATTCTCTTCATATGCGAAAACATTCTTGAATGAATAAGCCGTATAAACCATATATCCAGCCGTTGTGTGTACCATTCCTTTTGGTTTTCCTGTCGAACCAGAAGTGTAAAGTATGAACAAAGGATCTTCGGCGTCCATGATTTCGGCCACATTATTGTCCGAAGCTTCGTCAATGAGTGGTTGCAGCCATTGGTCACGACCTTCTTTCATCGTAATTTCGGAGTTGGTTCTTTTAACAACCAAAACTTTTTCGACAGAAGGACAGCTTGTCAAGGCGTCGTCGATAATTCCTTTTAAATCAATAGTTTTTTCTCCTCTAAATCCACCATCCGAAGTGATGACCATTTTGCATTCGCAGTCGGTAATTCTTGCTGCCACTGCCGAAGCAGAAAATCCTGCAAATATAACAGAGTGGATGGCTCCAATTCTGGCACAAGCCAATACGGAAACTGCCAGTTCTGGAATCATTGGCAAATAAATACAAACTCTATCGCCTTTCTCGATACCTTGTTCGCGAAGCACATTGGCCATTTTTGAAACTCTCGTATACAAATCGTTATACGTAATATGTTGTGCAGCTTCGCTTGGATTGTTGGGTTCAAAAATGATGGCTGTTTTTTCGCCTCTTTTGGCAATATGTCTGTCAAGACAATTCTTTACGATATTTACCTTGGCATCTACAAACCATTGTATTTTGGCTTCGGCCATATCGAACTCCACTATTTTTTCAGATTCTTGGTACCAAGTAAAGTTTTCGGAAGCAATTTTACTCCAAAATTTTCTTGGTTCACGAACGGATTTATTGTAGTGTTTGAAGTACTGTTCTAGATTTTCTATTTTATAGTAACTCATAGTTGTTTTTTTCTATTTATAAAAAGTATTTTTGTCAAGTGTTACCTCAACAAATTTTAAAAACCTATTTTTTTTATTGGATAGGCCTTATGTTTATAACAAGAAATTAGCGTAGTTTATTATAACGGCAATACTTGTTTTCCTGATTTTTCATTGATTATTATTGCTGCTGCTTCATAAAAAGCAAACAAACCACATAGGATCCCTTCGTAACCAGCAATGGTATGAATGTTTTCGTTTCCAGTAAAACTAGCTACGGACAACAGGGCAAAAAGAACTACCAATGATCCAAAAATCAGCTTTCCAATGGTGTTTCCGTTCAATGTTCCAATGAAAAAAGCTAAAGTGAACAATCCCCACAATCCCAAGTAGAAACCCATTGAAGCACCATCTGGTTTTGTTACTCCTGCTAAAGGAAGCAGCCACAATGCAACCAGCGATATCCAAAAGAAACCGTAAGAAGTAAATGCAGCCATGGCAAAACCATTTCCTTTTTTCCATTCCATAATTCCCGCAATAACTTGTTGCAGCCCACCAAAAAAGATTCCCATCCCCATGATCATTGCATTGAGTTCAAAAAATCCCGCATTGTGGATGTTTAATAAAATTGTTGTCATTCCGAAGCCGAAAAGGCCTAATGGTGCCGGGTTGGCAGTGGTGTCTTTGATAATTTGTTCCATAGGTTGTAATAAAAATTAATGATTGGTTTTTGTTAGTTTATAGTAAATGGTTTCTTAGTGAAAACTATATTCTGTTTATAGCCAATTTGCAAAGATATTAAACCTGTGTGATTTTTTGAATAATTTTTATTTTTTCGCTTTTTTTTAACTATTGGTTTCCAATGCTTGGTTTAACTTGAATTGGTGTGTGTGTTAAATTCTTTGGAATTGTTTTGAGTTTTGTATTGTTTTTAAAACAAAATTTCTGGTTTTTGTAAATAGAAGTGTTGGGTTTTAGAATGTATTTTGCAAGGATAAAATAATCATCAGTGGTATCTAGTCTTGGAATTATTGAGACAAATGTTGATTTAATTTTAAACATCAAAGCCTTAAAACATTGAATTTTAAGGCTTTGATGTGAAATAAAGCTATTTTTTATTTTTTCAGATGCTGGAAAGTTGCCATCACACCGTCAATTTGTGCCAAAGCAAACATTCGACCGTGAAACGAATAGCCAGGATTGTATCCTTTGTCTTCGTCGCCCAACATCATTCGACCGTGATCGACACGCATAGGTAATTTTGGATTTTCAGTATCAAATATTTTGACCAATTCTATTAAATGGCCACGTCCTTCAAGGTGGGAAGCTTCAATAAAATTGCCGCCTTCCAAGGTTTCGGTACTTCTTAAATGCACAAAATGGGTGCGGGAAGCAAATTTTCTTGCCAAATCGGGAACATTATTCTGCAGACCCGTACTCAAAGAACCAGCGCAAAATGTCAAGCCATTATGGGGATTGTCAACGGCGTCCAAAATCCATTGAATGTCTTCCTCGTTCGTGACAATTCTTGGTAAACCCAACATTTGAAACGGTGGATCATCAGGATGAATACATATATTAATACCGTATTGCTCGCAAACCGGCATAATGCGGTTCAAGAAATAACGCAAGTTTTCACGTAATTCATTTTTATCGATGTTGTCGTAAACGGCAAGCAGCCTGTTGAAAATGGCCACGGGATTTTGATCTCCCGCTTTTATGTTTCCATTGATGAAGCCTTGCGTTTTTACAATGATGGTGTCTATCAATTGCTCTTTTTCGGCTTCGGTAATGGTTTTGTCCAGTTCGTAAACTTTGGCTAATTCTTCGGCAGTGTATTCCTTGTCGGCATCTTTTCGGTTAAGGATCAAGATGTCAAAATAAGCAAATTTTATTTTGTCGAAAAATAGGGTAGAAGTACCGTCTTCCAGTTTGTATTCTAGGTCAGTTCGAATCCAATCGATAACCGGCATGAAATTATAACAAATTGTTTTCAATCCACATTTTCCAAGATTTTCAAGACTAACGATATAATTGTCGATCAGTTGGTCTCGGTTTGGAGCATTGTTTTTTATGCCTTCGCTCACTGGAAGACTTTCAATAACCGACCAACGCAATCCGGCGGCTTCGATATAATTTTTCAAATCCAGAATGGCTTCCTCAGTCCATATTTCGCCATTTGGAATATCGTGCAAAGCCGAAACTATGCCTTCCACGCCAATTTCTCGTAGCATAGATAAAGCTATTTTATCCTTTTTGCCAAACCATCTCCATGTTTTTTCCATAACTATACTCCGCTAAATGCACTAAAACCACCATCAACTGGCAAGACAACTCCGGTGATAAAACTTGCTGCATCACTACACAAAAACTGAACAGTTCCATTCAATTCCGCAATGTCTCCGAAACGTCCCATTGGAGTTTTGGCCAATACTTTTTTGCTTCTGTCGGTAAGTGAGCCGTCAGGATTGATAAGAACCGCACGGTTTTGGTCGCCAATAAAAAATCCCGGTGCCAATGCATTTACACGAATTCCGTCGCCATATTTCAATGCCATTTCAGTAGCCAACCATTGGGTGAAATTGCTGATTCCCGTTTTGGCAACCGAATAACCCGGAACGCGAGTTATCGCTGAATAAGCCGCCATAGATGACATATTGATGATGCTTCCACTTTTTTGTTTCGACATTACGCGTCCAAAAACCATACTAGGGAATACGGTTCCGTTCAAGTTCAAGTTGGTCACTTTGTCCCAATCGCTAATTTTCATGTCGAAAAATTCTTGATCCGGCATAAGTGTTGCTCCCGGAAGATTTCCGCCTGCAATATTCAACAAAATGTCAATTCGACCCCATTTTGCCAATACTTCTTTGGCTACATTTTCCAGACTTTCCATATCAAGGACATTGCCCACAACTCCAATAATATCACTTCCGAAAACAGAAAGTTCGGCGACTCTTTTGTTAAGGTTTTCTTCGTGAATATCGATGGCTACCACTTTGGCTCCAGCTTGTAAAAAACTTTTAGCTATACTTCCGCCCAAAACTCCACCAGCTCCGGTTATTATGGCTGTTTTTCCTTCAATACTAAATGCTTCATTCATATCTTGTTTATTTTTAGATTTCTAACTACAAATTTAAATAGAAGCAAAACTAATTTTATTTCCTAAATTTGCATATACTGATTCTATTTTTGCAAATTAAAGACTATTGACAATGAGAACGATTATGAACGAACGACTTCCTATTTCGAAGTCTTCTCCACTGAAAGCAAGGTTTTTTGACTATGAGCATTTCTCCTATCCCTTGCATTTTCATTCGGAATATGAGATTATTTATATCAAGGAAGGGACGGGAACCCGGTTTTTGGGAAACAGCATCACCAAATTTCAAGCGGGTGACATATTGCTCATTGGTTCTAATTTGCCCCATTTTATGAAAAGCGATGAGGCTTATCATTTGGGCAATGCCGATTTAAGGGTAAAAGGCACCATAATCCAGTTTGAAAAAGAATTCATGTATTATGCCATCAATCATTATTCGCATTTTATCAAAATAAAGCATCTGTTTCAGGAATCGCAAAGGGGAATTTATTTTGCCGCAGCCAACTTTCCAAAATTGCAGGATTTAATTGAAAAAATCCCATTGGAAAACGGTTTGAATCAAATGATGCTGTTTTTGGAAATTCTCAAGGAAATGTCGGAAACAGAGAATAGACAAACTATTTCTACCACTGATTTTGTCAACGAAACCATATATGACACGGCAAGAATCGACAAAGTAATTTCCTATTTGAATAAAAACTATACACGTAATGTCAGTCTTGAAGAAATTGCTTCTTTTGCCGCGATGAATGCCTCTGCTTTTTGCCGTTATTTTAAAAGTAAAACCGACAAATCCTTTAAAAACTATATGTTGGATATGCGGATTGGCTATGCCTGCAAATTATTGCTGATGGAAGACATCAGTATTTCACAGTTAAGCAGCCAATGTGGTTTTGAGACCATTTCCCATTTTAATAAAACGTTTAAAAAGAATACGGGCTATGTTCCTTCCCAATACAGAAAGATGATGTTAAGCAGTTAATTGGAAAGTTCTGTAATTAATTTTTTCGTTTATCCACTTTTGGCGGATTCAAATACTGTTTGAAAAAAGTATAAAGTTTGGTAAGCGAAGCACTGGTTTGTGGAATCGAATGGCCTGTTCCATAATTGATAAGCGTGTCAGTTGGGACTTGCAATGAATCGAGTTTGGTTTTAAGATGCTTAATCTGGTCTTGGTAGTACAAATCATCATCGGTGTTGTAAAAAAAGAGTACCGGTGCAGTTGCCGAAGTGGCCACCAAATAGGACGAACCCATAGTTTGCCACAAATCATGATTGTTTTCCAATGGACCCCAAACCTTTGGACAAAGCATTTCTAGATTCGAATCGCCGTCATTTAAAGTATTATAGATTTGGGTATAATCAAAAACGCCGGGTCCCAAAGCAGCCGCTTGTACATCGTCTGGAAAGCCGAGATTGAAACCTGCATTTTCTATTTCGGGAACGACTTTGTCGCCAATAGCCATCGAACCCGCAGTGGAACCACGTGAAAATCCGAAGAGCCCTATTTTACCTGAAAGTCCCAATTGGGATCCCATGGCACGTAGTGTACGAATGGCCGATTTTACTTTCTGGGCAGTATCGGGATTTGCTTCGTAGGATTTATAGGCGTCGTTGGCACCGTTTACTGGTTTGCCTTTTCCCCAAGGGCAATATTTGGGATGGTCGGCAATTGCCCATGCCATTCCGTTGGCGGGAGCACCTTCTAAAACCGAATCATTGAAACCTGCTAAACTGTAAGGCAAATACAAGCGTTGGTCTTTGTTGGCATCGGTAAGTATTCCTTTTTTGCTGTCGTAAGTAGCATGGCTGTTACTATAAGAAAAGGATAAAATTAAGGGAACTTTTTTCTTTGTATTGGCTGGATAAATGATGTCCATGTGGAGCATATCTCCTGTGGTGTATTCGGCAGGAGTGTTGTAAACACTGGGGTTGTCTTTAAAATAAGGTACATTGCGAGCAATACGATACCCTTCAAACAACACATACGATTGGTTCATGGAACAATCACTTAATCCACAGAATAATCCAGCGGCAATGGCATCATTAATGGCAATAATGTCTTCGTTGATGTTTGGGGAAATGGTTTTGGAATTCTTGTCATAATTAAGTTCAATCACTCTATAGCCTTGCGAAAGCAACCAAGCAACATCGGCGGCAATTGAGTTTTGTCCTAATTTTTTAAACGCTAAATTCTCTAAATATACGACTGTAACATGTTTGCCGGAATAATCCAAAAGCGGGGTAGTGGCCTCGGTTATGGTGTAATTAATTTCGGTTTCCGTGGTTATGCTCGTCCATTTGCCCGAAGCAGCCCATGAAGAAAGGGAAAGTAAAGACAAAAAAAGGAAACAACCCGTTTTTGTAATTAGAATCCAAACCCTCATTTTATGGATAAGAAAATGTTTTGCGACGAAGAAAAATAAGGCAATGCCTAGAATATATTCCATTTGGATGTTCTTGAATGCTGGTTGTTAAATCAATAAAAAAAACCCAGAAGAATTATTTCTGGGTTTTCTGAAACCAAACCATTTTAAATTATTTCTGACTAGATAAATACTATCCAGTATTCGTTTATTTTACAGAAAATTTGAAAGAAGTTTTTGTTTTGTAGTTTTCTCCCGGACTCAATACAGTCGTAGGGAAATCTTTTTGGTTTGGAGAATCTGGATAGTGTTGCGTTTCTAGACACAAACCAGTTCTGTGAGCGTACGTTCCGCCATTTCTCATTGGCAAAGTTCCATCCAAGAAGTTTCCTGTATAAAGTTGGATTCCCGGTTGATCTGTGTAAACTTCCAATAATCTTCCGCTTGTTGGATCAAAAGCCGAGGCTGCAAATCGGTAGCCTTTGTCTTGATTATTCAATACCCAGCAGTGGTCGTAACCCAGTCCTTTTTTCAATTGGTCGTCTTTGGCTTCAATTTCTTTGCCAACTACTTTAGGTTTTCTGAAATCGAAAGGCGTATTGGTTACATCCGTTAATTTTCCGGTTGGAATCAAATCGGCATCCACGGGAACCAATTTGTCGGCATCAATCACGATTTCGTCATTCAAAATAGTTTTTGTAAAATCTCCTGACAAGTTGAAATAAGAATGTTGTGTCAAGTTTACAATCGTTTTCTTGTCGGTTGTGGCTTCGTATAAAACGTCCAATGAATTGTCGCTATTCAAAGTGTAAGTCACAAAAACGGTCAAGTTTCCTGGATAACCTTCCTCCATATCTTTGCTCACGTATTTTAATTTCAATGTTGCATTGGCACCACCTTTGGCTTCTTCGGCAGTCCAAACCACTCTGTGAAAACCTTCCGGTCCTCCGTGCAAAGCGTTTGCGCCATTGTTGGTAGCCAATTTGTATTCTTTTCCGTCTAAAGTAAATTTACCTTTTGCAATACGGTTTCCGTATCTTCCGATAAGGGCTCCGAAATAAGGATTGTCTTTGGTATATTGTTCTAAATTATTAAAACCAATTACCACTTCTTCCGAAACACCTGCTTTGTTAGGTACTTTCAAAGAGGTAATGATTCCACCATAAGTCATGATGTTGACTTCCATCCCTTTTTGGTTTTTCAATGTATAAACATCTACTTTTTGACCCGCAGGAGTTGTTCCGTATTCTTTTTTTTCTATAGACACGCTATCCATTTTTTGAGTTGTATTTTCTTGTTTTTCGTCTTTTTTAGTATCCTTACATTGTACTGTAAGAAAGGCTAAACTTAGTAAGGAAAATCCATAAATGCAACGTTTTAATACATTCATAATTAATTGGTTTTTTTGGTTAATTATTAATAGGTCAAAAGTTCGAAAGTCACAAAACACAATGTTTCGGACTTTCAAACTTTCGATTTTTATTATTTATTTACAGCCCGTGTTGAAACAGGTGATAGTAAGCTTCATTCGCATTCAAGGTGTCTTTGAAATTACGGATTTTAGTATCGTTGTCAATAACCACTAATTCTATTCCTGCAATATCGGCAAAATCTTCCATAAACTCGGTAGTTACCGCTTGGCTGTAAACCGTGTGGTGTGCTCCACCAGCAAGAATCCAAGCAGTGGCTGCAATATCAAGGTTTGGTTTACAATCCCAAAGTACACGTGCTACTGGTAATTTTGGCAAATCAGCCATTGGTTTAACCGCTGTAACTTCGTTAACGATTAAACGGAAACGAGTTCCCATATCTACCAATGACACGTTGATGGCGTCTCCGGCTGGCGAATTGAATACCAAACGAACTGGATCTTCTTTTCCTCCAATTCCCAATGGGTGAATTTCGCAAGAAGGTTTTCCATCAGTGATAGAAGGACAAATTTCCAACATGTGAGAACCTAAAACGTATGATTTCTCAGGTGTAAAGTGGTAAGTGTAATCTTCCATGAAAGAAGTTCCTCCTTCAAGACCGATGTTCATTACTTTCATGACACGAACCATGGCAGCTGTTTTCCAGTCGCCTTCTCCACCAAAACCGTAACCATCAGCCATCAAACGTTGGGTTGCAATACCTGGCAATTGTTTTAATTCTCCCAAGTTTTCAAAAGTATCGGTAAAAGCACCAAAACCACCTTCTTCAAGGAAAGCTCTCAAACCTAATTCGATTTTGGCAGCATCCAATAATGATTGTCTTTGCTCTCCACCTTTTTGCAATTTAGGAGCCAAATTATAAGATTCTTCATAAACGGCAACCAAAGCGTCCACTTGTGCGTCAGTAACCAGTTTCATTTTATTAACGATATCAGAAGAGTCGTACCCGTTTACAGCCATTCCAAAACGGATTTGAGCTTCCACTTTGTCACCATCTGTAACGGCAACTTCACGCATATTGTCTCCAAAACGCGCTACTTTCAGGTTTTGCATTTCGTCCCAACCTAAAGCTACTCTAGACCAGTTTCCTAATTTAGTTTGTACTCTTTTGTCTTCCCAGTGTCCAACAACAACTTTACGTTTTTTACGCATTCTAGACATAATGTAACCAAACTCTCTGTCTCCATGTGCCGATTGGTTCAAGTTCATGAAATCCATGTCGATGCTGCTCCAAGGAATTTCAGCATTGTATTGGGTGTGTAAATGACACAATGGTTTTTTAAGAATACTTAAACCGTTAATCCACATTTTGGCTGGAGAAAAAGTGTGCATCCAAGCGATGATTCCAATACAGTTTTTGTTGGTGTTGGCTTCCAAACAAATATCAGTAATTTCACTTGGTGATTTTGCCACCGATTTGTAAATCACTTTCACGGGAACATTAGAACAAGCATCAATTCCTTTTGCAATTTCTTGAGAATGTAGGGCAACTTGTTTTAAAGTTTCTTCACCATATAGGTTTTGGCTTCCTACTACGAACCAAATTTCTTTTTTAGATATATCTATCATTTCTTATAAATTATTTATTGTTTATTGTTTGTTTTTTGGAATGGAAGACAGGTTTAAAACCTGTCTCTACTGTCCGTAATACGAATCTTTTCCGTGTTTGCGTTCGTAATGTTTTTTGATTAGCGAATCTTTCAATCTCGGGGCATTTGGGTTTATCAATAATGTTAGGTGCGCCATTTCGGCAACAACTTCCAAAACTTTACTGTTGTACACTGCTTTGGCGGCGTTTTTTCCCCAAGTAAATGGGCCGTGATTTCCAATTAGAACCATTTCCACTTCTTCGTAAGAAAGATTTTTTTCTTTGAAACAATCCAAAATCTGGATTCCGGTGTTGTGTTCATAGTTTCCTTGAATCAATGAATCGTCCATTGGAGCGGCACAAGGAATATCAGCCGTTAAATGGTCGGCGTGAGTGGTTCCGAAAATTGGAATATCTCTTTGAGATTGTGCCCAAGCTACAGAATAAGTAGCGTGAGTATGAGCCACTCCACCAATATTTGGCCAGTTTTTGTATAAATAAGCGTGCGTTTTTGTGTCTGATGAAGGTCGTTTTGTTCCTTCGATAATGTTGTTGTCGAAATCTACAATCACAATATCTTCGGGTTTCAAATCTTCGTAAGGAACACCGCTAGGTTTGATGGCAAAAACACCATTTTCTCTGTCAACAGCGCTGACATTTCCAAAAGTGTACACCACTAATTTCAAGGCATTCAGTTCCATATTGGCCTCGTAGCATTCTTGTTTTAAAGCTGCGTATTTTGACATTCTAGATATATTATTTTGTTATACTTTCTATAAATTGGGCTAAATCAGAATAAGAATCCATTAATTCTTGATAAGCTTCTATTTTGTCTGATTCCGGGAAATATTCGCTTTCGAAATCGCTTCCCATTTTTTTGCTGGCTTCAATCACATTTGGATAAATTCCGGCGGCAACGGCTGCATAAATCGCTGCTCCCAATGCTGGTGCTTGATCTGATGCGGCAACTTTAATAGGTTTGTTCAAAACATTCGCCAAAGTCTGCATAATAAATGGTGATTTTCTGGCCACGCCTCCAATACCGATTACGCTGTCAATGCGAACACCTTCTTCTTCAAATCGATCCACAATTTTTTTGGAACCAAAACAGATTGAATTGATTAAAGCTTTGAAAAGATGAGGTGCTTTTGTTCCTAATGAAATGTTGGAAATAGCACTTTTCAATCCTTGATTGGCATCTGGAGTTCGTCGCCCGTTTACCCAATCCAAAGCAGTAGGAATACTTTCCGACAACGGAATTGCTTGCGCTTGCTCTGTTAAAGTTTTGATGAAATTAGATTCCACTTCTGCTTTTAATTGTGCTTTTTGTTCGTCAGACAATAGAGTAGAAGTGTAAACCAAGTTGTCTAAAGGCCAAGAAAGTGTATCCTTGAACCAAGCCAAAACATCACCAAAAGCGGATTGTCCCGCTTCCAAACCGATATAACCCGGAATAACCGAACCATCTACTTGTCCGCAAATTCCTTTCACGGTTTTTGAACCAACGATGTCTTTATCAGATACCAAAATATCGCAAGTGGAAGTTCCCATAACGCGAACCAAAGTGTTTTCGTCAATTTTGGCTCCAACTGCTCCAGAATGTGCGTCGAAAGTTCCAACTGCAATGATGGTATCTGTTGTGAGTCCTAATCGGGTTGCCCATTCTTGGTTCAAGTTTCCGGCAACTAAATCAGATGTATAAGTTTCATCGTATAGGTTTCCGCGAAGTGTCGCCAAATACGGATCTAATTTTTCCAAGAATTCTACTGGAGGCAAACCGTTCCAGTCTTCGTGCCACATCGCTTTGTGTCCTGCAGCGCAACGACTTCTTTTGAATGATTTTAAATCTTTGTCGTCAATCAACAAATACGTCATCAAATCGCAATGTTCCATCCAAGTGTGGGCTGAGTTTTTAACGGCTTCGTCTTCACGAGCCACGTGTAAAATTTTTGCCCAAAACCATTCCGATGAATAGATTCCGCCTTCGTATTTGGTAAAATCTTCTCCACCCCAATTGGTAGCCAATTCATTGATTTCGTTGGCTTCGTTTATGGCGGTATGATCTTTCCATAATACCATCATGGCATTTGGGTTGTGTTCAAAACCTTTTGTCAAAGCCAAAGGAGTTCCGTCAGCTGTAACCGGAATTGGAGATGAACCCGTGGTGTCAATGCAGATACTTTTGATTTGGGAAGAATCCACTTTTCCGGCGGCAACCACTGCTTTTATGGTCGATTCCAAGCCTTCAATATGATCCAAAGGATGCTGGCGAAATTGATTTATGGAGGCATTGCAATATTCTTTGTTTGCCCATCTTTTGTAATGACATACATCCGAAGCCAACTCTTGACCATTTTCGGTATCAATTAAAACGGCACGAACTGAGTCTGATCCGTAGTCTAATCCTATAACGTAATTTTTCATTCTAAATTCTTTAAATTGTAAGGACAAATATACTATAAATAATTTATAAGTGTGTAAAAAACACTTAATTTAATTTAAACCTAACATTTTTGTCAAAATCCCAATAATTCTAAACTTATTTTGCTTCAAAATGACTAATTGTTTGAATTATAAAGTGTTTGCAAATAAAATTACCTGATTCCCATTAACCGACTTTAAACTATTTTTTTGTATTTATCTTGTGAAGATGTCTATTTTGAAACCAACTTTTCTATTATTGAAATTCAAATTTTGGTTTTCCCGTTTCGTCAAATTTGACGATCATGACTCTTGCATGTCTGTTGGGATCATACAATGGATCTCCGACAATTTCTTCATAATCTCTGGCGTGATAGATGCTCAATGGCGTTGTGCCGCCCTCTGCAACCGTGAAACTGTTGTGTCCCGGTCCAAATATTTTTCTTTCATAGTCAGTTTCCAATACGGGGTATCTGGATTTTTTCCAAGAGTTTCTATCCAGCAAATCGGAGTTTTCATCTGCTTCCATCATGCCCATGCAATAACAGGCACCTGTGGCACTTGCAGAAAACGTGATATAAATTTTTCCGTTATTTTTTAGGACTGCTGGCCCTTCATTTACCCAAAATCCAATTCTTTCCCAATCATAATCCGGCGTTGTAAGCATGAATTGAGCCGTTTTTAACTTGATGGGAGATTCCATTTCGGCTAAATATAAGTTGGAAGCCGCAAATTGTCCTCCTGTTTTTTCGGCCCAACAGAAATATCTTTTTCCGTTATTTTCAAAAACGGTACCATCCAAGGAAAAATCAATAAATGTTTTGTAATCACCATCTGCCGCTTGCATTTGACCGAGTTCAATCCATTGGTCTTTCAACGGATTTTGCCCTTTGCATTCCAGCACATAGGGTCTTAATTTCCAGATGTCGTCTGCTTCACTGGCGGCAAAATAAACATACCATTTTCCGTCCAAATAATGAATTTCGGGAGCCCAAACATGCTGGCTCATGGGGCCTGAATCGTGTTTTTTCCAAACATTGAATGTTTCTGCTTCTTGCAATTCATTTAATGACTTGGCTCTTCTTAGCTCGATCGAATCGTAGGAAGGCACAGAACCCGTAAAATAATAATATCCATCGGTGTGTTTGTAAACAAACGGATCGGCTCGTTGTTCGACAATTGGGGAGTTTTTTCTAGTTGTATCCATTTTAAATATTCAATTTCTTTTTTATCGTTTCATAATAGGCATCGGTAATTTTATAACGAAACATTAGCCCTCCCATAATTACATGGAATACGCCTGGAATAATCGTTAACATCAGTGCAAGTCCAATTAAAGTAGTTTCATTTTGAACACCATCTGGGCTATATTCAAAAAAGTCTAACAAATAACCTACTGCGGCTCCTGCAACACCCATTCCTGCTTTTTGGGCAAATGAAATTCCTCCAAACGAAAGTCCAGAAACACGTTTGCCGGTTTCGGCGTGACCGTAATCCACAGCTTCTGATATAGCTGACCAAAACACGGGCGCATGCAAATCGACAACAAAGGATAATATAAAATAAATCACGTAAGCCAATGCCATATCTCCGGGTTTAACGAAAAAGAACATCACTAAACTTATGGCACCAACTGCTAGTTGTGTCCATTTAAACAGTTTTATTTTACAGTAATGTTTGGTAATGTATGTGGAAACAGGCATCGCCAATATTGCTGCAGTTACACCTGTCGCCATAAATGTGGACTGGACGCTGGCATCGCCTCCAAGGAAGTATTTTGCATAGAAAATGGCTACCGATCCACGAATAACATAACCTACCGTACCAAAGAAACAAACGCCGAATAAAAGTGTCCATTGACCATTTTTGAAAAGCAATTTCAATTGTTCTGATACCGGTTTTTTATCGACTTCATGTTCTACACGCTCTTTGGTTGTGAAAAAGCAGAATAAAAACAGTAGGGTTCCCAGAAGCGCCATAATACCCATTGCTAACTGATATCCTCTGGCCAAATCATTTTTACCCAAATTCTCGGCCAAAATTGGCACCACGATAGAAACTAGAAAAGCTGCAATTTTTGCAAAGAAAAGTCTATATCCGTTTGCGGTTAAACGCTCTTTTGAGTCGCTTGTCAATACGCCAATCAATGAAATATAAGGGATTGTTACCGATGTAAACATCAGGTTAACAAATATATAAGTTACGTAGGCGTAAATCAATTTGCCTGTATAATCAAATTCGGGTGTTGTAAATGTCAAAAAAACAGAGAGACCAAAAGGCACCGACAGGAAAAGGAAATACGGTCTGTAGCGTCCCCATTTGGAAGTGAATTTGTCTGTTATCAGTCCCATTATTGGATCGGCAACGGCATCGATAAATCGTACTAAAAGAAATAATAACGCCATGTCTTTGGGTTTTAAGCCAAAAATGTCGGTGTAAAAAAACGTGATTATAAGAAACATCGAAGAGATTACGACATTCACTGCTGCATCGCCTGATCCGTATCCGATTTTTTCGAGGATGCTTAATTTTTGATTGTTTGATTTCATAAATTAGTTGTAAATTTTTAAAAAGGTAAGCAGGTTGGTGGCAATCACTTCTGCCATAAAATAGGTTTGTTTGTTCTGTTTTCTGTATCCAAACTATCTTTTGATGAATGCTTCATTTGAATTGCAAAAAAGCATTGCTTTGGCGAATTTGTTTGAATGGTGTTTTTAATTCTTTTAATAGTACATAATTAATTTCAAGTTTAATCCATTGGTTTTACCGTTGGCCAACCATCTACCCACGTTACTTCTTTCACGATTAATTTTGGTAATGCTTTATCGCTGGCATCATAACCGTGCATAAATGTATAATCTTTGCCATCAAAAGTAAACACGCTATTGTGCCCAACACCATACCAGTTTTTGTTTCCTTCAATAACCAAGGATCCACCGCCTTTGGCAAGTTCTAGACCTTTTTTATCGACATAAGGCCCCGTAACCGATTTAGAGCGACCAACCATTAATTTATAAGTGCTTTTTTCGCCTCGACAGCAATAATCCCAAGAGTTGAATTGATAATAATAGTCTCCTTTTTTAAAAATAAATGGCCCTTCGATAGCTGCATTGCCCGCTTCAGAATCTTCTAAATCACCTTTTCTGTCTCTTCTGGCAATGGTTGTCCATTCTTCTGGTTGTGCAATTTTTTTCAAATCAGGATTTAATTTCACCATTTTTAATCCAGTCCAAAACGATCCAAATGCCAAGCGTGGAGTTCCTTTTTCGTCAAAAATTAAATTGGGATCAATGGCATTCCACAAATCTCTGTTGGGTACGGATTGGATGACAATGCCTTGGTCTGTCCATTTGTAATTTGAATCGGTCGGATTTAGGGTAGCATTGGTTACCAGCCCAATGGCCGAGGTGTTTTTGCCAAATGCCGAAACGGAATAATACAAATAGTAAATTCCGTTGTGAAAGCTAATATCCGGAGCCCAAATATGTCCGTTGAAACCTGGTGCCACGGTCAAGGCCCAATCCGGTGCTTTTGCAAAAACAGGATCGGCCTGTGTCCAAGTTTTTAAATCTTTGGATGTAAAACTCGTGATTCCGGGTCCGGTGCAAAATAGATAATATACGTCTCCTTGTTTTGCAACTACGGGGTCGTGTGTTACGGGTCTTTTTTGGGCGAAAGAAAAACATGTTGTCAACAGTGCCAGAAAAAAGAATGGGTTTTGAATGTGTTTGAAAAATTTCATAAGTTTTTATTTTTGAATCCCTTCCGAAGTCATGATTACTCTTTTCATGGTTCCGTCCGGATTGTAGTATAATCTGTCCACGCAAACAGAACGTCTAAAACTTCCTCCATCGGTAGGAATGGAGCCATTGTGATAAATAAAATAAGATTTGTCTTTAAAGTCGATTATTGCTTGATGATTGGTGTTTGAATTTCCTGCCACTTCATTCAAAATTCCTTTGTATTCCCATGGGCCATTTACTGATTTGCTCATGGCGTAGGCAATTTTTTCGGGAAATTGGTAGGCATACGACAAATAATACCAATCCTTATGTTTGTGAATCCATGGTGCTTCAGTAAAATTGGGCAAGTCGATGGTTTGAATTGGGCCATCCATTTCTATCATGTTTTCTTTTAATTTCACGTAGTTGCAAACCGTATTTCCCCAAAAAAGATAAGCCTGGCCATTGTCGATGATAACAGTAGGGTCGATATCATCCCAACTAATAGCGGTTTTAGTTGTCATGTCATTGGTGATAATTGCTTTTCCCAAAGCGTCTTTGAATGGGCCAATTGGACTATCCGAAACGGCAATGCCAATTGATTTTCCGTGGATGGTTCCGTGCGAAACGGTCACATACCAATAGAATTTTCCGTTTCTTTCAATCACTTGTCCTGCCCAAGCATCACCTTTTGCCCAAGCAAAATCGGTTGTTTTAAGAGGAACGGGATGCTCTTCCCAATGGGTCATGTCTGATGAGGAATATACCAGCCAATCATTCATTCGATACGAATTGACATTTTTCTCTGGAACGTCGTGTCCCGTATAAAGATAGACTTTGTCCTTGTACACCAAAGCTGCCGGGTCTGCGGTGTATTTGTCCTTGATGATGGGATTGTTGATGGTTTGGGTCGTATTTCCAGCATTGGCGGAAGCCGCACTGTTCTCTGGCTTTGTGGTTTTGCAAGACGAAAGGAGTGCCAAAAGCGATACGATGGTAAGTGTTTTTTTCATTTTTTTTAAAGACTTTAAAGTGCTTTAGGGAGGTTATTTTATCCAAATGCTCTTCATGTATACAAACAAGAAGAGCATTTTTTAACTAACTAATTCAATATTAAAAAATTATCAATCTATTTTTTTGCCCCAAACAGGAACGCCTGCAGCGGTAAGTCCAGAATAGGAAATGGTTACTTTGCGAGTGCTTTTTTCCCAATCCCAAGCATCGCTGACTTTGCATTTTATGCCATTTACGGTCAATGTTTTGTTGGTGCTGTCATACGACCAAGTTCCGGTAACTCCACCGCTCACCTTTTTGTCGGCGGTCAAGTATATGGTAACCGATTTTTGGATGGTTGCATACTGATAATTCATCGTGATTTGTTCCCATGAACCAATAAATGAAGCCTCGGTAATTGTGGTTTCGGGCACGGCTGCATAGCGTTCAGCATCGACAACCGGCCAACCGTCTTCGGTCCATTTTATGGCGCGAACGTGTCCCATCATCAAGGCATTCGATACATTGATGCCCGGCACATCCTTTGGCAAACGAGCCTGAGAAGCATAAAACCATTGTTTGGTGTCTGGATTTTGGAAAACGGAACAATGTGCAAATCCAACCCATCCGGTATGGTTGTTGAAACTGTAAGGATGCGTAAGCATAGGCCAAGCATCGGCTCCATTGGTAACATTGGCTCCGTTGATACCTACAAAAGGCCCTGTAATACTTTTTGAACGGCAAACCCTGGTGTTGTAAGGAACATCAAGGCCATCATAAGCCAAGAAAAGATAGTAATATTGGGTGTCGGGATTGTAGATGATTTCTGGGCCTTCGGAACCTTGCCAACGGCTGGTGGCATTTCGAGAAGCGATGCGGGTTCCGTAATCGGCAAGTGTTTTTAATTTATCCGGTTTACCCGTGGTTGGATTCAGTTTCAATGCTGCAATTCCGGAATGCCAAGAACCGTAAATTAAATAATGTTCGCCTTCAGGAGTAATGATAAAAGTTGGGTCGATGGCATTGAATTTGAAATAAGCATTCCAGTCATTAGCATCATTTCTGATATAACTTTTTACGCCATCAGGTTCAGAACAAATTACCATTCCCTTGTCTACCCAAACATTGGAGGCTAAATCGTCGGATTCTGCCAATCCAATGAATGCTCTTTCCGACCATGAGGTGTCAAAACTGGTTCCCGTAATTGGTTCATCCACCACGATGCTGTAGTACATGCGGTATTTGCTGCCCACTTTTTTCACGTAAGGCGCCCAATAGCCGTATCTTGGATTTGCAATAGCCGGCAAAGGTGGATTCATGCGGGCTCTTTTGTTATTCAAGGAATCTTTTACCCATTCTGGAGCCGCAGCCATGGCGGATCCCATGTATTGCCAAGTCACCAGGTCTTTGGAGCGTCTGTAAGGAAAATGTCCGTGACCTTCATGTGCATTTCCGTAGGAAGCATCGGTTTGGTACATATAATAATATTCCCCGCTTTTTTCGACCGTAGGGTCGTGCACGTTGGCCAAATTCCATTGCGAATTAGAACCCCATGCTGCTATGGAAGAATAATTATCGGCATAAGTAGGGCCTGCAAATGTAGGTGGAACTACAACTGGCGGAACTACAGGCGGAACTACAACTGGCGGAGTGGGGCTGTCATCGCTTCCAGAACAACTGCTGCCTGAAATAACCAATAAAAAAAGTACTAGATAGGGTGCTAATTTTAAGATGGAATTTGATTTTTTCATTTTAGTTGTTTTTATTTTCCTTCTAAAGTTACAACAGAAAAAGGAGGTATTACGATTTCTAATTTACCTTTTTTGATTTCGAAACCTTTAAAAACCGTTGGTTGAATTTTTGTTGGATTGTCGAATGTGTTGTGGTCTTGCAATTTGGATGAAGCAAGTATGGTTCCTGTCACTGTTTTGATTCCAAGTGCATTGAGGTCTATTTCTATTTTGTTTTCTTTTTTGGAGTCAACATTTACCAATGAAATGTGGGTTAAACCTTTGGCGTCTTTTGAAGCCGAAACGTTAATGGCCGGTAAACTTTTGTCGTTGAATGTGTACAATGGCGACTCGAATGTTAACGGTATTAATGTGGCGTCTTGGTGCACGCTGTACATTTTCATTACGTGGTATGTTGGTGTCAACAACATTTTTGTTTTGTCGGTAAGAATTACCGCTTGCAACACATTGACGCATTGGGCCAAATTGGCTATGCGAACCCTCTCGGCATGATTGTTGAAAATATTCAGGGTAGTTCCCGCCAAAACGGCGTCTCTCATTGTGTTTTGTTGGTATAAAAAGCCGGGATTGCTGCCTTTTTCAACTTCATACCAACCGCCCCATTCATCGACTACCAAGGCTATATTTTTCTTTGGATCGTATTTGTCCATAATGGCGGAATGTTTGGTAACCAATTCCTCCATTTTCAAGGCTTCCGTCATGGTCCTGAAATAAATGTCTTCGGCAAAATCGACAGCATCTCCTTTTTTGTTCCAATCAATTACGGAATAATGATGCAAAGCGACACCACCAAGCATATTGCCTGGAATATTTTTCATTATTGTTTCTGTCCAATTATAGTCGCCGCTATTGGCTCCAGAGGCCACGCGCATCAATGCGCCAGAGTTAGTCCAATCCGACATGAAGGTGGCATATTTTCGGTATTCGCCAGTGTAATATTCGGCTGTCATATTGCCACCACAACCCCAAGCTTCGTTGCCAACGCCCCATATTTTCACTTTCCAAGGTTCTTTTCTTCCATTTTTGACACGCAAATCACTCATTGGGCTTTTGCCTGCAAAGTTTACGTATTGTACCCAGTCTGCCATTTCTTGAACTGTGCCAGTTGCCAAGTTTCCAGCCAAGTAAGGTTCGGTTCCCAGTAATTCGCACATATTTAAAAAATCGTGTGTTCCAAAGCTGTTGTCTTCGGTCACGCCACCCCACCATTGGTTTACAATTGTTGGTCTTTGTTCTTTGGGGCCAATACCATCTTTCCAGTGGTAGGTGTCGGCAAAACAACCGCCTGGCCAACGCAAGTTTGGTATTTTTAATTCTTTTAGAGCTTTAACAACATCATTCCTGACACCAGCTGTGTTGGGTATTTTTGAAGTGTCGCCCACAAAAAAACCTCCGTAAATACACCTGCCGAGATGTTCGGCAAAATGACCGTAGATGTTTTTGTTGATTGTTGGTGCATTTTCAATGTTTTTTAGGGAAATTACTGTTGTTTCTTTTTGAGAAAAAACACTTTGACTACAAAAAACATAAACTGATAAAATTAATAACGCTTTTTTCATAATGACTTTAAGTTATAATATCACGTGGCAAGATTTTTAGGTCTTACCACATGATATTAACAATTCTAAACTAATTCTAACTAACTAAACTAACTAATTCAACTTAATATTTAATAACCTTCATTCTGGATTGTCCCAGGATTGTTGTCCTTTTCTAATTGTGGTATCGGAAAGAATTCTCTTCCTTTTGTATAAGAATTAAATTCAACATCTCTTGTTTTTAACCACGCCAACTTTACGGGATCTTGTAACCAGCCCCAACGACGGATGTCATCAAAACGGTGACCTTCCAATGGGAATTCCAAGAATCTTTCATGTCCAATTTGGTCTCTCATTTGTGCTTGGGTCATGTTTGGTTTTACAGTGGCTAAATTAGGCAAACCAACCCTGTTTCTTACCATTTGTATGTAAGTATATGCGCCTGGAGTGTCGCTTGTTTCGTTCAAACACTCTGCATACATCAACAATATGTCGGCATAACGCAATAAACGTTCGTTTATTCCAGAACGCCAGTCTTTTTCGTCTGCATAAGCCCCATCGGAATTTTGATATTTTCTGCAAAATAAATCATTCAAATCTCCTGCATTACCTGCGTAAAAAGTAGCGAAATCTTTGCCGTAAAGTTGCATTCCTCCAGGTTTGTTGTAGAACATCGTTGCGTCTAAACGTGGGTCTACCGTATTTGTCACCGTTTTTTCTTCTTGGAATTCATTAAATAATGTAAACGTAGGTTGTACGTCTGTCCATCCAAAAACTCTTGGTCCATAAGTAATGGCTCTGGCTGAAGTTTTTCCCCAACCAACAGCTGGAGATCCGCCCCAACCTAAATCAACACCTCCAGCACTTCTGCTGAATTGTACTTCGAAAAGAGATTCTGAATTGTTTTCGTTCGTGTCTGTAAAGTTATCACGATAATTGGACACTAAAGAATAAACGCCTAAATCAATTACTTGTTTGAATGCAATTTTGGCATTAGGAAAATCTTTGGTAAACAAATAAGCTTTACCCATATATCCCAGAGCGGCACCTTTTGTGGCACGTCCTTTATCATTAATGTCTGTGTAGGAGGGAGGAAGTAAATCTGCGGCTGCCTTGAAATCTGCTATTACTTGAGCCCAACCTTCTGCTTCTGTTTTTTGTGGATAGAAAGCGGCTATTTTTGTTGGCACTGGCACGTTTTTAAACATATTTACTGCATGAAACAAATATAAACCTCTTAAAAAATGAGCCTCTCCAAGAATTCTGTTTTTAAGTGTGGCATCCATTTCTATTGCAGGTACATTTTCTAACACTTGGTTCGCGCGATAAATACCTTGATAGTAGGTTTCGTAAGCCCAGCCATAAATTGCGGCATCAGAAACATTTGAGTTGAAACGCCCCACATTGTACATAGCGCCCCAAGGGCTGTTGCTTCTGGCGTCATCTCCTTTTAAGTCTAATAATAAGGGGGTGCTTCGCATATAAGTTCCGTCAGTCAATAAGCTTCCATAGACTGCATTCACTCCCTCGATGGCGTCTTGGTCTGTTTTCCAAAAGGAATCCACGGCATCATTGTTGGGGTCAACTTGAACTAAATCTTCATCGTTAACACAACTTGTTGTTACAATCGCCAGTGAAAAGAAACCAGCTAAATAATTATATATTTTATATTTCATTTTGATTCGTTTTTAATGGTTTGCTAATTTTAAAAATTTACTTCAACTCCTAAAGAAATAGTTCTAGGATTAGGGAATGAACCTCCGTCATAACCTCTGGATCTTAATCCGTCGTTGCTGTTAAAATCAGGGTCTGCACCAGTATATTTGGTAATAGTCCATAGGTTTTGACCGTTTACGAACACTTTTGCTTTTTGAACAACATTGTTTACAGGGATTGGAATTTCATAACCAATTTCCATAGTTTGTAGTCTTAAGTAGTCTCCATCTTCTACAAAACGGTTAGATTCTCTTCCGTTGGCATTAGGGTCGCCAATCATTGGACGAGGTACGTCAGTATTAGTGTTTGTTGGTGTCCAGTAGTTTAACATGTCTGTATGGTGATTACCGTATTGTGCTGACATTAAATTTTGATATATACCATTGAAAACTTTGTTTCCACCGGCACCTTGCCAAAACATAGAGAAATCCCAGTTTTTGTAGGTACTGCTAAAATTGATACCATAGCTGTATTTAGGAATGGTAATCCCTTGATAAGTTCTGTCTAAATCACTAATCATTCCGTCTCCGTTGACATCCTTGAATTTAAGGTCGCCCACTCCGGCATTGGTTTGAGTAGGTGATGCGGCTAAATCGGCAGCGTCTTGAAATATTCCTGCTGTTTCATAAGCAAATATTTCTCCCATTGACCTCCCGACTTCTGATTTTGAAAAGGTACCATAAAGTGGGTTTCCATTAATTCCAATTTGCTTCACTTCATTTTTCAAAGTTCCTAAATTAGCAGAGATGCTATATTTGAAAGCGTGGCGATTGTTGTTGTAGGTTGCAGAAAATTCAAATCCCGTGTTTTTCATTGCTCCTGCATTTGTTGTAATGCTTGCAGGGAATGCACCAGTAGAATAGGGTAACGGAACTCCAATTAAAAGGTTTGTGGAATTTTTTACAAAATATTCAGCCGTAAATTGCAAATCATTGTTGAATAATCCAACTTCAATAGCCACATCTGTAGTTTCATTGTCTTCCCATTTTACATCTGGGTCTAAAGAAGCTACAACTGTTGTTCCAGGAGCCAAGGCGTTATTGAAATCATATCCAGCGAAGCTGTTGATTGTCGTGGCGAAGAAATACGGAGCAATAGTGTTGTTTCCTAATTTACCATAACTACCTCTTAGTTTGATGTTGCTTACCCATTCTGGCAAGTGAATGAATTTTTCGTTGCTCAATTTCCAAGCTCCAGAGAAAGAGTAGTTGTTGGCGGTATTGTTTTTTTCGCTAAACAAAGAAGATTTGTCTTGTCTAAAGTTGGCTTGCAATAAATAACGATCATCATAAGAATAGTTTACACGGCTTATGTATGATTTGCCGGTTATTGTTTCTTTACGTTCTCCTGTGCTTGTGTCATCTGCATATTGTAGCATACTGATTTCACCATAATCATAACCTACGCCTCTTGACCAGTGATTGTAAGAATCGCTGCGCTCTTGGACGATACCTACCAAAGCGTCAAATTTATGTTTGTCTATTTCTTTGGAGTAAGTTAAAGTATTGTTGAAGAAAGTTTTATCTATGCTGCCAGTTGAAACATCTAGAGAAGCTTCTTCTTTGGTTGTAATATAATACCATCCTAAATCACTTTGAGGAATGTATTTACTGTTTTCATAATCCAATCGGTCAAAACTGGCATCAATTTTATATTTCAAGCCTTTTACGATTTCAAATTCTCCCCAGATATCTCCAATAAAGCGATTTCTTTGTCCGTTGTTTTCGATTAAATTATTGAATCCAATAACGTTTAGCGATATAGCTCTTTGAGTCAAGTTGTCCGTGCCACCGTAACCGCCTAATCTATTGGCATCATAAACTGGCATTGTAGGAATTGCTCCAACTAAAGCACCAATTGCTGTTTCGCCAACATAGCTGTTGAAGTTTTCTTTGTCAGATTGTGTGTAGCCTATTTTTGTACCGTATTTGAATATTCCTTTTTTGCCATTCAAATTCAAGTTCATGGACATTCTTTCATAATCTTGCGGAGACTTGATGTAGCTGCTATTTTTGAAATAATCCAAGTTCATATTGTATGCCAAAGATTCAGCACCACCATTAAATGCCAACGAATGGTTTTCTACAATGCCTGTTTCATAAGCCTCGGCTTGCCAATTAGTATCAACATTGGTGATATAGCTTGGATTTGTAGGGTCATTTCCTGGAGCTATTGTTAATCCTGCATTTTTTTCGGCAGCACTGGTAATTGTTTGATAACCCACTCTATCAGTCACGTCCCAAGTCTTGGCCACATTCTGGAAACCTATAAGTGATTTGTATTTCACGCTTAGTTGTCCCAATTTTCCTTTTTTGGTTGTAATGATTACAACTCCATTGGCTCCGCGAACACCATAAATGGCGGCAGAAGAAGCATCTTTTAATACCTGCATAGACTCGACATCGCCAGGAGCAAAATCAAAAGGAGCATCCACAATCATCCCGTCAATTACAAAAAGAGGGTTGTTGTTGGTAAAAGAGTTTAGACCTCTAATTTTGATGTTTACAAATCCTCCAGGCTCGCCGGAAGATTGTACTGTAACACCGGCAACTTGTCCTTGAAGCATTTTTGCAGTATCATAGGTAACTACTTTTTTGGCAGATTCCATATTCACGACACTTACAGCTCCGGAAAGATCTGATTTCTTTTGTGTTCCGTATCCAATAACCACCACTTCATCCAGTTTGTTGACGTCTTCTTTCAATGCAACATTAATTTTGTCTTGGTTGCCCACAGTGACTTGTTGTGTTGCATAACCTATGTAAGAGAAAACTAAAATTTCCCCAGGATTTGCCTGAATGACATATTTTCCGTCAAAATCAGCATTTGCCGATCTTTGAGTTCCTTTTACAACAACATTGACACTTGGCAACGTCAATCCGTCTTTCGCTGAAGTGATGCTTCCTGTAATCATTTTTTCGTTTTGGGCGACAAGATTATAAGAAGAAAATAGCATTACCACCATAGTCAAAAGCCAAGCTTTTCTCGGTAATAAAAAATTACAATAATAAAATAATCGTTTGTTTGTCATCTTAATGGTTTTTTTGGTTAATAATAAGTGTTAGTTTTACATTTGTAAATATAATTAAAAAAAAAGAACATAAACAAATGTATTTGGTAAAAAAAATAATGAAAAATAGAAAATATCATAAATTAAGTGTAAAATGAACATTTAAAAATTATTGTTTCCGTTTAAACAATCGGTTGTTTTTCCAACAATTCGTGTAAAATTTACACTTTTTCATCTAAAACCAAACATTATATCAAAAATCACTGTTTTTGCAACAAAAAGTAAAGTTGCAAAACAAAGGCTATTTCTGTTATTTTTTACTACAAAACACAGCGGTCGATGTTGTAAAAAAAATTAATCGGTGGTTGATTGTGTTAAAAAGGCCATTCCAAAGCGGATGATTTTTCCAAAAAAAAAGCACTAAATCGATTGAAATCAAAAAAAACTCTAAAAAATAATTGATGCTTCTCTCCAATGAAATTAAAAATAAAGCCAAAATTTTCAAAAAAGGAAGTGTAGTTTTGGGTGATTTTATTATTTAGTGTTGAAATAACACTAATAAATTATGAAACCTATAAGGAAGTTGTTATATTTACCCTGAAAAAATAAATTTAAGATGTTAAATAGTTATAGTACAGCCGACAAAGTATTGTTGGCTGTGGATTGTATTATTTTTGGTTTTGACCATGAAGGATTAAAAATACTTTTAATCAAGAGGGATTTTGAACCCGAAAAAGGGAAGTGGTCCTTGATAGGTGGTTTTCTTAAAAAGGAAGAAGTGTTGGATACCGCAGCGATTCGAATCCTGGAAAGTTATACCGGTCTTCAGGATATTTATATGGAACAATTGCACGCTTATAGTGAAATTGATCGTGATCCCGTTGAACGAACCATATCGGTTGCCTATTATGCTTTAATCAATATTGAAAATCATAATGCCGAATTGATTCAGAATTATCATCCACAATGGTTTAAAGTTGCTGACGCACCAAAATTAATTTTTGACCACGACAGTATGGTAAGGCACGCCATTAGAAGATTGCGTTATAGAACTTCGATGAAGCCCGTTGGATTTGAACTCTTGCCGGAGAAATTCACGATGCGTCAACTATTGGAATTGTATGAATCTATTTTAGATAAAGAATTGGACAAGAGAAATTTTATCAGCAAAATCAATTCGCTGGACATTCTAGTAAAATTGGACGAGAAAGACATGCAGTCCTCCCGAAAAGGATCCTATCTTTATACTTTCGACAAAGAAAAATACGATGCCAAGTTATTGAATGACTTCGTTTTGAATCTATAAATAATTGGTGGTTTGTAGTTTTTCAAGCTAAAACAGTTATTCAAAAAACATAAAAAACCCGTAGTAAACATTTGTTTGCTACGGGTTTTGATTTGGTTTCAAAAAGCAATTTATTTGCTTTCTTCGATGTATTTCAAGATTTCTTTGGAAGCACTTTCAGGGTTGAATCCGAATTTTTGATCCAAGACACTTGCTGGCGCTGAATAACCGAAATGGTCTAATCCAATCACTTTTCCGCTGTCGCCAATCAATCCTTCCAAGTTTACTGGAAGTCCGGCAGTCAATCCGAAAACCAATTTTCCTTTTGGAATAACGCTTTCTTGGTACTCTTTTGATTGTTGTTTGAACAATCCTTCAGAGATGATGGAAGCAACGTTTACTTTTAGGTTATTTCCTTTTTCTAAAATTAGGGCAGCATCCAAAAGTGTCGAAACTTCCGATCCGTTTGCGAATAAAGTAATATCGGCATTTGGAGTCGATTTTACTAAATAACCACCTTTTTTGGCTTCGGTTGCGTCTTGGTATCTTGAAGTTCCTGTTGCAGGAATGTCTTTGATGTTTTGTCTGGAAAGAATCAAGGCAGTTGGAGTAGTCGTGTTTTTCAACGCCATATCCCAAGCCACTGAAGTTTCGATGGCATCGGCAGGACGAAGTGCCAATAAACTTTGGTGTCCAGAGTGGTTTTTTACTTTTTCCATCAAACGCATTTGGGCTTCTTGCTCAATTGGTTGGTGGGTTGGCCCGTCTTCACCTACTCTAAATGAATCGTGTGTCAAGACGTATTTTACTGGCAATTCTTGGATGGCAGCCAAACGTATTGCTGGTTTCATGTAATCAGAAAACACGAAGAAAGTTGCCACTACAGGAACGACACCTCCGTGAAGGGCGATTCCGTTTGCGATAGCTGTCATGGTCAATTCGGCAACACCAGCTTGCAAGAAAGCACCACTGAAATCATTTTTTTGTAAAACAGAAGATTTTTTCAAGAAACCATCCGTTTTGTCACTGTTGGATAAATCTGCCGAAGAAACGATTACGTTTTCCAAGTTTTCTGCCAAATACCCCAATACTGCAGAAGAAGCTTCTCTTGTGGCAACATTTGCTTTTTGAACTACTTGACTCAAATCCAAGTCAGGAAGTACTCCAGACAAGAAAGAATCCATTTTTTGGGCCAATGCTGGATTGGCGGCTTTCCAAGCAGCAACAGTCGCTTTCTTTTTAGCGGCAGCTTCCGTTTTTTGAGCCAATACTGTAGTATAATGTGCTTGAACTTCTTCGTAAATATCAAAAGAACTTTCTGGATTGGCACCCAAATTGATCAAGGTTTTATTGAAATCAGCTTTGGTGTCACCAATTGGTTTTCCGTGCAATTCGCATTCGCCCTCATACATGGAACCATCTGCAAGAACGCAACCTTTACCCATAATGGTTTTACCAATAATTAAGGTTGGTTTTTCTGTTTCTGCATTGGCTTCGTCCAATGCTTTTCTGATTTGGTCGTGGTCGTGTCCATCAACGGTGATTACTTTCCATCCCCAAGCGATGTATTTCATGGCAGTATCTTCAGACGTAACTTCGTCGGTCATGGAAGAAAGTTGAACATCATTAGAATCATAAAACATGATAAAATTGTTCAAACCTAAATGTCCTGCAATACGACCAACTCCTTGTGAGATTTCTTCTTGAACTCCACCGTCAGTGATGAAACCGTATATTTTGTGTTCGAAAAGACCTTTGAATCTTGCATCCAAGAATTTGGCGGCAATCGCGGCTCCAACTCCCATGGCGTGCCCTTGTCCTAATGGTCCAGAAGTGTTTTCTATTCCTCTAAGAACATCCACTTCAGGGTGTCCAGGAGTGATAGAACCCCATTGTCTGAAATTTTGCAAGTCTTCTTTTTTGTAATTCCCCAACAAATTGTATTGTGCATACATTAATGCCGATAAGTGTCCGGCATCCATAAAGAAACGATCCCTGAAAGACCAGTCCATTTCAGTTGGGTCAAAATTCAAATATTCTGTATAAAGAATGTGCAAGAAATCAGCACCTCCCATGGCACCTCCAGGGTGTCCTGAATTTGCTTTTTCTACCATCGAAATGGCCAATGCCCTAATGTTGTCTGCGGCTAAATTGTCAATTTTTTTATTCATGTTTTAAGTGTGAAATTAGGTATGCTTGTAAATTGTAGTGTGTATTATTTTATAATTTTAAAAATCCTCGCAAATTATGTATTTTTTTTATGTTTACCCAATTTTGAGCTAAAAAAAACAGGTTAAGTAATCGTTATTGTTAATTAATTTTACTGAAATCTGTCTTTTGTGTAAATAAAAATATGTTTTATAAATCGTTGTTTATCAGTATTTAGCAGGTGGTAAGCAGTGATAAGTGTAAAAAATACATTTACAAATATATAAATTTTTTTTAGATTACAACTGTTTTTGTTTTTTTGTTTGTTTTATAAAATTGCACGATGTGTGATTTCATAAAGAATTCCGAATAATCAAGTTGCTTTTGTTTTCGATTTGTTCTTTTTTCCTTTCAGGATCATTTGGGACATAAATTAGGATTGATTTTATTAGATTTGTTTTGATTTGCAAAGTTGTGATTGCATATTGCATTGGATGCGAAGTCGGAGACATTCGCACAGGAATCTGCTTAGGAACAAAATTTTCGAGAAGACTTCGAAGAGCGGGACATCAATGGCATCACTTTATATAAAATAAACGATGACGGAACATCAGAAAACAAATCATTAGACACAAATAATTTATTACAAACAACCCCTTGTCCAAAATAAATAAGAAATGAAAAAATTACTAATTTTAGGATTCATTATCCTAATGAATTTGTCTTGTAAAGCACAAATTTTATCCGTGGAAAATAAAATAAACTATATAAATTCCGCTAATGGCATTCCTAAAAACATAACATATATAAAAGATGTCAATAATATTCTAGACAAATATGTAGGGACTTGGAAAGGGACTTACAATAATAGAAATTATGAATTTATATTAACAAAATATACAAGCAATTATAAAAACTTATTGGAAGACAAACTCCTTATGCGTTATGTTATTTCAGATGTTAACGGAACAATTATTGAAGACACTAGAGCATTGCCAGATACTAGTCCTTATGTTATTAAAGGAGATTATGTTGACGGCTCATTCTATGAATTATATTATGGTGGAAAAGAAAGTCTGTGTGGTCAGATAGGGAGTATTATCATTGATATTCAACCAAGCAGTAATAACAACACGATGAGATTGTTTTTTACCCCACAACAAGATATCCTTTCTTTAAAAGATTGCCCCAATGGTAGTGCCACACAAATTATGCCATTAAATAATTTGATTTTGACCAAACAATAGCCATCTGTTAGAAGAGTTGTATAAAAGTAAAAGGTATTAAATCAAGGGATTGCTGGCGAAGTCTCGATTTTGTACTCCAAACACTAACAGGCAAAACAAGTCAAAAGCTACATCTATAAAAGTTGTAGCTTTTGTGTTTTAAAGAACTGAGCTTTAAAATGTTTTTTGATTTACATAAATGTTAACAGCATATAGCAATGGGTACGAAGTAAGGAAACTTCGTTAGTAATCCATAACAACATTCGTATTTCAAGAAGATTTTAGAGAAGGGTCGATAGTTTCTTCATAATCGGCTACTAAATCTGAAAGTAAATCCAATTCGATAAAATTTTTATCATTGGTAGGTGTGTTGTTGTCCACAAGGGTAAGCAATTCCTCGATACGATTCGTTATTGCGATGTATTCTTTTTTTGTTTCTATTTTTCTCATAGTTTCAAGTGATAAAACTTAATTACAATTTACAGGATTTTTATAAAGAATTCCGAATAATCAAGTTGCTTTTGTTTTCGATTTGTTCTTTTTTTCCTTTCAGGATCATTTGGGCAAGAATTTTTCCCATTTCCTCAAAATTGGTCGAAATGGTGGTGATGCCGTTTTCGACAATTTTTTTCAACGGCGTTTCATTATAGGAGATAATCCCGAAATCGCTGCCCAACTTTAAGTTTTGAAGTTTAGATTTTTCGATTACTTGAACCAAGTCTCGGTCGGTAGGAATAATATAGACTTCCCCTTTTTTGATTTCCCGGTTTTTGAATTCGGTGATGACTTCGTGGTCGAATGCAAAGTCGTTGCAGAATTTCTCGAAACCCATTTTCATTCCCAAAGGTTCTCGGAAACCCGGAAAAATCATGATTAATTTCTGGTATTTGTCTAGTCGGGATTTGCCTTTTAGTAAACCATTATAAATGTCCGTAAGGTGATTTTGGTAAACTGCAGGAAAAGATTTTAGTTCTGGATTGGTTTGGTCCAGTATGTAAACTTCATTTACTGGTAGGGTTTTTATAATGTCGGCCGCTCCAACCAAATTGGTGGGCATTATAACATATTTAGTATAATTGCCATTGCTGTCATTGATTAGTTTTTGAAAAACTTTGAGATTGAAATGATGGAAGAAAATATCAATCTCAACGCCTTTTCCAATGTTTTCCATAAAGGAATTATAGAGGTCTTCCTTGAAAATATTCAGTTCTTCGAAAAGTAGAAAAATCCTTTGTTTGATGTTGACTTCAGTGCTTTTTACATAGTATCCTTTCCCGAGAATGGCGTAAATGATGCCTCTTTTTTTCAATTCTTCATAGGCTTGCAAAACCGTATCGCGGGATAGTGAAAACTCCATGCAAACTTTGTTGATGGAGGGGATTTTTTCATCCTTTTTCAAGTGGCCTTCTTCAATGGTTTTTTCAATGGAGGAAATAATTTGCTTGTATTTGGGTACGCCCTGATTGTTTTGTATGTTTATGATTTTCATAAAAAAGTATTTTATTGCAAGTTAATAAAAAACTGGTAGGTACTGGTGTGTAATTTGTGACAATTGCTTTAATTTTGGATTCCTGTTTCAAAAAACATAAAAAGCTACTTTAAAAAATTAACCATGAATGATATTTTAATAAACAAAACGATTGCTTTCTTTGAAAAAAGTTTTGGGTCAACTCCCCAGAAAACGGTTTTGTCTCCGGGAAGAATCAACATTATCGGTGAGCACATTGACTACAACGACGGATATGTTTTGCCCGCCGCAATTGACAAAATCATTTGTTTTGCATTCGAAAAGAACAATACCAATACTTCAAAAATAATTGCCATTGATCTTGGCGAAGAATTCGAAATCGATTTAGCCGAGGAAGTTAAGTTGAGCGATAAAGTTTGGACCAATTATATTCGTGGTGTCATCAACCAATTGAAAATAAAAGGATTTGAATTTGAAGGTGTGAACTGTGTTTTTAGCAGTAATATTCCCGTAGGTTCCGGATTGTCATCTTCGGCAGCGTTGGAATGTGGATTCTTGTTCGGAATCAAGGAACTTTTTGGATTGGACATAAAGCCGGTTGATTTAGCATTAATGGGACAAAGTGCCGAACATTGGGTGGGAATCAATTGCGGTATCATGGACCAGTTTTCGAGTGTGATGGGAAAGGAAGACAAAGTGATAAAAATTGATTGCCGCACTTTGGAATATGAATACCACGACGCCAATTTCAGTGATTATTCCTTGATTTTATTCGATTCGAACGTGAAACATTCCTTGATGACATCGGCTTATAATGAAAGAAGACAGCAATGTGAAGAAGGAATCGCCACCATCAAAAAAAATTATCCCAAAATTACCAGTTTCAGGGATTGCACCGAAAATCAAGTAATCAGCTTGAAAGACAAAATGAGCAAGGAAGTATTCAAGCGAAGTCATTTTGCGGTTAAAGAAATCAAACGCGTGATATTGGCCTGCGAAGCCTTGGACAAAGGAGACATCCTGACTTTGGGTAAATTAATGTTTGAAACACACGAAGGTTTGTCGGAAGATTACGAAGTGAGTTGCGCCGAATTGGACATGATTGTAGATACGCTCAAAAAGGACGAAGCCGTAATAGGTTCTCGAATGATGGGGGGCGGTTTTGGCGGTTGTACCATCAACTTGATCAAAAAAGGGCAAGAAGAACGAATTAAAAAGCAGCTTTCAGCACTTTATTTTGATACTTTTGGAATAGAATTAAAAATATACGATGTTAAAATCTCAAACGGAACATCACTTTATACCGCTTAATACATGAAAAATTTTGACATCAACGAAGATCCGCACAGGCGTTACAATCCGTTAATCAACGAATGGGTTTTGGTTTCGCCGCACCGTTCCAAACGACCTTGGCAAGGGCAAAATGAGGCAGTGGTTTCAAATGAGTTGCCTCAATATGACCCAACCTGTTATTTGTGTCCGGGAAATGCACGTATTAATGGAGAGGTCAATCCGACTTATGAAAATGCTTTTGTTTTCGAAAATGACTTTGCCGCCCTGAAACAGGAAGAAATTATTTTCGAGGAAGACATTAAAGAGACTTTTTTCAAGGCAAAACCAGAAAGAGGCATTTCTCGAGTAGTCTGCTTTTCGCCAAGACACGATTTGACTTTGCCGCAAATGGAAGTTTCGGGAATTGAAAACATTGTCCATACTTGGCAAAAAGAATATACCGATTTGGGTGCTGTAGATTATATCAATCACGTTCAGATTTTTGAAAATAAAGGAAGCGTCATGGGGTGCAGCAATCCGCATCCACACGGACAAATTTGGGCGCAATCTTCTTTGCCAACCGAAGTGGAGAAAACTCAAGCCAACTTGAAAGCCTATTTTGACAAGCACAACAGAACGCTTTTGCAGGATTATGTGCAGGAAGAATTAAAATTGGAAGAGCGTATTGTTGTCGAGAACGAGCATTTTGTGGCCTTGGTTCCTTTTTGGGCCATTTGGCCGTTCGAAACAATGATTGTCAGCAAAAGAAACGTTAATAAAATAACGGATTTCACGGAAGAAGAGGTAAGTGATTTTGCCTTGACCTTAAAACAATTGACAACCAAATACGACAACGTTTTTGAAACTTCGTTCCCGTATTCATCAGGAATTCATCAATCGCCAACCGATGGGGAATTGCATCCCGAATGGCATTTTCACATGCATTTTTATCCACCATTGTTGCGTTCGGCTACCGTGAAAAAATTCATGGTGGGTTACGAAATGATGGGCGAATCCCAAAGAGACATCACGCCCGAAAAAAGCGCGGAGGTTTTGAGAACACAATCAGATGTACATTATAAAAACAAGCTGTAAATGAAGCTAACAACTGTTTTGACCTGTCTTTTCTCGTTTTTTTCAATAGGTATTATTGATGCCCAAGAAAAACCAAAGACTAACGATTGGGAAAATCTGGCAATATTTCAGATAAATCGGGAGCCGGCCAGGGCAGCATTTTTGCCTTATGCTGACGAATCATCGGCAATTGCGGATGATTATACTCGGTCGCCTTGGTTCCTGACTTTAGACGGGAAATGGAAATTTAATTGGTCGCCAACACCCGATGAAAGTCCGAAAGATTTTTTTAAAACAGATTTTAACACAACCAATTGGAAAGAAATTACGGTTCCATCCAACTGGGAGTTGCAAGGCTATGGAATTCCTATTTACACCAATGTAACTTATCCTTTTGTTAAAAATCCACCATTTATTGACCACGCCGATAATCCTGTGGGTTCTTATTTACGCACTTTCGAACTACCTGAGAACTGGAATGGGCGTCGTGTTTACCTACATTTTGAAGCAGGAACTTCAGCGATGTATATTTGGGTAAATGGAGAAAAAGTGGGGTATTCTGAAAACACGAAAAGTCCAACGGAATTTGATATTACCAAGTATGTAAAAGCTGGTAAAAATCAGGTTGCTGTCGAGGTTTATCGTTGGAGTGATGGTTCATATTTGGAAGATCAAGATTTTTGGCGATTGTCAGGCATTGACCGAGACGTTTATCTTTATAGCACGGAAAATGTTCGCATAGCCGATTTTTTTGCGCGTCCTGACCTTGACGCTTCCTATAAAAATGGAAGTTTGTCGGTTGATGTTAAAATCAAAAACCTGAACACGGTTTCGAAAAACAACCAAACGGTAGAAGCCAAATTAGTGGACGCCACGGGAAAAGAAATTTTTACGAAAATTTTGAAAATCAGTTTAGGAGCCAATGCTGACCAATCCGTTTCATTCAAGCAAAATGTTTCCTCGCCAAAATTATGGAGTAATGAAACACCTTATTTATATACTTTATTGCTCAAACTAGAAGATGAAAACGGAAAGTTCGTTGAAACGGTTTCGACCCAAATTGGTTTTAGAAAAGTAGAATTAAAAAACGGACAGTTGCTAGTTAACGGTATCCGAATTATGGTTCACGGTGTCAATATTCACGAACACAATCCAAAAACAGGTCACTACCAAGATGTGGAAACGATGATGAAAGACATCAAAGTAATGAAGCAATTGAACATCAATGCGGTACGTTGCAGTCATTATCCAAACAATTTGATGTGGGTAAAATTGTGCAACAAATATGGCTTGTTCCTTGTGGATGAAGCTAATATAGAAGCCCACGGAATGGGAGCAGAATTACAAGGTGGATTCGACAAATCAAAACATCCAGCTTATCTTCCGGAATGGGAAGCGGCTCATATGGATCGAATTTATAGCTTGGTGGAGCGTGACAAAAACCAACCTTCCGTTATTTTATGGTCTTTGGGAAATGAATGTGGCAATGGACCGGTTTTTAAAGAAGCTTATAAATGGATAAAAAACAGGGATAATTCTCGTTTAGTTCAATTTGAGCAAGCTGGTGAAGAAGAAAATACCGATGTGGTTTGTCCGATGTATCCGGGTATTAATTACATGAAAGATTATGCCAAACGCAAGGATGTAAAACGTCCGTTTATTATGTGTGAATACTCTCATGCAATGGGGAATAGCAGCGGTAATTTTCAAGCTTATTGGGATATTATTCACAGCAGTCCCAATATGCAAGGTGGATTCATCTGGGATTGGGTAGATCAAGGATTTGAAATGACCGATGAAGTGGGTCGAAAATATTGGTCTTATGGAGGCGATATGGGAAGTCAAAATTATACCAATGACGAGAATTTTTGTCATAATGGATTGGTTTGGCCCGATCGTACACCTCATCCAGGCGCTTTTGAAGTGAAAAAAGTATATCAGGATATTTTATTCTCGGCCCTAGATTTGAAAAAAGGACTCATTCAAGTAGAAAATGGATTTGGTTATACCAATTTGGATAAATATCTTTTCAAATATGAAGTTTTAAAAAATGGATTGATTGTTAAATCTGGTACTATTAATTTGAGTCTTGCTCCACAATCCAAGAAACAAGTTCAGATTGGATTACCAAAAATATCTGCTGAAAAAGGGGTAGAATATTTGCTGAATATTTTTGCTTATACCAAAGAGGGCAACGAGGTTTTGCCTCAGAATTTTGAAGTAGCCCGAGAACAATTTTCTATTGGAGAAAGTAGCTATTTTGTAAAAAGTAGTGATTCTGGCGCAAAACCAACGGTTAATGAAACTAAAGATGCCATAACGCTTGTTGCAGCTGGTGTAGAAGTGAAAATAAGTAAGAGATCGGGTTTGATGCAACAGTACAAAGCCAAGGGCGAAAGTTACTTTAATCTGATGCCGGTTCCTAATTTTTGGCGAGCTCCAACAGATAATGATTTTGGAAATCGTATGCACTTGACCAGTAATGTTTGGAGAACCGTGGGAAGATACAATACAAGCCTTACTTCTATTACCGTGAAAGAAGAGTCAGGCAAGACTGCCGTTGTGGCAACTCTTTACCTGAAAGATGTCGCTTCGACCTATACGATTACTTATACTATGGGGTCTGATGGAAGTTTGACCTTGTTGAATTCATTCAAAGCAGGAGAAAATCCTTTGTCTGAAATGCCCCGTTTTGGAATGTTGTTCAGCCTGAAAAAAGATTTGGACAATTTCAGTTATTACGGAAGAGGACCTTGGGAAAATTATCAAGACAGAAATACTTCATCCCTGAAAGGAATTTATCAAAGCAAGGTAGAGGATCAATATGTTCCTTATTCACGTCCACAAGAAAATGGGTATAAAACAGATGTTCGTTGGTTAACACTCACAAATAGTCAGGGTAACGGAATTGAAATTGAAGGATTACAGCCACTAGGAGTAAGTGCGCTAAATAATTATCCTGAAGATTTTGATTCAGGTTTGACCAAAAAATCCCGACATACCAATGATATTACTCCCCGCAATGAAGTAGTGGTTTGTATTGATTTAGCTCAAAGAGGAGTTGGTGGCGACAACAGTTGGGGAGCTTTGCCGCACGAACCTTATTTGTTGAAAAACAAAGAATATAGTTATGGTTTTGTTATTAAGCCTAAAAAGAAGTAAGAATATTTTATGAAAAAAAGCCGTAAATAGGAGGTTTTGAGTTCTTTTTTTACGATTTAATCCGTAATGTAATTATAAATGTGAAAAACACATTTGTAAATGATGTAAATAAATATTTTTATTTTACATTTGGCTTCATAAATTCATAAAAAAATAATTAAATAAAAACAGATATCCTATTTTAAAGCTGATTCTATAATGAAATCGCAGTGTTTTATGGAAGTATTTTAAGTAGTTTTCATAATAATTGCACGAAAAGTGTTTAATTAGCCGATAAAAAACAAGTAGACAAAACAATAACCTCATTTACATTTATATTAATTTCTAAAAAACAAAATTACCCATGAACCAGAACCTTGCATTTGCAGATTATGCAGTATTCATTATCTATTTTATAGTGGTATCCGTTTACGGATATACCATTTATCGAAAACGTGAAAAAAACGAACACGACGCCAAAGCGTATTTTTTGGCAGAAGGAACATTGACATGGTGGGCTATTGGTGCCTCCTTGATTGCTTCCAATATTTCGGCAGAGCAATTTATCGGAATGAGTGGTGAAGGATTCTTTTTGGGAGTTGCAGTAGCAGCTTACGAATGGGTTGCTGCCATTGCCTTGATTATTATCGCAATTTGGTTTATTCCTGTTTACCTAAAAAACAAGATTTACACTATGCCCCAGTTTTTGAAAACAAGGTATAACGAATCTACTGCTTTGATTATGGCTGTTTTTTGGTTGTTTTTATATGTTTTTGTGAACTTGACTTCCATTTTATATTTGGGAGCTGTTGCCATTAACGGATTGGCAGGAGGAGAGTATCTTCATGCCATTATGATTGGTCTTGCCGTTTTTGCTTTGCTGATTTCTCTAGGAGGAATGAAAGTGGTGGCTTACACCGACGTAATTCAGGTAGCGGTTTTGATTATTGGAGGTTTGGTTACCACTTATATCGCTTTGACAACTGTTGGGCAATATTTTGGTGTTGGCCAAGACGCCATCGCCGGTTTCAAAGTATTGATGGAAAAAGCGCCAGAACATTTCAAAATGATTATTCCAAGACCAACGGCTACATCTTCGCAATTGGAAATCAACAAATACCTTACTTTTCCGGGAATGTTGTCTTATTTGGCAGGTATCTGGATCATCAATTTGAACTATTGGGGGTGTAACCAATACATCACTCAAAGAGCTTTGGGTGCCGATTTGCAAACGGCCAGAACAGGTATTTTATTTGCAGGATTTTTGAAATTATTAATGCCGGTTATCGTTATGTTGCCAGGAATTGCTGCTTTTGTTTTATACGAAAATGGACATTTGCCTCAATTGGTTGGTGGAAAAGACGGAGCGTATTCAGCAGTATTGACCTTCTTGCCAACAGGTTTGAAAGGATTGTCTGTTGCGGCCTTGACAGCAGCTATTGTTGCTTCTTTGGCAGGTAAAGTAAACAGTATCTCTACCATTTATACTTTGGACGTTCACAAAAAATACATTCAAAAAAATGCAACCGACAGAAGTCAGGTAAACATAGGAAGATATGCCGTTTTTGCAGCGATGCTTCTTGCCGTAATGTTCACATGGAACGATGTTCTTGGAATTGGTGGAGTAGGAGGATTTACTTATATCCAAAAGTATACCGGGTTTATTAGCCCTGGTGTATTCGCCATGTTTATTCTTGGAATGTTCTGGAAAAGAACTACAGGAACAGCGGCTATTGTAGGGGTAATTGCCGGTTTTGTATTGTCGGTATTGTTCAATGAGTTTGCGCCTGCATTGTTCGGAAACGAAACCTTGTTATATACGGCTTGGCCTAATGGAAATGGTGGTTACGAAATACCATTCCATATTTGTATGGGATTGTCATTTGTGTTTACCATGTTGTTGATGATTGCAGTGAGTTTTGCAGGACCAAAAGTGAATCCAAAAGCATTCGAATTGGATACTGAAATGTTCAAGATTAAACCTCAAACTACAGTATTGATTGTAATCACGTTGTTAATTATTTTTGCTTTGTACGCCAAGTTCTGGTAAAATAAGTATTTAACAATCGTTTATATTTTAAAAAGAGTGAAACCAAATTCGTTTGGTTTCACTCTTTTTTATTTTTAGGATTCTATTTCGCTTAATTATCCTTTGATTTTGAAGTGCCAAGCTAATAAAGTGTATCGAAAGAGTATAAAGAAAATCTAGTTTGTGCCGTGATCTATAATTAGAAAAGGGCTTAACTCTTATTGAAAAGTCAACCCCTTTTGGTTTTTAAAAACGCAACACTTTATGAGTTAATGTCGATTATTCGTAGGTGTATAATTGAATTTTTTGAATATTAAATTCTCCTACCGGGATGCTGATGTGTCGTCCTTGATGCGTTTGGTCTCCATTCAAATGTCGGATTGTCCTCCATTTATTATTTTCAAAAACACCTTCATCCGTTTTTAATATTCCTGCATTTTTATTTGAATCGTTCAAAGGTTTGAAAGTTGCCACAATGCCGGAACCGGCAATATAAAATTCATCTTTGGCTGTTTGAATTATAATGGCGCTAGCCATAGGCCATTCTTCATTTTTTGCATTGGCTGACCAGCCTAAAGTATAATCATGTTTAAAAGAGAATTCATAATTTCCCATCTTGATTATTGTTGTTGGACTTTCTTTACCCAGCAAGACGCCTTCTATTTTATTTTGGCCCAAGTTGTCCGAAAGTAGAGGCGTTAGTTGTTTGAGTAAATTATACATTTTCCCGAGTGGTTCCTTGTCAGGTTCATTCGTTGATTCTATTGAAAAAGGGGAGAACCCCAGTGCCTCATAGTGGCCTATTGCATATAAACTTTTGAAAGCGGCAGTTTTGTCAAATCGATGTTCGGGTATGAATAATGGGTCGTCTTGTCTGGTGAATAAATCGTTCCAATGTTGAAACAAGGGATTGTAGAAGTCAGGAGCAAGAAAGTCAATCGAAGAACCTGCGGCTTTCCAAACATCCATCAAATGAGGTAAAGGGCCTGCGCTTGGATATTCGCCTGGTTTTTTGCCGGGAGCATTCAAGGCAGCATTGACAAACATGGGCAGTGGGTAAATGTTTTTACCAGCTTGGGCAACTTTGTTTGTGAATTTGGAGAAAAACCATGCCATAAATATTTCATCGGTTTGGCTTCCTTTTCCAAAGATTTCTTCCCAGTTCCCGGTAGTTTTATATCCATTTGTTTTCCAAATTTCCAGAAATTCAGGCACCAAATTCTCCTTGTTTTGCTGCATGTATTTTAGTAATTCTGTTGGAACCTCTTTTTTAAAGGCTTCATTGGCCAATGGATGATAATCTCTTGCCGTGGGCAACATTCCTATTTCATTTTCGACCTGAATCATGATTACTGTCGGGTCTTTTTTGTCAAAATCCTTGATATGCACCATTAATTTTTCAAAGGCATTTGAATCTGCTTTTAAATTGTTTTCGCTAAAGGGTGTCAAAATTTCATGACTTCGATTCTTGTCGTCTTTTGTCCTCGGAAATTTTTCCTGATTTAATTTAATCCAAGCAGGAGCGTGGCTTGACATGCTATTTTTCCATGATCCAAACCAAAGAAAAATTAGTTTTAAGTCTTCCTTTCTGGCTTTAACGATTAGCTGGTCAATGAGTGAAAAATCGAACTTTCCTTCTTCTTTTTCGATCAGTTCCCAATAAACAGGCGTCAAGACGGTATTGAGATGCATGGCTTTCAATTTTGGCCAAATGGGCTCCATATTCTCCATGCTTGTGGCCGAAGAATTGCCTAATTCACCACCAAGAATCAGAAATGGTTTACCATTTACAATTAATTGTGTTTTGTTTCCTTTTTTTTGAAGTGCAGGAATTTGATTTTGGCAAAATCCGAATTGTATGGTAAACAAAATGATTAAAAGAACTATTGTTTTTGATGAAATATTCATTCTCACTATTTTAGATTTAAATGTTTTTGACATATTCGAAAGTTTAATTCTGATTTTGATAAATTTTGCTCAACCTATCATTGAGACTTTTAGAAATAATGTGAGTATTTCGACAAGCTTGATGGTGTGTACTATATAAAAGAGCAACTTTAGTTAAATTAATTTCAATTCTCGAATGTTTGCTTAGTCCAAGTTGGCTTATTTATATAAAACATGCCATCTTTATAATACACGGGTTCAATACCCATTTGAGGTCCTTTTTCCCATTCTTCAAAAGTTTGACTGTATGGATAAGGCCTTTTTTCATCCATAAAATAATGACAGGAACTCCACAACTGATTGTCTGGACCAATAAATAGCGCATTATGTCCCGTTTCTTGATAAGGATCATCGGTGTCTTGAAATTTTAAATGAGAATAACCACCTTCTTGTGCTAGTTCAGGGCGATAATGCTTTTTTCTGGTTCCAAAAATAGGTTCTTGAGAAGCTAATTCCCAAGGGCCTAGTGGCGATTTTGATTTTAACAATCCTACTTCATAACCACGAGTCCAAGTGGAAAAAAACATAAAATAGGTTCCCTCTTTTTTTATGACAAAAGGGCCTTCAATGCCTCCCACCATCCATTCTGGGTAGCCGGGTTGCTTTTTATCTAAAAACTTTTGAATTGGAGTGGTTAATTTACCAGATTTTAAATCAATTTTAGCTTGAAATAGTCCATTTCCGCTGCAATAAAGGTAGGTTTGTCCGTCTTCATCTTCAAACAACGTAGCATCGTTATTGTACTGTGGAGTCAAAGGGCCATTAACCAACTTGTAAGGCCCCGTAACTTTATCCGATGAGAATAACCAAACACTATGTGTTTTCATTCCTTTTGGGTCATCGGCTGTTACTTTACCGCTATTCACTGTCAAATAATATTTGTTTTGGATAAAATGAATTTCAGGAGCCCAAAAACGACCATTATACGGACAATCTGCCGGTAATTTACTGGCGTCAATTATAAACGAATGCTGTTTCCAGTTAATGAGATCATCAGAAACCAGCATTCGAACACCGGGGTTATGGCCAGTCCAAACGGGCTCTGAAGTACCTACACAATACCATTTATTCTCCACTTTTATAATGAAATGATCCCGCATGGAAATCGCGGCATCTCTCGTAATGGGATTTGTATAGGCGAAAACCTTTTTTGTCGTTTGGCCAGCCGATGTTTGCATGTTTTTTGGATTTTGTGCACTACTTAAAGCGGTAATCAACAGTAAAATCCAACTAAAAATTATTTTGCTTTTCATTTTTTTTTGTCTTAATAGCTTTGTTATCTTTTATACGGACTTTCATCCATTTTTAAGTGTGTCTGCTCAAAACCACCAAGATCTACAATTACTTTGTAAATGACTATTCCCGGGTCTAATAGTTTTAAGGTTAAAGTATAGAATTCATCAGAAGTTTTTGGCAATGCCAAGGTTACTGTAGTTTCTATCATTCGAGCTGCTCCCGCTGGATACATTTTAGAATAATTATTTGCCCAAGTTAAATCTTTATTGATGTTCAGGATTCTTTCTGTTTTATCTTGAAAAGAAACAGCAACTTTGTGACCTTCAGGGATGAAAGGCATGGTGCTGTCAAAGAAAATCCTAACATTTACGCTATCTTTTACAGTATTCAATTTCATTTTATAACGAATATAAGATTCCTCTGTTTTTTCTATATTGGGCATCAAAGTAATACCCGAAAGTGTTCTTCCTAAATTAGGAATAACAGTCCACTTTGTTTTTAAATCAGATTGTGCTTCAAAAAAATGCTCGGCTTCCATAGAGACCACTCCATTTTTTTCTTCAAACACATATCCTCCTGTTTTTCTCTTTTCATTGGCAATGCGAATGAGTTTTGGCATTAGGTTATATTGGGGGCCATGCCAAGTTGTATATCCAATATGAACTTGGTCTATGATATGATTCCATTTGCCATGGGCGACATTAAGGTTGAAATCTTTGGTAAGCTCTGAATCTCTTTGAAAACAATGTTCTACGTGATCTGCCCATATATTTGCCTTCACATCATTTTCTGCGGCGAATTTTTTGTTTATGGCAACACCATAATACATGTCATATAAGTTTGCCAAGGCCTGTACTGGATAAAGGATTAATTCCTTATAAGTATCTCTATAATTTTCGGGTATCATAATAAATTGTCTCAGTGCCCTAGCTTCAAGCGCCAAAAACTCTTCCCGAACCATTTTAAATTCTCCATTTTCAAGGTTAAATGTTTTATCATCCAACATTTCTGGAGTAATCCGAGAGGCATATTTACAATAAGTACTCAAAATATTTGATGCCTCAAGCGCTATGGATTTTCCAAATTGTTGTTCGCAAAACGATTGGGAGTATTGACTAATATTTTCAGAGTTAAATCTATCTGGATTCCAAGCCATTTGAAAAAAGAAATCCATTGGGTATTCGAGTGGTTTTATATCGCCAACATTCACTATCCAAATTTTATCCACTCCATGGTCATAAGTTAACTTTAGCTGTTGCCACATCTTTTCAATTTGGGTTACATTGAGCCATTTGCTGGCACGTGGTCCGCCATAATATCCCGCATGATAATACATGCCATATCCACCAGGATGACGCTTCGCTTTTAAGTCGGGAAGTCTACGTACATCTCCCCAATTGTTGTCGCATAATACAATCATCATGTCATCGGGTACTTTCATGCCTTTATCAAAATAATCTAAAACTTCACTATACAGTGTCCAAACCTGTGGTGTTTTGGCTGCCGGCTTTCCTGTTTCTTTTTCAATAATTTCACGCTGATCTTTCATTATATTTTCCATAGTCCTGAAATTTGCTTCAGCACTTCCTGCATCAACCATGGGTTTATCGTCATCGCCACGCATTCCCATTGTAATTATACTTTCATAATTTTTGGTATGCTCAATTCCTTCCCTGAAAAATTTTTGAATGCCTTCTTTGTTTGTATTGTAATTCCATTCTCCATTTCCATAATTGGCCTTATTCCGAATCCATTCCTGTTGAGAACGTTGCATAGGTTCGTGATGCGATGTTCCCATTACAATTCCAAATTCATCAGCTAATTTTGGATTTTCAGGATCATCTTCATTGAATGAATTTCCTTCGTAAAAGCCGTTTTCGTCCTTCAAAATAGGTTTGCTGGGCTCGTATTCTGTAAAGGAACCCCACATTCCTGGCCAAAGATAATTGGCACGCAAGCGCAACAATAATTCAAATACGTGACTGTACATTTTACTGTTCATTCCGCCAAATTTTTCTCTGGCCCAAAGTTTCATGCAAGGATTTTCATCATTGATAAAGATACCCCTATATTTTACTTTAGGTTCACCCGAAGCATAAGCTCCCGGCAACACATAGGCAGCGGCGCGTTTTTTGACTGGTACGTCAGCCCACCAATACCAAGGCGAAACACCTAATTGTCGGGACAATTCATATATCCCATAAATAGTTCCGCGCTTATCGCTACCGGCTATAACCAATATTTTTTGGCCACTTTTTTTTGGATTGTCAATTGTGGTGATGACAAAACTTTCCCATTTTCCTTTTAGGTCTTTGGTGTTGAGTCTGCCTGATGACGCTAAATTATCGATTTGTTTGTTTTTGCCCAATGTGCCTATCACGATTTCATATCCTTCTGCAGGATTAGAAGTAAGCAACTCTGGTTTTATGCCCGTAACACTATTGATGTCATTTTGTAGATCTCCAATTGCTCGAATCACACCTTTAAAATCGGCAACGTCATATCGAATGGATGCAGCAAGTTTGTCTTTACTTACTATTGGAAAAGCCGCATTTGTTCCTTCACTTTTTTCAGTAATAATATTTGCCATCAAACCAGAAGTTTGTTGGGAATACACAACATTAAAAAACAGGCTTTCCAATAAAAGAACAAATAGTAAACTTAAAGAAACCTTCAATCTTTTTTTCATATCGAACAGAGCTAATAATTAAAAAACATATAACTTTATTTAAAACTTATCCAGTCAACCTCTACTTGTTTATTGTTTTCTTTCAATAGTACATACAAGTTCTGAATGCCTTCTTTAAACATTATAACTGGAACTTTTATATCCTGCCAGCTAGTGCTTACAGGAATTTTGACTTCGGCAATTAGATTGCCATTTATGCCTTTAGTGCGTATTTCCAATGTGCCTCCCGAAGTAGACAAAGCTTTTACAACAACTGTTTTTAATGGTTTTTCCCCAAAATCAACCGTGTTGTATTGTACCCAAGCTCCTGATTTGCTGAATACTGTTTTCCAGCCTTTGAAATTGTCAAGTGCATCAACAAAAGCGATTGTCGTGCCTTTTTCGCTAATCTTGCTGTATCTGTCAATCTGGATTTCTTTTGCAGCACTGCTAACACCGATGCCTCTTAAAGTTGGAATCACCTTTGTGATTGTACCGTCAGGATTGAAAGATAAACTATCGGCTCTTACCGATCTAGCTTTGTCAAATGTAGGAGAGTAATCATTGTGATGGTAGAACAAATACCATTGATTTTTGAATTCTATGATGGAATGGTGGTTTGTCCAGCAACCCGTGGGTGATTTATCCATAATTGTGCCCATAACTTTAAATGGTCCTAATGGATTGTCGCTCATTGCATATTCTAGGCGCTCAATTTTGTTTTCGACGTGCGGGTAAGTCATATAATAAATTCCGTTTCTTTCGAATACATAAGGTCCTTCTTTCAACCCTTTTGTTGGTAAATTTCCTAATGTCTTAACTTCGGAATCCAGTTCGAGCATGTTCTTTTTCAGCTTTGCGCCAAAAATATCCCGAGAAGACCAATACAAATAGGCTTGTCCATCTTTGTCGATAAAAACATTGGGGTCAATGCCTTTCACGCCTTTTATGGGATTAGATTCAGGGATAAATGGCCCAGATGGTTTGTCGGAAACTGCCACGCCAATGGTAAATCCTTTGCCATAGGCAATGGTGTCTTTTGGGATGGATGGAAAATAAAAATAATATTTCCCATTTCGTTCGATACAGTCAGGAGCCCACATACTATAGCTATCTGTTTTGACCCATGGCACTTTGTTTTGTTGAACTATTATACCGTGATCTGTCCAGTCAATAAGGTTGTCCGACGAGAAAACATGATAATCTTCCATGCAAAACCAATCCTTGCGGCCTTTGCCTTCTGTCGCCAATATGTCATGCGAGGGATAAACATAAACCCGATCACCAAACACTCTTGCCGATGGGTCGGCAGAATATTGATTCCTTATTATTGGATTTTGGGCAATTCCTAAAAAAGTGAAAAAAATAAATACAAGTTGCAAGAGCCAATGTGTTTTTTGTTTTTTCATTAGTTTTAAAATTATTTAATTTCTAATTATTACCTTATTTGACACACTCTAAATTAATATTCAAATTCAAAAAAAAGTAGGATTTGTGTTTAATTTAATTAGCCCAAGCTTCTCCTTCGGGAGTTCTTCTCCATTTAAAATACTGATCTAAAACTTTCAAGGATTCCAAACTTGGTACGGTATCCACATAAGGTTTTTGCGAGAAATACATCACTTTGCCCGTTTCATCATTAAAGGCTGGCCATTTAGGCATTCCACTACCGTTCGGGTCACCATATTTGGCAAAATTTGTCCAATAAGTACCCATTGTATCAGAGATAACTAAATCTGATTGTGAAGTTTGTGGGTTTTTAGAGTCCAATTGTTCAAATACATAAGCCACTTCTTGACCATGATGTGATCCATGTCCTGCATTTGGTGAACCAACAGGATTTTCGGGATGCTGGTCAAAATAATAATAGAAAACTTTGGATTTTCCAGATGTGGCCTGAAGCCTTGCCCAACTCCAAGTTTGCCATCCAAATGCTGCATCACGCGCTAAATCTCTAGCGGTTTTGGGAACTGAGTTTTCACCAACAGGATAAGCTGCCATAAGAGCCTTTGAAAATTTTCCGTATCGGGTTTCTACTCCTTTTATATAATCTTCCGGTGTTTTAGGCGGAGAAAAACTGGCTCCTTCGTCAGAATTATAACCGACTAAAATGGGCGTGTCGTTGAATTTTCCTGCTTCATAGAGTTTGTATTGGTCATCTGGAATTACAATCCCGTCAACAATTGGCCAAGCCAGTCCGCGTATGGCAGGCAATTTATCGGCAGGCAATTTTCTCATTTCTGCAATAGAGGAAAACCCGGAATTTTTCAAATAGTCTTCTCCTGCTTTTTCGGCATCTGCAAGACGTTTCATGTTTTCGCCAGGATAAGTAGTGTTGCGAGAAGGTCCAAAAGAACCGCCACTTTGAGAAATGGCACCATGAAATAATCCTTTTGCTTCTGGGGAGGCGCACAACATACTTACAGCGATACCGCCAGCAGATTCGCCAAAAATAGTTACTTTATTAGGGTCGCCTCCAAAAGCTTCTATATTTTCTTTAACCCATTTTAGTCCCGCAATCATATCCATTATACCATAGTTTCCTGAAACGTGGTTGGGATTTTCAGCACTCAATTCAGGATGAGCCATAAACCCCAATTGGCCTACTCGATAGGCTATGCTTACTAAAATAACGCCTTTTTTTGCCAATTTTTCTCCGTTATAAGTAGCTTCAGAAGTGGCGCCAAAATTGAATGCACCTCCATAAATCCAAACTAAAACAGGCACTTTTTCTTTCGCTGATTTAGCTGGCGACCAGATGTTCAAATACAAGCAATCTTCACTTTTGCCGGAAGGTGGATTGCCTCCTTGAAAAGGCGCTGGAGCAAATGTAGTAGCTTGACGAATACCTTGCCATTGGGCCGCTGGCATTGGCGAATGCCAACGTAAATCTCCCACAGGTGGAGCCGCAAAAGGAATTCCCTTGAATACGGTCAAGCCTTTTTCGACTACGCCTTGTAATTGTCCTTCATTCACTTTTATGGTGGTGGATAACTGCGCATAGTTCATTCCGAAACTTAGGAAAGCGGCGACAAATAAGATTGACTTTTTCATTTTTTATTATTTTAAAATTCTAATTTGATAAAATCGAGGAGTGGCTATTTTGTTTTTAGCAGTAATTTTCAGTTGAAAAATCTCTTCTTCCGGTATTTGAATTTTGATTGTCTTGTTTTCTATGGAGGTTGTTTTAGCTACATTACCATTTATAGAAATCTCGAAATTTTCGGGATTTATATCGTTCAAGGTGCTGATTTCTATGTATTTTCCGGATTTGTTTTTGTTTTGCAACTGATAGGAAACATAAGAACGCGTGCTTCGCCAAAATTTCTCGTCATCATAGCCCGAATTGCTCTGCTCTCCTTTGTATTGATGATCCACTTCGGGTTGTTGTTCGCCACAGTTGATTTTATCGACAGTTTTGGCTTCCAGTGCTAAAAGTGCTATTTCTTGTTGTTTTTGAATTTCTTTTTGGTTTTCGTATTCCTTTTGTGTGAAAGTCTGAAAATACATTTGATAACGTGCATCGTGAATCTGATAGAACGGTTGAAGCGTCAATGAATCGATCTTGAAATTCATATTATCAATAGGTTGCAACTTTGACATATAATTTTTTGAATCATCTACCAAAGCATAGGCTTCGTTAATCGGATACAATTTCCCTCTTGTTTCATGTCCCATTCTACTGTCATCAGCAAAAAGACCTGTTAAATCAGTTGTGGAAGTTTTGGCGGCCAATACGATAGGGCCTCGAACAAAAGCAGCCCAATTAGAACCATCAGGAAGATATTCTAATTTTGTTTTCATTGTAAATTGGACAACAATTTTATCTCCATTTTTCCAATTTCTGTTCAGATTAATATACTGCGAAGGATTGGCCGTGAATTGTTGTGGTTTTCCATTGACCAAAACTTTGATGTTTTCAGCCCATTTTGGATAGCGAATATTTAGAGAAAAAGTCTGGCTTTTGGTCAGTTTCAATGTCAGTTCTGTGGCATTTTCGTTAGGAAAATTATTTTTCTGTATCAATTGCAATCCTTTTTCTTTCCAATTGAGTTCAGAAGGGATAAAAAGATTAACAAAAACATCATTTTCAGAATGGCTATAAACCAATTCTCCGTATTTAGCATGATTTTCTAAACCCGAACCCACGCAACACCACATACTTGTTTGGGGTTGCGAATACACCCTGTAATGATTTGGGCGAATAGGCGTAAAATACACAAAACCTCCTTTTTCCGGATGTTGACTCGATAAGATATGGTTGTAAAGTGTGCGCTCATAATAGTCTAGATAACTCACATCATTGTTATTCAAAAACAAAGCCATAGTCAAACGAAGCATGTTATAGCTATTGCAAGTTTCCGGACCTTGATTCGATTCCAGCATTTTTTTGAAGTCGTCAGTAGGATTAAAATGTTCCCGGTAGCTATTTCCTCCAAAAGCAACACTACGCTTTTCGGTTACGTTGTGCCAAAAATAGTCTGCTGCGTGTTCCCAGTCTTCATTGTGTGTTAATTTGGCAATTTTTTCAAAACCAATCACTTTTGGAATTTGCGTATTGGCGTGAAGCCCCGTTAATTTATCTTGTTTTTCCAATAAAGGATTCAAAATCTTTAGGTGCGAAAGTTTTTGGGCAGCATCTAGATATTTCTTGTCTTTTGTAATGATGTATAAATCGGCAAAAGTTTCGTTGATTCCCCCGTGTTCCGTATTTAATACTTGCTGAATTTGTTCCGTGGAAAGTGGTTTTATGAGTTCAATAAACCAATCGCCTAAACCTGTCAAAACTTGTTTGGCTTGTTGATTATCCGTGATTTCATAAGCATCTCGCAAGCCGGCAAAAAGTTTATGGATATTGTAAATGGGCACCCAAGTGTTATTCAATCCAAAATTGCTTCCATCAATATCTCCTTTGTGGATACGCTCCCAAAATATTTTGCCATCAGGAATGCCGCCAACATAGCCATTGCCGTTTTTTGCTTGGCAAAGCGCCAGTTCATTGACCATATAATCAAGACGTGTTTTTAGTTCAGCATCTCCAGTACTGGCATACAACATAGCTAAAGCAGACAAATAATGTCCTGCAATATGTCCGTCTAATCCGGAACTTTCCCAGTTGCCATATCGTGTGGCTTTTAATTGTAAGCCTGCATCAATCAAATAAGGGGCAAGTAATTTATCTGGATTGAGTTCCAAAATGTATTTTAAGTCAACATCTTGGGCTTTTTTGAAAATCCCATCGGTAAGCTTTACTTCTTGTAATTGAAAGGGTTGCATTTGAGCAAAAGAAGATTGCAAACAAATAAGAATCAAGACGTATTTTAAATTTTTAAATTTCATAAATTTTAGTTTCTATTTATAGTCTTCTTTAAATTAGTCAATCTCTTATTTTTTTAGATTTATGGCACTTTGCCATTTATTTAATGCCAAAGAATTAGTCTCTGGCATTAAACGTATAGCTGTTATTATTGAAAAATTAATTATTCAGGTTTAGCATCATTTGCTGAAGTCGCATACAAGCCCAACAAACAACCTGTAAATCCGCCGGCAACATCAGTTGATAAAATATCGCCAGAAACTGGACCACCTACAGGAACAAAATCAGTTCCGTTAGTGGAATAGCTAAACACATATTCATCCCCGTTGGCTTTCATTTGTAATTGCACAGGTTTTTTAAGATCTATTTTTGCACTTGCAACAACTGTAGAGTTTATTGCTGTATCTCTTCTTGTTTTTTGATTCTTTTGCAGCACTACATAATAGTCTTTGTCTTTCATTGTAATTCCAAAAACATAATTGGAACCTTCGTTTTGCAAGGCTACAACACCAGCCAAATCTTTTTCTGATTTTGGTTTGTATTCAATCGTGGTAGTCAATGAAAAATTATTGTGTTGCTGACGATAAAACAATGTTGATGTAGGTTTCATCTCTTTTATGTTGGTGTCAAAAGGATTTATTTGTAACCCTTTCTTTGATGTCGAAATAAATTTTTCACGAGGCCCTCTTAAACCTATCCAACGGTAATCGAGTTTTTCTGAAGTAAAATTATCGTTGAAAGTAAAATTACCATTTGGGAAGAATCCTTCTTTACCTGTTTTATTTTCTGTAGCACCTTGTGGCATTTTCAATTTTGGCTCCAATGGAATCAATCCATTTTCGAAAACTGGAAACTCACCAGACCAATCCACAGGCAAGATAAAAGTTTCACGACCTGTATTTACCCTGTTTTTTTCGTTTGGTCTAACTGCCAAGAAAACACCGTAGTATTTGTCTCCAGGTCCTTTAACCAAATCGGCGTGACCAGCCCAATCTACTTTGTTTTTTCTGTCTCTTCCAAAATATTTTTGTGTTAAAATTGGATTGTTTGGTGCAGGAATAAATGGTCCTTTTGGATTGTCGCTTTTAAAGATAACTTCAGTATGATTACCTCCTGTTCCGCCTTCGGCGCACATTAAAAAATATTTCCCGTCTTTTTTATACAAATGAGGTGCTTCAATCCAAATTGGGTTTTGGGCAGGATTAACACCTCCATCAACTATAATTTTATCTGAACCAGCTATTACTTTGTCATTTTCCACATCATATTCCCATATTTTAATAACACGGTGACCGTTATAACGCTCTTTTCCATTATCTGGAGCATCATTGTGAACGATATATCCTTTGCCGTTGTCATCAAAGAAAATAGCAGGATCTATTCCGCCAAAACCTAATTTTATTGGATTTCCCCAGCCTTTCATCGGGTCTTTTGATTTTACGATAATATTTCCAAGATTTCCCGAAAATGCCGTTACAATCATATAGAATGTATCATTGTGAGGGTTGTAGGTAATCCCTGGTGCATAAACTCCAGCGCTAATACCCGTGTCGTGAGGATTAAATTGCGTTACATCATTTAGCACACCTCCCAAGTCGGTCCAGTTCACCAAATCTTTGGAGTGAAAAATAGGCACTCCCGGAAACATGGCAAACGAAGAACATACCATGAAATAATCATCTCCTTTGCGGGTAATGGCCGGATCAGGATAACATCCTTGTAGAATAGGAGTGTAAAACTCATCTGATTTTAATGGATTGTCTGTATACACCTTGTCATTCCCTTGATAGTTGAAATTAGAAAATAGGGGAGAATTGTTTTTTGGCTTGCTTTGGCTATTTGCTCCGGTTGTCGAGAACAAAACGATACTTAATAATAATAGTACTTGTGTTTTTTTCATTACATTAAATTTTAATTGTTTGTTTTTTATTGGTTATTTTTTTTTAAATTCTATTTTGATTATTTTTTATGGTCAAGATGCATTGACCTTTGTTATTGTTGAATCTTAAAAATTCTAAATTAAGGTTTTTTAGACAACCGATTGCGTTTTTTGGAAAAATTATTTTGAGAATTTCCAATAATCAAAATAGAGGATGTCGGTCTTGGCTTTTCCTTTAAAAACAAAATAGATATCGTGAATTCCCGAGACTTTTTTAATATCAATTGTTTGTAGCGCCCATCGGTCATTGCCTCCTGTCATTGGTACATTTACGGTTCCCAATAATTCTCCGTCTTTACTGTCCAATCGTATTTCTATAGATATATTCCCGTTGTGAGTGGTGCCGATTCGTGCGGTAAATTTTGAAGCCCCTTCTTTACGGAAATCTACTTCTTTGACTTTGGAGAAAGCATCATTGTATTTTGCCGTGATAAAATTACCAACTACATTGTTTTTCATTGACTTCACGCCTTCGGACCAAGCAATGGTTTCTGCTTCTGTTTTAGCATAAGGGTTTAGCGGACTTAAACTCTGTTTGATACCTTCGGTCATATTCATCGGAACAATAGTGCCATCTTTATTGAATTTAAGTTCTTCTACACATACCGAACGGGTAAAACCAGTTCCTCCAGGCAATGCGGCATTATGATAGAAAAAATAACTTTTTCCCTTAAAATCTATAATCCCGGGATGATTGGTAAAAGACCCACCTTGTGTAGGCATTACAACACCTTGATATTTCCAAGGTCCTTCTATATTTTTACTGGTTGAATAACCAATATGTTCCGAAATTGGTCCTGCCGCAAAAACCAAATAATAAAGATTATTGCGTTTATACATCCACGGCCCTTCTTCGTAAGTCGTTGGTCTTTGTTCATTCACTTTTCCTTCCCGTTTGCCAAATGCTTCTATTGTATTGGGAATTTGTTTGATTTCACCATCATAAGAAATCATGTCTTCATTCAACTTTACATAATAGCATACTGGGTTGCCCCAAAATAGATAGGCCTGGCCATCGTCATCTACAAAAACAGTTGGGTCTATATCGGCATTACTATTAGAAACTAATGGTTTTCCCAGTGGGTCTATAAATGGTCCATAAGGACTGTCGGCAACTGCCACTCCTATAGCTCCTTTTCCTTCTCTGGTTGTGTTGGGAACGTACAAATAAAACTTCCCTTTTCGCTCGATACATTGCGGAGCCCAGGCATTCATTTTTGCCCAGCTAAACTCTTTATAGGACAATGCAGCTCCATGATCGGTCCAATTGACCATATCCTCCGTGGTATATAATCGCCAATCGTTCATGGTAAACCAAGTAGAATCATCTTCGTCATGGCTGGTATAAAGAAACACTTTACCGTTATAAACCATCGGTGCTGGATCAGCCGTATAATTGGTTTGGACGATAGGATTTTGTGCTGTTCCTACTGGATAATTTAGGATAGTAATAAGTATCGCAAGTATTTTATAGCTCTTTTTCATTTTTTAATTAGTTAATACAAACCCTCCATTTGGCTGGATTGTTATTGATAATTCTCCTTTTTTAGAAACTTTCACGCTTTCGGTATAGGTTTCTTTTCCGGCTTTGTCATTATACATTGTGATGGTTTTACCTGCAAGCATCGGCAATTTAAGTTTTAACTCTTTGGCCGTTTTTTCTGCATTTATTCCCGCAACATACCATTTTTGATCGTGTCTGCGGGCAATTACACTGTATTTTCCTGGGTAGCCGTCAATAAAAATGGTCTCGTCCCATGTTGTTGGAATGTTTTTCAAAAAATCCAATTCAAAGGCTGGAACATCTGCCAGATTATTTGGGGTTAGACCGAACATTTGGACAGGATTTTGGAAAAGTACAGCCGTTGCCAATTGAAAAGCATCGGTGGTCAATCTAAGTTGTCCTTTCACGTTTCCTTTGTTTAGATATTTATTCAACAATACTCCACCGAATTCCATACTGCCCACGGCATTTCGGATAAAAGGATGCAATGAGGCAAAATAGGCTTCTTTTTCACGAACATCCTGCGAAAAAATAAGCATTTCGGAAGCCAGTACAGCTTCGCTTCCCACAAAATTTGGATACATTTTTTCCCAACCACGAGGAAGGGTAGCACCATGGAAAATAATCATCAAACCATAATCATTGGCATCTGAAAGGATGTCTTCATACAATTTCATGGTTTCTTGTTTGTCTCCTCCAAAGAAATCCACTTTTAGTCCTTTGACACCCGCTTCTTTCAGCCATTTCATTTCGTTTTTTCGGGCTATGGAAGTGTTCATTTTGTTGAGAGGTGTCATAAAAGCATCATTGGCAGAACCATTGGAATTGTACCACAAGAACACCTCGACGTTCTTGGATTTGGCATACTTGATCAATTCTTTCATTTTCTCGTAGCCAATTCTATCGTCCCACCATGCATCAATTAATATGTATTCAAATTGCATGGCAGCGGCCAAATCGATATATTTTACTTGATCTTCATAATTCATGCTATTGTCTTGCCAAACAATCCAGCTCCAAGAACCGCGTCCCATTTTATACTCTTGAGAAGGTTTGTAAAGTGGCTTCACAACATCAAAAGGAATCGTTGTTTCAACAATTGGTTTGAGTGTTTCGCCTACGGTAATGGTTCTCCAAGGCGTTACACCCGGGAGGCTTATTTGTGCTCCTGAACTTCCAAAACCGTTATTTTGTTTAGGATTTGGATATTCCACAGTATAAATACCGTCTTTATAAGCACTTAAATGCGAGGCTGTATATAAACTACTCACGCCAGTTTCTGAAAGCAAAACCCAGGCTTTGTCGCCCAAATGAAAAAGTCCCGGAAAGACATAACCATCAGAAGCTGAGTTTTTATCCAATGCTGCATCGGCTTCGTAACCGCTTTCATAACTAGGAGCGGTACGGGCAAATCCAGTCATTGACCCCATCATTGGAGAAAGAAATGTGGTCGTGGATGACGGAAATTTATAACCCGTTGTTTCTTCCGTTACTACGCAAACTTTAGTGTCTCCCCAAGAAGGCAACTCATAACGGAACGCAATATTATTGTTGCTCACTTGAAACAAAATAGTAATTTTTTGCTTTTTGGCATTGGTGAATGAACAGTTTAAAGTGTTTGCATTATAGCTGACCTTAGATTGTTTGATTTTGGTTTGGGTATAATCTTCTTGAACTTTGGCGGTAGAAGAATTTTCAAAAATCAAGTTGGCACTAAAATCCCCTGCATTGGTAATTAATCCCAACGGGGAATCTTCTAATACAATCCCTCCTTTGTAATTAATGGAATAAACAGGTTTGCCACTTTTGACCAATACATTCAATGTAAGTTCTCCATCAGGACTGGAAACCGACATTGTATTTTGCGAATAAACTGCCGAAGAAAGTATAAAGCAGCATAAAATAATTAATTTTTTCATTGTTATTTTTAAATTTATTTACTGAATTCCCAGGCGTCAAAATGGAATAATTCCCCTTGTTCTCCTTTGAAAACAAAGAACAAATCATGCACACCATTTGCTTTTTTTAGTTTGGTTTTAAATGTTTTCCAGTTTTGCAAACCGCCGGTATTTTCTATTTTGCAAATACCTATAAGTTCTCCGTCAACGTTGTCTATGCGTATCTCAACTGTTCCAGCATTTAAAGATGCTGCAATAATATCAATTTTTTTTGCCCCTTTTACAAAATCTACTCCTCGTACTTGAATATAATCACCATTGTGGATTTGGGTTAGATATACTCCAGCTTCTTTGCTTTTGTCTGATTTAACGCCTTTACTCCAAGCCATGGTTTCTGCTTCAATACGTCTAAAAGGATTTACTGTTTCTATTTGTTCCGGTCCCTCTTTGGTAAAATAAGAATGATTTTGAATGGTTCCATCCTCGTTATAAATAATTCTGTCTGCATCTACGGAACGTCTTTCATAAAATGTGGAAGTCTCACTTTTAATCAAGTCATAACTATGTCCAAAGACATAAGATTTTCCTTTGTAATCTATTATCCCCGGATGATTTCCTCTGGTTTTTTCGCTTGCATCTACGATCATTCCTTTGTATTCCCACGGTCCTAAAGGAGAATTGCTCATAGAATAACCAATACCTTCCGGACAACAGGTAGAGGCATAAGACAAATAATAATGGTTGTTTCTTTTCCAAACCCAAGGGCCTTCCTGATAATTTTTGGGTTTAGTAGGTTCTTTTACAATTTCACCTGAAACTGAAATCATGTCCTCATTAAGTTTCACGTAATACAAATCTGGATTTCCCCAATACAAATACGCCTGGCCATCGTCATCAATAAATGGAGTAGGGTCTATATCGTTCCATACATGATCTGAATTGATTAGTTTCTTGCCAATTGGGTCTTTGAACGGACCATAAGGACTGTCTGAAACCAAAACTCCAATTCCTCCACCGTGCATTGGGCAATATAAATAAAATTTGCCATTTCGTTCAATACACTGTACCGCCCATGCTCCGTTGTCTTGCCTTGCCCAACTGAAATCTTTTAGAGAAGCCACTATTCCATGTTCCGTCCAATTGACCATGTCCGTTGAGGTATAAAGCAACCAATCGAGCATTTTAAAACCCTTGGCATCATCTTCATCATGTGACGTATAAAGAAATATGGTATCGTTGTGAACCATTGGCGCAGGATCTGCCGTGTATTTTGTTTGAATTATTGGTTTTTGGGCTTTTACAGCTGGAAGATTCAAAAAGAATAACACTCCCAAAACCAGCCATATTTTGGTGTCACGCAATTCTAAAAATTTAATCATAATTGATTTTTAAATATTAAATAATCCGTTTTTAGGTCATTGCCTAATTCGTGTTTTACTTTTCAACAGCAGCAGTGTCCAGAATAGTATATTTGCTCAATGACGAAACATCGACAGGCTTAAACAAAAACTGTGACATCATGTACAAACCATTTTTCCAAACTTTGAAATCATGTCCGCCCGGTTCTAGATAATATACGTGTGGAACCTTTTTTTCCAATAAATAATCGTGTAAACGCTTACCGTAAGTGATTAAACCATCTTTGTCACCACAGGAAATCCAAAGCAATTTTAATTGTTTTTTTGCTTCCTCAGGATTTGGCACCAATACTTCAGGTAGTTTGGTATTGGGTGCAGAAGAGAAACCTCCCACCCAGGCAAATTTGTCCAAATTGCCCAAACCAAAATTGAGGGATTGTCCACCTCCCATGGAAAGTCCTGCAATGGCGCGGTTTTCCCTATCGGTCAAAGTGGGATATGTTTTTTCGATAAAGGGAATTAAATCATCCAAAAGATCTCTTTCGAAATTGGCAAAACCTTGAACCTTTTCTGGAGCCATGATGTTGCCGGTAGCTCGGTCATCTTTTATGGCACGGCCGTTGGGCATTACTACAATCATTGGCTTAACTTTACCTTCTGCAAATAAATTGTCCAATATTATTTGTGGAGAACCTCCTTTTAACCATTCTTTTTCATCTCCGCCAATCCCGTGCAAAAGATAGAGAACAGGATATTTCTTGTCTTTGGAAAAACCGGGTGTTGTGTAAACCAACGCTTTTCTGGTTGTTCCCACCGTTTTTGAAACATAGGAAACAGTGTCTATTTTGCCATGGGCAATTGCTGGTTTTAGTTGGTCAAATCCTTTTGGTCCTTCTTTTTCGATTTGTTGTGCAGCAATAAGATTGCACATAAAAAGGAGTACAGCTGTTGTAATAATTTTTTTCATTTTTTCGTTTTTTTCGTTTTATTTATTTTGGTTTCGTTAAAGTTTTTTATTTGAATAAATGGGACACAAATTGGTTTAAACATCTTCGCCAGGTAAGCCATTCGTGGGCGGTTCCAGGAGATTCGTAATACTTGTATTTAATTTTTTGTTGTTCCAACATCGTTCGGAATGCCCCTACAGATCCTGGAAACGGACTAGGCTCTTTAGTTCCCAATCCCAACCAAAAAAGCGTGATTTTTTTATTGAGGGCTTCACCATTTTTAAATTTTCCATCTAAAAAAGTGTTCACGTCAATGGCATCGGTACTTGGATAATTAGATGTTCCGCTAAATCCTCCATAATGGGAAAAAGTCTCCAGATGATTCATCATAATCCGCATCGTTTGATTGGCTCCCATCGAAAGTCCGGCGATTGCTCTATTCTCGCGATTGGCGATGGTGCGAAACTTGGTATCAATCATTGGAATTATTTCATTGATTACAACCTCCTCAAAGACTGATTCTGGACGGACCTTTTTATCTAAATCGGCATTGTTTTGAGGTTTATAGGCATAACCATTATCCATGACAACAATCATGGGAGTTGCTTTTTTTGAAGCTATCAAATTGTCCAGAATTAGGTTTGCTTTTCCTTGAACAGCCCAACCCGTTTCGTCTTCAAAACTTCCGTGTTGCAGATAAAGTACTGGATAGCGAGTTTTTGTGTCTTCGTTATAATTTGCCGGAGTATATACAAAACAGCGTCTAAACGAATTGGTTAATTTTGAGAAATAAATATTTTCGCTCACAAGTCCATGTGGGACATCCTTCATCGCAAAAAAATCTTGATCGGTTGCGGGAATTTCTATTGCGCTTCCCAACCTTCCGGCACCATAAAAATATACTGTTCCCGGATCTGGAACTGACGCCCCATCAATATTCAGTTGGTAATAATGGAATCCTTGGTCTTGAGGAAGCGATTCTCCTGTCCAAACGCCTTTTTCGTCTTTTACCATATCATATTTTACACCGCCTAAATCCAATTGAACTTTATTGGCTTGAGGTGCAGAAATACTGGCACGCACACGCCCTTCGGAATTTACCTGCGGATATAGTTTTCCTTGCTGATTGACAGAGGATGGTTTAAAATCTTCGACAACTTTAATCGGATTTGTTTGTGCAAAGCCTATTGTTGTAGTGAAGGCAATCGCCAAATAAATAATGGATTTGTAATTCATAAAAATCGTTTTTTAATCTTTAAAAAGTAAAGGCGCTAATTCTTTAAAACTACGACGCCAAGTTTGGAATTCGTGTCCTGTACCTTCTGAAACATAAGAAACGGCATTGAATCCTGCTTCTTTGAGACCAGTTACTGCATTTTTTACACCATCAGGACGCTCTTTGCTTCCGCAGCTTAAAAAGACAAGTTTTACTTTTGATTTGTCTTTAATGTCCTCTGGTTTATAAGTTCCACCACTAAGAAGTGCATAATGAGAGAAAACCTCTGGTTTGTTGATTGTTATCGTTTTTGTTTCCATTCCGCCCATTGAAAGACCTGCCATTGCACGGTGTGTCTGTTTGGCATTTGTACGGAAATTGGCATCAACATAAGGAATTAATTCCTCGACAAGAACGGTCTGAAAGGGTTCTATCTTGAAACTGGCCAAACCACCATATTTAATTTCATTCGTCATTCCGTAAGTCATTACCACGATGAATGGTTTTATTTTGCCTTCGGCAATCATATTGTCCATGATTAAGTTTACACGCCCTTGATTGCTCCAAGCCGTTTCATCTTCACCCCAACCGTGTTGCAAATACAAAACGGGATAATTTTTTGATTTATCTTTATGGTAACTTGGTGGAGTATATACATAGGCTCGTCGTGATGTATTGGTGCTTTTTGAAGGGAAAAGAATTTGTTGCACGCTACCGTGAGGAACATCTTTCAATGCGTAAAAATCTTGATCCTGAGCAGGTATTTCGATACCACTTTCCCAACGAGTGGAACCATAAAAGTTCAAGGCACTCGGGTCGTTAAAGACACCTCCATCTATGGTTACATGATAATAATGAAATCCTTCGTCCATAGGGCCGGCAGTTGTTCCCATCCAGAATCCATTTTCTGCTTTAGAAAGTTCAGTTCCTCCTTTTGCTCCACCCAATCCCAGACTCACGACAACAGACTTCGCTTCGGGTGCTTTAATTTGGAATCGGGCATAACCCTGGGAGTTGACTTGTGGATATTCTTGTCCCGGCTGATTAAGACTAGATGGTTTGAAATCTTCTACAACGGTTTGTCCGGAACAAAAATAGCCTGATAATAAAAAGGCCAATAACATAAGATTGAAATGCTGTTTCATAATTTTAATTTTTTTGGGTTTGCTGGTTTAGTTTGGATGTATAATTTGGTAATTTCCACTCAAATGCATTAGGCTAAAAAGATACATTAGGCCATCATAATAGGGGTCAAAATAGCCGTCTTCATAAGGTTCAAGTTTGGCATTCCAAATAGCGTGAACAAAATCCAGACTTGCTTTATCTTTATTCATCAATGAAGCGGTTGCAGCGGTCGATACCAATCCTATTGAATGTCTGAGTTTTTTTACTGGACCTGCCTGAAGAATAAAATCGGGTGTAGAACCATCCAAGTTAAATTGGTCATCATAGGTTTTTAATCCTTTCGATCTAAGGAAATTTTGAAATCTCTTGGCATAATCTTCCTGCCATTCTTTGTCTTTGTCATACCAAGTATAGTCCATGGCAATGTTCATGGGAACTCTCCAAGAATCATAACGGAAAGCAGCCGGCATCCATCGTGTGGAATGTGGCGTCCCGTCAAACTCCGTATAATCGGCGTTGAGTCCTGTTACAGGATGACAGGCTCTATGCAAAAACTCGCGAGAGACATCGGCACATTCTTTATAAAATTGTTCGTGTCCATCTTTGGCATACAATGCCCATATTTCATAAAAAGCCGGAAGGTGATAGGAGGGGTCAGTCCATTGATAACCGCCACCTTCTGGCACAAAGGATATTTGTTTGTGTTCGGTATTGATGAGGTTGTAAATGTTGTTTGTGCCATCTTTTTTCCACATGGCGTCCAATATTCTTCGGGCTTCCTTGTGGTAATTTATGCCTGTATCGTTGCCCCATTTGTTGGAAGCAAAAAGTAAACTGGTGATGTAATATAATTCGCCGTCCGATGCTGAACCTAGTGCGTTTTGCTTTTTAGTTTCGGGATTTACGCTCCACGCAAAGTAGCCTTCTCTAGGGCCAGTTTGGTGTTGCATATATTTTACTGACCATCGCCAAAGACGATCAAAAACTTCTTTTTTATCCAATTGAACCGCTACCATCATCCCATAAGACATTCCTTCGGTACGAGCATCTTTGTTTTTAACATCAGAAACGTAACCTAAAGAATCTCCTTCTTGAAAATAAACCCGATTTGGACCTTCGAAAATATCATAATAGGCTTTCGCCAATTTTTTATCAATATCTACTTGGCTATATCCAGCTTCTTTAAAAAGATTACGGTATTGAGGTTTTTTAAGTTCCGATTTTTCTGTTTTCTTTTTATTTTGACTAATGGCCAAAACGGGAACAGTCAAGACCAAAATCATTACTACAATTCGGATAATCCGAAAATAGTTTCGCTTGTTTATTTTTTTTGTACCCATAGTCTTTTTTTTAATTTAAATTATTTTTTTACTAAAGAATTGATTGCTAACCAATCTAATAATGGATCTATCCAACCAGGAAATCTAAAGATGAAGCCGTGACCTCCTTTTGGGTAAATGTGCATTTCAACTTCTACTTTATTGTGTCGTAGCTTTTCGAAGTATTGAATACTATTGTCCACATCTACAGTGCTATCATCGGCTGTATGGGTTAGATAGGCAATGGGGGTATTTGCTTTTACTTGCATTTCATTAGAAAACAGCACAACTTCATCATTACCAGGATTTTTTCCCAATAAATTTTCTCGAGATCCGCCGTGTGTTAACCCGGCCTCCATACTTATTACAGGATAAACTAAAATCTGAAAATCAGGACGCAAACTGGTGTTTTCTTTATTATCAATATAAGATTTTTCAAAATGAGTTGCTGCTGTAGAAGCCAAATGTCCGCCTGCTGAAAAGCCCATAATCCCAATTTTATTGCTATCTAATCCCCATTTATCAGCATTATCTCTAACTAGTTTAATAGCTTGTTGTGCATCTTGCAAGGGACCTATTTTTTTGTCCACCATTATCGCGTCATTTGGCAATCTATATTTAAGAACAAAGGCTGCAATCCCTTTTTCTGCCAATGCTTTGGCTGTACTAACTCCTTCTCCATTATAAACCACAACTGAATAGCCGCCTCCTGGCACAATAATTACAGCTGCTCCAGTTGCCTTTTCGGTATTGGGTTTAAAATATTCAAGTGTTGGAATGGTTACATCCTTATACATACCAGTTCCCGACTCTTTTAACTCTGTTGGTTTTGAGTTTGGAATTTTAGAAGGATATAAATTGATGATTTCTTGCGCTTGAATTAATACCGAAAAAAACAAAAAATAGCATATTAAGAGCAACCTTGTTTTATTTGTATCACGAAAATATTGATTTGCTTTTTTCATTTAAAAATTCATTAAGTGGATTATCTTATGGCTTTTAAAGCTTACTTTTTTTTACGAAGCTTTTTGTATTATGCTTATTGAATTGTGATTTTTGTCATTTTTAAATCATTGGCATCTGAACTATTGCCATAATAAACTTCATATTCTCCTGGAGTTACATTCATTCCTATAATTTTAGCATCATAAAATTCAAAGGATGAAGCTGGTAAATCGATGGTTACATTTTGTTTTTCTCCCGCTTTTAAATCGATACGTTTAAACGCTTTCAATGTTTTCAAAGGGCCATCAGGATCATTTAATTTTCGAACATAGACCTGAACAATCTCGGTTCCATCACGTTTGCTGCTGTTTTGTATTGGGAAACTTATTTGGGTGTTTTCATTCGATTGTATCGTTGTCTTGTTCAATTTAGCTGAACCAATAGCAAATTTGGAGTAACTTAGACCAAAACCAAAAGGAAACAACACATCTGTTGTGTATCTGTAAGTGCGACCTTTCATCGAATAATCTTCAAAATCACCTAATTTATCTGAGTTTTTATAAAATGAAATAGGTAGTTTTCCGGCAGGATTGTAATCGCCAAAAAGCACATCGGCAACAGCCTGACCTCCAGCTTCTCCTGGATACCAAGCTTGTAAAATCGCATCACAACTTGCTGTCTCAGGTGTTAAAGCAATAGCCGAACCCGAACAGTTTACAAAAATTACTTTTTTACCGGCCGCTTTCAGTGCTTTTAAACACATTCTTTGAACAGCAGGAAGCTCAATATTAGTTCTATCTCCGCCTTTAAAACCAGGATAAGAAACCGGCATCTCTTCACCTTCTAGTAAAGTTGAAAGACCGCCTGCAAAAACTACAGTATCGATTCCTTTTAATTTTTGAATCAAGGCACTGAAATCTATAGCATATTCTTTTCCAAAATCGAATTCAAGATTGGCTTGCCAATTGTTTGATTGGGCAAAAAGAATTTCGATTTTATATTTCTTACCCGCTTCAACTGGAAATGGGATATTTCCCGGAACGGTGCGCCAATTGGTATATTTAGCTGTCGATTTCCCGTTAATTAACAATTCAAAAGCTCCAGTAGCTCCCGTTTTGAAAATAAGAATATCATTGGCTTTAGCTGTAAATTCCGTTTCATATTTTGCTGAAAAACCTTCTAGTTTAACTCCTGAAGCAAACTCATGCTGACCGGCTGTAGTTATTTTTATAGGATTTACGATTTGCTGGGTAATAACACTAGCACCTTCTCTATTAGGATTATTCCAATAAGTGGCTTTCATCCCTTTTTTTCCTTCAAATGAAATTTGGTCAAAATAAGTTTGGGTTACTTTATCCTCAACTAAATCACAGGCTTTATCATAAAAGATATTTTTCGCCTCTATTTTTGATTCTATTCCGTCTTTGATGGTAATCGTTTTGACTGGTGTTCCATTATAATTTCCCCATAACATAGGTTCATTGTCGGCGTTTGGACCTATAATGGCAATTTTTCCAGTTGCTTTATTCAAAGGAAGAACGTTGTTTTTATTTTGTAAAAGCGTCATTGATTTTTTAGCCATTTCAAGTGTTAATTGCTGATGTTTTTTGCTGTTAAGAACTGATGCCGGGATTTTTGTCCAAGGCACAATCGCGTCATCATCAAAATCACCTAAATCGAAACGGCCTATCAAAACGCGAAGCAAACTTTTATCAATGTCGGATTCTTTAATTAAATCTTTTGCAACAGCTGCTGGTAGTTCTTTAAAAGGATATTTCTCCCAAACACATTCTACGTCAGTTCCTGCAAGCACCGCTTTTGAAGCTGCGTGTGTCGCATCTGATGAAACTTTGTGCGTGGTGTAAAAATCGGTAACGGCTCCACAATCTGAAACTACCAGATATTTGTATCCCCATTCATCACGAAGGATTCGTTGCAATAATCGAGTATTGCTGCAACACGGCTCATCGTCAAGACGTTGATAGGCGCACATAACCTGACGAACATCGGCATCTTGTACTAATGCTTTAAATGCTGGCAAGTAGGTTTCGTATAATTCTCTAGGATTTACATTGTTGAGATTTAATTCGTGTCTGCTCCATTCGGGCCCAGAATGAACAGCAAAATGTTTGGCGCAAGCTAAAAGCTTACGGTATTTTGCATCTGCTGGACCTTGCAATCCCTTCACAACAGAAATACCCATTCTAGAAGTAAGATAAGGATCCTCGCCATAGGTTTCTTGTCCACGACCCCAGCGAGGATCTCTAAAAATATTTACGTTTGGAGTCCAAACTGAAAGGCTCAAAAAACGTTTGTTCTCATTTCCGCCTTGAATCCATTGATTGTATTTTGCCCGAGCTTCATCTGATACTGCATCAAAAACACGATACAGTAATTGATCGTCAAATGAGGCTGCCATTCCAATAGGTTCAGGAAAAACAGTAACATTATCATTGTTGGCATAGCCGTGTAAGGCTTCACTCCACCAATTGAATTTTTTAATTCCAAGTCTTGGTATAGCATCACTTTGATCGCACATCAATGCCGCTTTTTCTTCGAGTGTTAATCTTGAAATCAAATCTTTGGCTCGTGCTTCCGAACTAAGAGCAGGATTTTGGTAAGGAAATTGCTGAGCATTTATGCTGAATATTGAAAATAAACTTATGATACACAGGTGGTTAATTTTCATGATTGCTAAAGTTAGAAATAAATTAAAAAATTAAGTTTTTTAAGAGATCGAGCGATGAACTAATTCGTTTTTTAAATTTTATCATCAATATGGAAATAATCAAAATCTGCATAACCACCTACATTTTTTGTGGCATAATTAAACAACCCAAAACGGTAGCCCATAAAATGAGGAATACTATATGGCATATTTATGGCGTTTCCAATACCAATCCAGTTTTTTCCGTCTAAACTGTAATAGAACTTTCCTTTATCTGCTTTGTTTTTAAAATCGCATTCAGCTTTAAAATATACTTTATCTTGATTTAAAGCTACACTTGCAACTTCTTTTGGAATTCCTTTTACAGCATCCATCATTACAATTTTTTTAGCGCCATTTTCAATTTTTACGGCAATCAATCCATATTCCTTTTGTAATAAACAAAGTCCTGCAATGTCTCCTTCTTTCATTTTAGATACTTCAACAAGTGTAGCTGCTGAACTTTCTGGTCCAAAAGTTCTTTGTGTCAAGGTGTTTTTAGCCTGAACAAAACTGCTGTCTATTCTAGCTGTTTTTAATCTTAAATAGCCTTTTCTTTCTCTAACGGACCAAAGAGAATTATTTGGATTATGATTCCATTGCCAAACTAAAGGCAAAGCTGCATCGCTTTTTTTACGTGTAAATTCATCTGAGTTTACAATTCCAGGAATTAATCCTTTGCTTGGAGGTAAATCTAAATATTCAGGAACTTTACCATTTTCACCTAATATTGGCCAACCGTTCTCCCATTTTACCGGAACTAAATAAGGAATACGCCCCACACCACCAGCATCTCTGAATAAATATGAAAACCATCTGCCATCTGGAGTATCGATAAGTCCTCCTTGTGCAACACCTTGATCTTGTAATCCAACTTTTCCTTCCCAAGGGCCATTAATGTTATCGGCACGATGAATAATTACAGTACGCATTCCTCCTCTAGGCCAGTTGATATTAAATAAATAATATTTTCCATTAACTTTAAAAAGTTGAGAACCTTCGGATGACAACATAATATTGTTTCCGGCTGGGGCACTGGCGTTTTCTATCAAAACTCTTTTTGTTTCTTCTTTTACACCCGACAAATCCTTGTTTAGCTCTATTATTTCAAGTTTTCCTGCTCCCCAAACCATATACACTTTGCCATCATCATCAAAAAGAATAGAGTGATCGTGGTAGGAGTGATTTAAAACCACTTTTTTCCAAGGTCCTTTTTCTATATTTTTTGTTGAATAAATGTAGGTTCTACCCGTTGTGCCTGAAAAAGTACTTAGGTAATAAATTCCATTATGGAGACGCAAACAACTGGCCCATGAACCTCTGCCATAATCATTTTTTCCATTATCTAAATTGAGTCTGTCATTGTCATCTTCCAATGTTTCGTAAGCATAATTAACCAATTTCCAGTTTACCAAATCAGTGGATTTCATGATTGGAACACCGGGATTGACGTGCATTGTGGTACTGCTCATATAGTAGGTGTCGTCCACTCTAATTATTGACATATCGGGTACATCTGCATAAATTAATGGGTTTTTTGCTTTGTTGTCTTGGGCAAATACAATCGTTTGCGCAACCAGGATGCAAAAGATGAAAATGATTTTATTTTTCATTGGATAAAAATTTTTAATTGAAATGAATTTTATTTTATTTTGCTGACTCCTTCTGTGGTTTGTACAATTTTTTGAATGGTTCCATCTTCATTGTAGTACATATAATCTACACAAACAGAACGTCTGTAACTACCACCTGTAGGTAAGGCTCCATTATGGTAAAAAAAGTATGATTTTCCTTTATAGTCAATAATACCAGGATGTGTAGTAAAACTGTTTTTTACATTTTCCTGAATAATCCCTTGGTAAGTCCATGGCCCTGCAATGTTTGTTGCGGTAGAATATTCTATCATTTCTGGTTTTGTACCAGCACCAGGATAAACTAAATAGTAGAGATTTTTTCTTTTATATACCCAAGGGCCTTCGATATAATTTTTTGGTTTGAAAGTAGTGATTGCTCCATCCATTTCTATCATGTTTTCTTTAAGTTTTACCCATTTACAGGTTCCATGGCCCCAAAACAAATAACCTTGTCCATCATCGTCAACAAATACGGTAGGATCAATATCATCCCAACCATATTTCATGTCGGTGGTCATTTCATTAATCACAAGTGCTTTACCAATAGCGTCTTTGAAAGGGCCTGTAGGGCTGTCTGAAACAGCAACACCTATTGCTGCGCCACCACTGCTTACATCAGTTTTTTTGTGAAAAGTAGAAACAAACCAATAAAACTTTCCATTTCTCTCGATACACTGTGCTGCATAGGCATCACCAGTAGCCCAAGAAAAGGTGCTAGGCGAAAGTGGTGCTCCGTGATCTTTCCACGTAGCCATATCTGTTGTTGAAAACACATGCCAATCGGCCATTTTATAATTGGTGTCTGTTTCGGTGGCTACATCATGTCCTGTGTATAAATACAAGGTTCCTTTATGCACGATAGGAGAGGGGTCGGCAGTAAAAATATGTTTGATGATAGGGTTTTGTGCTGTTATTTTAAAGATTGACAAACAACAGAAGGCTGTCAATAAAATAGTGGTTTTAAATTTCATGATTTATATTATTTGGTGTTTTGGTTAATAGTGTTTTTAGTGTGTTTATTTTCTTGAAATTACTTTTTCACGACTATTTTTTTACCGTTATATTTTATGGTTTTGGCAGTGGTGTCGTTTTGATTTTCGGTTACCCATACTATATTCATCGTATAAGAATCTATTTTGTCCTTATAGTTTCCAACTTGATTTCCCAAGGTAAGTGTTTGATTTTTTTCGTTCCAAATTATGGGAATTTCAATGTGCTCGCCTTTTTCATAGTTGTAATTATCGCCTTCGTCATTGTAAAGTGTAAACGAAGCATCTTTACCTGTATATACACGGATTTCAAGAACATCTTGTTTTGTTTGAGTGCTTTGAACTACATTTCCCATTGGTACAATTGAACCCTCTTTTACAAAAACAGGAATTCTGTCTAATGGAGCAGGTGTTGAAATTGTTTGTCCTCCTTCCAATCGTTTACCTGTCCAGAAATCATACCAAGCGTTTTGCTTTGGCAAATAAACATTCCAATTGGTAACATCAGGTGCTGTCACTGGTGCTATCAAAAATGCTTTTCCAAACATGTATTCATAGGCTTGACTCACAGCGGTTGTGTCATCATTGAAGTCCATAATTAAAGGTCTCATCAAAGTCGAATTATTCTTGGATATTTGCCAAGCTTCTGAATAAATATAAGGCAATAATTGATACCTTAGATTCATCATGGTACGCATGTTATTCTCCACTTTTTCGCCATATTTCCAAGGCTCGGTTTCTGTTTGATATCCGTGAATACGAAATATTGGATTGAAAGCGCCCCATTGGAACCAACGAGTGAGTATTTCGTGATACTTTTCGTCTTTATATTGTCCTGGACCCGGACGGAAAAAACCACCAATATCAGTAGTCCAATAAGGCATTCCGGTAAGATTATAATTTAATCCGGCAACTATTTGACGTTTATAAGTATCCCAATCCCAGCCTATATCACCCGACCAATTGATAGTGCCATATCGCTGTTGTCCCAAAAATGCAGAACGTGTAAGAATGGCAACTCTCTTGTCTGGATTGGTATTTCTTTGCCCTTCATAAACGGCTTTGCTGACAAATAATGGATACGTCAATCGGTAAAAATCACCCAATCCAAAATAGGTTTGTTTGCCTTTTAGCGCATCATTTTCAGGTTCGGTTGCATCCATCCACCAAGAATCTACACCCAGGGCAAATAGATTTTTATCGAGTGCATTCCAATGTGTTTTTTGGGCTTCCGGATTATAAATGTCGATCCAAGGACTGTTCTTTATAAACAAATTTTTGGATAAATACTCTTTGGCGATTTCAGATTCTTTATTCAAGTTTTCCCAAACAGAAACCGAAAAATGGGCATTCAAATCATGAATTTCTTTTATGAATTTTTCAGGTTCAGGATAATGTGTTTCATCAAATTTAGGCACTCCCCATCCATATTTACCCCAATATTGCCAGTCTTGAACAATGACATCCACGGGCAAATTGCGCTTTCTAAATTCTTTAAGAGTTGAAACTAAATGTTCGCCAGAAGTATATCTTTCGCGACATTGCCAAAAACCAAAAGCCCATTTAGGCAACATCGGCACTTTACCAGTTAGGTTGCGGTAAGTGGCTATAATTTCGTCCGTGTCTTTTCCTGCAAAAACTACATAATCCAGCGATTTTGCATTAGGGGAGTTGAAAACAGTTTCGTTATTGGAAAGTTTTAAACCAAGCGATGGAGTGTTACTGGATTTACAAACAATTTTAACGGTATGTTCACCTGCTTTTAAGTTAACCAATTTACTCACTGCCGGCGGCAACCATAAATTAGATTGATTGATTACATCGATATCGTCAATAATCACTAAATGACGGCTGTCCATGTCTCCAAGATCAAGCATTACTGAATATTCGCCCTCTTTGGCTACCGAAAAACTACCCGTATAAACGGATTGCTGTTGTGATATTTTTTGTGTGCCTGAAGTGGTTGTGACTTCAACTTCTCGTTTTTCGCCGTCTTTTACATCGTTTTTAACCAAAGAAATATTTTGATTGCTGGGGTTAAAATAAGTCAAACCATATTGGTGCCACAACAATCCATATCCTTTGCTGGAAACCAAAAATGGTATGGCAATCTGTGTGTTGACTTGAATTAACTTTCTTGTAGTGTTTTTTAGATTATAAAATCCATCTTGAAATTGCCCTAATCCAAACAAATATTCTTCTTTAGGGGATTCAAAGCTTTGTTCGGCTACAAAACAAGGTTCTCCCATAATGGTACTGGGTTTCATCAACCTTGAATTTGCCTTTTCGCTAAGGAATATTTTTCCGGATTTATCGCTATACTGAATGACTCCTGTTTTTTTATCGAAGGCGACAGTCATTGCTTTTGTGCTAAGTTTTAAACTGGTTGTGCTTTCTTTTAATGAAAAACTGGGCACATTAGGTTTGTTGATGAATACAAACTCTCGTGCTTCTGATAAATTTCCAATTTCATATTTTATTCTTACTGATTTGTCTGTAAGAGGGATTATGCTAAGCGTGCCTTCGGACAAATCTACTGATAGTCTGTCTTTGGTTAAAGCATGTTTTTTATACTGCTGTGCATTAATCGATACGGACAACAATCCCAAGAATAAAATGTGAATGAATCTTTGCATTTTGATGTTTCTAATATTTATAATTATTCTTGAATTGGATTTAAAGAAACTACAAAACCTCCTCTACGAAGTAATTTTACCTCGATAGTACTGGTTTTATTTACTACCATTACGTTTGAATTAAAATCCTTGTCATGCTTGCCGTCAGCAATAATAACTGCACGATAATTAACCCCTTCTTTCAAGAAATCCAACTTTATTTTTTTTGTTTTTTCTTGACGTTCCGAAGCATTGATGCTTCCGATATACCACGATTCTCCTTTTTGACGTGCCATGGTAACTTCTTGTCCGGGATATCCATCAATAAGTTTTGTATTATCCCAAGCTGTGGGTACTTCTTTCAAAAAAGTTTTGGCTTCATCCGGTAGTTCATAATACCCTTCTGGTCTGTCTGCCAAATGTTGTAAAGGCGATTCGAAAAGCACGGAAAGAGCCAACTCATGTCCAAAAGAGGTAAGATGCGGAAATTGGGAATTGGTGAAAGTAACCGGAGTATAATCCATCGCTCCAACCACGTTTCTTGTAAATGGCAAAACGGTATTGTGTTCGGGTGCGGTAGTCGTAAATTCGGGACCGTTATTATACCATTCGGCACCCCGTACTCCTTCGTAAGTCATTAAATTAGGATAGGTTCTTGACCAACCTCGAGGCACAATACAACCATGAAAATAGACCATCATTTCAAACTGGGCAGCATCTTCCAAAATATCTAGATAGTATTTTATCATATTTTGTTTTTCGCTTTCAAAAAAATCAATTTTGACCCCAGCAACTCCCAATTTTTTCAGTTTTGTAAATTCTTCAACCCTGTTTTCATGTGTGAGCATGCGGTCTTTTGGAGTAGAAGAAACCCAGGTGTGATCTCCTCCTGAGTTATACCACATCAATGGTTTTATGCCTTTAGAATGTATGTATTTCAAAGCATCTTCAAGATTTCCACCATTAGTCATACCATCCCATTCCCAATCTAAAAGGGTGTATGGCCAATTCATTTTTGCTGCCAAATCGGTAAAATCGCACACAATTTTATAATCTTTTGTGCCATGGTTGCTCGACCAGTAATTCCAAGAAACTTTACCTGGTTTTATCCAATCAGTGCTTTTGAAACTATTTGGAGTCGATACATCTTCAACCAAAGTACTTTCGACAATATCGGACAAACTACCGATGGCAATTACCCTCCAAGGAGATTGCCAAGGAAGTGAAATACTTGGATTTGATTCTCCAGTTCCTCTACCATCTTTAGGGTCTGGAAAAGCAAGTTTGTAAGTATTTATATCTTGAGTATTGCTTAGTTTTGTCCCACAGTAATTTCGGTCTAAATCGGCCTCGTGAAGCAAAAACCAAGTCGATTTGTCGGCAGAATTGAATAAGTCAGGATAACACCATTCCTGTTGAAGTATTTTATCTTCGCTTGACGCAACATATAGTCCTTCATTGGCAGGATTCCACTTTTCTAACCATCGCATACTTTCTTTTGGTATTTGGTATGCCGTAAATTCGTCTTTTATACTATATGAACCCTTTTTTTCAGGAAATTCATATCGAAAAGTTAGTCCGTCGTTATAAGCTCTTACAATAAGGTTCATTTTGGCTTTACTAGGATTTTCGAATGAAATTGTTACTTCATTAGCGGTATTTTCACGAACTGATTTTTTACCAAATGGAAGTGAATATTGTTCCTTTATTATTTTTGGTTTACCCGCTTTTAAAAAAAGGAGTTCTTTCGAAAAATCTTGATCACTTCGAGAAAGACCAAGACTTACTTTTGGAAGAATTTCTGAGGTGTTTTTATTCGCACTATATGAAACTTTCAAATACCATTCGCCTTTATTAGTGCCGTCCATCGCATACAAAGCTGCCACAATTTTTTGATTGGGCGATTGCAGTGTTATTTTTTGGGACCAACTAAAGCAGGTACAAAAGAGACCAATAAGGACTAAAATAATCTTTGATTTCATATGTGTAAATTTTATTTTTCAACGGTCACATATGGAATCGCTTTTTTACTCATTGTTGTTTGCTTACGCAAACTTCTGGTTAATGGCGATTTCATATATAGATATTTATTTATTTTTTACTGCTCTTCATTATCTCAAGCATCTTGGCAGCATATCTTTTTCCTAATATTCTATATCCTTCGGCAGAAAAATGAAGATTGTCAGCTACATCAGGGCATCCGCTTGAAGAAATCACGTGGGAATTTGGAATTGTTTCTGGCAAAGTGGCAATTATTTTGTTCATACTGGCACAAATTCCTCCTTGATCAGCATTTACAACTTCTCCAGCCAATAAAGGGGTAGATTCTGCTTTAAGATTTAGATCTTTCAATAAGTTGTCATAAACAACCTTTACTTTTTTAGTCCACAATGTATCATTGGTGTTTGATTCTCCTTGATGCAATAATATACCTTTTATCACGCCATCTTTTTGGGCAATTTTGGCCATTTCCACTAATCTGGCATAAGGATTTCCGTCATATTGAGTGACCATTGATTTCAACCAATCAGGAGAAGTGCTCACATAAGATTCATAATTGTCTTTGTCGAATAATTCTATTTTGCAACCTCCCACGGCTACATTGATAACACCCACTTTTACATCTTCAGGAAGATTGGCAATCATTTCCCTTCCAAAATAATCGGCAGGGGTAAGTCCTGTTGTACAGCGACTCAAAGGCGGAACGGCAGTGTACCATTGTCCTTTTTTTCTTTTTAAATTGTCACAATCTACCGCTTCCAAAACCTGAAAACGCTTATTTACTATCGTGTCTTGAGGGTCAAACTTCGCATGTCCTTCCATATTAGATTGTCCAATACAGAGATAGACATGGAATTTTTTATTTTGAGCAAATGAATTCATCCCCAAAAACAATACTGCAACATTGAACAACAGGCTTAATTTAGTTTTCATTTTTTTTAAAGTTTAAATTGTTTTTAATAGTTTAAAAATTATTTTTATTGGCTTATTAGCGTTATAATAGTTCCTTTTTTTGTTGGGATGTCAACAACAATGGTTGGTTTAAGCTCAAGCGGCTTAATAGTGGCTTTTTCAGATATAATAGAAGTTGGTGTTTCTGCAACAAAATAAAAAGGGTTAGGATTTTCACCTTTGGCATCCAATAAATCCGCACCCGAATTTTGTTTCATGGCATTGGGCAAACGCAGTCTCAAATTACCTCCAAGTGTTGATTTTACAACCAATTTTATAAGTTTGGCATCTTTCCATTGCATTTCGACTACTTCAAATCCACCTCTGGCTCGTATGCCTTTGACAGTACCCTCTTTCCAGACCTCGGGTAGGGCAGGAAGCAAATGAATGGCGCCATCTGAACTTTGAACAAGCATTTCCGTGATTCCAGAGGTACAACCAAAGTTTCCGTCAATTTGAAATGGCGGATGCGCATCAAAAAGGTTGTTGTAAGTGCCTCCACCTCCTACATTTACCCCTAAAGGAGTTAGTTGATTTTTGATAAGAGAATAGGCGTGATTGCCATCTTGCAATTTTGCCCACCAATTGATTTTCCAACCCATGCTCCAACCGGTAGATACATCACCACGTTGCAGTAAGGTGTTTTTTGACGCTGCAAATAATTCAGGAGTTCTGTAGGCTGATATTTGATTAGATGGAAATAATCCGTATAAATGCGACACATGACGGTGATTGTCTTTAGGGTCATCAATGTCGTCGATCCATTCCTGAAGTTGGTTGTATTTTCCAATATGCATCGGTGCCAATCGGCTTCGCATTTGTTTTAATTTGTCCATTAAAGTGGCATCTTCGTTCAGGATTTGTGCTGCGCGTATGGTTGTGCTAAATACGTCAAAAACAATTTGAGTATCCATGGTTGTTCCGGCATCTAAAGAGGAACCATTGTGGGCTTGGGGTGCGTTTTCGGGAGAATTCCCAGGATTTATTACGAGCCATTTATATTTAGGATGTTCTACCAGAAAATCAACATAAAATAAAGCGGCACCTTTTATAGCCGGGTAAACCGATGCCAAAAATGCTTTGTCGCCAGTGTAGAGATAATGCTCCCACAAATGTTGACTGGTCCATCCGCCTCCTGCAGTCCATAGCCCCCAAAAAGCACCATCTACAGCACCAGTAGCGCGCCAAATATCGGTGTTGTGATGCGCCATCCAGCCTCTGGCACCATACATGGTTTTGGCTGTTTCTTGTCCTGTTACGGATAAATCTTTTACCATTTGCAAGAAAGGTTGGTGTAATTCGGAAAGATTGGTCTTTTCAGCAGGCCAGTAATTCATTTCGGCATTGATATTAATGGTGTATTTGCTGTCCCAAGCCGGATTTGTATTTTTATTCCAAATTCCTTGAAGATTGGCAGGTTGGCCTCCGGGTTGTGATGAAGAAATGAGTAAATATCGACCATACTGATAATAAAGTGTTACAAATTGTTGATCATTCGTATTTCTGAAGTTTTTCAGGCGTTGATCCGTTGGCAAGTTGGCTGCTAGAGTAGTGCCTAAATCTAATTTCACACGATTAAAATACTTTTGATAAGCCGCTATGTGACTTTTCAATAGATTGGGATATGATTTTGGAAAAGCTTTGTTCATATAATCTAAAGCTCTTTTGTTTTCATCACCGCTGATGTCTTTATAATTGTTAAAATTTGTGGCTATCGATATATAGATGGTAGCAGTGGTTGCCTTTTTTACGTTAAGTTCGGTATTTGTGGAAGAAAGGGAACCTCCGTCAAGTTTGATGCGTGTGATTCCTTTATATTTGACCATTCCTTTTACGGTTTCGTGATCGCTGGTAGTGCCGCTAATAATCAGGTCTTTATTCGGACTTGTGCCAAAGTTTTTTTTCTCGTAAGGAGAGGTGTAATTGGCTGTAAAAGAAAGGCTTTCTGGCTTGCTTGCCGATATCCGCATTACAATAAGTCTGTCAGATAAAGAAGCGAAAGTTTCGCGGGTGTAGGTAACATCATTGACTGTGTAAGTCGTTTTGGCGACTGCTCTTTCTATATCAAGTTCTCGATGGTAATTGGTGTAATTTTTATGGTCGTTAAAAATCAGATTCAGATTCCCCACAGGCTGAAACATCTGTCCGTGTGATTTCTTGGTTATCATCGTTTGATTGGCAAGCTTCTCGGCATCCTTGTGTTTTCCCTCAAATATAAGTTTTCTGATTTCGGGGAGCGCTTGCAAAGCATCAGGATTGTCGTTGCGATTTGGACTGCCGCTCCACACTGTATGCTCGTTGAGCTGAATTATTTCCTTGTCAACATTGCCATAAATCATGGCTCCCAAACGGCCATTGCCAATGGGCAGGGCATTTTCCCAAATATCTCCTGAAGGCTGATTATACCAGAGTTTTAGATTTTGGCTTTTCTGAGAGAATCCCGTTGAAAAAGCTAAAAACAAGATTATTATAAATGTTTTTTTCATTGTAAACAACTGATTTTGGACATTGATGATGTGTTGTAAATGTTTATCGTAAAATATGTGTTAAATATACACTTAAAAATTTTTGAAAAAAAATTCATGTCGTAAAACGTGTTTACGTCCATGAATTTTTTTAAAAAAGTTTTTATTGTTTTTTAAAATAACTCTCTTTGGGGCCTAGATAACTTGGTTTTAAACCGCCTGTATTGATAATTATTTTTTCCAAAACTATTCCAGGATCTACCATCCAAACTTTCAAGGTGTGAAAACCTGCTTGAGGTACATTAATTTTTAATTTTGATTGTCTGGCTTGATCGACTACGGCTTTGGACCATTCTGGAGAATTTATTTTATAATCATTAGGCACATTGGTTACATATTGTGGTTCTTGATCATCAAACGAAATGGCAAATTTAATGTCTTTGTTGGGGATGAAATTGAGTAGAGGCGAAGTAACTATGGTGATTTCAATTGCGTCTTTTGAAAACAAATACACTGGATATTCCAAACATGGAGCCTCTTTTTTGGGCGTTGCTGCAAGAATATTGGCGGGTGCCGTGGCTCTCATACCGGATAGGGTTAGCCCATAGTCTTCAATTTTAATCCATTTGCGTTCGCCTTCTTCTTTGTTTTTTGAAAAATGCTCGGCTTCAATGGCAATTAATCCGCCACTTTCCACAAATCCTTTTATATTATTGTCTTCAGGATTAAATGCCTGAACACTTATAGAAACTTCTTGACCAGCACCCGAAAGGGTGATTTTGGCTTGAGTTTTTCCTTTAGGCAATAGTTTTTCATTTAATTTAACCCAGATGCGTTTGTCTGTTTGGTCGATTTTGCCTTTGCTTTCGCTAAAAGTTAACCAAGGGGCATCGGTTTTGATGCTGTATTCAAACGGAATTTTTCCACGATTAAAAATTTCGATAAACTGCTCTTTGTTGTTGAAAATATCCAACTCGGGAAGAACAGCTTTTTCTGGAGAACCTGGCCAACTAGCCTCTGTTCCTGGGAGACTTATCCCCATTGAAGCTTCCGCTAATGGTTGAACATCCAGCAAGGGAACAGCTCTCAAGCTGTTTTCTTTTGGCGGCATCCAATTATTGTAGCCAAGATGGGTTTGATCCATAAAATGATTCCATCTTCCATCGGCATAAATGGTGTTGTAATGGTTCATCAATGTGGTGTCTTTTTTGAAAAGTTCACGAGTTTGCTCTGCCATGGCATTGGCACTTACACGTTTTTGGCTGGCATACAAATTATTTCTTGCGGCGGTATAATACAATTCGTTTACCAATGCACTGGCTTTGGTTGGGAATACTACAATCTGGTAAAAAGCGTCTCTTTTTTCTTTTGGTAATTTTGCATAAATAGCTTCGGCTTGAGCGGTGATTTTATTAAAATCGGCTACTACATTTTCAGCTTCAAGATAATTTACCAAACTATATGTTTTTGGAGTCAATGATTCTATTTTTCGACGTCCATTGTATTTCGTGTATTTGGATAGAATATCGGCAATTTCATTAGCATACTCGGCACCAAATTCTCGGGTGACCCACAAGCGGGTATATTCGTTTATATTGGAATTGGTCCATTTATTGGTGTCCCAAGCAAGGCTCATAAAATACTCCATAGGTAATTCATATCCTTTGAAGTGACCCACATTTACAATCCAGATTCTGTCGGCTCCGTATTGTTTGGCAAGCGACATTTGATCCCAAATTTTGGAAATTGGATTCGTGTTTATCCATTCGTAGCTACGCGGCCCGCCGTGATAGTCAAAATGGTAGTACACTCCCGAACCTCCAGCTCGTAAGCGTTCTTCAGGTGTAGGCAGTCTGCGAATGTTGCCCCAGTTGTCATCGGCCCACAATAACGTAATATTAGCGGGCACTTTCATGCCTTCATTATAATAATCCATGATTTCTTTGTACAAACACCAAGATTGGGGAACTTGGGTAATGTCCGGATTCATTTCTTTGGCAATAATTTTTTGTTGTTGGTTCACAATTTCTTCGACCATCGCAATATTGGTCTTGATGTCGCCTTTCATTTCCGAATCATTGGCGCCACGAAGTCCCATTGTGATTATGCTTTCATAGTTTTTGTTACGTCGAACTCCTTCGCTCCAAAATTTTGTTAGGGTATCAGGATGTTTATTATAATCCCAATGTCCTATAGTTTTGTAGTAGCGTCTATCCCATTCTTGTTGGGAACGAATCATTGGCTCTTGATGTGAGGTTCCCATTACAATGCCGTATTCATCGGCTAGGCGGGAGTTTTTGGCATCATCTTCATTAAAGGCATTATTCCACATGGCTGGCCACAAATAGTTGGCTTTTATTCTTAGCATTAGTTCAAAAATTTTGGCATAAAACTCGGAACCGTAATTTACCACTCCATTGCCGATGGGTGGATTTTGGCTGGGTTTTACCATGCCGTATTTTTCTTTTATCCAATTGCTCAATGCCGGAGCTTCATCGTTTATAAATATCCCCCTGTATTTTACGCTTGGGGATTGGGTGTGTTTTATTGGTTTTACGTATAATGCCGCTTTATGAGGGACTGGCACATCCGCCCAGAAATGCCAAGGTGAAACACCGATTTGTTGTGACAAATCATATATTCCATAGATGGTTCCGCGTTTGTCGTTGCCCACAATAATGAGGGCTCTGTCAATTCCTGGAAAGGGCTTTTCCACTGTTTGAATGGTATAGGCTTCCCATTTGCCCACAATATCTTTAAGGTCAATTTTTTTGTTTTTTACTAATTGGTCAATAATGGGGTTTTTGCCATAGGTGCCTATGATTACTATTTGTTTGTTTGTTGGCAATTTGTCGAAAACAATATTTGGCGCATAATTGGTCACCTTTTTAATATCGGATTGCAAATCTTTTAAGGCTCGTATTACACCTGGATAATCATTTGAACCAATGAATAGTGGACTTGATTTGCCAGTAGCAGAAAGAGTGAAGAAATTTTTGTCTCCAGTGGTTGAAATATAAGATGGTTCTCCAATTGCCAAAGCTGTAGATGGAAGGAAAATCGTTAAAGAAAGACAAAGCAAAAAACGAAAGCCAAAAAGACAAAATGCGTTGTTAATTGTTTTTGAAATCATAAGAGTAATAATTTAATAAAAATTGATATTCTAAGGGTTGAATTTTTATCAAAATTTTTATAAAAATTCAAAAAGCAATAGAGACTAAATCACGGCTAATTTTTTGTTTGAGGTGTTTAATAATCTGAAAAAAGTATACCAAAAAGAAGAGAGTAACCAGCTCTCGACTTTTTGGTATAAAAAAAAACTAACTACTAACTACTAATTCATATTGTTGTGATAACTGTTTGATTTTAAAATTTTTATAAAATTTTAAAACAATTATTTTGTATTAAGGATATTCCTGTTGGACAATGTTTATACTAATTGTAACTCGGATTTTGATACGCTTTTTTCTGTTCAGGTGTCATGATCATAGCATCAATCTGTCCTTGCGGAATTGGGCGTATATATTGATATTTCAAAATGGTTCTATTTACCTTTACAGCTGTATGATTCCCTTTTGAAGCTCCACAAATTTCATAACTTGATGCAAGTTCTTCCCATTTTTGGGTACGAACCAAATCAAACCAACGATATCCTTCACCATAAAACTCTCTTGAACGTTCCTCTAAAATATAGTTAATGTCAATAGTTGCTGGTGTGGCAGCAATCATTGCTGCACTATTATCTGCAACTTTGGCAACATTTCCGTTGTTGTCAAATCTCCATTTTCCAGCACGAGCACGAATAACATTAATTAATTCTCTAGCACTTTTACCTGCTTTTGTTGTAGCGCCTTTTACAGCAGCCTCAGCAGCTACGAAGTAAAATTCAGAGAATTTAGCCACAGGAAAAGGGCGTGTACTACCCGCATTTGGTTGGCCTAAACCAGTTCCATTATCAGTACGGTATGGACCTATTTTCCATAATCCTGGATAAACTATTCTACTAATACCACGTGGAGAAATTACATAATCAGATCTGCCAGGTAATTCACCTGCTCCAACATTATTTGCACCACTTCCACTAGGATAAGTAATAGGAGTAGATGGTTCACTGTCCAAGAAAGTTAATATTGCTCCACCTGGCGCAACTGGCAAACCATTTGCATTGTTTAATGTAGCACTTGCATTACCAGCTTTGTTCCAGTTACCACGATATACCGTTGTAAAAGTACCATCATAGCGAGAATCATTTGTTTTGTCAGCAAATGTTTTTTCAAAAACGTTAATTGTTGGTGCCATACGCACCCATGGACGACCTAAGGGTTGTACAGCTTCACGTTGAACAGAAAAAACTCCAGAACTTTTAAGATCTGTATAGTTCCATGTCAACATCCAACTTGCAAAATTATCTGGAGCTCCACCACTACCAAAAGTAAGGCTTGATCCGTTGTAAACTTCACTTTTCTCCGTGTGATCTGCATATAACAACATCTCTTTGTTACGATCATTTGTAGCTACATTGACATCATAATAAGTAGCTTGCAAAGCATAAGTACTACCTGCACCATCTATGCCTTCAGTAGCAACATTATAGGCTTGTTGAAAATACCAAGCCGCATCATGTCCGTCAGGGTCAACACGAGGTGTTTCAGGATAAGTAGGGATGTTATTAGGGTTTTGAAGCCACCAAGCATAAGTAAGATAGGCTTTTGCTAGAAATAATCTTGCAGTTGTTTTAGTTACAGTTCCTGTTAAACGTGGAGCTGTAGGCAAATTATTTACAGCTTTTATCAAATCAGGAAATATCGCTTTGGTGTAAACTTGAGGCACAGTATTTCTAACAGAAAATCTTGAAGTACTCGTGTTGAACTTAAGTTCTCCAGCACCCAAATCTAAAGGCACTCCACCATAAGTTTGCACTAACAAAAAGTAATCGAATGCTCTGAAAAATCTGGCTTCAGAAATTAAAGATTCTGCAAAACCAGCTGCGGCTGCATTTTCGATAACCCCACTAGCGGTGTTAATGTTTGGAAACACAGTTCCCCACAATATACTTGTTGGGTAGCTAGTTGATATAATTGAGCCGGCACCAGAAAGATCCATATCCTTAAAGTTACCATCCGCACTTGCTCCATAAGTTGCTTCGTCGGTACCTGTAATTAAGGAGTTGTAATAGTAGGCTTGCCCATAAAGATTACGCAAGTGGAAATACATGTATGTTATTCCTCCTTGAACCCCTTTTTCAGTTTTAAAATATCCTGGTTCATAAATGCTTCTTGGCTGTTCATCCAAAATATTATCGTTGCATCCCCCTAAGACTAACGTCAATAGGGCTGTTGCTACTATAGTTTTTATTTTTATAAGTTTCATGATTTTCCTTTTTTAAAATGTTAGATTTAAACCAATCAAAAAGTTACGAGTTGATGGTGTATTAGCCGAAATCGTAAGAAGACGTCTATTATATGAAGCTACGGCTTGATTTTCGTCACCGTATGAGTTTGTTTCAGGATCCATTCCTGATTCTTTATGATAATCCGAGAAAAATACAAATGGATTTTGTGCTGTACAATATAAACGTAGTTTATCAATACCAGTATTTTTAATTAATTTTTGGTCAAAATTATAACCAAATGTAATGGTGCGAATTTTTAGGTATGTCGCATCAAAATAGCCTAGTGTAGAACCATATTTTGGATTATCACCACTTTGTATTCCACCAGGTCTTGGATATTTGGCATCTGTATTGTCTGGTGTCCAGTAATCAACTTTTATGTTATTTCTACGTCCTGTTAACATATTAAGGTATCCTGCTGATCCATAAAGTGTACTGATTAATGTTCCTCCGCTTTGAAATGCAGCTACCGCACTTAAATCAAATCCTTTGTAGGCTACACGTGTATTAAAACCACCTTGAAAATCAGGATCAACTTTTATAATCTGACGGTCAGCTGCGCCAATTTGTCTTGTTGGTGTTCCGTCTGGATTAAAATCACCTGTGTATTTCACCTTAATCATACCTACATTTCCTCCTGGCTCATACTTAGTTAAATTTGCATCACCTTGCTGCCAAAGTCCTATTTTTTCATAGTCATAAATTACATTAATAGGAGAACCAACAAACCATCCATTACCCTCATCTCTTGTTTGCCCAGTGGCTAGAGCGACCAATTCGTTTTCGTTAGAATAAAAATTCACACCAGCATCCCAAGTCCAACCATTAAGATTGTCGATTATTGTACCACTTAGCGAAATTTCATAACCTTTGTTTTGAGTTTGCCCAATATTTGCAGTATAACTACCCACACCCGAAGTTGGCGGTAAACCTACACCTAGCAAGATGTCTTCAGTATCAGTAACATAATATTCAACAGTACCTGATAAACGATTGTTAAATAAACCAAAGTCCAAACCATAATTCATTGTTGTAGAGAATTCCCATCCTAATTCAGAATTTGGTAATGTAGATACATAAGAACCTACTGCATAAGTATCTCCAAAATTATAATTTTTAGTTGTCAGTTTTCCAAGTGTTGAATAAGGATTAACTGCTTGATTTGAAGTTTGCCCGTATCCTACACGTAATTTCAAAAGATTAATGTATTTGTTATCTCTCAAAAACGATTCTTTACCGATGTTCCATCCAGCTGATATAGCAGGGTAAGTATGCCATTCATATCCATCAGCTAATCTTGACGAACCATCTGAACGAACAGTTGCAGTCAACATATAACGATCATCATAGGAGTACATAGCTCTAGCCATATAGGACATTAAACCACTTTGGCTATATCCTTGCCAGTCTGGGTTTATGGTAATTTCTCCTATAGCATATCCTAAATTGTAATATTGAAAAGCATCCGAAGGAATCTTTATTGCACCAATATTTGAACTATTAGAGGTTCCTTGCTCTGACGAAAACATTCCTACTACATTAATTTTATGTTTTTCGGCAAAAGTACGATCATAGGTTAGTATATTTTCCGCTGTCCAGTTTTTAGAAATTGAGTTATTGATAGATGCCGATGAAAAAGTTGTTGGATTGATATTGAAAACACCCTCTCCTGTATAACTACCACCAGTACTCATACGGATATTCAAACCACCATTCAAACGATATTTTAAACCTTCAATTCCAGGTATTTTTACCTCCATAAAAATATTATTATAGGATGCCATCGTTTCACTTTGATTTTTCCACTTATCTCCTAAATTATTTACGGTTTCTCTTGTAGTTACCCAAGCTTCATCCTGAGCCATCTTCACAGTTCTTTTCAACGTACCGTCTAAGTTATATGGGTTAGCAATAGGCGTTGTACTCAATACTGTACCCACTCCCATACTAGCACCATTATTAATAGAAAAGTTATTGTTTGTAGTAAGTCCAAAACGGAAAGCTCCTATTTCTTGATCAATACTGGCATTCAATGATATACGCTCAAAATCTTGTTGAGGAACTATCGCTTCATCCTTAAGATAACCTAAATTAAATTTATAAGTTCCTTTTTCTGTCCCACCTAATACTGCTATATTATGACTTGATTCTATACCAGTTCTGTAAAACTCATCTTGCCAATTTATATTTACATCGTTAGCTTCATCAGGACCATTTGAAAAAAGTGGAGCAGTAGCACCTGGAGCCGTTGCTGCTTTACGCAATGCAACAAATTCAGGGCCATTCATCATGTCATATTGTGCAAAAGCAGTTTTTACAGCATAGAATTGATCATAAGAAAATGTAGCTGCCTGACCTTTTTGTCCTTTATTAGTAGTAACTAATATAACTCCATTAGCACCACGCGATCCGTAAATTGCGGTAGCAGAGGCGTCTTTTAATATATCAACACTCTTAACATCTCCTGGGTTAATGTCGGTAAAAGATCCTGAAAAAGGTATTCCGTCAAGAACCACCAATGGATCATTACTTGCAGACAAAGAACGCGCACCACGAATACGAATTTGCATGGAAGTACCTGGTTTTGTCGAGGTCTGAGCAATATCGACCCCAGCAAGACGTCCTTGTAAAGCTTGCGTAATATTTGAGGACGGCACATCTCTTAATGTCGTTCCGCTGATAGAAGCAACCGAACCAGTAACCGCTTCTTTTCTTTGGGTACCATATCCAATTACTACTACTTCTTTCAAGGCACTTGCTTCGTCTTCCAGTTTTATGTTGATTTGAGATTGATCTTTTACAGCTACTTCTTGGGTTTTATACCCCATGAAGCTAAAGACTAGTACTGCGTTTGAAGGCACATTGGTGATGGTGTATTTTCCATCATAATTTGTTGATACCCCTTTTTTATCTCCTTTTAGCGAGACATTTACTCCTGGGATTGGACCCGATGGATCAGAAACAATTCCAGAAACCGTTCTTTGGGCATAGGCCCCTGTAGAAAACATAAATATCAGGAGTAAAAAAACCAGATGTTTAATATGTTTTGATTTGCTTTTAATAAATAAAAAGTCAGTCATAAATAAATTGGTTAAATTGGTTAATTATTTTGTTGTTAAATTATATGTAATAAATGAATTCTTTTTTTATGAAGAATTTAAATTAAACGGCATTTAATTTCATATAGCAAATATATTAAAAAAAACACAACACACAATCGGTTGCGTATTTTTTTTGAAAAATAATGTAAAAAAAGCAAAAAAAGGAATTTAGATTTTTTTAGATGGCATCAGATGTTTTATTGTCACATATTAATTTCAAAAAAAAATATTTTATATTAATTAACGGAAAGGTCTTTTTTGGTCGATAGTTTGGGACTTTCATTTATATTTTTTTGCAGTATTGGCAAATTCAAAATTCACCTAGTGTTGTAATAATGACAAAAAATTAACTTATAAATTTTATTATTAAGTGTAAAAGTCACACAATAATTTTACACAATCGGTTGTTTTGTTCGAAAAAAAAATTACATTTGCTTTTTTAAGATTCATTGAGCAGGAAAAAGGGGTGAAACCGAAGTATTCAGTCATCTAAAATTTGACATAAATTCAATGAAAGTTTCAGACAGGTTCCATAAGACAAAGTCTTCAATGCAATACAAAATCTGGTTTTTTCCTTAAAAAGCCATTATACAACTATAACGATTTCGAACAAAACAATTTTTAAAATAAATAACTAACCAACCAATTAACCAACCAAATAAGCCTATGAAATAAAAAAACAAAAAAAATCACCGTTTTTGAAATATTCTCAATTGTTTGATTTGTGTTTTGCCAGATTTTGTTGAATAGCACATGGGTAAATAATTCGTGTTCTCTTAACCGTCAAGAGTAATTGTTCCAACAGGATTCATCTGGCCAAAATGTGGCTTATAACATTTGATTTGTAAAACAGGAAGGGTGTGAATTTTTATCAACTAAGTCATGTAATTCAATTCGCTACGAGCAATGATAGCTTTGTCTGAATTTTAGGGTGCAAAATAATTTTGCCTAAAATTTAAAAAAAAATAAAAACAGGGGAGATTTAGATTTTGCAAAATAGTTTTAAACTAAATCAATCGTTGCATGCAGTAGTATAATCTAAAGAATGTGCAGTTATATGACATATAAGTTAAGTTCTAATTTTAATAAATTAAAAAATGTCAAAAATATTAATATGATAAAACAATTAATTAAAGTTCCACGTAAAGTTAATTCCGTGGTATTGGGAATTTTGTTACCATTTATGTTTTCGAACGTGTTGTTGGCAAATGAAGTAAATTCATCATTGGCTGTTGAAAAAAGTCAAAGCAGTCAGCAAATTACTGTTTCTGGAACAATTACTTCGGCAGGAGATAAGTTGCCAGTTCCTGGCGTGACCATATTGGTTAAAGGTAATTCAAAAATTGGTGTAATGTCTGACAACAATGGGAAATATACAATAAGTTTGCCTTCTTCAGATGTTACCTTGGTTTTTAGTAGTGTGGGGTTCAAGACCGTAGAGAAGCAAGTAAAAGGCCAATCTGTAATCAATGTTGTAATGGCCGTCGATCAAACATCTTTGAACGAGGTTATTATTGTTGGGTATGGCAAGCAAAAAAAGGAGAGTATGGTTGCTGCAATTTCCCAAGTTTCAGGAAAAACATTGGAAAGAGCAGGTGGAGTTCAAAGTATTGGGGCCGCTTTAACGGGTAATGCGCCAGGTTTGATTACCACTGCCAGTACTGGTATGCCTGGAGAGGAAGATCCTCGTATAGTAATACGTGGAGCAAGTACTTGGAATGATTCATCTCCACTTATATTGGTTGACGGTATAGAGCGTCCCATGAATAGTGTTGATATTGGATCTGTAGAGACTGTTTCTGTTTTGAAAGATGCTTCGGCTACCGCGGTGTATGGATCAAGAGGAGCCAATGGGGTAATTCTTATCACCACCAAACGAGGAAGTTTAGGAAAAGCATTGATTAGGGCTAGATTTAATGCAACAATGAAAGTTCCTTCCCAATTGCCCAACAAACTCGATTCTTATGATGCCTTGACGGTTAGAAACCAGGCTATTGAGAATGAGTTGGCATTGGCACCATCAGGGTGGAATGACTATCTTCCACAAGCCATAATTGATAAATACAGATATCCAGCCAATCAAGAAGAAAGAGAGCGTTATCCAAATGTAGATTGGCAAGACACCTTGTTCAAAGATTATGCAATGTCTTATAATGCCAGTTTGAATGTAAGTGGAGGTACTGAATTTGTCAAGTATTTTACCAGTGCAGACTTTTTAAGTGAAGGCGATCTTTTCAAGCAATACAGTAATAATAGGGGGTATGACCCAGGTTATGGATACAATCGTCTAAATGTTAGAACCAATCTAGATTTTCAATTTACTCCATCAACAACCTTTAAAGTAAATCTTGCAGGTTCTCACGCTGTAAAGAAAAGTCCTTGGGGCGCTTCTGGAGCTGAATATACCATGTGGGATGCTGCTTATTCTACGGCTCCCGACGTGTTTTTACCTTATTATGATTCTGATAGTTCGTGGGGATATTTTGCTCCAAATGAAGGAAAAGCATCCAATTCGGTTCGTAATTTGGCCATTAGTGGTATTCAATATGTTACCACAACGCGTCTTACTACCGATTTTACATTGAATCAAAATCTGGACATGTTGGTTAAGGGTCTTAATTTTACGGGAACTTTAGCTTTGGATAATTCATTTGTGGAAGGTGATCGAGGAGTTAATGATTTGTATAATGATACCCAACAAAAATGGATTGATCCAGTGACGGGAATCGTTACTTATAAAAAGACTTACGATACAGCCAATAGGTTTGATTTTCAAGAAGGAGTAAAATGGTCTCCAAGTGCTGGAGAAGTTCGAGATGGGTCAACATACAGAAGACTTTTCTATCAAGCCCAAATGAATTATGCCGTAAATCTAAACTCCAAGCATGACATCACTGCGATGGGACTTTTTAATCGTAATGAAGGTGCTACGGGAAGTATGATTCCGGGTTATAGAGAAGATTGGGTTTTTCGTACTAGTTATGGTTATAGCGGGAAATATTTTGCTGAATACAATGGAGCATACAATGGTTCTGAACAATTTGCCGCGGGTAATCGTTTTGCATTCTTTTCATCCGGAGGACTTACTTGGATTGTCTCTAAAGAAGGTTTCATGAAGAAAACGGAATCTTTCCTGGATTTGCTTAAATTAAGACTAAATTATGGAGAAGTTGGTGATGATAGAATTGCTGGTAGATGGCTTTATCTAACTCAATGGAGTTACGGAGGTCAATCGCAATTAGGAACAAGCAATGAAGGAGGAGAGCTAAGCACTTACACATGGTATAAAGAGGCTGCTGTTGGAAATCCAGAAGTGACTTGGGCAACGGCAAAGAAAACAAATATAGGTGTTGATTTTGGGTTGTTCAAAGGTCTTGTAAAAGGAACTGTGGAACTCTTTAAAGAAGATAGAGCGGATGTTTTTGTGTCGGGTAGTGGTAGAGCAGTACCATCCTATTATGGAGCAATAGCACCTGCTGCCAATTTAGGAAGGGTTGAAAATAAAGGATATGAATTTGAGGTTAAATTAAATTACACCTTTTCCAATGGTTTGAATTTGTGGTCTGATTTGAACATGACCCATTCCAAAAACAAAATTATTGATGCTGATACCCCTGAATTATTGCCGGAGTATCAAAAATCAGAGGGTAAGCCTGTTGGGCAAGCTTATTCCTATGTTGGACAAGGGTATTACAATACTTGGGATGAATTGTATGGAAGTACTATTCAGGACACAAATGACAATCAAAAATTACCGGGAAGTTTCAACCTGCTTGATTATAATGCCGATGGTGTAATTAATTCTTATGACAACATTCCTTTTGGGTTTTCAGGTACACCACAAAACACATATAACGCCACGGTTGGTTTCAACTGGAAAAAGTTTAGCGGTTTTGTTCAGTTTTACGGAGTTAACAACGTAACACGACAAGTGGTTCTAGGTAGTTTGGTTTCACAAAATCACGTAGTGTACGATCAAGGGTCATTGTGGAACAAAGACAATATGGATGCAGATAACCCAATGCCTAGATGGCTTTCCACACCAAGTGGTTATAATGATGCCCAACGCCACATGTACGATGGCTCATACTTGCGCTTGAAGAATGCCGAAATAGCTTATACTTTTGACGAAAGCAATTCTTCAATAAAATCCTGGGGTATTCAAAATATAAGGGTATTTATAAACGGGGACAATCTTTACATGTGGTCAAAAATGCCGGATGATAGAGAGAGTAATTATGCTGGAACAGGTTGGGCTTCGCAAGGAGCATATCCAACAGTTAAACGTTTTAATCTAGGAGCTAACATTATTTTTTAATTAGAGATTATGAAAAAATATTTCAAAACAATAGTAAAGTACAGCCTTATATTTGGCTTGTGTGCCATTCCGGTATCCTGCGAAGAATATCTTGAAAGGTCTCCAGAAACTCAGATTTCAGAGACTGAGGCATTTGAAAATTTTACTAAATTTCAAGGATTTACCGAGGAACTATATCAAACGATTCCAGATTTTACAAATGGATATTGGACAAATTCCTGGAATTGGGGAGATGACGAAATTCAGTCTACTGCTCGTGATTTCCATTTTGTGTGTAAAATCGACAACGGGAATTTTTGGGGTTGGCAATCTGAACACGATGGTTGGCAAGCAGGATGGATGAATCGAAGAAGTGTATCCACAAACAACGACCGTATGGCCAAGGATTTATGGACTTTGGGTTGGGCCGGTGTTCGTAAAGCAAATATTGGTTTAGCCAATATGGATAAATTGACGGATGCCACCCAGGAAGAAAAAGACATGATAAAAGGACAGCTTTTGTTTTTTAGAGCTTGGTATCATTTTCAGTTCATGCAGTATTTTGGAGGTCTTCCATATATAGATACGGTACTTCCTAGTGATCAACCATTGAGGTTGCCTAGACTTAGTTATGCTGAATGTGCCGAGAAAGCAGCGGCCGATTTTAGGGAAGCGGCCGATTTGTTGCCAGTGGATTGGGATAATACCGTTGTAGGTAAAAAAACTTCAGGAAAAAATGATTTGCGCATCAACAAAATTATGGCCTTAGGCTACTTGGGCAAAAATTATCTATGGGCAGGAAGTCCGTTGATGAATAAAGTATCTACAGGTAATGCCGCTTATAATATTGAATTTTGTAAAAAAGCAGCTCAAGCTTTTGCTGAATTATTAAATCATACTGAGAGTGGTAGTTCTAAATATGGTTTACTACCATTTGCGAATTATAGTGATAATTTTTATACAACAGGTAAAAACTGGGGAATTCCTGGAAGTACTAGTGTTCTTCTTCCTGGAAATACTGTACCTGTTAAAGTTACTGAAGCTATTTTTAGAGGGCCTTATTGGGGAGCCAACGGTTCTAACTGGGGTACAAGTAAACAATACCAGCCAGCACCTGTATTGGCAGACGGCGATGTCAAATTTTTGCCGACAGCCAACTATGTCGATAATTATGGAATGGCAAACGGTTTGCCTATAACAAGTATTACCCAAGCTGATGCTGAGTCAGGGTATGACCCAACTCGTCCTTGGCAAGGCCGTGATCCACGTTTTTATAACGACATAGTTTATGACGGTGTAAAATGTGTTACTGGAACCATGCCGGCCAATGTTGAGGCAGATCGTTATGCTAGATTGGCTACGGGAGGAAGTTATCGCAACATAGGCACCGGAAGTAGAACAGGTTATTTATTGTATAAGTTCATTCCAATAACCGCCAATAAATATGATGGAGGGTATGATTATGGTAATAGTTTGAATATCCATATTCCATGGATGCGTTTGTCGGATATTTATTTGATGTATGCCGAATCCGCAGCAGTGGCTTATAATTCTCCTGTGGGTAAAGATCCATCCTATGCAAAAACAGCCGTTGACGCCATAAACGTGGTTAGAGACAGGGCCAAAGTAGGTCATGTTGCCAACAAGTTCTTGGGTTCGGTCGATTCTTTCATGAATGAAGTAAGACGTGAGCGTGCAGTTGAATTGGCTTTTGAAGGTCACCGTTTTAATGATCTTCGCAGATGGTTGTTACTTATCCAAAGTCCATATACTTTAAAGAAATCAATTGAATTTGATAGAGATCCAAGCTTTAATGTGGCAACTCCTAAAACGAATAAAGTGCTTAATATTCGTGAAACGGTTATTCTGGAACGAAATTTTAGCGAAAAGCATTATTGGTTACCATTGAAAAATACAGATGTAAACATGTATTTGGAATTTCAGCAAAATCCAGGATGGTAATTATTCAGATTATTTTAAAAACTATAAATACAAATAGAAAATAATGAGATATATACAACTAAAAAAGGTGTTATGTTTTTTAATCATTGCTTTTTCTCCCACAATTATTCTCGCTCAAGTTGTTCGTAAAATTGATGTCAATGGGATTGTAAGGAGTGCAGAAGGGAAGCCTGTTACAGGTGCTACTCTTGTTAGCGAAAAAGACAGTATTTCCACCACTACCGATGCCACGGGCAAGTTTTCGCTAAATGTGCCAGTAGATTCAAAATTATCAATTAATGCAACGGGTTATAATACAAAATCAGTTGTGGTTACACCACAATCAAATGAAATTAGCTTGGTTCTGGACAAGGATCAGTCAGTGCAGGTTGCATTTAAGAAAGTTCAAGAAAGAGATCTTTTGGGAGATGTTTCTTATGTAAACATACCCGAAATCTTGGCAAAGAATTATACAACCTATAGTTTGGATGGACTGCAGGCTTTTGTGGGTGGTTTCAACGGCAATATATGGGGGTCTGGGGGATATTTGGTATTGGTTGATGGTATTCCTCGTGATGCTACCAGTATTTTGCCCGTGGAGATTGAGCAAGTTTCATTCTTGAAAGGTGTTGCTGCAGTGGCATTGTATGGAAGCCGAGCGGCCAAAGGTGTCATTTATATCACATCCAAAAAAGGTGTTGTTCAAAAACAGCAAATTAGCACCAGGATAGATGCAGGTATAAATTTGGTAAAAAGGTTTCCTAAATATTTAGGTTCAGCCGAATACATGCACTATTACAATCAAGCTCGTGCCAATGATGGATTGTCTCCATCGTATTCAGACGAGACTATCTATAATTATTCTTCTGGAAGCAATCCTTACAGATATGCCAATGTAGATTACTATTCATCCGATTATTTAAAAGATTTTGCCACAAGATATGATGCCAATGTTGAGATCAAGGGCGGTAACAAAAGAGCACAATATTACACAGTGGTCAATTTCTCCAATACAGGAGATTTGTTGAACTTTGGTGAAGCCAAGAACAACAACACGAACCGTTTTAATGTAAGAGGAAATGTAGATCTTAAAATTAATGATAATATTTCTGCCACAATTGGTACAAATGCAATCTATTACAATGGTAGAGGTGTCAATACAAATTATTGGGGTAGTGCAGCAACCACAAGACCAAATCGCTTTACTCCTTTATTGCCGATAGACATGATTGAAGAATCTGACGATGCTTCTCAAGCTATGGTCAATAACAGCAACTATGTTATTGATGGTAAATATTTATTGGGAGGTACACAATTGGATTTGAACAATTCATTTGCCGCCATTTATGCAGGAGGATATAGTACCTACACCAATCGTCAGTTTCAATTTAACACTGGTGTGGATGCCAAGTTGAACAGCCTTCTAGATGGATTGTCCTTTCATACTGATTTTGCCGTAGATTATGAAACATCTTATAATCAAGCGTATAATAATACTTATGCAGTATATGAAGCGGCATGGAATACCTATGCAGGATTTGACCAAATCACTTCTTTGACCAAATTTGGGGATGATGCCAAATCAGGAGTCCAAAATATTTCGAATAGTGCATACAAACAAACGATAGCTTTTTCTGGGCAGTTTGATTACGTGAAAAAAATGGATGGGGGTCATAACTTTTCGGCCATGTTGATCGCAAATGGATACCAACAGTCACTTTCCGAAGTGTATCACAGGGTAAGCAATGCCAATTTAGGACTTAATTTAAGCTATAATTATGCCGGTAAATTTTATGCCGAATTTAACGAGGCTCTTGTTCACTCTGCCAAGTTTGCCGAGGGAGAGCGACTTGCCACTTCACCTACATTATCTTTTGGTTGGAGAATTAGCGAAGAGAATTTCTTGAAAAACTGGTCAGCATTGGATAATTTGAAACTTACGGTATCCGCAGGTATATTGAATTCAGATTTAGATGTTTCCAACTATTATTTGTATCAAAGTATTTATACGCAAACTGAAGGTGCTTGGTTCAGCTGGAGAGATGGTTCTTTGAACAGGAGTACGGACTCTCGCAGGGGTGAAAATCTAGAACTTTCCTATGTTACAAGAAATGAGTTTAACGCAGGTATAGAAGCATCATTTTTGAAAAAATTGATAACTTTTAACGGTACATTCTTTGTCAACAAAATTAAGGGTAACCCTATTCAAGCTTCTGTTTTGTATCCTAATTACTTTACAACAGGTTTCCCGAATACGTCTTTTATACCTTATATCAATTATAATAACGATGAGCGAATTGGTTTCGATTTCAATGTTAGGGTAAATAAGAGAGTTGGACAAGTGGATTTGGCTCTAGGAATTACAGGTAACTATTATGATACTAAAGCTGCCAAAAGAGCAGAACAGTTTGAAGACGATTACCAAAACAGGCAAGGAAAACCATTGGACGCTCTTTGGGGGCTTAAAAACGAAGGCTTTTTCATGGATGAACTTGATATTGCCAATCATGCTTCACAAACATTTGGTCAAGTTAAACCAGGGGACATTAAATATACTGACCAAAATGGGGATGGTGTTATTAATTCCCAAGATGAGGTTTACTTGGGCAAAGCTGGTTGGAGCGGTGCTCCATTTACTGGCGGTTTGAATTTCACGGCCAAATGGAAATCTTTGACATTTTTCGCATTGGCAACTGCGCAGTTTGGTGCTTATGGCATGAAGAACAACTCCTATTATTGGATAGATGGCGAAGACAAATATTCCGTTATGGTAAGAAACAGCTGGACTGTCGAGAATCAAGCCACGGCAACTTATCCAAGACTTACCACAAATACAAGTGACAACAATTACCGTTCATCCGATTTTTGGATTTACAGCACAAATAGAGTTGACTTAGCCAATATTCAGATTTCGTATGATTTTCCAAAAAAAATGATTCAAAATTCATTTATCAATGAATTGGGAGTCTATATAAATGGATCTAATTTGTTGACAATATCTCCAGAGCGTGAATTTATGGAGTTGAATATTGGTGGTACGCCACAAACCAGATTTTTCAATTTAGGTGTAAAAGCTTTATTTTAAATTAACAAATCATTAAAAAATTAAATGATATGAATAAAAAAATCTTAATAGTATTGTCAGTCATCTTTACATTTATTAGTTGTGATGATCTTATCGAGCCAGCTATAGAAAACAATAGAGGACTTGATGACATGTATGCTGAAGCAGAATATGCACAGGGAATTTTACTCAATGCTTATACCAGACTACCGGGTAATGGATGGTCGTTTAGTGATGTGGCAACCGATGATGCCGTGTCTAATGACGTCACCAATAGTTATCGTAAAATAGCCACAGGACAATGGACGGCTAATTTTAATCCATTGGATCAATGGACAAATTCAAAGGCTGCCATTCAATATTTGAACATCTTTCTTGAAGAAGCCGATAAAGTTAAATGGGCTTTGGATGCCAATGTCAGTTTGATGTTTAGACAGCGACTCAAAGGCGAAGCTTATGGATTGCGAGCGCTTTATATGTATTATTTGTTGCAGGCCCATTCAGGCGTAACGGACAGCAATGAATTGTTGGGTGTTCCCATTGTATTGGATCCAGAAACACCCACTTCATATTTCAATATACCGCGCAATACATTCAATCAGTGTATGGCCCAAATTTATCTTGATTTGGCAAAAGCCAAAGAATTGCTTCCTTTAGATTTTGAAATGGCAACCACTTTGCCTCCCGGTTATAATAACTTGAATGATTACAATCGTGTTTTTGGGGATTATGCCAGACAAAGAATGAGTGGTAGAATCGTGATGTTTGTTAAGGCTCAAGCCGCTTTATTGGCTGCAAGCCCAGCTTTTAATGGTGGTAACACAACAAATTGGGGAGCCGCTGCCGATTATGCCGGTGAACTAATAACTCTTAATGGAGGTGTTGCAGGTTTAGATGCAAATGGGTTGACTTGGTATAAAAATACTGCCGAAATCGAAGCATTAGGTTCCGGAATAAATCCAAAAGAAGTGGTTTGGAGAACAGATATTGCCAACAGTAATAATTTGGAGGCCGATAATTTTCCTCCTACACTTTATGGAAAGGGACGCATAAATCCCACACAAAACTTGGTGGATGCTTTTCCGGCTGCTAACGGATATCCTATTACACATGCCTCAAGCAATTATAATGCATCTACTCCTTATGCAAATCGTGATCCTCGTTTGAAGCATTTTATTTTGGTTAATCAAGATGTGGCAGGGGTGAATTCCACAGTGATTACAACTGCCAGTAATGGAGCAACAAATGATGGACTTAATAAAACTGCAACATCAACCAGAACTGGTTATTACATGAAAAAGTTGTTGAGACAAGACGTGAATTTGAATCCTCAATCAACGACTAGTCAAAGACATTACAGACCACGCATGCGTTACACCGAGTTATATCTTAATTATGCCGAAGCTGCCAATGAAGCTTGGGGGCCTTTATCAGGAGGAAGTCATGGGTTTTCAGCTTACGACGTGATTAAAGCGATAAGAAGACGTGCGGGCTTTGTCCAAGATAATTATCTTGAATCCATCAAATCGGATAAAGATGCAATGCGCGTTTTAATTAGAAATGAGCGCCGTTTGGAATTATGTTTTGAAGGATACCGTTTTTGGGACTTGCGTAGATGGAAATCAAACTTGGGAGAATCTGCCCAAGGCATGAATATTCAAGGCACCACTGCTGTACCCACATATACAAAAATTTCTGTAGAGAATAGGGTTTTTGCCGACTACATGTACCACGGGCCAATACCATATAACGAAACGCTTAAGTTTAACGCATTGAAACAAAACAAAGGGTGGTAAGATTTAATGCTTATCTTTAATGCTATTTATTTTTAATAAAATTTCAAAAAAATGAAAAACAAGATATTTTTAATGTTCACAATTTTGATCGGCACCTTGACTTCTTGTACTAATCAAGATATGGTATATGATAATTATGAATTCCAATCTGTTTATTTTGCTTACCAATTTCCAGTCAGGACAATAACCCTCGGAGAAGATGTATTTGACACCACTTTGGATAATGAGCATAAATGCCGAATAATGGCCACTTTGGGAGGTGTTTATAGTAATGACAAAAATGTTACTGTCAATGTGGAAGTTGCTGATCCATTAACTGCAGGATTGTTGTTTAAACCTGCAGGAGATGATGTTCTTCCTATGCCGAGTAACTATTATTCATTGTTGTCCGACAAAATTGTTATTTCTAATGGGAAGATAACGGGAGGTCTTGATGTCCAGTTGACAGATGCTTTTTTTGCAGATCCTCGTGCCGTGAAGAACACTTATGTGATTCCTGTCAAGATGACCAATGTTGTAAATGCGGATACTATTTTATCTGGAAAAGCATTAATTGCCAATCCTAATAGAGCCATTGCCGGTCATTGGGCGGTAACTCCAAAGGATTTTATATTTTATGCCATAAAATATGTTAATCCTTGGGATGGTTATTATTTGCGTAGAGGAAAAGATGTTATTGTAGGCAAGAATGGAAATGTTGCTCTAAACAAAACCATCGTTAGACATAAAACTTATGTTGAGAGTGATGAAGTGTTTAAAATTAATACCCTTTCATTGACCAATATAGATTTTCCAATTGTTTACAAAGACGCTGCCGGCAACAGTATCAATTGTAAATTAATTCTATCCTTTGATGCAACAGGCAACTGTACCGTTTCGTCTTCCAGTCCGGGAACTTATACGGCATCTGGTACGGGTAAATTTGTAAAAAGAGGTGAGAAAAACAGTTGGGGATCCAAAGATCGTGATGCACTTTACCTAAGTTATTCGGTAGGTTTACAGGATTTTAATGTAACAACAAATGATACATTGGTGTTAAGAGACAGAGGGGTTAAGGCGGAAACTTTCACTCCTGTTCTTAAGTAATTTAGTGGGATAGTTTATCACTTTTAAAAACAAATAACATGAAAAAAATATATAGAATTTTGCCTCTTGCTGCGTTGGTGCTGTCATTGGCATCGTGTACAGAACCCCATGTGCTTTCATACGAGGTGGAAAAACCTGAAAGTATTGCCAATCAGGAAAGCATTGATGCCTATGCCGATTTAAAGACTTATGTGGATAGAACGGCTAATCCTGATTTTAAATTGGGGGTAGGAATCAGTTTGGCTGATTACGTAAATAAAAGTGTGCAGTACAGATTGGTCAACAAAAATTTTGACGAGGTTAGCTGTGGCTATGAAATGAAACATGGCGCAATAGTTCAAGCCGATGGAAGTCTCGCTCTTGACAATGTCAATAAATTATTGAAAGCAGCCCAAGAGGCCAATGTTTCCGTTTTTGGACACACCCTTTGTTGGCATGCCAATCAAAATGCGACTTATCTAAAAAAATTGATTGCTCCAGATGTCCTATCATCAACAGGTCCAGGATGGGATTTGGCAATGGAAAATGATTTTGAGACAGATAACAGTTCAAATTATCAGGTTAATTCAAAGGTAACTGCTAGTTATACCGCAGTTGGTCAAGGAGCAAAAGGAGTGGGAAGAGCACTTAAATTAACAAATGCCAGTGTTCGTGCCAATGATTGGGAAGCACAGTTTTATGTAAAGTTTACTCCGGCTGTAAAATTGGGGGACAAGTACAAACTTACCATGGATGTGCGTGCCGATGTTGCAGCATCTTCTCCGACACAGGCACAATTGAATCCAGGAGGCTACAAGCATTGGGACTTTTTTGGTGCTGTTCCTTACACAACCGCCTGGACTACTTATGTTAAAGAGATTACGGTTACTTCAAATATGGTAGACTGTAATACAATTGCCTTTAACCTTGGAAAAACAGCCACTAGTTTTTACTATGATAATATCAAAGTGGAAAAGTATAACGCAACGGGCAGTATTCAAACAAAGGAAAAAACACCTGAGCAGAAGAAAGTCATTATTGATGAGGCATTGGAAAAATGGATAAAAGGCATGGTTACTAATTGTGCTCCTTATGTAAAAGCCTGGGATGTGGTGAACGAACCGATGTCTGATTGGCCGGATCCTGCACAACTTAAAACCGGTGTCGGTAAAACTTTGGCGGCAGATGAATTTTACTGGCAAGATTATCTGGGTAAGGATTATGCCGTTCGTGCAATTCAGTTAGCGCGTAAGTATGGAAATGCTGCAGACAAGCTTTTTATAAATGATTATGGATTGGAAGCTGCAGACCAAAAGAAATGTCAGGGACTTATTCAGTACATTCAATATGTAGAAAGCAAAGGTGTTAAAGTTGATGGTATCGGAACCCAAATGCACGTAACCTTGGGTGAAACCACAATTGAAGGTATCAGGGCAATGTTGACAAAAATAGCAGCAACAGGCAAACTCGTGAAAGTATCCGAACTTGACATGGGAATCAAGGAGGGTGGAGTAACGGTAAAAACTGAAAATGTTACTTCTGCCCAACTACAGCAGATGTCCGATTTCTACCAGCAAATTCTAAAAGCTTATTTTGAAATTGTACCGGTTGCACAGCGTTACGGTATTACTCAATGGGCTGCAACAGATAGTCCAACCAGTTCGTCCTGGAGAGGAGGAGAACCAATCGGACTCTGGAAATTAGACTACACTCGCAAGCCAGCTTATGCCGGTTTTGCAGATGGACTTAAATCCCTAAAATAATAAGTTGGACGATAGCTGATGGTTCATTCAATGATTTGTAATCAGCTTAAAAATCCAACTTGAGTTTTCCCTTTGGGTGTATTTATTTTTAAATTACATCCAAAGGGTTTATTAATTTAAAAATCAATTAAAATGAAATTCTATAAATTATTTAGCATACAATTTGCTTTTTTGCTGTTGTTTTTGGTGTCTTGTTCCAAGGATGACACTCCAGCCAAATCTGATCCTGTAGCCCCAGTTGAAGAAACAATTACTTGGCCGTTGGCAACGCCTAAGTTAAAGGTGGTAGGCAAATATCTAAAAGACCCCTGTGGTAATATAGTTAATTTACATGGTGTTGCCATTACGCCTAGTCCCTGGTTTAATGGTGGAGCTGTTGGCGAATGGCGTTGGAATAATTATGATGTGGCAGGTTGCTTAAAGTACAATAAATCAATAATGGACAAGTTGTCTGATGCGAAACAAGGATGGTATCTTAATTACGTGAGATTGCATATCGATCCCTATTGGACAAACAATTTGGGAGTTTCAGGCATTCAAGAAAATGATATATCCCAATTTAATGTCGATCGTTTCAAGGACGCCATAGATAAAGTGATTCTTCCGCTCATAGCGCATGCAAAAACAAGGGGGATGTATATTATTTTGCGTCCACCCGGTGTTTGTCCTGAAAACATAGCGGTGGGAGATGCTTATCAAAATTACTTGAAAGTTATTTGGGATTATATCTCGAAACATCCATCATTGAAAAATTCTGATCATGTTATGTTTGAACTGGCAAATGAACCTATAAGAATCAAACTTCCTGATGGAACTTATGGAGCGAATAGTCAAGCTCATTTTGATCAATTGAAATTGTTTTTTCAACCAATAGTCGACATGATTAAGGCTAATGGAGCCAATAATATCCTTTGGATTCCGGGCTCAGGATGGCAATCACAATATAAAGGCTATGCCGTTAATCCTATTGTGGGAGAGAATATTGGCTATGCGGTGCATATTTATCCTGGTTATTGGGGTAAAGACAATAATGACCCAACCTTATTTAGAGCCAATTGGAATGAAAACATAAAGCCTGTTGCCGATATTGCACCTATTGCCATTACAGAAATTGATTGGGGTCCCGACAAATATCCGGTTTGGGGAAAAGGTGGAGTTACAGGAACTGCAGGAGGATGGGGATTTGGAGCTAATTTCAAGTCGCTTACCGACGAATCGGGCAATGTGAGTTGGAACGTTTTGTCTCCGGAAAACCTTATAGACAAAGGATCGGTAAATGGAGGTATTGCATACAGCAATGACCCCCAAGCTTGCGCAAATCCTGTTTATAAATGGTTTAAAGAATATGCCAAAAAAGCAATTATTTGCAATTAATGCCATAAAACCAAATTGGTTTTCAAAATTTATAAAGACGCACAATCGCTTTATTATTTATTGGATTGATGTACTTTTAAATATTGAAAGCAATAAAGAAGAAAACGTCTCAGCTAAGCTGGGGCGTTTTTTTGTGGAATAATCTTGAAATTTATTTTTTAAGAACTTTAACATGTTTTTAACTAGCATTCCCAATCCATCACTCAACAATCGACTCTTCACTTTGTTTTTTTCGTGATTTTAAGAATTGGTTATTTTTGGATAAAGGCACTCTAATTTGGTTGTAAAACCAAAATAGCTACTTCAAATCAAAACTTTATGAGCTTTCTAAATTTCAAAGGTTTTTACCATTTTTTTCAAATCTTCTTTTTCATTTTAGGGCAAGACAAGATAAAAAATAAATAAACACAACCGATTGCGTACCCTGTATTTTTTAATATATTTGCTTTATTGAATCAAAAGCCTGATAATTTATGTTCTCCATAAAAAAAGAAATGAATTATTACGTATAGTTTAACGTAATGCATTTTTTTGTGCTTGAAAATGATTTGTTGATTCAAAAAAACTTCTAATAACCATTTGATACTGTCAATATATTCACACATTTAAACATTAATTTTATGAAAGGACATTTACAATTATTTATTTTGCTGAGTTTCTTTGTTATCACACAGGGAATAATCGCCCAAACTACAACGCAATCGGCAACACTAACGGTTAATAGCGGCACGACTTACCAGAAAATCACTGGATTTGGCGGGTTTGTTTGTAGCCCACAATTTGGGTACGATCACATGACACCCGATGAAATTAATAAAATTTGGGGCCAAAATAGTGAAGCTGGTTATAATATTATGCGTTTATATATCCCCATTGCTGTTGCAGGTGCTTCAGAAAGCTTTCCGTCATCATGGAGCCAATCGTTGGCTACGGCACAATTAGGCAAGTCGCTGGGGATTAAAATATTTGCAAGTCCATGGTCAATGCCTGCCGAGTGGAAAACATACAATACTGTTAATGCGGTATATGTTGATGCCAACAATGTCAAACAGGATAATTCCCTTTTACCTGTTTATTATCCAGACTATGCCAATTACCTGAATGGTTATGCAACTTACTTGAAACAGAACGGTGCGGAACTGGATGCCATTTCTGTCCAGAATGAACCTGATGAGCGTGCGACTTACGCTGGATGTATTTGGAATCCTACGCAGATATCTACTTTTGTAAAAGACTACGGACAATTAATCAATTGTCCAATTATGGCACCTGAAGGAATAGGAATAACGGATAATTATTCTACCGCATTCAATAATGATGCTGTGTTGGCAAATTTAACATATTTTGCAGGCCATCAGTACGGTGCTATTCAGACTGGATTAAAACAAATACAAGCCAAAGGAAAAGAGGTTTGGATGACCGAGTACCTGATGAACTGGAATCCTCCGGGAAATACTCCCCGCAATTTCGACTGGAGTAAGGACGCATTCGATTTTGCAGGACAAGTCAACTCGGCTATGTTGAGTAACGTAAACGCTTGGGTGCATTATGCTGCCAAACGCTATTACGGTCTGATGGGAGATGGATCATACGGAACCACGGTGGGTGAAATTACCAAGCGTGGTTATATCTTGTCTCATTTTGCAAAGTATGCTACCGGAAAAACACGTATAGGAAATGCCTGGGCTGATACTACAGGAAAGTTAACAGGCTCAACCTATATCTCTGATACTGGAGACAGTGTGGTTGTAATGGTTGTTAATCCTGCAACGGATACTTACAACCTTACTGTTGATTTGCCATTCTACACAATCTCGGGAAAAATGGTTAAAACAACAGAGTCGGTTAACATGGCTTCGACAGATTTGAGCTTTGCTACTGAAACCTGTCGTCCAAAGATAAGTATTAGTCCTTCCAGCTTTACCACGCTTGTTTTTGCAAAAAGCAGTGTGAGACCAGTTTCGCAAATGACAGGAGCAGCATATCATTATAATAAAATTGAGGACCAGGTTGTAACCAATGCTGCCTTTGGAACAGCTTATCAGCTAAGTGGAAAAACGGGGGTTAGTTTTTATAATGGTTTTCCACTTATAAGTGCCAATGCCACAAGTGCTAACGGGTATGTTAAGCTAGACGACAGATACAACCAGTTGGTATTCCATATTAATACTATTACATCTACATTAAATTATTCTTCAAATATTACTTTGTATTATATTAATAATGCTGGAGCAACCAAGTCTTACAATTATGGGTCAGTTAATTTTGATAAAAACGGAAATTATGATTGGGTATTAGATATTTCTCGAAAAGTTTTGACTGATGGATGTATGGGTATTCTAGGTGTCGTTAGCGGCAATTACAGTTCTAAACTAACAATTGATTTTGGAGATGTCTACTTCAGAGTTGGAGATGAAAAAATGTTTAAGTTTACAGGTAGTTACAGTGCCGGAGACAGTAATGAATTGGATTGTCTAGAAAATGCGTCCTATACATCAATGGATTATGTAGGTACTTCGGGTATTACTTCGGCTCAAAACTGGAATGTATCTGCTTCCAATAAAAATTGTATTTATTACGTAAACGGTTCGGCTGTAAACACCAACCCAAATGTTATAGCAGGCACTTCCTGTGCCAATCTTAGTCTTACTGATGTTGGTGGTAACTTTTATGCTCCTGTTGGCTTTACTGCAACTGCTGCAACCTATAGTTGTACTTTTAACGGGTATAGAATGTTGACACTGCCTTATGAGGCTACCATCCCATCGGGAATTTCAGCATACAACTTGCAATACTCAGCTATAGAGGTTAATGGTTCCAAAATTACAAGCAGTAAAATACCTGCCAATACACCAGTTTTAATTGCTGGATCTGGTACTTTCTCCTTTAATGGAACTGGTAGCGTTTCTACACCACACAATGTAAAAGCCAACGATATGAATGCAGTATATATTGCTACAAAAGCTTATGCTGGAAGTTACTATTTGAATACGGTAAATGGCGTTACAGCTTTGTATAAGTCGGTGAGTGGTTCAGAACCAACCATAAATGCTTTTGGTTCTTTCTTGAGTCCAAGTATTTCAGTTACTGCCCCAAATCTTCCAATAAAACTTGATGGGGTTTCATTAAACACGGAAAATTACGGTCAAATGGTAAACAGTTTCAGAGTTTATCCTAATCCTGTAAAAGATGTTCTTAATATTGATTTTAGTGGTGACAATACCTCATGTGAAATTTTTGATATGCAGGGTAAAATGGTGTTAAAACTTGTTTCTGGAAGCACGCAGTTTAATGTTTCAAGTCTTCCAAATGGAGTTTATGTATTGAAAGTCACTGATTCAGAAAAAACCTTAACGTATAAAATCATCAAAGATTAAATTTACAACTATGCATTGCATTTCAGAAGTATAACAATCCTACGAATCGGTTAGAAATGTGCAATAGTGGTAGGTTTTTAAGAGATGGAAATTAAATAAATCGGGATATGAGAATTATCCCGATTTTATATTAATGAAATAAGAATTTTAGGTAATGTTGTTGGCGGGAAAAACAATGGGGTGATTTCTCCAATAATAAATTAGAATGTTGTTTATTAGTTCAGAAGACTATCCCGGAGTAATTTCAGCATTGAAAAATCTACAAACGAATAGGAAAAACACGCGCTACATTTTTCTGTGAAGGAAGCCGAACTTCTGTTGCAAAAAATACTAATCAATACAGGCGGTTTATTTTTTTAATTCATTAATGTGTTCTGCTACATTTAACATTGTGTCGATATATATATCTTTTTCATTTTCTTTGAGATAATGTACTAATTGGCTATGGGCTTCTTTTGAAACATTTAAACTATGTTCTCCACCCACGCCATGAAAAAGAAAAACCAGCAATTTTCCTGATTTTTGGGCTTGTTTGACTAGCTCAATCATTTTTTCTCCTGAAGTCCCTTCCATACAGTAAGAATCCATATCCATTAGTTTCTGTTCGTTAAAAGTGTGCATTTCTCCTCGAACAGAACGTGCGGCAATGAATTCATTAGATAATGTTTGAATAAATTCGCCTTCGGCAACTTTTTTATTTCCGCAAGTGAATGCAAAGGTGCGTTTGTCTTTACCATCTATGGCTTTGACAAAGGCATTACACATCTTGATTTCGTCTTGAATTTTTTGTAAGCTATATTTGCTTAAATCGTATTCTGGTTTTACCCAACTCATGCCCGGACCTGAAGCATCACATGGATGGTAAAGTGTATGATTGCCTAATTCATGTCCATTGGCTGCTGCTTTTCTCCAATCTTTAATTCGCATGGTGGCCGCATCAGAGGAAGCGGTAATGTAAAAAGTGCCTTTCAGATTTAAAGAATCCAAAACTGGAATGACATTGTCAAGATGAACATTGAGAGCATCGTCGTATGTTAGAACTACTGAACATTTTTTACCTTTCCACGGCTTGTAATTATCCGAAATTTCACCGTCAGTTCTGAATGAGGAGGCGGGTAAATTTTCGGAATTATAGAAGTTGACACCCTGGGGGTTGTCCTGCCAGGCATATCGAACATATTTTGGATTTTTTATTACTTCGTTCCAAACTTCGATTTTATTTTTTCCAATAATTCGAGTTTTAGCCCAAACGAATTTTTTGTCGTAATCCGCTATCGAAAACCATCGTAATTCTTCGCCATCTCCAGAAGTAATGCCTTCGGCTATATTATCGAAAGTTAATATAATCTTGCCGTTTTCAATAGTTTGAGATTTTAACGTTGGTCCAGAATGTACTGTTTTTTTATCGTTATAAGCTATGTTTTCAGCGGAAAGTGCTAATCGTTTTCCAATATCTTTTTTATTAAGTGGGTGGATGTCATTCCATTCGCCTAAGTCAATTGTAACTGTAACCGCAGTATTCGGTAATTTTAACGCTTGGTTTTGGGCTTCTCTAAGTCTTGCCCAATTGCTTTCTGATGGGGTATAGTTTACATCTTGAAAATTAGCCAATTGTACTACCAAAAAAGGCAGGTTTTCATCTTTCCAAAGGGTTCTCCAGTTTGAAATTAAAGTAGGCATAAGAACATCGTAAGCTTCTGGATTTCCCACATTACTTTCGCCTTGATACCAAAGAATTCCTTTAATTTTCATAGGTAAAACAGGGGATATCATGGCGTTGTATAAAGCTGTTGGTTGATTTTGCTGAACCAAACCACCGCCAAATGCACCAGGGTTTTGAGGTTGATAGACTTCTCCAACCTTGTATTGCCAAGTGCCTTTAAGGTCTATTTCTTCGCCATTGGCAGTCATGGAATAATTTTTATCAGGTACAAACCCGCCTTTGCCAGATGTGTTTGTTACCTTTATGACAAAGATATTTTTCCCTTCCTTGAGCAAATTAGCCGGAATTTCATAGCGGCGTGGAGGATATTGATAAGTAATATTACCAATTTTTTTGCCGTTCACATACATTTCGTCGGCATCAACAATTCTTCCCATAAACAGTTTTACAGGTTTGTCTAACCAATTTTTAGGTACTTCAAATTCTCTTCTGAACCATACAACCCCATTTAAATCTTTCAGACCTTGGTCTTCCCAATATCCAGGAATATTGAAATTTCTCCAGCCTTTTGGTTTGTAATCCATACTTTCCCAATGCTCTATACTGCCAAGGTCATTAATTATATTTGTTTTTATTTCTCCAACCGGTAAACGACGATTGATAGAGTTGACATAACTTGTGTCTTTGTTTCGAGTGATGGTTTTCTGGATGTCAGGTAGATTTTTGTAGCCGTCTTCGCTTATCCAGGCTTCAATGGGTGTGCCGCCTACAGAACTGTTAATGATGCCGATTGGAACTTTGTATTTTGTGTAAAGATCTCGGGCAAAAAAGTAGGCCAGAGCACCAAAAGTATAGATGTCTTTGGGGTTGGCTGTTTTCCAATCACCCAGTGGGAAGTCGTCTTTTGGTGTGTTAAGATTTGTTAAAGTTGGAACAAAAAAATAGCGAATATCAGGGTAATTTGCCGAAACTATATCTTCAGGAAAACGTTCTTTAACTCGTTCCATTGTTACTGTCATGTTGCTTTGTCCACTGCAAAGCCAGACATCACCGAATGCAATATTTTTGATGGTAATTTCATTTTTTCCTTTCAAAACCATTTGATGGCCGGTTCCAGCTGATTGGGCAGGAAGTAGTAATTCCCATTTTCCATCATTGGATGTAATTGTTTTGAAACTTTTTTTATTGAAAAAGACTGTGATTTTTTCATTTGGAGAAGCCCAACCCCAAATCTTGACGGCTTGGTCTCTTTGCAAGACAATATTATCAGAAATAAGCTTTGGTAATCTAATTTGTGCTTGAAAGCCAAGGCAACAAAAGAGACAAAGGAGTAGTGGGAGTTTGAAATTTTTCATGACTAATTAATCCAAAATAAAAGAGAAAAGGTTTGCGTCTAATTTAATTAAAAATATAGTTTATAAATAGAATTACCAGCTTATTATAAGCTGGTAATTTTGTATATTGAATTACAATTTATGTTTGTAGGCTATAAAAAAGAGGGACATATGAAAACTATCAACTGTTTTCTCTTTTTATATTTCCATATTACTGTAGGGATTGATGGTGATGATTGAACCATCTTCATTGTACTTGATTTCAGTTACTTTGATTGATCTTAAATGGGTTACGCCTTTTGATAAACTAGAATCGTGATAAAACAAATGCCATTTGTCCTCAACTTTGCAAATAGAATGATGTGATGTCCAGCCAATAACTGGGTTCAAAATTCTGCCTTGATAAGTAAAGGGGCCATAAGGATTATCGCCAGTTGCATAGCAAATAAAATGGGTATCGCCAGTAGAATAAGAAAAATAATATTTTCCGTTATATTTGTGCATCCACGAAGCTTCAAAAAATCTTCTATCGTGGTCTCCTGCCAATAATACCTTGCCATTTTCATCTAGAATTTTGATTTCTTGGGGTTCCTCTACAAATTGTTTCATGTCCTCAGAAATCAAAGCAACAATTGGTCCTAATGCAGGTTCGGTATCTTGCGGTTCTTCATTTGTTTCGGTATATTGATTGTTTCGGTATTTTTGAAGTTGACCACCCCAAATACCGCCAAAATACATATAGTGTTTGCCATCTTCGTCTTCAAAAACGGCTGGGTCAATGGAATAACTTCCTTTGATGGCTTCAGGTTCTGGAACAAATGGTCCAACAGGAGAATCACTAATAGCTACTCCAATTTGGAAAATTCCATTGGCTTTCTTGGCAGGAAAATACAAGTAATATTTTCCGTTTTTGAAAGCTGCATCCGGAGCCCACATTTGACGTTCAGCCCAAGCAACATCATTTACATGCAGCGCTACGCCGTTATCAACAGTTTGGGCATCGATATTGTTCATCGTAAAAACATGATAATCTTCCATACCAAAATGGTCTCCATTGTCATTAAATGGAATTCCGGCATCAATATCATGTGATGGATATATGTGAATCTTACCGTCAAATACGTGTGCAGATGGATCGGCAGTGTAAATGTGTGATACTAAGGGTTGTGAAATTGCTTTTTGGTTGATTACTTCAAAATCAATATGTTCGATACTTTCTTCAGACATGGTCTTGTTTTTTGTTTATTATAAATAGTTAAGCTCTTCTGTTTTTTAAATCAGATTCTATTTGTACTTCCATTTTTTTGTTTATTTCATAGAAGAATAAAAGTCCAGCTCCAATTAGAAAAGGGATAGCGGGAAAAATACTTATTAATAATTTAATTCCGTTTATAGCGCTTTCTGGTTGAACTAATGAATTGGGAACATAATTAAAATGTCCTAGAATTGCTGTGGTTAATGATCCTCCAAAAGTCAATCCCGCTTTTAGCCCTACCATCATTGCCGAAAAGATAATGGCAGTGGCACGACGGTTGTTTTTCCATTCGGAATAATCGGCTACGTCAGCAATCATGGCCCAAAGTAGCGGAATTGTAATCCCGTAGAAAAAACCGTGAAGAATTTGAGAGAAAAACATTAAAGCTACAGATGATGGAGAGAAAAAGTAAAATGCTATTACAAATAATGTAGAGATAAAAAGGAATGTGCCAAACACATTTCTTTTTCCGAATTTATCAGCTAAATTTTTTGACAAAGTAATACCAACAATCATAAAGATGATACCACCAGCATTAAACAATCCAAATCCTGCTGAAATTGGATCGCCACCAAATGGATTTATTCCAATGTTTGAAAGGAAGTCTAAAATTGGCTGTATGAAAATTGCTAATTGCCCTTTGTCAACATAGTTTTCAAAATAATAAATATATGACCCACCTTTCATTGCTAATGTGGTGAAAACTAATAGTGTAAGTGTTAGCATGATCAGCCAAGGTTTGTTTTTTACTAAATCACCTAAATCTTCTTTAACGCTTGATTTTTGTTCTGGTTTTGGAATGATACGTTCTTTGGTTGTCAAAAAAGTAATTAATAACATAATTGTTCCCACTATAGCCAATATGGTCATTACTTTTTCTATACCAATAGCTTTGTCGCCATTTCCAGCACTTTTAATTATGCCAAGCATAAATACTTGTACAAAGAATTGAGCAAACATCACCGCCACAAATCGATAAGAAGAAAGACTATTTCTTTCAGACATATCTCCTGTAATTACGCCACTCAATGCTGAATAAGGTAAGTTATTGGCAGCGTATAATAGTAGTAAAAGAGAATAAGTTACTACTGCATAAATAACTTTTCCTTGATATGAAAAATCAGGAGTTGTAAAAGCCAATAAAGCAATGAGTCCTAATGGTACTGCAGTCCATAAAATCCAAGGACGAAACTTTCCCCATTTAGAGTTTGTCCTGTCGGCAATGGCGCCTATAATTGGATTAAAAATAAAGGCTGCAATTAATCCCACTACCAGCATTATTATTGAGGAATGAGTTGGTGATAATCCGTATATATCGGTGTAAAAATAAGCAAGATAGGTCATCAATGTTTGAAATACCAGGTTGGCGGCAAGGTCACCAAGGCTATATCCAATTTTTTCTTTTATGGATAATTTTTGAGAAGTAGAATTCATTTTTTTATGGTTATTGTTTTTTGTTTGATGCAAACCCTGGCAAATTTATATGATAAGGGTTTATTGGTTTTGGATTAAAAAAAACAGTAAAAGCTGTTTTTTAAGAACTTGTTTGTTAACATCTTTTAGACATACAATCGGTTGTGTAAATGTATTGCAAAACTTTAGTATTGACAAATCTATATTTAATTAATTAGGTTGTTTTTGTTATCAGCTGTTCCAGATTCGAAATTGAGTCTGAAAAAAGTAAAAGTAATTCTTTTTTTGACTTACTTTTTTGCTTCTTTTAGTTTCAATACGCTGGTATAGGCCTCTTTAGGTTTGAATTCGCGATCAAAGAGCAACGGATAGTTGGTTCTTCCTCTTATTGGCCAATCATTTAGCCAAGATTGACCGTCATTTACGCCCCATAGAGTAACTCTGCTAATTTTGTCTTGGTGTTTCAGGAATAGTTTGAAAATAGCTTCATATCGAGCGGCCAATTGTTGTTGGACTGAATCTGGAAGAACTTTAGGATAGGGGTTCATTTTTTCGTTTGCTTCTGACTTTTGATTTACGTCAGCTCCCACTACATCCCAAGGACTTGGTAAAACAGTAATGTCTAATTCTGTAAAAGCAACTTTAATTCCAAGTGCAGAAAAATCAAGGATGGTTTGCTCAATTTCGTCCAGTGAAGGAGAGGTTAAATTCCAATGTCCTTGTTCTCCGACACCATCTATTTTTGCCCCATTTTTTTGTAGATTTTTTATCATGTCTACGGCGCCTTTTCGTTTTTTGGCATTACATAAATTATAATCATTATAGTATAGATCGGTCTTTGGATCTGCCTTGGCTGCTAATTTAAAGGCCAGCGTTAAAAAATCTTTTCCATAAGAATTTAAAAATACCGATTTGCGTAAAGTGCCATCTTCATTCAAGGCTTCGTTTACTACATCCCAAGAGTTAATTCTTCCCTTGTATTTACTTACTATGGTAGTAATGTGATTTGTCATCATATCTGCCATGGCGGTGCTGTCTTTTATTTGAGCCATCCAAGGTGCCAATTGACTGTGCCATATCAAGGTGTGTCCATGAATAAACATATTGTGTTTCTCTCCAAAGGCAACATATTTGTCACTCAATTTAAAATCAAACCGATCTTGTTCGGGATGGGTAAACATTGATTTCATTATGTTTTCGGGAGTAATACTGTTAAACTCTTTCGAAATTAAGGCAGTAACCATTGGGTCTTTTTCTTCTATTTGACTTTGGCTCAAGGCGGTTCCTATGTAAAAATTTTCTTTATATGCCTCTTTAATCGTGACAGCTGTTTCTGGCTTTTTGTAAATTTTGGTACAACTGCTTATTGCCAGCACTGTCACCAGAATAAATAATGGTTTTGTCAATTTCATGTTTTTTTTGTTTAGTTATTTTAATCCTTCAAGAAATCCGGTATAAGCTGCTTTATAGCCATAATTTGAATCGAACAATAATGGCCATTCATAATCCGTTTTGACTGGCCAGCCCCTTAACCAAGAATCATTGTCTCTAAGTCCCCAAAACGTAATTCCAAATCTTTGTGCGGAAGGAATTGTTTTGTACAAAACGGCTATGCTTTTATACTTTGCTTTTTGGGCATTTGCTCTTTCTGTTGTTAGTGATTTTAAAACTAAATCGCCATTGACAGACATGTCCAATTCAGAAAAATGAATTAGCAACCCAGTTCCAACCAGTGGAGATAAATTATTGCTTATTGTCGTTAAGTCAGGATAAGAATAGCTTATGTGCATTTGGGAACCAATACCGTCTATTGGAATAGAGCGCTTCTTGAAATCGCTTACCATATCGACCACGCTGGTAACTTTTGATGCTTGACTATCTAAATTATAATCATTGTAGAATAATTTGACTTCGGAATTGGCTTCTTTTGCCCAAGTAAAACATTTGGCAACATAGTCTGGGCCCATTTTGGCATAGAAAGGGCCGGCAAGTGCATCGCTTGTAAACGCTTCATTTACCACATCCCAACTGGCAACAACTGGCTTCCCTTCGGCTGTTTTTGCAAGGGAAAAATGTGCCACAGTCGCTTTAATATATCCTTTTACTTGTGCCTCGAATTCAGCATCCGTCCCGGTGAAATTTTTTAGCCAATTAGGGATTGAAGCATGCCAAACCAAGGCATGTCCATGTACTCGTATTCCATTTGCTTTGGCATAGGCAACAATCGCATCTCCTTTACTAAAATCATATGTGTTTGGGCCACTAAACATTGCCGCCATTTTCATGTCGTTTTCTGCAGTGATGCTGTTGAATTCTTTATTTAGCACAGTTGTAAAATTACTGTCAGAACCCGATAATTTGCTTGCGGAAACGATGTTCCCAATAGGGAATGTTGCAGTTTTTTTTAATGTGGTTACCGTTGGAATTGGTGTCGGTTTTGGAGCGGGAGCGGCAATCTCGTCTGGACCTCCACAGCTTATTAAAGCAGTTGTTGCTATTACCGCCAATAGTTTTCTTATTTCCATATGTGTTTTGTTTGAATTTTAATCGAACTGTTTTTAATTATTCCCCGGCGCAAATGGAAATTTCAAAGATTCGAAATATTCCAAAGATTGGGTTGGTTTTTCAACTCCTTTTGGCAATTCCTTTCCTGAAAATTGTTGGAAATACAACAAGCAGGCATCTCGCCACCATTGTGCTTCTTTCAATTGTATGTTCAACAGCATTTGAACTTCCTTGAATCTTGTTTCGTCCACATAATTCCCCATTTTGTTCCAAGTAGCTTGCATTGCGGCGACTTCATCAACGCCTTCCTGGTATTTCAACGCTAATCCGTTCCAAAGTGTTTGACCATTTTTTAGTTTGTAATCCCAAGACAAATGATGAAACCACAACAAGTCTTTTTCGGGACAGGTTTTTACATCGTCAAATAGTTTGGCTAGTTCTGTAGCATATTGTGCCGTGGCATTGCTTCCGGTTTTGGAGCGGTCAAAACCAATTCCTTTTTTGTCAGCTTTGTGATAATACACCGGATTCCATTCGGGTCTGGAGAGATTGCTTACCCACGGACCTGGACCATAATGATGCCCCGTATCCATGATGTGATGCAATCCAAGTGGCGTCATATAATTCACTACAGCTTCTCTGGATTTTAACATCATTTCTTTGACTGGATTCACAAAATTCAAATCATTGGAAAAAGTCGTACGCAACCATTCGTCTGCAATTACTTCTGAATCTAAATACGGATTCCAAGCCAATCGTCCAAAGCCATACCAATTCGCTTGCGCAAAAGGATGTCCCGTCCAGTTGATGTCGTTGCCAATATTGGCCACTCCTGCCATTCCGGTAATTTTATGGTTTTCCAGTGAACCATCGATCACTTTGGCAACTGTTGATCCTTTCCCTTTTTGATACGTATCTGATTCCAAGACTTCCTGATATAATTTGGGTAGATAAACCAAGTGCGTGCTAAATCCCAAATATTCCTGCGTAATTTGAAATTCCATCATCAAGGGTGTTTTTGACATAGCGCCAAACATTGGGTGAAAAGGTTCTCGGGGTTGAAAATCTATTGCGCCATTTTTGACCTGAACGATTACATTATTTCTAAATTTTCCGTCGTAGGGAACGAATTCGCTGTAGGCCTGTTTCGCCCTATCATCAACATCGTGTTCCGAGTATACAAAGGCTCTCCACATCACGATTCCACCAAAAGGAGCCACGGCATCGGCCAGCATATTGGCACCGTCAACGTGGTTTCGTCCGTAATTTTGCGGACCTGGTTGTCCTTCGGAATTGGCTTTGACCAAGAATCCACCAAAATCGGGAATCCTTTTGTAAATTGCTGCCGCTTTTTCTTTCCACCAATTTTGTACTGCAGTATCATATGGATCGGCAGTTTTTAATCTGCCAATTTCTATTGGAGCCGAAAATCGTGCTGTTAAATACACTTTGATACCATAAGGTCTAAACGTTTTGGCCAAGGCTTCCACTTTTTCTAAATACTGGGGAGTAAGAATCAATGCATTGGCATTTACATTATTCAAAACCGTACCGTTGATGCCAATCGAAGCATTGGCGCGAGCATAATCGATGTAGCGTTGGTCGATAAAATCGGGGAGCTTTTGCCAATTCCAGAGCGAAAAACCAGCGTAACCACGTTCGACGGTTCGATTTAGATTGTCCCAATGATTGAGTATTCGAACATTTATTTTTGGAGAATCGACGATGTTTAGATTTTCGATTGAGGAATTGGTTTGGAGTAATCTTAAAAAATGATAAACGCCATACAGAACCCCAACATCGGTTTTTCCAGCAATGAGGATGTGGTTTTTGTTTTTTAATGAAATGGTTTTAATAAGGTAGCCTTCGTTATTAATTTGCTCAAATTCATTTTGTAAGCTGCTGAGAATGTCTGTGTTCAAAGAAGATTTGGAACCAAAAATTAAAATATTTTCACTGTCCGAATTTTGCTGAACAGTGATTTTATTCCCCAACAAACCGGAAAGTCCCAATTGTAACTCTTTTGAAGCGACTTGAATGGTTTCGGAATTGCCCAAGGCAAAAATTCCATTAATTTCGGATTGGTATTGGGATGCTAGTTTCGAATCTTGAATTTTTGAATATTGGAGCCATAATTTATAATCCTCTTGCGCTAATCCGTCATGGGAGATCATCAATATGGGCAATAGCAGCAGGATGTATAGATAGGGTAAACGATTCATATTTTGTTGTTTGTTTTTTATGATAGTAAAACCATTTTTAAATAAAGAGGAAATATATGGAATCATAAGTTTTTAAGCTGTATTTTTTTCTGGATTTAATAATTATACCGTTTTTTATTTACATTTGCAATCGGTTGCGTAAAAGTAAAACATTGAAACATAATAAAAAAATTTTACAGTATTTTTTTTATATTCGTAAAATAAAACTTAAAAAACAAGAAATATTTAACTATGGATACTCTTTTAAAAAAAATAACACTTTTTTTTTTATTGTTCGCTATTCTTCCAATCAGGAGTCAAACAGTTGACAAAAAAAATCAGGCTATGCCTTTTAATAATCCATCACTTTCTATTGATGCAAGAATTAAGGACTTGATTTCAAGATTAACTTTAGAAGAAAAATCGGATCAAATGATGAATGGTACTCCTGAAATTAAGCGATTAAACATTGTGCCTTATGATTATTGGAATGAAGCACTTCATGGCGTGGGGCGTTCGGGAGTTGCAACCGTTTTTCCTCAAGCGATTGGACTAGGAGCCACTTTCGATTCGGATTTGGCATTCAGGGTTTCGACTGCAATTTCTGATGAAGCCCGAGCAATGCACAATGTTGCAAAAGCCAAAGGCTATAACAAACAATACGGTGGATTGACTTTTTGGACTCCAAACATCAATATTTTCCGAGATCCTCGATGGGGTCGTGGTCAGGAAACCTATGGCGAAGATCCTTTTCTGACCGCCAGCATTGGAGCCGCATTCGTAAAAGGGTTGCAGGGAGATAATACCAATTATTTGAAAACTGCGGCTTGCGCCAAACATTATGCCGTGCATAGTGGACCAGAAAAATTGCGTCACGAATTCAATGCCGAAGTCTCACAAAAGGACCTTTGGGAAACCTATTTGCCGGCATTTCAAGCATAGGTCGAAGCCAAAGTGGAATCGGTTATGTGTGCTTACAACAGTGCCGATGGCGAACCTTGTTGTGCCAATAAATACCTGATTTCGGATGTTTTGTTAAAAAAATGGAATTTTAAAGGACATATAGTAACGGATTGTGGAGCGATAGACGATTTTTATATTCCCAAAGACAAAGGAGGACACGGAACGGTTAAAACTGAAGCCGAGGCCGCAGCATTAGTGGTAAAAAGTGGTGTGAGTCTCAATTGTGGAAGCTCCTACAAAGCCTTGCCTCAAGCGGTCAAAGAGGGGTTGATTACGGAAAAAGAAATCGACAATCAGTTGGCAATTTTGTTAAAAATAAGGTTCAAATTGGGTTTGTTTGATCCAATGGGCAGCAATCCTTATGATGCTATTCCATCAAATGTTGTAAATAGTGAATCTCATAGAGTTTTGGCTAGGGAAGTAGCTCAAAAAAGTATGGTCTTATTGAAAAACAATGGAGTTTTACCTTTAAAAAATGACCTTTCCAAATATTTTGTCACTGGGCCAAATGCTGCTAGTATAGAAGTGCTTTTAGGAAATTATTATGGAATAAACCCTAATATGGTTACTATTCTCGAAGGCATTACGGCTTCAATAAGTCCGGCCAGTCAATTGCAATACAGATTGGGAGCAATGCTGAATCAAAAATCCATAAATCCCATAAATTATGCTACCGGAAATGCTGGTGACAGTAATGTGACCATTGTAGTATTGGGTGTTTCGAGCACAATAGAAGGGGAAGAAGGAGATTCGTTGGATTCTTCAACGGCTGGAGACAGATTGGACTATGATTTACCTCAAAATCAAATCAATTATTTGAAAGAATTAAGAATAACTGCCGATAAAGACCCCAACAACAAAAAACCGATTGTAGCCGTAATTACTGGCGGAAGCCCGATGAATCTTGCGGAAGTTCAAGAATTGGCCGATGCTGTATTGCTCGTTTGGTATCCCGGCGAAGAAGGAGGAACTGCTGTTGCGGATGTTGTTTTTGGAAAAATATCGCCTTCTGGAAAGTTGCCGATTACATTCCCTAAATCTTTAGACCAACTGCCCCCTTTTGAAGATTATTCGATGAAAGGAAGAACTTATAAATATTTGAATGTAGAGCCATTATATCCCTTTGGGTTTGGATTAAGTTATACCAATTTTGTTTATGGCGAAGCCAAAGTTTCGTCAAAAACAATTTCCAGAAAAGACAATCTCAGCGTTTCAGTAAAAGTGACCAATTCGGGCAAAGTGAAATCAGATGAAGTGGTGCAATTGTATGTTTCTGATTTGGAGGCTTCGGTTGTTGTGCCCAATTTTCAATTGACGAATATAAAGAGAATCACATTGGAACCCGGAGAATCTACCGAAGTTTCCTTTCAGCTGACTCCCAAAGCATTCGAAATGGTAAAAAATGATGGTTCCAGAATTATAGAGTCGGGAGACTTCAAAATATATGTGGGTGGTTCCAGTCCGATGAAAAAAAGTTTCGAATTGGGAGCTCCTAAAATGGCTGAAGTTGTAGTTGCCGTAAAATAGGTATAAAAAATCTAAAAGAATAAATTTCAAATAGCATTAATTGTTCTGATTTTCATTCCGTTGCATGAAATGATTTCCCAAATTAAATTGCCTAGATTAATCAGCAATGGAATGGTCTTGCAAAGAAACGAGAAAGTGAAAATTTGGGGTTGGGCTTCGCCAAAGGAAATGATCAAGTTGGAATTCAAGTCCAGCTCAAAATGGTACAATAATCTGGCTGCGGCCAATTTATTTTCATATGAAGGATTGTCATCAACAACATTTAGGTAAAAAAAAACGATGAACAGAATTCGATTTATAGACCTGACAGATTTTTTTAAAACCTGTCAGGTCTAAGTAAAAAGAAATAATTAGACAACTCCTTAAACCTTGAAATAAGTGCAAGGAGTTTTTTTATGATTGTAATTGAAGTAAGCTTAATTTGATAAGCAAAGATGGAACCAGTGGGGCTTTTGGGTCTAAAAAATTCGATTTGAAATAGGTTTGCAATATTTCCGTAGTATTAAAACTATTAATAAGGTATGGTTTTACTTCTGATAAGCTTCAAAATTGTAATTCCTTTATGTATAATGTTTGATTTCTTAAATTACAAAATATATGTTAAACTAAGTAAGGGCTATTTTTATTTTCAAAAATTGAAAGGAGATTGTGGCTGAATCCTAATAAATACAAGGGTTTTGCTATTGTGGTAATAACAGTTGATACATTGTGGAATTAATATTTTAATCGACTTTTTTTTTTGTAATACATAAAAAAACAGGATAGAGCAGGATAGAGGTAGTGATACTAAGGCATAAATTTGGAAATGTTAAACTATCATAAAACAGTTAAAATAAGTATAAACATTTGTTAACAATTTTTAAGTTAATCCATAATGAAGAAGAAACTACACTATTATTTATTTGTCCTTCCGCTACTGGCCCTTTTTGCCAGTTGTAGTCAAGAGTTGGATCCGTACTATGAGCGTCCAGCTGGTCTTGAAGATCCAATTTACCAACAATTGGAGGCGCGTGGTAATTTTAAAAGCCTGACAACTCTAATAGCAAAGGCAGGTTATAAAGATATCTTGAGTAAATCAGGATATTGGACGATGATGGCTCCCAATGATGCGGCTTTTGCCAAGTTTTTTCAAGAAAAAGGGTTTTCGGATGCCAGCAAAGTAGATTCAATTACTGCTGGTAAAATCGTGAAATATGCACTTATATATAATGGTTTTCGTAAGGAGCAGCTTTCGGATTATCAATCTAGTAAAGGATGGGTAGTAGATGTTGCTTATCGAAGAAGAACCGCATATTATGACGGTTTTCAGGATAAAATCATAAATGGTGAGCCAAAAGTGATTGTGGGTATGAACCGTAACGGTTTTACCCCCTATGTTTCTGGAGACAACAACAATAAGTATGTCACTTATTTCACCGATGAGCATTTTGCGTCGAAACGCTTGAGTGCTCTTGATTTCAATTATTTCTATCCTGGTGTTGAATACACGGAATTCAATGTTTTGGATTCAAAAGTCGCCGAGGCCGATATTATCGCTGAAAATGGACTTATTCATGAGTTGGATAAAGTAAATCTTCCTCCCGTGAATATCGACCAGTATCTGGAACAAAACTCAAATTACAGTCTGTTTCACAGTCTTATGGAAAAGAATTTGGTTACTTATGTTTTTAATCAAACGGCTACCACTACTTATCGTAATTATACCAAGAAATCGGATGATGTTTTTGTAAAAATGTATGATGCTACTTTGAAATTTGCACCTAACAATGAAAATTACGTAAAGGCGGAAGATAATGATGGACAAGCGGATGCTTATACCATGATTGTTCCTGAAAATGGTCCTTTGCAAACTTTTATAAATACAGTGTTGCTCAAAAATTATCCTTCTATTGACGTATTGCCTAAATATATTTTTCAAGATTTGGTTAATGCCCACATGGTACAATCTGCAGTTTGGCCAACGTTGAAAGATGATTATGTGAATGGTTTGGGCGAGGAAATAAGATTTGATTTTAACAACGACATCACGGATAAAAAAGTGTTGAGTAACGGATTCTTTTATGGAGCCAACAAAGTTCAAAAATCAAATTTGTTTTACAGTGTTTATACTACGGCTTATTTGGATCCTAAATATACTTATGCAACCAAGATATATAATGAAGGTTCCGGTTACAAAGAAATGATTAGCAACATCAATAAAAAGTACACCATATTCTTGCCTTCTGATGCCATATTGAGGTCTCTTGGTTTTGATTTCGATACCACACATTCCTATTGGAGGTATGTTTCTCCCATAAATGGAGCAGTCGAAACAGGTACTGGTGCCAAAAATAGATTGTTGCGACTTTTTTATAATTGCATTGTGCAAACACCAAATGGGGAGTTGGATGATATTGCATCTACTTCTGGAGTTATTCGCACCGGCGATGACGAGCTTCCTGGAGAGTACATCAAATGGAGCAACAACAAAATTTATGCGGCAGGAGATATTGTGCCGGGTGGGGTTCCTGCCAATGTTATAGGCAAGGAAGTGCAGCAAAACGGTATTGCGTATTATGTTGACAAGTTCCCGGAATATTCCATTGAATTGCAAGGTTTGGCAATTGCACGTTTAGCGGCTGCCAATCCAGAATTTGATACTTTTTATCAATATTTGAAAAATTCCACTATTTACACTGCGGCCACAGGGAAAATTGAGGGTGTGGCCTTGGGGAGTTCTTATACTTTCTTGATTCCTAATAAAGCGGCAATGGCAAGAGCGGTTACGGCTAAAGTACTTCCTGCATCAAATAATCCGGCATCACAAGGAGAAAAGGATTTGATTGCCGATTTTATTCGCTTCCATATCATAAATAATAAAACGATTTCAAATGATGGGAATATAACAGGGCAACAAGAAACCTTGATGAAAGATACAAAAGGTGATAAAACCTATGTTGGAGTGACAAGTGCCCCTGCAACCTTGTCATTTAAAGATAATTCAGGAAATAATCCGGCTGCCAATTTTATCCCGGCCAGCAGCAACAACCTAGCAGATAGATCCCTAATCCATTTAGTGGACAATTACCTATTACCTTAAATTTACCGAATAAAATGAGACAACTAATCAAAAATATATTTTACAGTTTTACAATAGCCCTCGTTTTGTTGGCAACGCTGCCTGCGTTGGCTCAAAGCAAAGGTTTGTTGGTGCGAGGCCAGATAGTCGATGCAGGCGATAATTTATCCATACCAGGGGCTACTATTGTAGAACAAGATGGAGAAGGTCGTACCGTGACAGGGGTGATTACGGATATTGACGGGAATTTTGCCATACGCGTAAAAAATCCCAACAACAAGTTATTTATTTCAACCATTGGATATAAATCCCAAACGGTGCCAATCAATGGTCGCGAAATGATTAAAGTTAAATTGGTTTCCAGTACTGAATCATTGAAAGAGATTGTTATCACGGCTGAAAAGAAGGGTGGTAATTCAGGGTTAATGAATATTGCCGATCGAGATAAAACGACCAGTTCGGTTACGATTAGTGCTGCAGATTTGGCCTATACCCAAGCGGCATCTATTGATGAAGCTTTGCAAGGACGTATGGCCGGTGTGGATATTACGGCCACCAGTGGAGATCCAGGTGCCGGAATGCAAATTCGTATTCGTGGTACTTCTTCAATCTCTGGTTCTTCTGAACCTATGGTAGTGGTGGATGGTATGCCATACGAAACAGAAATCCCACAAGATTTCAACTTTGCCAGTGCCGATGATCAAGGCTATGCCGCCTTATTGAATATTGCACCTACCGACATTGAAACGATTACTATTTTGAAAGATGCTGCAGCAACAGCGGTTTGGGGATCCAAAGCGGCCAGTGGGGTTATCTTGATTACCACCAAGCGTGGAGGGGTAAGTGCTCCAAAAATCACCTATACCTATAAAGGAAGTTATTCCAAATTGCCTCCTACTATACCAATGTTGAATGGAGATCAATATTCACAATTGATTCCAGAAGAATACATGAACAGAAATGGGGTGCCATTGAATACTTTGAATGTAAAAGAGTTCCAGTATGACCCTCAAGATGTTTATTATTATAAAAATTACAGTCAAAACACCGATTGGATTGATGCCATCACCCAAATCGGTTTGACGAATGAACATAACCTTGCTCTACAAGGAGGAGGGGAAAAAGCAAGTTACTATAGTTCCGTGGGCTATTATAATTCCACAGGGGTAACCATTGGAACTGGGTTGGAAAGAATCAGTACCAGATTGAACTTGGATTACAGGGTTTCCAGTCGTATTAAATTTAGAACGGATTTGTCCTATACCCATAGCTACACCAAGCGTAATTATGTTAATAGTTTTAGCGATAATAACGACAAGGACAGATTAAGAGGTGTTGCCTATGTAAAAATGCCAAACATGAGTCTCTATGAATTTGATTCGTTGGGAGAACTTACTCCAAATTATTTTTCACCGGTTTCAAATGTGCAAGGTACTTATTCGGGCACTTATAATCCGGCCGCCATGGCGGAGTTCGCAATTAACGATCAAATAAATCAGCGTATCACGCCTCACTTTAACGTGAATGTGGATATCATTCCCAAGATATTATTGTCCACCTTTGATGTGCAATTTGATTACAGCAGTACCAAGACAAAAGACTTCTTGCCACAAAATGCCACCGGACGTCCTTTTACGGAAACTGTGGTGAACAGGGCTTCTGATTCTGATGGTGATGCTTCCAGCATTATTACAAAAACAAACGTTGTTTATACACCAACCATCGGTAAAAACCAAACATTGCAGACTATTTTGTCCTTGCAAACAAATGATTCCCGTTATGCTTCGTACAAGGCGTTAACCTCAAATACGGCTTCGTCCCTATTTACGGATCCGTCGAATCCATCGCGAACACGAGAATCGGGCTTGGGATTATCTACCGGCAGTAGTCAAGCTAGAACTGTAGGGGCATTGTTGAGCGCCCAATATGGTTTGTTGGATCGTTATATCGTGAATGTTGGTTTGCGTGGTGATGGTAATTCAAAATTCGGACCTGAGAACAGATATGGTTTGTTTCCTTCCGTGTCTGCCCGTTGGAGGGTTTCGGGTGAGTCCTTCATGGAGAAATTGGAATATGTGGATGATTTGAGTTTAAGAATGAGTTATGGAAAATCAGGCAGGGCACCTAAAGGTAGTTACCTTTATTTTAATGTGTATGATAATTACGAAACTTCCTATTTGGACATGAACGGGGTTGTTCCTATAAATATGGAATTGACCAATTTGCGTTGGGAGACTTTAACAGGTAAAAACATTGGGTTCAACTTGCAACTGTTTAAAAAACGTGTGTCCTTGGATGTCGATTTTTATCAAAACATTACCGAAGATCTTCTTTACCCAAAAATTCAGGTAAGTTCGCTTTCAGGTTACAACATTATTTCCGATATGAATGCGGGAAACATGAAAAATCAAGGATGGGAGATAGGTCTTAATACTACTCCTTATAAATCTGGTAAATGGAAGGTGGATTTCAACTTCAACATTGCCAGCAATGAAAACATGATTACGGAGATATCGGAGTTTTACCCAGCTGAAAGTGGTAACACCGATAAAAACGGAGAATTCAAACGTTTCCTTCAAGTGGACAATCCTTTTGGTTCATTTTATGGTTATAAATTCAAGGGGGTTTATAAAGACCTTGAAGCAACAAAGGCCAAAGACGCCAATGGAGATGTTATTCTGGGGCCTAACGGTCAAGAAGTCTTGATGCGTTTTAATTATCCCAATACGGATTATGTATTCCAACCTGGAGATGCCATTTATGAGGACATCAATAAAGATGGTAATATCGACAGCCGTGACGTGGTGTATTTAGGAAACAGCAACCCTAAAATCACAGGGGGATTTGGTCCCAACATTACCTTCAACAATCAGTTTAGATTATTGTTGTACTTTAACTACCGCATGAATTATGACATCGTTAACGGAACAGACATGAAAACGACCAATATGTATGGATACAGCAATCAAAGTACGGCTGTTTTGGATAGATGGCGTAATCCGGGTGATGAGACCAATATGCCTAGAGCGGTTTATGGTGCAGGATACAACTGGTTGGGTTCTGACCGTTATGTGGAAGATGCTTCTTTTTTACGTCTTCGTTCGGTTACCTTTCGTTATAATCTTGGAAAAGAAATGTTGAAGAAATTAAATCTGGATGATTTAGGTTTTTATCTAACGGCTGACAACTTGTACACTTGGACAAATTATCGCGGACAAGATCCTGAGGTGAGCATGAGTTCCGGGCCTTTCGGTATGGCTATCGACAATGCTTCAACACCACCTACACAACGTCTCACATTTGGTGTTACAACTCGTTTTTAAAAAATAAAATAATTGATTATGCAAACTAAACTAAAAACAATATTAGCCCTCTTTATACTTTTCGTTTCGGCAAGTTCGTGCGACAGTTATTTAGATTTACGTCCACAGGATGGAATCGTTCGTGATGAATTCTGGAAAACCAAGGAGGATATTCAAGCTGCCGTAATTGGGATTTATTCCTCTTTGTTGAACTCGCCTCCTGGCGTGGGCGATTTGACGATGACCCAATACTTGTTTATGCACGGTGAATTAAGGGGAGGAATGGTTGTCGAGGGAATCAATGCCACCGAAGATGAAAGAGATATTTTTGAAACCAATGTTCTTCCATCCAATGATTTGACTGACTGGTCCATCTTTTATAGAACCATTAATTATTGCAATACGGTTATTGATTTGGCACCAGCGGTTAAAAATGAGGATCCAACCTTGACCCAAGTCCAATTGGAAAATTTCCTTTCCGAGGCATTGGCCATCAGGGCTTATTTGTACTTTACTTTGGCGCGTACCTTCAAAGATGTGCCATTGAAATTAACTGCCACACTTTCTGACAAGGATGATTTTCAATTGCCTGTTTCAAAACAAGCTGAAGTTTTTGCCCAAGTAATCAAAGATTTGAAATTGGCCGAAGGATATGCCAAGGAAGATTATGGAAACATTCCTTCAAACAAAGGACGCATCACCAAATATACTATAAATACGATGCTGGCAGATGTGTATATGTGGACAGAAAATTACACAGAGGCACTTGCTGAAACAAACAAGGTGGTTAATTCCGGTAAATTCAAGTTGGTGGAAACCAATTCTTCCAACACTTTTTTTAGTGCTATTTTTGCCAATGGAAATTCGTCTGAAAGTATCTTTGAATTTCAATACACCAAGGCTAATCGAGGACCGTTTTATGGTATCTTTTATCAGCAACCACATTTTAAGGCATATCAACTGATGATGGAAGAGGTTTATGGATATGATGCCAACGATCCTATCGGTAAAAGAGATTTTCGTGGAAATTTTGCGTCATTGATCGGGGCAACTGGCGAAATTTACAAATTTACCGGTTTAAACAATGATGATAGAAAAGAGTTGCAGGATTCCGATACACACTGGTTTGTTTATCGTTATCCGGAGGTACTGTTGATGAAAGCCGAAGCTTTGACACGATTGGGTCAAGGTAAAGAAGCAATTGAAATTATTACCAATCTTCGATTGAACCGTAAAGCTCTTGTTGAAACGGACTTGGCTCCAGGTGAAGGTGACACAAATGCCATTATAGATTTTATCTTGGCAGAACGTGCTAGAGAGTTTGCTTTTGAAGGCAAACGCTGGTATGATGTATTGCGTATTGCCCGTGCCAATAATTACGAACGTTTACAAATATTGATCGATATTGCAATAGCTACTGCGCCGGTTGACAAACAACAGTCCATTGTTGCAAAATTGAGAGACCCAAATAGTCATTATTTGCCTATTAACACGAATGAACTTTTTACCAATAAAGCATTAGTACAAAATCCATTTTATAAATAAAAAAATAAGTCATGAAAAGATTATTAAGATTAACTAGCCTAGTGAGACTTACTTTAGTGTTTTTTGTAGCTTTAGTATTTCAGAACTGTTCTCAACTAGAGATTAAACAAAGTACCGACGAAACTCTTAACATAACGGAATATTTAAGAGAAAATCCAGATTACTCCATGTTTTTGGAAATCTTGGATTTGACCCACTATGCTTCATTCATGAATACCTACGGTACTTATACCATGTTTCTTCCAACCAATGAAGCGGTGAAACAATATTTAAAAGATGTGGGTGCCAATTCATTGAAAGACGTGCCATTGGTTGATTTGCAAAATATAGCCAAACTGCATATTTTGGAAGCGAGAATAAACACCAATCTTTTTACCGATGGAAAGATTGCGACACCTAGTATGTACGGGCAGTATCTAATAACTGGAGCGACCACCATCGATGGGGTTTCCAGTGAAACGATCAATAAAACGGCAAGAATTGTAACTTCCAATGTAGAGTTGGGGAATGGCGTTATCCATATTATCGATAAAGTGTTGCGTGTGGCCGACAAGACCTTGGCACAGACCATCGAAGCCGATGCAAATCTTTCTTTGTTTACCGAAGTCTTGAAAGCTACTGGATGGTACGACAAATTGAATCAGCCCCTTACTTACGATGCCAATAAAGTAGGCAGTCATCTAACAGTTTTGGCGCAAACCAACGAGGTGTTTGCTAAAGCAGGTTTCAATAATTTGGAAGATTTGAAAGCTAGATACAGCAAACCAACGGATCCATTGAAACCGGCAGATCCAATGAATCCGGCGGATAGTTTGAATTTGTTTGTACAATATCGTGTATTGCCTCAATTGAATTACTTGGCCGATATGGCGACTACACCGGTTTTCGTGACCAAAGCACCTCTTGAAGTGGTTAGTGCCAAATTGTTGAAGGATGTCATCTATTTGAACCGTGATGTTTTTAATGGAGTACTGGAAGAAGGTTCTCCCATATTAAGACAGCTTAGTGATGTTACTGCTTCCAATGGAGTATTGCATTATGTGGATGTAAACTTCTCCATAAAAAAACGTCTTCCATCGCCGGTTTATTTTGATTTGTGTGATCAACCCGAAATGGCGGCAAATGTGGCCAATTACAGAAAATCCACCGGTGCATCTTTCGGTTTTCCATTAGGGGGACTTGCTAATGTTACCTGGACAGGAAGTAAAACATATACTATGGATTGGAATAATTATAGTGGAGGAGTCAATGGGGATTTAATAAGACCTTTCCGTTTCCGTACAGGTCCAGGAGGTTTGAATGATATTGAATTTAAAACTCCGGTAATTATCAAAGGACGTTATAAAATATGGGTTTCTTTTCGTCAAAATGCTAAGGCTTCTAACACTACAAAAGTATTTTTTAATGGAGAACAAACCTCCAGAATTCTAAACGGAAGAGAATATGCTAATGATCCTAGTAATGCTACCACAGGTATAACGGACAGGGTTTATGAGTCGCAAGGCTACAAACGTTATATCTTTCCATACGTCAAAAATGATAATGTTCTTTCCAGATTGGTAGGTATCGTTGAAGTGCCAACAACCGGAAGACATACAATTAAATTTGTTACTGATGTTTGTCCCGGTTGCGCTGGAGGTGATGCAGACAGATGGGACTTGGTAGAATTCCGTCCTGTGGACATGGATCAAATATGGCCGAAATTCAAAAAAGGAGTTCCAGTGCCAGGGGTTAGTAATTTAGTTCAAAGGGAAGATGCCAAATTAGGCGATAACAGTAATGCTGGTTATTAAAATTATAAAAGTGTACATGTACAAACTTAATCAAGTAAAAATGAGTTTATTAAAATTAAAATATAAGAGACTATTGGTTGGTGTGCTGACTATTATGACTTTAGTCTCATGTTCCAGTCCTTGGGACGAGCGTCAGGAAATTGACGATGCCAACCTAAAGGTTACACTGGATGTGGCCATAACAAATATGGCAGGAACATCCGAGTTTACAAAACTATTAGTCGAAACAGGTTACGATACAATTTTGGCTGCCTCAAAAACATATACCGTTTTTGTTCCTACCAATGAGGCTATGGCCCAAGTAGATTCTGCCATCTTGAATGATCCTGAAGCACTAAAGGAATTTGTTGGCAATCATATTGCCTTGACAGCCTTTTCTTCCGTGAGAGGTACGGAGGAAACGCAAATAAAAATGTTCAGTACCAAATATCTGGTATTCAAGGGAGCTACCTTGATTGATGATGCGACTATTGTCAATGCAAATCATTATGCGGCCAATGGAGTGTTTCACGTCATAGATAAAGCACTGACACCTAAAATGAACATTTGGCAATACATCAATTCAAAAGCGGCTACTTCTGCCATGAGTGATTATTTGTTGAGTTTAAAAGAGTTCAGCATCTATGCATCTGATATTACTAGTAAAGAAACTGCTGCTGCATCTCCAGGAATTTATTCCGATTCCTTGTCTAATTCTTATTTGAAAAATGTTTACAACCTGAACAACGAGAAAAACTCCTATACCTTGTTTTTAATGGAGGATGATGGATACAATGCCGAAGTGGACAAGATGAAACCTTACTTGATTAAAAAATCTAATGATCCAGCTATTGACTCTACGGCTATTTATTCAAAATATTTCACGTTAAGAGATATGGCTTTTGGTAAAAAGTATGAGCTTAATAACCTGCCTGCCACTTTGACTTCAAGATTCGGGGTTGAAGTTCCGATAGACAAAACTCAAATTGTGGGGCAGCCCATTCGCTTGAGCAATGGTATTGTTTACATAATGAAAAAAGTGGATGTTTCTCTTGCAAAACGTTTATTGACCAAAAAAATCGAAGGGGAAAACAATTCTGGATATTGGGGATCCCGTAACAAGATTTTTTATCGCGACAAGGTGGATCCATTTGGGGTATTCTACAATGATATCATGGTGCAAGATCCCGGTAAAGCTGAGTTTACTTTGATGTATAAAGATAAAGATTTTTTCAGCACTAAATACAAAGTGTATTGGAGAGCCATAAATGACAGACAAGCGAATGTTTTTCAACAAAGACTACGCATAGGTGGGAAATGGGCAGTAGTCAATACGGTAACTACACAGATTGGTGTTTTATATGATGTACCTCTTACAAATGTGGAGCTTAATAATTATACTGAAGTTTATCTAGGAGAATTTACATTGGCACAAGCAATTGATATCGATTTGATTTCATTAGTAGCCGCAAATAACACGGTAAACGGGAACAACTCTCTTACTCTTGATTATTTGAAATTCGTTCCTGAAATTAAATAATAATATTTTACAAAAATAGATATGTTAAACAATTTAAAAATAAGCTGCGTGGTAAGCCTGTTCTTTGCTGGAAGTCTTAGTATGCAGTTGTGCGCGCAGACCGTTCAGGATTCAACTGAGGTTGTAAAAGTAATTCCAACCGCCAGTCCGAATAATGCAAAAGGAACCAAGGTTAAAGGTGTTGTTAAAAGCGCAAAAACCAAACTGGGACTCTCAGGGATAAATGTGGCTGTTGACGGCTTTTCTGCCGCCATTACGAATAATGACGGAACCTTTGAAGTTAGAGTTCCCAATCTCGACGCAAAACTTAAAATTAGTGGTGAAAATTATCAGACTAAAGTATATGCCTTAAAAAAACAAAAATCAAGCATCGAAATTTACCTCTATGAACCTAATTATTCTCCTTCCTATGAAGTGGCTAATTTGCCTTCCGGAGAAAAAATGCAGTTTGACAATACCAATGCGACCAGTATCGTGAATTTCGAGAAAGGGCAGTGGTCCAATCCCGTGAATGAATCTATTGGAGGGTATCTTCAAGGAAGAGCCACAGGCTTGACGTCTGTAAGAAGTTCAGGAACTCCAGGAACCGGATCCTATATGACAATACGTGGTTTTAATTCATTGTATGCCACCAACAAACCTTTGATTGTAGTGGATGGAATGATTTACGATGATGAAGATTATGGTTCAGGAATCGTGCAAAACAACATGTCGTCTCCTTTGACCAATATCGATGTCAAAGATATAGAGGATGTAACCATAATTAAAGATGGTTCTTCCCTTTATGGTACAAAAGGAGGTAATGGAGTGATCAATATTACAACTACTCGTGCTACCGAATTGACAACCAAGATTGACTTTACCATGTATGGAGGAGTAAACCAGACTCCAGATCAGTTGCCATTGTTGGGAGCGGATGCTTATCGTACCCATATATCCCAATTGGCAGCAACTACTGGTACTTTGTCCCAACAACAGATTGCCGCTTTGCCGTTTATGAACGATGCAGTAGGTTCACCAGGATATTATCAATATCACAATAATACAAATTGGCAAGACCAAGTTTTTAAATCAAGTGTAAACCAAAATTACTTTCTTAAAATTCGTGGAGGTGACGAAATCGCCAAGTTTGGTTTGTCGGTTGGCTATCTCAATAGTAAAGGTACCGTTGATAAAACCGAATCAACAAGCTATACCACCCGTTTGAATGCCGTGTTGAGGTTGACACAAAGACTGACTATGGATGCCAATCTCTCTTTTGTCAATAATATCTCGGATCAATGGGATCAAGGTTTTGCTTACAAAACAAGTCCTATCTATTTGTCGCTTACTAAATCACCTTTCATGACGCATCACGTGGTGGATAATAACGGTGAAGTATCCCCTAACTTGGCAGACGTAGATTATTTTAACGTAAGTAACCCAAATGCAATTTTGGCGAAAGGTTTTGGAACGAACAACAATTACCGTTTCTTCGGAAATTTCAAATTCAACTTTGCAATAAACAAGGATTGGAATTTGAGCACTATTTTTGGTATAACGTTCAACAAGGAGCGTGAAACTTTCTTTATTCCAGATCATGGGGTGGCTGATATTCTTATTGATGATCTTTTCGTTGGGACGAACCGTTCTGGAGGTGAAGTTCAATCGTTGAACACTCTTTATACGGATACCTACGCCGATTATGCCAAAAAATTCAAAGAAGACCATAGCTTAAATGTTCGTTTTGGATTGAGAAGTCAAAATAATAAATCGGAAAGTGATTTAGGATTGGGTTTCAATGCTTCTACCGATGATTTTACTTCCGTAGGTGCCGGATCTAACTTATTGCGTCAAGTAGGCGGTTCTTTGGGAGAATGGAAGTGGTTAAATATTTATGCCAATGCAGAATACAACTACCGTGACAAATATTTCTTGACAACAAGTTATTCGGTGGACGGATCAAGTAGATTTGGTGATGATGAGTCAAATGGGTCAGAAAAATTTGCATTGATGACTTCCATATCGGGAGCTTGGTTGATTTCGTCTGAAGGATTCATGAAAAACGTTAAAGGCATTGATTATTTAAAATTTAGAACTGGTTTTGGTACTAGCGGAAATGATGATATTGGGAATTATACGGCACAAACCTATTATGTTTCCCAAAATTTATTGGGTATGCAGGGGTTAGTGCGTGGCAATATTGGAAATCCAAACTTGGAATGGGAAACCGTGAAAAAATTCAATGTGGGGCTTGACTTTGGTTTGTTCAATGAACGTCTAAATATTAGTTCGGATATTTATTCCAACAAAACCGAGAACATGATTGTGTACGAATCAATCAATTCAGTAAATGGTTTTGATTATGTAGTTTCCAATAGTGGTTCCATGAAAACTTTTGGTGCTGAATTGGGATTAAATTCCCGTATCGTTAACAGTCCTGATTTTAGTTTTGATTTAGGGGTGAATTTGGCTAGTTATTCGAACAAAGTAGAGAGTTTGCCTAGTGGTGATATTTTTACCCAATTTGGAGGAGCCACTTATATAACATCCGTTGGACAAGATGCCAATTTATTCTATGGTTTACAAACTAATGGAGTGTATTCCACAACCGCAGATGCCCAGTCAGCTGGATTGTCTCGACGTTTGACCAATGGTGAATTAGTTCCATTCAAAGGTGGAGACATGCGATTTACGGATGCCAACGGAGACAAAGTGATTGATGATAAAGACCGTATGGTGATTGGTAATCCAAACCCGGACGTAACCGGAAGCATTTCTGCCAATTTTGCCTATAAACGCTTTAGTCTTCAAGGTTTGTTCAATTTCTCGGTAGGAAACGACCTTTATAATGGAGTGCGTTACAATCTTGAAAAGATGAGTGGTGCAGAAAACCAAAGTGTCGCCGTGCAAAATCGCTGGAGAGCTGAAGGTCAAGTAACCGACATGCCAAAAGCCGTTTGGGGTGATCCAATGGGGAATGCCGAGTTTTCGGACAGATGGATCGAAGACGGTTCTTATTTAAGATTGAAGTCTTTGGTATTGGGATATGATTTTAATGTCGAAAAAATGAATTATATCAAAGCCATCAAGCTTTATGCTACTGCCAACAACTTGTTTACCATAACCGATTATCTAGGATTTGATCCTGAATTCAGTGCTACCTCCTCTATATTTGGTCAAGGAACCGATATTGGTTTGGCTCCTCAATACAGAACATTCCAATTGGGACTACGTTTAGGGCTTTAATTATTTACACTACAGAAATAACATACAGATGATAACAACAATTAGTACAAAAACAACAAAAAGCATCCTGTCCTTAGTATCGGTTATGATGCTGCTATTTAGCCTGGGCTCTTGCTCGGACTATCTAGATGTAGAGCCAGAGGACAAGCTTTCGGGGGATCAGGTATATCGTAACGTTTATGATGCCGATGCAGCCGTAGTAGGGGTATATGGAAAATTTATGGAGCTTGCGGAACAAAACGTGCTTCTTAATGAAATGCGTGCCGACTTGATGACCACAACCCGCAATTCCAGTCCGTATTTGAAGGAACTTTCAGAACACAATGTTTCAGCAGAAAATCCGTATGCGAATCCAAAACTTTTTTATGAGGTGATCCAAAACTGTAATGATGTCCTTAAAAATTTTGATATCATGTTGGCCCAAAAGAAATTTACACAGTCTCAATACGACCAGCGTTATGCCGATGTGGGATGTATACGTTCATGGGTTTACCTGCAATTGGGAATACACTTCGGTAGTATTCCTTATATCACCGAACCTATCGCAACCTTGGAAGATGTTAAAAACATCAGTAAATATCCAAGAATTCCGTTTAACCAGCTTCTTGACAAATTGGTGACCTTTACCGAAGCTTTGACTTATAAAGAGTTGTATGATACACAAAGTAGTTTGGTGATAACCGTAGATGGTTATTATACCAGAAAATTATTCATCAATAAAGAATGTTTTATGGGTGATTTACAACTTTGGAAAGGGAATTATTTGGCGGCAGCTTCCCATTATAAAAAAGTAATGGAAACAGCAACAACTAGTGCCAGTGATACGGAAAGATATGATATGTATCGCGTGAAATATGCCGATGTAACGACTAATAATGACTTAAATGTTGGTTATATAAGATACTCTGAGCAAGATGCCAAATATTTAATTAACGAGAACACGAAAGGATGGAGGTCTATTTTTGCCAGGGATAGGGATGTGTTGTGGAATACGGAATGGATTTGGTCATTGCCTTTTGATGATTTGAACTTTGCGCCTAAAAATCCTTTTATTGCCCTATTTTCGAAAAATTATGGTAATTATTTGGCAAAACCATCACAAAGAGCTATCAATTTTTGGAATAGTCAAACCCAACGTAATGGTTTCCCTTACGATGCACGTGGTTCTAAATTTTCTTATAATATAGTAGGTGGGGATCCTGTAATCATGAAGTATGAATACAAATACCTAACTAATTTAAAGGGAGATTGGTTTTTATACCGTGCCGGTAAATTGCATTTGCGCTATGCTGAAGCGGCCAACAGGGATAATCACCAACAAATTGCTTATGGAATTTTGAATTTTGGTATAGGAAGTGCCTACAACCCTCTTAATCTTGATGCAGGTAAAGATGATATGACTAATGCCATGAAAACATTCGAAGCTTTTCCTTATGATTTTGATGCTCGAAATGGGGAGTATCCGTATTATAGAGGAAATTGGCATCGTGGTGGTGGAGTACGTGGGCGTGCCTATTTGACTGCTTCCGGAGCCATCGGAGATGACATGGTTACTACTGAAAATAACATCATCGATGAAGCTGCCATGGAGCTTGCTTACGAAGGAAACCGTTGGGAAGATTTGGTTCGTGTGGCTTTACGTAGAAACGATCCTTCCTTTTTAGCGGATAAGGTTTATGACAAACTTAGCAAAGAAGGTAATTCTAATGCAAGTGCAGTACGTTCTAAATTATTGAATGTTCAGAACTGGTATTTGCCGTTTACTTGGTAAGCACTCAAGATTTTAAAACACAAAACTCCTTGATTCAATTAGGTCAAGGAGTTTTTTTTTGTTTAGTAGTCAAAAACGGGTTTAAATTCTTTTTGAAGATTCGCGAACCAGGACTTCGGTATTCAAAAAAGTGATTTCTTTCACTTCGTCTTTATTAGGGAATTTAATGCTCTTCAAAATAATTTCAGCCGCCATTTGTCCCATTTTTGCTGCAGGATGTGTGATCGTGGATAAATTGGGATCTATGATTTCCGAAATAGGGTCATTGTTAAAACCGATTACTGCAAAATCTTCAGGAATTCTAAGTCCCCTCCTTTTGGCACTTTGAATGGCACTGACAGCCATTATGTCGCCCGAAGCAAATAATCCGTCGGGACGTTTTTTTAAATCCAGTAATTTATCGCTGGCTTTTAGAGCTTCTTTGTAGGTGACTGTTTTTAAATCTGCAATGAGTTCTTTTTCGATCGGTAAATTGTATTTTTTTAAGGCATCGAGATAGCCTCTCTTTCTTTCATTGTATAAATTACCAAACTCCGATCCGGCAGTTATGTGGGCAATACGGGTGCAACCTTGTTCGATCAGGTGGGTTGTTGCTTTAAATGCAGCCGCGTAATTGTCGATTATTACTCTAAAAGTATTAAAATCTTTTGGAACCCTGTCGACAAAAACTATGGGAATATTGTTGTTGACAAATTGTTGGAAATGCGAAGTGTCGATGGTTTTCATCCCCAGCGAAGAGATAATTCCGCTAACTCTGCTGCTGTATAAAGACTTTGCCATGCTCACTTCCTCTTCATAGGAGTCGTGCGATTGCATGATAATGACATTATATCCTGATTTCCTGGCGGTAATTTCTATACCGCTAATCAATGAAGAAAGAAAAGGTTGGGTGACAGTGGGTATCAAAACTCCAATAGTATTGGTTTTATTGCCCCGTAATCCTGCTGCCAAAGTATTGGGAACATAACCCATTTCTTCGGCCATTTTCTTTACTTTTTTTATCGTTTTGCTGCTAATAGTCGGATGATCCTTTAGCGCTCTCGAAATTGTTGAAGTCGCAAGATTCAGCTTTTCGGCGATATCGTAGATGGTAACATCTTTATTCTCTTCCATATAATTAAAAAAAGTTGAATACAAATATACTGTTTTTTAGCAAACGATATTCTAGCACTAATTTAGTGAACGCAATCAAATTTAAATATAATAAACAATAGGCTCTTTTTAATTTATTTTGAGGAATATGACTGCCTATGAAGTATTTTAGCGATATAATAAGTTTTATAAAAAAAGTGCTTTAGGGCTTTTTATTCCAAAAAAAAAAATTACTTTAGCATACCGGAACAGAACAGCACGCTAATTATGAACGAAAAGAATTTTGCCTTTAGTATTAATCACGAAAGTGATATTCCCAAATACCAACAATTGGTGAATTCCATCAATAATGCCATTGCTGAAAATCTTTTGAACAAGGGGGATTTGCTGCCTTCCGTGAACAGTATTTGCAAAGAAAACAAACTTTCGAGAGATACTGTTTTCAAGGCCTATTTGATTTTGAAAGACCAAAAAGTGATTGAATCGGTACCCAATAAAGGCTATTATGTGGCCGGCGAAACTCGAAAAGTGCTTTTGGTTTTAGATACATTCAAGGCCTATAAAGAAGTTTTGTATCATTCGTTCGTAAATAATTTGCCCGACAATATTATTACCGATGTCCAATTTCACCATTACAACATAGATAATTTCAAGACCATCATCAATAACAGTGTTGGCAAGTATTATAAATATGTGGTGATGAATTTTGACCATAAAGAAGTGGCTTCGGTTTTGACCAATATTTCCAATGAAAAACTATTGTTGATTGACTGGAACATTCATTCAAAACCAAAGAACAATTATGTTTTCCAAGATTTTGGAAAAGCTTTTTACGAATCGTTGACGGAAGCCGTTGATTTGTTTAAAAAATACAAAGCAATTGATTTTTTGTATCCCAGTTTTACCAATCATCCATTGGAGACGGTTACTTATTTCAAAAAATTTTGCAAGGAATTTGGGTTTGATTACAACATTATTACCAATCCAAAGGAATTCGATATTGAAAAAAACAAGGCCTATATAGGAGTTAGCGACAGGATGCTAGGCGTGTTCTTGGAGCAATGTCGTGAAAAGAATTTTGAACCCGGAGTGGATGTTGGTTTCTTGTCCTACAACGAAACTCCAATGAAAAAATTCATTTACAAAGGGATTTCGGTGGTTACGACAGATTTCAAGGAATTGGGAACCAAAGGAGCCGAATTTATTACCAAAGACGAACCGATGCAGTATTATGTATCGACAAAATTAATATTAAGAGAATCATTATAAATTATGTATTACATTGGATTTGACATAGGTAGCTCATCAGTGAAAGTGGCTATCGTAGAAAGCGCTACCGGAAAAAGCATTGGCGTAGCACAAGAGCCAGAAACCGAAATGAGCATGCTAGCCTTGAAAAATGGCTGGGCAGAACAAAAACCAGAAGATTGGTGGTTACACGCTTGCAATGCAGTAGCCAAATTGAAGAAAAAACACAACATTTCAAGAACGCAAATAAAAGGTATTGGGATTTCATACCAAATGCACGGATTGGTTTTGGTTGATAAAGAGGGGCAACCCTTAAGAAAATCCATAATTTGGTGCGACAGCCGAGCTGTTGAAATAGGAAACGAGGCATTTGCGGCAATCGGCGAAAAAAAGTGCAATGAACACTTGTTGAATTCTCCCGGGAATTTCACCGCTTCAAAGTTGAAATGGGTCAAAGAAAACGAGCCGGAAATTTACAGCCAGATTCATAAATTTATGTTGCCGGGAGATTATATTGCCTATAAATTATCGAATGTAATCAATACTACCATCTCGGGATTGTCTGAAGGAATTATGTGGGATTTTAAAAATGATACTTTCGCCAACTTCTTGTTTGAGCATTATGGTATTTCGACTGAACTTGTCCCAGACATAGTAGATACTTTTTGCATCCAGTCTAAAGTGGACAAAAAAGGAGCAGAAGAAAGCGGTTTGGCCGAAGGAACTCCCATATTTTACAGAGCGGGCGACCAACCCAATAACGCGCTTTCGTTAAATGTTTTCAATCCAGGCGAGGTGGCTGCAACAGGCGGAACATCGGGCGTGGTTTACGCAATGACCAATAGTTTGTCCGTAAAAGAAAGTTCAAGGGTCAATAATTTTGCCCACGTTAACTATAAAAAAGGGAATGATCCACGAATTGGAAAATTGTTGTGCATCAATGGCGCCGGAATTCAATACCGTTGGTTGCTGAATAATCTTTCGGTTTCTTCTTATGAAGAAATGAATAACCTCGCTTCGGATATTCCGGTAGGTTCTGATGGAGTTTGCATGATTCCTTTTGGAAACGGAGCCGAACGAATGCTGAACAGCAAAGACATTGGAACAAGATTGGTAAACATCAATCTGAACAATCACGGTAAAGCACATATTTGTCGTGCAGCCTTGGAAGGAATTGCCTTTTCATTTGTATATGGAATGGAAATCATGAAATCCGACGGAATCGAAGTGAACGTAATGCGTGCCGGAAACGATAATTTATTCCGTTCGGAGATTTTTTCGAATACCGTGGCAACACTTATCGGACACGAAATAGAAATTTACAATACAACAGGAGCCATTGGTGCAGCAAGAGCATCAGTGCTTCACGAAGGCGATTTTGAAACTTTCGGAAAACACATCACCGACAATGATCACGTGATGACTTACATGCCTTTTAAAGACAAACAACCGTATTTAGAAGCATACCAACTTTGGAAAAATGAACTAGAATTAATAATCAATAAATAAATAAAAAATGGCAACTTTAGGAAATAAAGAATACTTTAAAGGTATTGGCGAAATCAAATTTGAAGGCAAGGAATCAGACAATCCATTGGCATTCAAATATTACAATCCAGACCAAATCGTGGCTGGTAAAACAATGCGTGATCATTTTAAATTCTCAATCGCATACTGGCATACCTTCTGTGGGCAAGGTTCAGATCCATTTGGACCAGGAACACAAAATTTTGCTTGGGATCAATCATCAGATGCGGTGCAGGCAGCCAAAGACAAAGCAGACGCAGCTTTCGAATTTACAACAAAAATGGGATTCGGTTACTACTGTTTCCACGATTACGATTTAATTAGAGAAGGAGCAACTTTTGGAGAATCTGAAAAAAGAATTCTAACCATTACCGAGTATTTGAAGGAAAAACAAGCGGCTTCTGGCGTAAAATTGCTTTGGGGTACTGCCAACGCTTTTTCGAACCCACGTTACATGAACGGTGCTGCTACCAATCCTGATTTCAACGTAGTGGCAAGAGCTGGTGGACAAGTAAAATTGGCTTTGGACGCTACAATTGCATTAGGTGGTGAGAATTATGTTTTCTGGGGAGGACGCGAAGGATACATGTCATTGTTGAACACTGATATGGGTAGAGAATTGGATCACATGGGACAATTTTTGAGAATGGCTCGTGATTATGCTCGTGCGCAAGGATTTAAAGGAAATTTCTTCATTGAACCAAAACCTATGGAACCAATGAAACACCAATATGATTTTGATTGTGCCACAGCAATTGGATTTTTACGTGCTCAAGGGTTGGAGAATGATTTCAAAATGAATATCGAAGTAAATCACGCTACATTGGCACAGCATACATTCCAACACGAAATTGACGTGGCTGCACAGGCAGGAATGTTGGGAAGTTTGGATGCTAACCGTGGAGATTACCAAAACGGATGGGATACAGACCAATTTCCAAACAACATTCAAGAAACTACCGAGGCGATGTTGGTATTCTTGAAAGCAGGAGGATTGCAAGGTGGTGGAGTTAATTTTGATGCTAAAATCAGAAGAAACTCAACCGACATGGAAGATGTTTTCTTGGCGCACATTGGCGGAGCAGATACTTTTGCAAGAGCTTTGTTGACTGCAGACAAAATTATCACTTCATCTGCTTACGATAAATTGAGAACAGCCCGTTACAGCTCATTCGATGCCGGTAAAGGAAAAGAATTTGAAGAAGGAAAATTAGATTTTAAAGCTTTGTACGAAATCGCCAAAGAAAACGGAGAACTTACTTTGCAAAGCGGCAAACAAGAATTGTTCGAAAATATCATTAACCAATATATTTAATATTTTGAATTAGTATTGAATAATTAAAGGTGTCGGAAACATTTAATTTTTATAGTTAATAGCTTTCCTGACACCTTTTTATTTTGTTCTAATTTCATAAACA